>NZ_DATMRK010000074.1:0-207104 GCF_035566375.1 Collimonas sp.
CGTCACGGCGATTGCGCGAATCAGTAGCTACGATGTTGTAAAAAGGACGCTTCTTTGCGCCACCACGGGATAAACGAATAACGACCATAATGTTTCCAAAAAGTGTTCGAACACGGAAAAAGCCGCAAATTATAACGCAAAGTGAGCCACCCCCGCAACCAAAGCAGGCCATGGGTGTGGTTTCACTACGTCAAACAGGTATTTGCTGGGCTCTAAAAACGCTTTGCTGCCGTATCTGCTCAGGCAGCAAGCGGGCCTGACTATCAAGTGACATTCTATTGAGGCAGGCTGTACACTACGCCCTCAATTCGCTTTCCGACGCACATGGTGCGGTTCGGAAACATCAGTAGCGATAGCCAAGCTAGTATATTAGCAATATTCCCGACTGATGCAAGGATTGCCTGCTTTTTTGCATGTTTCAGACGACAATTCATCCACCCACCCTGCACATGACCCAATCCCACAAGAACAAGACACTCGCCACCTTCGTGGCTACCGTATTCGGCAGCATTGGCTTACACCGCTTCTATCTCAAGGGAATTAAAGACGTCTGGGGCTGGCTGCATCTTGCCACCCTGCCAGCCTGTTTGCTGGCTTACTTTCTTTGGAGACAAGATCAGCAAGTGGCCTTCCTGTTTGGAGCGCTGATCGTCTCGGGCCTGATTGCCTGTATAGAATCGCTGGTGATCGGATTGACCCCAGATGAAAAATGGGATGAAAAATACAACGCAGGCTCCGGCCGCCAATCCGACTCCGGCTGGTTTGTCGTCTTGCTGGTGGTATTGACCCTGGGCGTCGGTGCGATTGCCTTGATTGGCAGCATTGCCCGCACATTCGACCTGCTGTTCACCGGCGGCGCCTACGGTTGAGCCTGAAAACCCGATGCACCAGCACCAATAAAAAAAGCAGCCTGGGCTGCTTTTTTTTTACATCGGCAAAAATATCAGAACTGATCTTCCGTCAACGCCATCACCCCGCTGCTGCCTTCGACAATCGAGATGCGATAAGCGTCGGCCTGGGACAGTATGTGTTCGGCAAAGAAACGCGCCGTACCAATCTTGGCCTGATAAAAATTACTATCGCCCGTAGCCGACTGCAATTTTTGCGTTGCAATCAGCGCTGCACGCCCAAGCTGCCAGCCGCCCAGCACAATACCAGCCAGCTTCAGATACGGCACGCTACCGGCAAACACGCCCTTGATATCGCTTTTCAGATTGCCGACCACATAGCTGACAACCTGCTCCAACGCATCAGCGCCGCTGGCCAGCTGCTTGCCGATGGCAACCAGATCAGCCGCACCGCTGCTCGCCAGCTCCGCTTGCGTAGCACGCACTTGAGCGATGATGCCCTTGGCGACAGCGCCGCCATCACGCACAGTCTTGCGACCGATCAAGTCGTTGGCCTGGATTGCCGTAGTACCCTCATAAATCGTCAGAATCCGCGCATCGCGATAGAACTGCGCAGCGCCGGTTTCTTCGATGAAGCCCATGCCGCCGTGAATCTGCACACCGGTTGACGCTACATCAATCGAGATCTCGGTCGACCAGCCTTTGACAATCGGCACCATGTATTCATAGAACGCCTGATTGGCTTTGCGGGTAGCCTCGTCGCCATGATGATGGGCCGCATCGTGAGCCGCCGCGGTGACATACGCCAGCGCGCGCGCCGCTTCGGTCTGCGAGCGCATGCTCATCAGCATGCGGCGCACATCGGGTTGGTGGATAATCGTCACTGCACCGGCAGAACCCGCCAGATCGCGCGATTGCACCCGGTCTTTGGCGTAGGCCAGCGCTTTTTGATAAGCGCGCTCGGCGACGCTGATGCCTTGCAAGCCCACCGCAAAGCGCGCAGCGTTCATCATGATGAACATATATTCAAGGCCACGGTTTTCCTCGCCCACCAAGGTGCCGACAGCGCCGCCGTGGTCACCGAACTGCAGCACCGCGGTCGGGCTGGCTTTGATACCGAGCTTGTGTTCCAGCGAGACGCAATGAACGTCATTGCGTGCGCCCGGCGAACCGTCCGCATTGACCATGAATTTCGGCACGATGAACAGCGAAATTCCCTTCACGCCTTCCGGTGCATTCGGCGTGCGCGCCAGCACCAGATGCACGATATTTTCAGCCATATCGTGCTCACCGTAGGTGATGAAAATCTTGGTGCCGGAAATCTTGTAAGTGCCGTCGCCTTGCGGCACTGCACGGGTGCGCACCAGCGCCAGGTCGGAACCGGCTTGCGGTTCGGTCAGGTTCATGGTGCCGGTCCATTTGCCGGATACCAGATTCTCCAGATAGATCTGTTTTTGCTGATCGCTGCCGGCCGTCAGCAAAGCTTCGATCGCGCCATCGCTCAACAGCGGGCACAAAGCGAAAGAAAGATTGGCTGCATTCAGCATCTCTATGCACGGGGTCGCTACCAGCTTGGGCAAACCCTGGCCGCCAAATTCGACCGGATGCTGCACGCCTTGCCAGCCTGCTTCCGCAAATGCCTTGAATGCTTCCTTAAAACCTTTGCTGGTAGTGACTTCGCCGTCATGCCAATAACTAGGCTCCTGATCGCCGCTACGGTTTAAGGGTGCGACAACTTCGCTACAGAATTTGGCGTTCTCTTGCAACACTGCTTCCACGGTTTCCGGCGTCGCATCTTCGCAACCAGGCAGTGTGCTGACCTGCTCCAGACCAGCCAGTTCGTTGAGCACGAACAGCATGTCTTTCAACGGGGCGACATAACTCATGAGCTACTCCTAAAAATTCGGGCGGCACCACTTGGCCTGACATTGCCAGTACCCGCGATACCACCCGTATGCTTTCTATTTTTAACCAGGCGTTGTTAGCAACGCCTGGTTAAACTAATCGTCAGCTAAACGTCAGCTAAACGCCAGTGACTTAGCCCAGTGCGGCCACCAATTGCGGCACGATCTCGAACAAGTCGCCGACAATGCCGTAATCCGCCACCGAGAAAATCGGCGCTTCTTCATCTTTGTTGATGGCGACGATGACCTTGGAATCTTTCATCCCGGCCAGATGCTGGATCGCACCGGAAATGCCGACCGCGATATACAGCTGCGGCGCGACGATCTTGCCGGTCTGTCCGACTTGCCAGTCATTGGGCACAAAGCCGGCGTCGACCGCAGCGCGCGAAGCGCCCATTGCAGCGCCCAGCTTGTCAGCCAACGGCTCCAGGATCTTGAAGTTTTCAGCGGAGCCCAGGCCGCGGCCGCCGGATACGATGATCTTGGCAGCCGTCAGTTCAGGGCGATCCGACTTGGCCAGTTCGCGCGAGACGAATGCGGATTTGCCGAAGTCAGCCGCTGCTGCGATATTTTCCACGGCAGCAGAACCACCGCCTGCTGCAGCGTCAAACCCGGTGGTGCGGACGGTGATGACTTTGGTAGCGTCGCTCGATTGCACTGTTGCGATGGCGTTACCGGCATAGATCGGGCGTTCGAATGTGTCCGGGCTGTCGACCTTGGTGATTTCGGAAATCTGGCCGACATCCAGTTTGGCCGCTACACGCGGCAAGATGTTTTTACCGTAGGCGGTAGCCGGCGCCAGGATATGGCTGTAGGCAGCAGCCAGAGCCAGCACCTGCTCGGCAACGTTTTCAGCCAGGCCATCGGCAAAATAGGCTGCATCCGCCACCAATACTTTGCTCACGCCAGCCAGTTGCGCTGCGGCTTGAGCGGCTGCGCCGCAGTTACTGCCGGCGACCAGAACGTGGACTTCGCCGCCGCATTGGCTGGCGGCGGTGACGGTATTGAGGGTACTGCCTTTTAATGAGGCATTATCGTGTTCAGCAATGACTAAGGCTGTCATGTTGGCTCCTGTGTTGTGTACGCTCGCCTGCATCATCTAGATGATGTCGGTGCGGCAGCGCTGCACGTGGTTCTTGAATAGGTTGTGGTTCAGTAAGCTAAAGTCGGCGTTCGCTTACAGGACTTTGGCTTCGTTCTTCAGCTTGGCGACCAGGGTTGCCACGTCAGGCACCTTGATACCGGCGCTACGCTTGGCTGGCTCCACCACTTTCAGCGTCTTCAGGCGCGGTGCGACATCCACACCCAGATCGGCCGGCTTGAATACGTCTAGCGTTTTCTTCTTGGCTTTCATGATGTTGGGCAGCGTCACATAACGCGGCTCATTCAGGCGCAAATCGGTGGTGATGATGGCTGGCAGTGTCAGGGCGATGGTTTCCAGGCCGCCGTCGACTTCACGCGTGACCACGACCTTGCCCTCTTCCAGTACCACCTTGGATGCAAAAGTGGCTTGCGGCCAGCCCAGCAGCGCGGCCAGCATCTGACCGGTCTGATTGCAATCGTCGTCGATCGCTTGCTTGCCGAGGATGATCAGCTGCGGCTGTTCTTTGTCAGCCACTGCTTTCAACAGCTTGGCCACCGCCAGCGGTTGCAGATCGGTGTCGGCAGTATCGACCAGGATGCCGCGGTCGGCGCCAATCGCCATCGCCGTGCGCAAGGTTTCCTGACATTGCGTAACGCCGCAGGAAATCGCGATCACCTCAGTCACTTTGCCGCCTTCTTTCAGGCGCGTGGCTTCTTCCACCGCGATTTCGTCAAACGGATTCATCGACATTTTGACGTTAGCAATATCTACGCCGCTGCCATCTGACTTGACCCGCACCTTGACGTTGTAGTCGACGACACGCTTGACTGGTACTAATACTTTCATCGTTATGCCTTTTATTGAAATAAAAAATCTGAACTGACGCGGATTGGCGCGAATCGGAGCGAATAGGCGCAAATTGACGTTAACGTAAATCCCACTTGGGAATTATAAGAGAGAATTCGATCCGACGCTGAAATTTAGCACGATCGTTCTATTAAATCTTAGAGCAAATCGACTAATCGCGCCAGTCTCTTGTGAAACGAGACGGGCTCATGGTGATTTATGGATTGGGGGATGTGGTGCGCCGGCCAGTAAAAGGCGGCAAAAAAGGGGACAAAAAGGGTAAAAACCAGGCATGGCACGACCAGCAGGACGCTGGTTGCAGCATATATTGATGGGCAAAGACTTACAGCAGAACGGCGCTCAGCATTTTTCTTACTTGCGCTTCATGAAGAAAATAAACTCTCTGTTTTCTTCGCTCTGCTCCAGCAAATCATTACCGGTCTGTTTCGCGAACGCCTGAAAATCACGTACCGAACCAGAATCAGTCGCCAACACACGGAGTACTTCACCACTCAGCATGTCTGCCAACGCCTTCTTGGTTTTCAAAATCGGCAGTGGGCAATGCAGGCCGCGCGCGTCGAGTTCTTTATTAAAGTTCATAACCACTTCGTCGTAATGTGAAAATTTTTAACATTTGCTGCTATTTGATGATTCTACTCCAAACGCAGGCCCGTTTGACGCATCGCAACAAACCTTCCATCATTTTTACAACAGCTGCCCCGCAAACAAATATGTCTTTAATGCAATTTTTATTCAATTCACATGCTAACATTCATGCCACAAAGTAACTAAATGTAGCGGAGACACACCAGGGATGATGCCGCTCCCCAGCAACGCCTGGTGAACCATTCTAAGGAACCAGCATGCGGGATAGTTTTAGCGAAAATCCTTACAACAACATTACTCCGTTCTGGCAGCGCTTACCTCAATTTTTCCTGTATCCGATGCAGCAGCAGTTGATCTGGCGCCCGGTGGTGTATGCCCTGGCCGGCAGCGGTTTATGGCTATTGGGCAGGAGCGGTGAAGACGATGGCTTCTCACCGATCATTCTCATCATCGCGGTACTGGTCGGCCTGGGGTTTTCCATCGACCTGATGCGCCAGGCATTCCGGATTCTGGAGCAAACCTCGCTCGGCAATTTGCGTTATGCCGATTTCGACGAGCCGGACGACATGCACAAGATGACGCCCTACAAGCTCAACTTTGTGATGCTGGTCCAAGGCATTTTTATCGTCGTCATGGCCGCACTCCACCCCTTCCTCGGACTATTGGGAAGCGCCGTTGCCAATCTGATGCTGCCCGCCAGCATCATGGTGCTGGGGCATACCCACAGCTTTACCGACGCCATCAATCCATTCAACGTGTCCAAGATGATCAAGGCTTGCGGCTGGCCTTATCTGGCGCTATGGGTGTTCGGCTTCATACTGAGCCAGTGCGCGCCGATTACCATCGCGCTTTTTCTAGGAAAAGTGTCGATAACCCTGTTGATCGGCTTGAGCATTTTCGCTTTCGCCTATTTCACACTGATTGGCTTCAATTTGATGGGCTATACGATGTACCAGTACCATCAAGAGATCGGCTATGCCCCGGATCGTAATTTTGAAACAAATGCGCTCGCCGGCAGCCGCTCCAATCGTCCTCTGAGCGACGATGAAATCCTGGCGCAGCAAATCGGCGCGCTGATTCGCGACGGCGACATCAACCTGGCCATCGAAATGGTGTGGGAAGAACTGCGTTACGATCAATTCAACCCGCAGTTATCAGGCCATTACGCCAAACTGCTGATGTTAAAGGGCGAGAAGAGCAAGCAGCTGGAATATGCGCCACGTCATCTGTTTGCGCTGGCCCGCTCGGGCAAAGCCGGCCGTATCGGCGATGCCTGGCGCCAGGCACGCCAGCTCGACCCTGAGTTCAAGATCGACAATCCGGATCATGTATTGGAAATTGCAGCAGCCGCTGCTGCGGTGCGCGAATATCAGATTGCACTGGAAATCGTATCGGGCTTCCACAAGCGCGCCGCACGCCATAAGGATGTGCCGGCAGTGCTGGTCCTGGCTGGCAAGCTGCTGTCAGATCATCTGCGCCAGGATGCCCGCGCCTTATCGCTGTTCAATCACGTGATAGCCCAGTGGCCGGCCAACCCGGCGGCCAGCGAAGCACAGCGATACAAGAATGTAATCGAAGGCTTGACGCAGAGTGCCGGGCAAAGCTGATCAATAGCGATTGCCGGGGCTGGTTGCGATCCGGCTTTCTTCACTCAAGGGAAACTGCTGCAGCAACAATTGCTGGTAATGCCGCGCCTTGTCGTGCAAGCCCGCCGCCATGAATCCCCTGGCGACGAACTGCACCAGCTGCGGCAATTGCTGATGCTGGCGCGCAGTCACCATTAATATCTGCAGGATGGCTGCCGCGGTTTGCGGCTGGCCGTTCAATGCGAAGCGCTTGGCGACAGCCAGCGATTGCTCGCTGCTCAGCTGTGGCCGCGGCTCGGCTCGCGCCACGTAGTCCAGGTAGACCTGATGAATTTTATCTTCGGCCAGGCTGCCTTTCGGCAAACGCAGCAGCATCGCTGCAGTCTTGTGGAAAGCGGCCCCAGCCGGCGCTTGTTTCGACAGAGTGAACAATTGCAACAACCAGTCTGGCTGCGGCGTCCCTTGCTGCGCCAGGGTCTTGCTTACCAGGTGGCCGAAATCGCGCCGGGCGCGCTCAAAGTCTAGTCTGCCCAGGGCAGCATACGCACTCTGCTGGAGACTGCGCAAGCGCTCATCGTCGTCGGCCGGGGCGATATAACTGGCATGCGCCTGCTCCAGCTTGCGCCGCGCCAGCAAGCGATAGAGCAAGGCCAGCAATGCGCCGCCCAGCAAGCCGCCGATATGGGCGTAATAATTGGTATTCGAGGGCGCGCCAAACCACAGATCGAATGCTTCCTTGCCGACCCAGATCGGCAACATGATCAAGGCCGGCGCCTTGACGAAATCGAAGTAAAACAAGAACCAATAAAAGAAACGTATCTTGCGCAAACCGTACAGCACGGTGTATATCCCCATGACGCCGGAAATGGCGCCCGATGCGCCCAGCGACATGATCATGCTATCGCCGCGGAACACCAGATAAAACGCCGCCGACAGCAAACCCGACAAAAGATAAAAAAGCAGATACCAGCCGCCGCCCAGCAGGATTTCCACCGCATAGCCGACCATCGCCAGAAACACCATATTGCCCAGCACATGCTCGACGCTGGCGTGCAAAAACATATGTGTAAGCAGCGTAACCGGGCGCTCGGATGCTTGCGCCGGAATCAATGAATAGCGCTCGGTAAAACTGCGCTTGCGCGTCTGCACATAGTGCTCGCGCTGCTCTTTCCATTCCGCCAGATCGTCGTCAGCGATGGCGCCCAGCACAGCCGGCTTCGCTTGCTGCATCAGGGCGCCAAAACGGAGATCCGCATCCAGCACATACCAGCTCTCGATAAGCTGCTGATAGTTTTTCAACGAAGCGGTGCTGCCGTCCCGTGCGGCAGCCAGATCGGCCCGTGCCCGCAAGCGTCGCCAACGCTCCAGGGCTCGGCGCATGGCGGTGGCGGCCTCCGGCTTGTTATCGCTTTCCAGATAACGCGCATAGGCAGGAAATTCGAATTCGGGTAAGCGCGACTCGACCAGATAGTAGTGAGCAGCAGGCTCCATCTGGCTGCGCTCATGCCATTGAATGCCGAAGTAAATCAGCAAGTTGACCAGCACCAGAAAAATGGTGACTAGCGGTGGGCGCTTCCAGTCTGGCTTACGGTCTACCGGAATAATCAACATGGCGGCTCAAGAGCAGGAAAAATTGCAATATCGCAATTCTACCCAGTGATTGCCGTATGGCAGCGTTATTTGTAGCGTTATTTGCAGCACTATTTTTTACGCATTGATTTTCTTCTGCCGTAGCCGCCGCACAATTTCAGGTTTTCAAAGCAAGTTCAGGCTGCGCCTTCGGCAACAAGGGCCGGTCGATATATTCAACCGCCAGTCCTTGCGCCCGCATCCAGTCGGCGACGGCATGGCCGGTACCGGCGCGCCAGGGGCGTAACGCGGCCGGCTCCAGCAGGCGATACTCCAGCAGTTCCGGCGACAGTTGAATCAGGCCGGACGCCTTGACGTGATAGGCGATGATGAGCTCGTTCTTGCGCATGAATTCATAGACGCCGATCAGCGTGATCTGCTCGGCATCCAGATTGGTTTCTTCCTTGAGCTCACGGGCGACGCCCTGCTCCGGCGTTTCATCACGCTCCATGAAACCGGTGATCAAAGCGAACATGCCCTCTTCCCATGCCGCATTGCGCGCCAGCAGGATCTTGCCGTCGATCTCAACCACCGCCGCCAGCACCGGCAAGGGGTTATCCCAATGCGTCCAGTGCCCTTCGGGACACGCCAGGCGCAACTTTCCAGTCTCGCCTTCATCGGCACGCTGGATCAAGGATGCGGCACAAACCGGGCAGAATTTGAATTCGCTCATATCAGAGTTGATGTGTGTGGTCAGAATAAAAAAGCGGGAAGAATCAATCCGCGATACTACTGCGATTTGATGCTTCCCGCTTTGGCCGGCCACTATCGCAGTGGCAGGTTTTCAGTAACAAGTTTTTTACGCGCGTTCGCCAACCCACGCAGCGACGCCTTGCAGTGCCGCCGCCAAACCGCTGGCGTCGGTGCCGCCGGCTTGCGCCATATCGGGACGACCGCCGCCTTTACCGCCCACTTGCTGAGCCACAAAGTTGACCAGCTCACCGGCCTTGACCTTGGCGGTAGCATCAGCGGTAACGCCTGCGATCAGGCTCACTTTGCCATCCTTCACCGCAGCCAGGACAATCGCGGCAGTCTTCAGCTTATCTTTCAGCTTATCCATGGTTTCGCGCAAGGTTGCGCTATCGGCGCCTTCCAGCGTCGCCGCCAATACCTTGATGCCCTTGACGTCGACAGCCTGGGTGACCAGCTCGTCGCCCTGGTTCGCCGCCAGTTTCGACTTCAAACTGTTCAATTCCTTTTCCAGCGCCTTGACGTGTTCCTGCACCTGCGCGATACGCTGGGTCAGTTCTTCCGGTTGCGCTTTCAATGCCGCCGCAGCTTCATTGACGCGATTGCTCAGGTTCTGCACCAGCGCCAGCCCGGCTTCGCCGGTCACCGCTTCGATACGACGGATGCCGGCGGCAACGCCGCCTTCAGCGACGATCTTGAACAAGCCGATATCGCCGGTGCGGCTGACGTGGGTGCCACCGCACAATTCGCGCGACGTGCCGATAGACAGCACCCGCACTTCGTCGCCATACTTTTCACCGAACAAGGCCATGGCGCCGGCGCCTACCGCATCGTCGAACGACATCAGCCTGGCTTCGGTAGCCACATTGGCCAGGATTTCACGATTGACGATTTCCTCGATGCGACGAATTTCATCGGCGCTGACCGGCGCATTGTGGCTGAAATCGAAACGGGTCTTGTCGGCGTCCACCAAAGAACCTTTTTGCGCGACGTGGCCACCCAATACTTCACGCAATGCCTTGTGCATCAAGTGCGTGGCCGAGTGATTGCGCACGGTGCGCGCGCGCACCGCGGTATCCACTTTGGCGCTCAGCTGATCGCCGACTGCCAGCGAACCGCTGCTCAGATTGCCGTGATGACCGAACACCTCGGCCTGGATTTTCTGGGTGTCGGCCACCACAAACACAGCGCCTGCGGCTTCCAGCACGCCGGAATCGCCAACCTGGCCGCCCGACTCGGCATAAAACGGCGTGGTATCGAGCACCACGATCGCGTCCTGGCCGGCTTCGATTTTTTGTACTGCGCTGCCATCCACATACAGTGCCAGCACCTTGGCCTCATGCGCCAGGGCGTCGTAGCCGACAAAGCGGGTTTTGTCGCCGCTGTATTCCACGGCGGCGGCCATCTTGAATTTACCGGCCGCGCGCGCGGTCGATTTCTGCCGTTCCATGGCTGTGGCAAAACCTGCTTCATCCAGCTCGACTTCGCGTTCGCGGCAGATATCCGCAGTCAGATCGAGTGGGAAACCGAAAGTGTCATACAGCGTGAACGCGGTTTCGCCATCCAGTTTTTTCGGCGTCTTGGCCAGTGCCGTTTCCAGGATCTTCATGCCGTTTTCCAGCGTTTCGCCGAAACGTTCTTCTTCCTGCTTCAGTACCTGTTCGACGCGCTCTGCGGCTTCCGGCAGTTCCGGATAGGCGGCGCCCATTTCCAGCACCAGATCCTTCACCAGCTTGTAGAAGAACGGCTTGGTCTGGCCCAGTTTGTGGCCGTGACGCAGCGCACGGCGGATAATCCGGCGCAACACATAACCGCGCCCTTCATTGCCAGGAATCACGCCGTCGACCACCAGGAAAGAACAGGCGCGAATGTGATCGGCGATCACTTTCAGCGAATTGTTTTCGAGGTCGGTGATATTGGTTTCGCGTGCAGCAGCCTTGATCAGGCGCTGGAACAAATCGATTTCATAATTGCTGTGCACATGCTGCAATACCGCAGCCAGACGCTCCAGGCCCATGCCGGTATCGACGCACTGCTTCGGCAGCGGTGTCAGAGTCGCCGCGCCGGTCTTCGGATCTATCTGGCGATCGAATTGCATGAACACGTTGTTCCAGATTTCGATGTAACGGTCGCCATCCTGCTCCGGGCTGCCTGGCGGGCCGCCCCAGACATCGGGACCGTGATCGTAGAAAATTTCGGAGCAAGGACCGCAAGGGCCGGTATCGGCCATCTGCCAGAAATTGTCCGACGCATACGGCGCGCCCTTGTTGTCGCCGATACGCACGATGCGTTCCTTCGGCAAGCCGATCACCTTATGCCAGATATCGTAGGCTTCATCGTCGGTTTCATACACCGTGGCCCACAATTTGTCGGCCGGCAGGCCGTAGACCTTGGTCAGCAGCTCCCAGGCCCAGACCAGCGAATCGTGCTTGAAATAGTCGCCGAACGACCAGTTGCCCAGCATTTCGAAAAAAGTATGGTGACGCGCGGTATAACCCACATTTTCCAGGTCATTGTGCTTGCCGCCGGCGCGCAGGCAGCGCTGGACCGAGGTAGCGCGCACATAGTTGCGCTTTTCGGTACCCAGGAACACATCCTTGAACTGCACCATACCGGAGTTGGTAAACAGTAATGTCGGATCGTTGCCTGGCACCAGGCTCGACGAGCGCACGATGGTATGGCCTTTGGATTCAAAGAATTTGAGAAACTTTTCGCGGATTTCGGCTGAGTTCATGTTCTTGGGCAAAAATGAAACGGTGCAAGGAAAAAAGGCAAGGGGCAGGCTCAACACCATACGCGGATCCGGGAGCTATCCGTAATACGGTGGATGTATGTCCTTTTGCAAACCTTTGATTATACGTGATACCAGCCCGGCCATTCCGCCGCGGCGTGATGAAAAAAGCCCATCAGGATCGCTCCTGACGGGCTTTGAATGATATGAAACCTGCATTCCGGCGAAATTCAGCCTGATTTCAGCTTCGTATCAGCTCTAGAGCGAGCTTTTAAGCGCCCTTATTGGTTGGGGTAGCTTTGATCGCGTGGCTTTTCTTGTGATGATGCTTTTTGTGCATTGGTTTCGCTGGTGCTGCTGCATCAGGAGCTGGAGCTGCCATTGGAGCGGCAGGAGCAGGTGCTGGTGCGGGAGCAGGAGCGTTTTGGGCCATGACTGGCAAAGCGAAAGCAGCTACAACTACGGCAGCCAGCAATTTATTGATCTTCATTTTGACTTCCTTTCGGTTATTGTAAACACAAGCAAATTTGGTGCTTTACGAGTAAATTACGATCAACCATTCGCCTGATCACGATGGATATGGCCTGAAACTCGGTTCTGCACTCTATTAACGCCAGCTTGTTGATTCGGTTGACACGACGTTACGGACGGTTTTGACTTCGCTCCAGCTGCCCAGATCGGAAAAAATCAGGAAAAATCGGCGCCGATCAGCTCAATCCGGTCAGTGCAAAATCCATCCACACCCCAGCCGAGTATCTCCCTGGCCCGCGTCGGCGTATTCACCGTATAGCAAAACAAACCGTAGCCCGCCTGGCCGATTGCCTGTGCCTGCATCGGCGACAGATATTTGTGGTTGGTGTGCAGCGCAACCGCATCCAGCTCTTGCAGGCGCTGTTGCCAGTCATCTTCGATAACGTCAGTCAAAAATCCGCGCGGAATATCAGGCGCCGCGACTTGTGCCGCACGCAGCGCTTCAAACGAAAAGGACGAAAACAGAGGCAATGCCGGATCGGCCCAGGTGCCGCGTCCGCTGGCTACGTGAGCCGCCACCTCATCCGCAAAAATTTCCTCTGTGACCTGGGCGACGACGCGCCCGGTCTCCACTTCAAATCCTTCGGCCGGCTTGATTTCGACGTTCATCCAGATAGCGTGCTGCCGGCAAAAAGCTAGCGCCTGCCGATAAGTACATATCGGCTCGCCGGCAAACTGCGGTCCTAACCAGCTTCCCGCATCCATTGCGGTCAATTCATCCGCGGTGAAATCGGCAACCTTGCCGACGCCACGCACGGTACGGCCGAATACCGCGTCATGCATCAGGATCGGCACACCGTCGCGCGCCAGCATGACATCGAACTCAACCGCCCGGTATCCATGCTCCAGGCCGCAACGCAGCGCAGCCAGCGTATTTTCCGGCGCCAGCGTACCGCCACCGCGATGCGCGACTATTTTGGGATAGGGCCACATGAATCTTCTCTTTCCATCGAATAAATAAAGAAATAAATAAAGAAATAAAGAAATAAAGAAATAAGCAGGAACGACAGGAATGTTTTGAAAACAAAGCCACAGTCTTTGCTTGCCGTTAGCGCCAATCTTAATGGATTTGACTGATTTGGCAATCGTCACCCCTCTACTACCTTCCACTACCATCGGCGACCGCTGGCCGCGATTCACGCCATGCGATCCCGGTTTCGTCGCATTCCGCTTTTTTTCGGCGGCAGCTCTAGCCACAATCACCTCATTCCCACACCACGGAGGACTGCAATGAACGACACCAACCCAAGCTATCAGGACGCAAAACGCCAGGTTGAAAGGAAAATCGGCTTTTTCGTGCACCTGGCGGCATATGTGATTGTCAACAGCGGCCTGGTGCTGCTGAATTTCTTGCATAATCCGGAGCGGCCGTGGGCGCTAGGGCCGCTCCTGGGCTGGGGAATCGGGTTACTATTCCACGCCTTGGCGGTGTTCCTCAACGCCCCTGGCGCGCAATGGAAACGGCGCTTGATAGAACGAGAATTAGACAAACAAACCCGACAAAAATAAGCACACCCTCCAAAGCTTTCTCTCTAAGCACACCCCTCGCGCATGAAACCAGCCACCGCATCACCACAAACCACCGAGCCATTGGCGCGGCGCCTGCTGCGCAGCCTGTATCTCAACCTTGGCATCGATATTATCTGCGCCCTGATCGTCACTTACGTAATGCGCATCAGCGACCGGTTCTTGCCGAACCTGGTGTTTTCGCTGTGCATCGGCATGCTGGCGATGGTGCTCATCGAGGGCGGCCGCTATCTGTTCTGGCGCAACACCACGCCACGCAAAGTGCATTTTCTCGCATTCATACTGCTGGCGGCAGGCATCGCCCAATTCCTCGGCATCCGGCTGGCCAGCTGGCTGCTCGGGCTGCCAACAGATAATTTTTCCATGTATATGAACCTAAGCGGCCTCGGCTTGATTATCCTGACCGTCTCGGTCTGCGTCGGCGCCACCCTGTTCTTCTGGAACCTCAGCACGCTGGCCGAATTGCGCAATCAGGCAGCCATCGAAAGAGCGCGCACTGTGGCTGTCGAGAAACAGGCTCTGCAGGCGCAGTTGCAGATGCTGCAAGCGCAGATCGAACCGCATATGCTGTTCAATACGCTGGCGACACTGCAAAGCCTGATAACGCTTGATGCGCCGCGAGCGCAGCAGATGCTGGACCAGCTGATCCACTTCCTGCGCGCTTCCTTGTCTTCATCGCGTATCGAGCAAACCACGCTGGCCCAGGAATTCGGCCTGATGGAGGCCTACCTGGAACTGATGTCGCTGCGCATGGGCAGCCGTCTCAGCTTTGATCTGCAGTTGCCGGCTGCGCTGCGCGACACCGTGATTGCGCCGATGCTGCTGCAGCCTTTAGTGGAAAACGCCATCAAGCATGGTTTGGAACCCAAGATCGAAGGCGGCCGGGTCGAAGTCGCGGCCCGCCGCCAAGGCCAGCTGCTGCTGCTCGACGTCAGCGACACCGGCCTCGGCCTGGCGGCTGAAGCGTTGCCGCAAGCGGCCAGCCATGCCGGCAACCTCGGCCACATCGGTCTCAGCAATATCCACGAACGCCTGCAGGCGCTATACGGGCCCCAGGCCAGCCTGACTCTGAAGCCGAAGCTGCCGCACGGCGTCATCGCCCAACTCCAACTGCCGATCCTGCCATGACTACACCATCCCATTTGCGCGCCCTGATTGCCGAAGACGAACCGATCCTGGCGGCCGCGCTGCTGCAGGCTTTGCAGCGCCTGTGGCCGGAGTTGCAGATCGTCGCCAGCGTCGATAACGGCCAGGCGGTGGTCGAGCAAACCCTACGGCAACGCCCCGACATCCTGTTCCTGGATATCAAGATGCCCGGCAAAAGCGGCCTTGAAGCAGCCCAGGAACTGGCTGAGGAATGGCCGGAGAATGAGGCCTTTCCGTTGATCGTGTTTGTCACCGCCTATGACGAATATGCGATCAGCGCCTTCGAGCACGCCGCCGCCGATTACGTGCTGAAACCGATCAGCGACGCCCGCCTGGGCAAGACCATCGCCCGCTTACAGCAGCGCCTGCAGCAAAACGGCGATAGCAACGCAGCACTGGATCGTCTGATCGGCCAATTGCACAATATGCAGCCCAAGGCCGGCGCCGAGCCGCTGACCATGATCCGCGCAGCCGTCGGCAACCAGATCCGCATGATCCCGATCGGCGATGTGATCTATTTCGAAGCCAGCGACAAATACATCAATGTCGTTACCGCCGACAGTGAATCGCTGATCCGCACCAGCCTCAAGGATCTGCTGCCGCAACTCGACAGCCGCCAGTTCTGGCAGGTGCACCGCGGCACCGTCGTCAATCACCAATGCATACAGATGGCGATACGCGACGAAAGCGGCAAACTGTCGCTCAAGCTGCGCGGCCGCGACGAGGCGCTGACGGTGAGCCGCGTGTTTGCCCATCTGTTCCGGCAGATGTGAGGAGTATCCGGGATTGGCGCAGGCCAGTCCCGGGTGAAGGCGTCGGGATGCCAGCCTGAATTCGTCAGCCCTGCCGCTTTAAATGTCTTTTTGGCAATCGCCCTGCTGATGCCGGCCGACCCCAGCAAGCCGCACGGCAACCCTCGCTCCATCCCGCATCCGCAGTGCAACAAAATCTGCCCGGCCGCTCCTGAAAACGCTCGTGCTACGGTAGAATGAAGCACATCCCTACCACTCAGCAAAGCGTATAAACCAATTCTCCATGAGCACCGATCACACCAACGGCCATACCCCACCTGCACCTGCCTCGTCCAATTTCTTGCGCGGCATCATCGAAACCGATCTGAGCGCCGGCGCCTATGCCGAACGCAAGGACAGCCAGGGTCAGCCATTGCCGCAGGTCGTCACCCGCTTTCCGCCAGAACCCAACGGCTACCTGCACATCGGCCACGCCAAGTCGATCTGCGTCAACTTTGGCCTGGCGCGCGATTACGCCGGCCGCTGCCACTTGCGGTTCGACGATACCAATCCTGAAAAAGAAGAGCAGGAATATGTCGACACCATCATCGACAGCGTGCGCTGGCTGGGTTTCGATTGGAAAGATGAGACCGGCGAACATTTGTACTTCGCCAGCAACTACTTCGACAAGCTGTATGAAATGGCGGAATACCTGATCAGCGCCGGCCTGGCCTATGTCGACAGCCAAAGCGCCGAACAGATGGCCGCCAATCGCGGTAATTTCGGCGAAGTGGGCAAGGACTCGCCGTTCCGCAACCGTCCGGCAGCCGAATCGCTGGACTTGTTCCGCCGCATGAAGGCCGGTGAATTCAAGGATGGCGAGCACATCGTGCGCGCCAAGATCGATATGGCGTCGCCGAATATGAACATGCGCGACCCGGCGATCTACCGGATTCGCCATGCCCATCATCACCGCACCGGCGACAAATGGTGCATCTATCCGATGTACGACTACACGCACCCGATTTCGGATGCGCTGGAAAACATTTCACACTCGGTCTGCACCCTCGAATTCCAGGACCACCGGCCATTCTACGATTGGGTGCTGGAACATTTGAGCGCCGCCGGCTTCCTGCAAAAGCCGGTGCCGCACCAATACGAATTCTCGCGCCTCAATGTGACCTACGTGATCACCAGCAAGCGCAAGCTGCGCCAGCTGGTGGACGAAGGCATCGTCGACGGCTGGGACGATCCGCGCATGCCGACCCTGGTCGGCATCCGGCGCCGCGGCTTTACGCCGGAATCGCTGCAATTGTTTTGCGATCGCACCGGTGTCACCAAGTCCGACGGCTGGATCGACATGAGCTCACTGGAAGGCGCCTTGCGCGAGGACCTCGATCCCAAAGCGCCGCGCGCTACTGCTGTGCTGAACCCGTTGAAACTGATCATCGACAACTTCCCGGAAGGCGAAACCGTAGCCTGTCATGCACCGGTCTATCCGCCGGCGCATCCCGAGCACGCCACCGCATTGCGCCACTTCCCGATCAGCAATACGCTCTGGATCGAACAGGAAGATTTTATGGAAACCCCGGTCAAAGGGTATTTCCGCCTGTTCCCGCCGACTGCCGACAAGCCAGGCAGCCGGGTGCGCCTACGCCACGGTTATGTGGTCGAATGCACCGGCTTTGAAAAAGACGCGGATGGCAAGGTCAGCGCAGTCCACTGCACCTATTTTCCGGACAGCAAGAGCGGCACCGAAGGCAGCGCCAACTACAAGGTCAAAGGCAATATCCACTGGATCAGCGTCGCCCATGCGCTGGAAGCCGAAGTACGCTTGTACGACCGCCTGTTCACCGATCCGCATCCGGACGCCGGCGGCAAGGACTTCAAGGCGGCATTGAATCCGAACGCCAAGCAAGTGATTACGGCCTACCTGGAACCCGGTTTGAAAGACGCCAAGGCGGAAGATCGCTACCAGTTCGAAAGGCATGGTTATTTCATCGCCGACCGGATTGATTCCCTGCCCGGCAAACCGGTATTTAACCGGACTGTTACCTTGAAAGACAGCTGGGGCAAGTAAAAACGCCATTCGGAAAGCGCTTCAAAACCCGCTTCGATTCAATTTTTGGCGTGCAAAAGACGCGGCATCGTAAATTCGGTGCCGCGTCTTTATTACTTGTGGGGGCAGTGTTACATTATCCAACTACAGGCAACAGCGATCGCTGCTGAGAAGATTGAGACAGAAGGTAATAAAACGTGGAGCCAGCGCTTATACAAGTTGAGATGCAGGTACGCGGCATCAATGGCCAAGTAACGCTGCTCAGCGACCGAGTCCAGATAAAACGCGCCGGCCTCATGGCGCGCTGGACACAAGCCAGGAACCGCGACAAGGACATCCCGATTTCGGCCCTCAGCGCAGTCCGGATCCAATTGCCCGGCTTGTTGACCAATGGTTATATCCATTTTTATTTAAGCGACGACAAGCAAACCGACAACACCCTTATTCGCGCCGCCAGCGATGAAAATACGGTGCTGTTTAACCCTAGGCAATTCACTAAATTCGCGAATCTGAAAAACCAGATCGAGCAAAAAATCGCTGCCGCCAAGGCTGACGCTCCGGCCGTCATAGATTTTGACCAGCTTGACAAGCTGGCGGAACAATACAAACAGGGTCTTATCTCACGTCCGGAATGGGTCAGCGCCAAGAAGAAACTGCTGGGACTTTAGGTAATAGGGTGCTGGCAGCAGACTCTTGACGCAGGCACTATAATCACCCACCTTTCCCGAACACACAGCCATCACCAACCAAGGAACACCCATGACCATCTCCATGTACAGCGCCTCGATTCCAGTCTTCAAGCAGATGCTGACTGCGCTCAACGACGTCTTGGCAAAGGCCGAAGCGCACGCGACTGAAAAGAAAATCGACCCCAACGCTTTCCTGCAGGCACGCCTGTTCCCGGACATGTTCCCGCTGGTCCGCCAGGTGCAGATCGCTGCCGATTTTGCCAAGAGCGTACCGGCACGCCTGGCCGGCGCCGAAGTTCCAGCGTATGAAGACAGCGAACAGACTTTTGCCGATTTGCATGCCCGCATCAAGAAGACACTGGCATTTATCGACGGCCTGACAGCGGCACAGATCGACGGTAGCGAAACACTCGAAATCGTCTTGCGTCCAGGAACGCCGAAAGAGAAGAAACTGACTGGCCAGACCTATCTGCTGGGTTACGGCTTGCCGCAGTTTTTCTTCCACGTGACCACCGCCTATGACATCCTGCGCCACAACGGCGTGGAAGTCGGCAAGCGCGACTTCATGGGCGCGTATTAAGCCGGAAGAATAAGCCGGAACATTAGGCCGGAAGCAAACCGCGTTTAGCATGTAAAAAAAGCGACCTTCGGGTCGCTTTTTTATAGCCCGCAATTTATCGCTGCTGCCGGTGTCACGCTGGCAAAAGCTGTTCTGCCTCCAGCATCTCACTCATATCCTGGCGCAAACGTTCGATCGGCGCCGCCAGGCGGCCCGGCGTCCGTGCATGCACCAGCCAGGTATTCACGCCAGCCTTGAATTCAGGCACCTGCAACACCCGCAACTGATCGCGAAAGGCACTGCGCGCCAAAGCGCCCGGCATCACCATGCCGATGCCGACGCCGCGCGCCACCAGCGACAATTGCAGCTCGGTGCCGAAAGTTTCCACCGCAACCACCATCGGCAAACGCACTGCGTCCAGCGTATGCCGGATCGAGCGGCGTATGCCGCAGCCATCCTGGTTCAGCACCCAGGCTTGCGACGCCAATTCCGGCAACGACAGACGGCCCTTGCGCAATGGCGCTTCCCGCTGTGCAACGATCACCGGCATTTGATGACTGAGCAGATGTGTGCTCAGCGTATTGGGCGGCATCACATCGTCAGGCAACACCACTGCAGCCGCATCGATTGCATTACTTTCCAGCAACATAAGCAGCGTCGGCGACCAGCCGGTTGTAATGCGCAAGGTCAGCTTGGCGAACTCGCTGCGCAAGCGATCGATCGGCTGGGTAAGGGCCAATTCAGCCAGGAATGGCGCAATCCCCAAACGAAATTCACCGCTCGTTTCCGATCCGGATTCGACCCCGGCCAGCAGATCCGCAACCGATCCCAGCACCCGGCGGCCGCGCTGATAAACCTCGCGGCCGGCCGCAGTTGGCTTAAGCGGCTTCGATTGCCGCTCCAGCAACGCCACCCCTAGCCTGTCTTCCAGACTTTGGACGCGGCGGCTGATGCCGGGCTGGGTCAGGTGCAGGCGAGTCGCCGCGGCGACAATGGAACCGGTCTCGACCACGGCCACAAAGGCTTCGATGTCATGCGTATTCATAAATAACCTCAGCAAACAAATTAGCATAATATTTATGATAATAATTCACTTGTAGCATAAACATCGCAGATGCACAATCGGTGCATTGAAAACAGGCTGCCAGGGACAGGACTCCGCCGATCCCGCTGCCGCCCTTCGCGAAGAATGCCATGACCGCACCTCAACTCCCCTCAAGCGCCCCCTCCCCTTTCACCGCCTCCCAGGCTGGCGCCACGCGCATCGCCGACGATGGCATTTCCCTGGCGTTGCAGCTGTTATTCGCCACCGCGGTCGGTATCACCGTGATTAATTTATTCGCGACGCAGACGTTAATCGGCCCTATCGCCGCTGCACTAGGCCTGGATGCACACTTGAGCGGCATGGTCGCCATGCTGCCGCAACTCGGCTATGCCACTGGCTTGGTGTTGTTGGTGCCGTTGGCCGACCTGCTGGAAAACCGCCGTTTGATCGTGCGCCTGCTGGCTTGCTGCGCCCTGGCGCTGGCGACGGCCACGCTATCGACTTCCGGCTGGCTGTTCCTGCTGGCGATTTTTTTGGCTGGCGCCGCCTCCAGCGCGATCCAGATCATGGTGCCGTTAGCGGCCCTGATGGCCTGCGAAGCACATCGCGGCAAAGTGGTGGGCAATGTCATGAGCGGCCTGATGCTCGGCATTCTACTGTCGCGGCCGCTGGCCAGCCTGCTGATGGACGCCGGCGGCTGGCGCCTGCTGTACCTGGTGCTGACCGTCTCGATCGCCCTGGTAGCGGCAACCCTGAGCCGCACGCTGCCACAACGCCAGCCTGCGGCCGACCTGTCTTATCTGGCTTTGATCAAATCGTTGTGGAGTTTGCTGTGCAAGCAGCCGGTCTTGCGCCGGCGTGCGCTCACCGCGGCGCTTGCCATGGCCACCTTCAGCCTGTTCTGGACAGCGGTCGCCCTGCTTCTGACGCAACAGCCGTTCAACATGAATCAGCGCCAGATCGCCTTGTTCGCGTTGGCAGGTGCGGCTGGCGCCGTGGCGGCGCCGCTGGCCGGCCGCCTTGGCGATCGCGGCTGGACCCGGCGCGCGACCTTGGCTGCGCATCTGCTGATGATAGGCGCGTTGCTGCTGGCTGGCGTGGCGGGCGCAGGCTGGGGTGGTTTTGCCATCGCCATGCATCCGTGGCTGGCGCTGGCCATGTTGGTGCTCGCCGCCGTCGGACTGGACGCTGGCGTAACCACCGATCAAACCCTGGGCCGACGCGCCATCAACCTGCTGCAAGCGGAAGCGCGCGGCCGCTTGAACGGCTTATTCGTCGGTATTTTCTTCGTCGGCGGCGCGCTGGGCGCGGCGAGCGCAGCGCTGGCCTGGGTCATGGCTGGCTGGAGCGGAGTCTGCCTGGCCGGCATCGCCTACGCTATGGCAGCTCTGCTTATCGCAACACTCCAGAAGACATGACCCTTGCGATTTATTGCCGCGCCTATTGCCGCGCCGGTTTGTCGCCAGCGACGTAATACGGCACTTCCACCCGCGGCAACGGTTGCCGGCCGCGGATATGATCGGCGATTTTTTCAGCGATCATGATGGTCGGCGCATTCAGGTTGCCGGTGGTGATCTGCGGCATGATCGAGGCATCTACCACACGCAGGCCTTGCAAGCCATGCACCCGTCCCTCGCTGTCCACCACTGCCATCTCGTCGTATCCCATGGCGTTGGAACAGGATGGATGGAAAGCGGTTTCAGCGTGCTGGCGCACGAAAGCATCCAGCTCGGCATCGGTCTGGACCTGCACGCCCGGTGAAATTTCGCGGCCGGCATAGGCCGACAAGGCCTGCTGCGCAATGATGTCGCGCGTGATCCGGATACCGTTGCGGAATTCCTGCCAATCCTGCTCGGTCGACATGTAGTTAAACAAAATGCTCGGATGCTGACGCGGATCTTTCGAACGCAGATGGATCCGGCCACGGCTCGGCGAGCGCATCGATCCCATGTGCGCCTGGAAGCTGTGGACCTTGATCGGATTGCTGCCGTTGTAATTGATCGCTACCGGCAAGAAGTGATACTGGATATTCGGCCACTCGAAGCTGTCGTCGCTGCGAATAAAACCGCCGGCCTCGAATTGATTGCTGGCGCCGATGCCGGTCCCCATCAACAACCATTGGGCGCCGATTTGCGGCTGGTTCCACGGTTTCAGCGCCGGCGCCAGCGAGACCGGCTGCTTGCATTCGTATTGCTGATAAATTTCCAGATGATCTTGCAAATTGGCGCCGACGCCGGGCAAATCCAGTACGACAGGAATGTCGTGCTGACGCAGCAACGGCGCCGGGCCGACGCCGGAACGCTGCAGGATTTGCGGCGAGGCGATCGCCCCCGAGCACAGCAGCACTTCACGCCTGGCTTGTACGGTTTGCGGCTGGTCGTTATGCAGATAGGCGACGCCAACAGCGCGCTTGCCGGCAAAAAGTATGCGGTCTGTGAGCGCGTGCGTGACGATCGTCAGGTTGGGCCGGTCCCGCGCCTGATCCAGATAACCGCGCGCAGTACTGGCGCGCCGCCCGTGCGGAGTCGTGGTGCGATCCATCGGACCGAAACCTTCCTGCTGATAACCGTTGAGGTCATCGGTGCGCGGGTACCCGGCTTGCACGCCGGCTTCCACCATCGCATGGTAGAGCACGTTGTTGCCGCTCTTCGGCGTAGTCACGCTGACCGGGCCGTCGCCGCCGTGATAGTCGTTGCCGCCGATGTCGCGGGTTTCGGCTTTCTTGAAATACGGCAGGCAATCCAGGTAGGACCAGTCTTCCAGCCCTTCTCGTTTAGCCCAGTGATCGTAATCCAGCGCATTGCCACGGATGTAGCACATGCCGTTGATCAGCGACGAACCGCCCAGGCCCTTGCCGCGGCCGCACTCCATGCGGCGGCCGTTCATGTGCGGTTCTGGATCGGTTTCGTAGGCCCAGTTATAACGCCGCCCTTGCAATGGGTACGCCAGCGCCGCCGGCATCTGGGTGCGGAAATCGAAGCGGTAATCGGGACCGCCGGCTTCCAGCAACAGCACGCTGGTGCCGGCGTCTTCGGTCAATCGTGTCGCCAAAACATTGCCTGCCGAACCCGCGCCAATGATGATGTAATCGTATTCTTTTGCTTGCTGCATGATGATCCTTCCTTGCCGATGCCGGCTCTGCGGCATCGTTGTAAAACATGGATATTGCCTTGGAGGACGGTGTTCAGAACACCGAGGTATAAGCGCCCAGCTCCACTTGAATCGATTTGATGCGGGTGTAGTGCTCCAGCGTGGTCAAGCCGTTTTCGCGGCCGACGCCGGATTGCTTGTAACCGCCGACCGGCATCTCCGCCGCCGATTCGCCCCAGGTATTGATCCAGCAGATACCTGCTTCCAGCTGATGGATAACACGGTGCGCGCGGCTTAGGTTTTCTGTCATCAGGCCGGCCGCCAGGCCGTATTCGGTATCGTTGGCGCGGCGGATCACTTCGTCCTCTTCATCGAAGCTGAGAATGCTCATGACCGGGCCGAAGATTTCTTCACGAACGATCTTCATGTCGTCGCGGCAGTCGGTAAACACGGTCGGCTGTACATAAGCGCCCTTGGCATAGGCGCCGCTGATTTCGCGCTGACCGCCGATCAGCAGGTGTGCGCCTTCGGCACGGCCCGACTCGATATACGACAGCACGCTATCCATATGCGGGAAACTGACCAGCGGGCCGAAGTTGGTATTCATATCGAGCGGATTACCGAGACGGATACGCGCTACCCGTTGCAGTACCTTGGTTTCAAACGCCGCCTTGATCGAGCTATGCACAAATACCCGGGTGCCGTTGGTGCACACCTGGCCCGAACTGTAGAAATTGGCCATCACGGCGACATCGGCCGCGCGCTCCAGATCGGCGTCGGCAAATACGATCAGCGGCGACTTGCCGCCCAGCTCCATGGTCACGTCCTTCAAGGTCGAGCTGGAAGCGCTGGCCATGACTTTCTTGCCGGTGGCGGTGCCGCCGGTGAACGATATTTTTTCGATGCCGGCATGCTCGGTGAGCCAGGTGCCGACTTCGCGGCCGCTGCCGGTCAGTACGTTGAATACGCCATCCGGCAAGCCTGCCTCGGTATAGATTTCGGCCAGCTTGAGCGTGCTCAGCGGCGTCACTTCGCTCGGTTTGAAAATCATCGCATTGCCGGCGGCCAGCGCCGGCGCGGATTTCCACAAGGCGATCTGGATCGGATAATTCCATGCACCGATGCCGGCCACCACGCCCAGCGGTTCACGGCGGGTGTAGACAAACGAGCTTTCGCGCAAGGGAATCTGGGTGCCCTCTATCGACGGCACCAGGCCGGCGTAATACTCCAGCACATCAGCGCCGGTGACGATGTCGACGGCGCGTGTTTCCGACAATGCCTTGCCGGTATCCAGGGTTTCCAGTTCGGCCAGTTCGTCATTGCGTTCACGCAGGATCGCTACCGCACGGCGCAGTACCCGCGAGCGCTGCATGGCGGTTTGCGCGGCCCATTCGCGCTGACCTTGCTGTGCGCTGGCGACGGCGCGATCGACATCGGCCTTGGTGGCGCGCTGGACTTCGGCCAGCACTTCGCCGTTGGCAGGATTGACGGTCTGGAAAGTATCGCTACCGCTGGCGTCGACCCGACGGCCACCGATATAGAGTTGTTGTTGCTTAAAAACAGGCATAGTGATTCTCCTCAAAGGGTTTCTATCAGACAGGTCAAAGATGAAGCCGCTGCGGATTAAGCCGCTACTACGGCGTCGATTTTCTTTGCCAATTGTTGATCCAGATATTCATAGGCCAGCTGGCGCGCCGCATCGGCGTCGAAGGCGGCGCCGGACAGCGCACCGCGCAGCCACAAGCCATCGATCATCGCCGCCAGGCCGCGTGCGGCATGGCGCGCCCGCTCCAGCGGCAGTTCGCGTAAAAACTGGCAGCAAAGGTTGGAAAACAGGCGACGGTCATTCACATGCTGCAATCTGCGCAACGATTCCTGGTGCATGCTGGACGACCAGAACGCCAGCCAGGTTTTCATGACGGGGCCGCTGACCTGGCTGTCATTGAAGTTGGCGTCGACGATGGCGCGCATGTGGCCTGCAGCAGTGTCTGCCGCCAGTTCGCTGCGGCGGCGCATGGTGTCTTCACTTAAATCGCGCAGAATCTGGCGCATGGTGGCTTCCAGCAAGCCGCTCTTGTCGCCGAAATAATGGCTGATGATGCCGGTCGACAAACCGGCTTGCCTGGCAATCAGAGCGATGGTTGCATCGGCCAGGCCGACCCGGTCTATCACTTCCAGCGTGGCCTGGATCAGCTGCTTGCGGCGCAGCGGCAGCATTTCGTTTCTTTTCCTCAACTTACTCTCCCAAACGCTGGCGAAAAGCGGCCTGCCCACCCGCTGCCTGAATTCAGTATAATTTAAATTGATTGGACGTTCAATCAATTTAATATTAAGCTGTCGTTGACAATAAAATATGTCCTTTTTGAAAACAAAAATCAGATCAAAGTCCCGTCAAAAGACGGGCAGCAGAATCGGAATGAGGTTTATTTAAATGCAATATCAATCAAACATGGAAACGATGGGACAACCAGACCAGGCCAGCGCACCAATGCACTGCGAGCAATGCAAATGAGCGCCGCCGCTACCGCTACCGTCACTGGCCAGCAGCCGAGCAAGAACAAACTGAATCGCCCGGTTTTCTTCTCGTCGGCATTGCTGATCATCGCCTTCACCATTGTCATCATCGCCTTCCCGCAAGCCTCGACCGCCTGGCTGTCGAGCGCACAAATCACCTTGGCCAGCAGCTTCGGCTGGTACTACATGCTGGTGGTCGCCGCTTACCTTGGCTTTATCATCTGGCTGGCGCTATCGCCCTACGGCAAAATAAAACTGGGGGCGGATGACGAACAGCCGGCCTTTAGCTACGGCGCCTGGGCCGGCATGCTGTTCTCTTCCGGCATCGGCATTTCGCTGCTGTATTTCGGCGCCTCGGAACCCCTGACGCATTATCTATATCCACCCCAGGGGGAGGCAGCAACGCCGGCCGCGGCTAGCCAGGCGATGACCTTGACCTTCCTGCACTGGGGCCTGCATGGCTGGGCTATTTATGCCTTGATCGCGGTAGCGCTGGGTTACTTTGCCTATCGCCACAAACAGCCTTTGGCGTTGCGTACCGCGCTGTATCCACTGCTCGGCGAGCGCGTTCATGGCGTCGCCGGCCACGCTGTCGATTGTTTTGGCGTCGTGGTGACCGTGCTGGGCCTGGTCAGCAACCTGGGAATAGGCTCGCTGCAAATCAGCGCCGGCCTGGAGCATCTGTTCGGCCTGCAAAACAGCCATAGCACGCTGCTGGCGGTGATCATCGTGATGACGATAGTGGCGACCCTGGCCGCGATTTCCGGCGTCGAAGTCGGCATCCGCCGCCTGTCGAATCTGAACGTGGTGCTGTTTGCCAGCTTGCTGATTTTTGTACTGACGATGGGACCGACGCTGCATTTGCTGAACGCGATGACCCAGAATCTGGGCGATTACATCAGCAATTTCGTCGGCAAGACTTTTGATCTTTATGCCTACGACCGGCCTAGCGACTGGCTCGGCAAGTGGACTCTGTTCTATTGGGCCTGGTGGATCTCCTGGGCGCCATTTGTCGGCCTGTTTATTGCACGCATCTCACGCGGACGCACCATTCGCGAAGTGGTGACTGGCGTGTTGCTGCTGCCGCTGGCGTTCACGCTGATGTGGCTCTCAGTGTTCGGCAACAGCGCCCTGGATCTGCTGATCAATCACGGCGCCACCGAACTGAGCCGGACCGCGCTGGAGCAACCGGCCATGACCATGTACATGCTGCTGGCGCACTACCCGTTTGGCACGGCCATGTCCGGTGTGGCGATTTTCGTAGGTTTCGTGTTGTTTCTGACACCGGCCGACTCCGGCGCCGTGATGCTGGCCAATTTATCGGTGCGCGGCAGCAGCGATAATGATAACGACGCCGATGCACCGCACTGGCTGCGCATTTTCTGGTCGGCGCTGATCATGGCTGTCACCGTCGGCTTGATGTTTGCCGATAACATCAGCGCGATTCAAACCACGATCGTACTGGCGTCGCTGCCGTTTTCCATGGTGCTGGTGTTGTATATGGCATGTCTGCTGAAGGCTCTCAGAATGGAATTCAAGCCCGCAATTGCAGTAAAAACTGCAGCGAAGCTAGCCAGGCAAACTTAGTTTAAATAATGAAAAAGCTGCGCAGAGTGGACTCTTGCGCAGCTTTTTTTATGAGCGTCCGAAGTGTCGGGCCCGGCTCAGGTTTTCTTTTGCCGCAGCAAAGCGTGCAGGATAATCGCGCCAAAAGTCGCGGTGCCGATGCCGCCCAGGGAGAACTGGCCAAGCTTCAAGGTAAAGTCGCCGGCCCCCAGCACCAAGGTCACGGCAGCCACGATCAGATTGCGATTGTTGGAGAAATCGACCTTGTTCTCGACCCAGATACGTGCACCCGCCACAGCGATCAGGCCAAACACCACTATCGAAACGCCGCCCAGCACGGCACCTGGAATGGTTTGAATCACGGCGCCGAATTTCGGCGAAAAACCCAAGACGATTGCCAGGCAAGCCGCCACCACAAATACCAAGGTCGAATAAATCTTGGTGACCGCCATCACGCCAATATTTTCCGCGTAAGTGGTGACGCCGGTACCGCCGACGCTGCCCGAGACAATCGTCGCCAAGCCATCACCGACAAAGGCGCGGCCCATATACTTATCGAGATTTTGCCCGGTCATCGCTGCCACCGCCTTGATATGCCCCAGGTTTTCAGCCACCAGGATAATCGCAATCGGCGCCAGCAAGGCCATCGCATCGGCCTTGAATACCGGCGCCGAAAAATGCGGGATGCCGAACCAGGCGGCTTGCGCGACTATGCCAAAATCGATAGGCTTGCCCAGACCGGCGCCGTTAGTCAGCACCGCATAAATCACATAGGCCAGCATCAGGCCGACCAATATCAGCAGCCGCTGTATCATGCCGCGCGCAAACACGGCGACACCGCCGACGCACAAGACCGTCCCCAGCGCCATCCAGGCGTCGAAGTTATTGCCGCTGACGCCCTTGACCGCAATCGGCGCCAGATTAAGCCCGATCACCGCCACTACCGCACCGGTGACTACCGGCGGCATCAGGGTTTCGATCCAGCGGGTGCCGATCGCCATCACCAGCAAGCCGATCAACGCGTACACCACGCCGCAGGCAATAATCCCGCCCAGCGCAACGCCGAGGTTGGGATTAAGGCCATGGCCGCCGTAAGCGCTGACCGCAATCACCAGGCCGATGAAAGAAAAGCTGGAACCGAGGTAACTCGGCACCCGGCCGCCGACCAGGACAAAAAACAGCAAGGTGCCGATGCCTGACATGAAAATCGCCAGATTCGGATCGAAACCCATCAGCAACGGCGCCAGCACCGTGGCACCGAACATCGCCACCACGTGTTGCACCCCCATGGCGAAAGTCTGCGGCCACGGTAGACGCTCGTCGGCAGCGATAACCTGCCCCTGGCCGTCGGCCGTACTGGCGCGCAGACGCCATTTGGGGAAATAAGAAGCTCCCATGAATTTCCTCTCTGTATGACGACTTGCGTGCCTGGCACGGCTAGCTCTTTACCAAGCGAGCACCGCTGGCAGCGCAAATTCGCATGATTGATTTTGTTTTTAACCGGAAGCTAGTGTACGAAGGCAACTGCAAAATAACAATGCAATCAGGAAAGAAATGCATTGCAACGTGCATAAAAAAACACCGGCGGGATGGCCGGTGTCTGATTGTCGCTAGTCCGATGCAATCATGGGAACATTGGAATATGCTTTTCCACTCCAGAAAAAGCAGCTTCCGGATGACGCTTTTCAATTAACTCTTCTATCGCCGGCACCTGTTTGAACGGCACGTCGACCAGCAGCAATACCTTGCCCTCTTCGATCCCGGCATGGAATGCTTTCAGACGGGAGTTGGGAATCGCCGCCGCCGCCATGCCCGACATCCAACTGCCGAGCACCGCGCCAGCCAGAGTCAGCCCCACCAGCGCCAGCCAATTCAGGTGCACCCAATCCGGTGGGAAATACACCAGCCACATGCCCAGTACCAAACCTATCATGCCGCCTGCCAGCAAACCGACTTCGGCGCCGTTGGCAAGGTCGGTTTTATGAAACACATTGGCTTCAGGCATATCAGCCGGCAGCTTTCCCTCGGCACCCCAGAAGTGAATGTGCCGAATCTCGATCCGGGCCAGCAGCAACTCGTCTAGCGTGCTGCGTGCACTGGAAACATCCGGCAACATGAAATAGAGTCTTTTTCTGCCCACCATGATGGCCTCCTTTGAGTGTTTATGCTTTCAGCATAGTCAATCGGCAGGCAATCCACAAAGGTTGATTGGCGCCTGATTCAGCTAAAAATGCGACAATCCGGATTCCGCTAACCAACAACGATGGACACGCCATGATTCTCGAATTAGCCGATATCCGCATCCAACCCGGTAAACAGCAGGAATTTGATGCCGCAATTCAACAAGGAATTGCACAAGTCATCAGCAAAGCCAAAGGCTTTGCTGGATTCAAGATACACAAGGGAATTGAATCGCCGGAACGCTATGTGCTGACGATTTCCTGGCAAACGCTGGAAAACCATACGGTGGATTTTCGCGAATCGCCGGCATTTGCCAAATGGCGTGCATTGGTGGGGCCGTTTTTTGCGGTGCCGCCAACCGTCGAACATTTCACACTACTGACGGAATCGCACTGAATACATAATAAGGCGTGAGGGTGTGAGGGTGAGTGAACAGAGATGCACTGTGTGAGCAGCGGGGCAACCCGATCTGACGGCTTATGCCGGCGGGATGCCCGACTGCTACGCAGCGATGTAAATGAACTACAGATGAACTACAAAAGACTGCTGAAACTGCTTTTTACTACGATCCTTGCTGCAATCGATTGCAGATTACTACCGATTTCCAGCGACTACCAACACACGCTTTACTTAGAACTTAGTTAGAACTTAGAAGCCTTTGATCCATGCTGCAGTCTGGGCGCTTTCACGATCCAGGCGTTGCATACGATATTCCAGATCATACAAATCGACGGCTTCTGCCAGGTAAGCTTCTTTACGTGCCGCTTCCGAACGTTCGTAAGCAGTACCGACGCGCTTGATGAAAGCCGCTACGGAGCTGAAAAATGTGCTGGAAACAGCCGCAGCTTGTGCCGAAGCAGCTGGACGGGAAATACTAGAATTGTTGCTGATTGTCATTGTAGACATGATGAATTCCTCTTTCGTTTTGCGTTCACCGCAAGCCAATTGTTGCGTCGCACAATCAGAATAGCGTTTCCCCATTAATTATCCAATTTCGATTGCCAATAGCAGTTATCAGTTTTGTGAATTTAAGGGGCTAAAAGCGCTATTTCGGGCCTTCTTATGATTTGACTTAAAGCGTTGTAAAACTGCTATACAGGCAAGGAAAGATGCCTGTAAACTGCTGCACCTCCCTCATGCACATGCCTTAGCCCAATGTCTACCCACACCTTCCTCTGGCACGACTACGAAACTTTCGGCGTCCAGCCGCGCCGCGACCGCCCGGCCCAATTTGCAGCAATCCGCACGGATGCCGAGCTGAATGAAATCGGCGAACCGATCATGTTGTATTGCCAACCGGCAAATGATTTTTTACCGGACCCGCAGTCCTGCCTGATTACCGGCATCACGCCGCAGCTATGCCTGGAGCGCGGTGTCGCCGAGCATCAGTTCGCAGCGCAAATCGAAAAAGCGTTTTCCGAGCCGGGCACCATAGGCGTCGGTTACAACACGATCCGGTTCGACGACGAGGTCACACGTTTCCTGTTTTGGCGCAACCTGATCGATCCTTATGCCCGCGAGTGGCAGAACCAGTGCGGCCGCTGGGATATCCTGGATGTGGTGCGCACCGCTTATGCCTTGCGGCCGGACGGCATCCAGTGGCCGCTCAACGATGAGGGAAGGCCGAGTTTTCGCCTGGAACTCCTGACCGCCGCCAATGGGCTGAGCCACGAAGCCGCGCATGATGCGCTGTCCGACGTGCGGGCGACGATCGCTCTGGCAAGACTGATCCGGCAACAGCAGCCGAGGTTGTTCGATTTTTGCCTCGCCCTGCACAAAAAAGACCGCGCCGGCGCTGAAATCGGCTTGCCGACGGCGCGGCCATTCCTGCATATCTCGGGTATGTTCCCGGCTGAACGCGGCTGCCTCGCTGTCATGTGGCCGCTCGGCGTACATCCCACCAACAAGAATGAAATACTGGCCTGGGATCTGGCGTTCGACCCCAGCGAACTATTTTCCCTGGATGCAGATACCGTGCGTACCAGGTTGTTCAGCAAAACAGACGCCCTGCCCGAAGGCGTCACACGCCTGCCATTGAAATCCGTGCATCTGAATAAATCGCCGATGGTGATCAACAAATTGCAAACGCTATCGGCCGACATGGCGGCGCGTTGGGGTATCGATATTCCGCTCGCGCTGCGCCATGCGGAAATTGCGGCACAAGCGCCTGACCTCAGCGGCCTGTGGCGGCAGGTATTCCAACGCCCCGAAGAGGCGGTAAACGATGTCGATGAAGACTTGTACGGCGGTTTCGTCGGCAACAATGATCGCCGCAAGCTGAATGAATTGCGCGCGTTGCCGCCGCAAAAACTGGCCGTCGCCCGTACCAGTTTTGACGATAAGCGCCTGGAAGAACTGGCATTCCGCTACCGCGCCCGCAATTTCCCTGAAACCTTGAGCGCAGAAGACCAGCAGCGCTGGGAAGAGCATCGCGCCGCGCGCCTGTTCGACGGCGAAGGCAAGGCGCGCACAGTCGATATGCTGTTTGAAGAGATAGATAATTTGTCGGAATCGGCAGATGAACGCGGCGAAGAAATTCTTGGCGCTCTGTATGACTATGCGGAGATGATCGCGCCGGCTCGCGAATAACTTGCCTGCCGCCGGCTGGCCTGGCTAGGGCCACAATACAAAGCAGGGCCAGGATAATTTTCGTGCGATCGAAAATTATCCTGGCCCTGCGTTTTTATACTTCAATCACCCGAGCGGCGTCCCGCTCAGGCACCGTGTTCATTTATGCGTCCGACTCGCGTATCACGAACAGATCGTCGTGATGCCGGTTTCAAAACTGATGGCAGCATTGGTCGGCTCGCCTTGCTTCGGTGTGGCCAGATGCTCCAGGGTGATGCGGTAGCGGTGTTCACGCATAACAACTCCTTTCTTCCAAACGACTTGCTTTTGCCTGTTGCGGCGACGATGGTTTACTTCAGATGCGTTCGATCTTCACAGCGGCCAGATCGATGGCGTCGACCATCGCGCGGATTTGTTCCTGGCTCAGTTCGCCGCGTTCCAGCCGCGTATGCAAGGCCATGCGGAAGTTCTGGATAGCGCGCCTCAACTCGGGTGCCGAGCTGCCGGACGCACGTTGTGCAGTTTCCAAGCGCTGCATTGCCAGGGCCAAGGCTTCGCTATTTGCAGCCAAAAACGCTGCGCCCTCCGGGGTAATGCGATACAACTTTTTACCGCCGGATTCAGCCTCTATGGCGGTGTAGCCCAGCTCTTCCAGCAATGTCAAAGTCGGATAGATCACACCCGGGCTTGGGCTGTAATCGCCGCCAACCAGTTCTTCGATCGCCTTGATGACTTCGTAGCCGTGGCGTGGCTTTTCTTGCAACAGATTAAGAATCACCAATCGCAAACTGCCCTGCTCAAACATGCGCCCGCCACGTCCGCCTTCGCGGCGCCCGCCCCGTTCAAACAGACCGCCGCCACGATGTTGCCGTTCGTGACCTTGATGCATACGGCTGCGGTCGCAGCCTCTTCTATGTCCAAACATGTTTCTTCCTTATCTCATTGAATGAGATTGAAAGATATATCTTAGAAACTACTAAGTCAAGACTGATTTTGAATTTTCTTTGGCTCAGTCACGCCCAACGAGGGCCTCAGCGCGCGTTTGGCCAGATATTCCGGCTGGAACATGCACATGCGAATCGCGTCGCGATACACGCCATTGATGAAAAACTCGCTTTTCAACTCGCTTTCCAGTGCAAAGCCGCATTTTTGGTAGATATGGATGGCCTTGTTGTTTTCCTTATCGACATACAAGTAGAGTTTGTACAAATTGAGCACGCAGAACGCATATTCAATCGCCAGCCGCGTAGCGCGTTCGGCATAACCTCTGCCTTGGGCGCTCGGCGCGACGATGATCTGGAACTCCGCACGTCGGTGAATATGGGTAATTTCGACCAGCTCCACCAGCCCCACCATTTCGCCGTTGTCGCTTTCCAGGATAAAGCGCCGTTCGCTTTGATCATGCACGTGCTGGTCATACAGTTGCACCAGTTCGACATAAGCTTCGTACGGCTCCTCGAACCAATAACGCATGATGTGGCTGTTATTGTCGAGTTGGTGCACAAAATGCAGATCGTTACGCTCCAGGGGCCGCAGTTTCAGGCCCGGTTGCACTAGGGTAGTCATTTGATTTCTTTCTTACTTGTTGCGAATTCCATGGCTGATGTTTAAGACTGTTGCAGAGCTTGCATGCGCTTTTGCGCGGATTCCAGAAGATCGAAATCCTGCGGAAAATCGTCCACCTGCACGCTGATATCGCCGCAACGCGCAAAATCCTGCAAGACCTGCTGCTCTTGCTCGGTAATCTCGCCACTGGCGGCCGCGGCCGTTATCCAGTGCGGCATCTCGATCAGGCTTTGCGGCAGCGGCGCCAGCGTACCTGCCTGGATCGCCGGCTTGAGCCGTGCTTCGATTGCAGTCACCTGCGGGATCAACTGAAACGCCAGCTCGCCAAAAGCGTGCGGCGATTGCTCGACGCCTGGCATAAACATGCCGGCAGTCAAACGGTCACGACTGTCGCCGTTGGTTTGCATGATCCGCGCCACCGTACTGTCCAGCGCATCCGATGGCAGTTTGTATGGCCGCCCGAAAGGAAAGGCGATGAAACGCAACAAGACTGCCAGCACGCGATTCGGGAAATTATCCAGCACGCCAAGGTAGGCTTCCTGCGCCTGGTGCAAGGCGTCTTGTATGGCCCAATGCACATAGGGCAAATCTTCCTGCTGCCGGCCGTCGTCTTCGTAGCGCTTGAGTACGCTGGACACCAGATACAGCTGCGACAAAATATCGCCCAGCCGGGCGGAAATCCGCTCGCGGAATTTCAGCGAGCCGCCAAGTACGAACATCGACATATCGCTCAGCAGTGCGAACGCCGCCGACATGCGGTTAACCGCGCGGTAAAAATGCCGCAGCTCCGGCGGCGCTGCACGCGGTGCGCTGGGCAGGCTACCGCTAGTCAGTCCAGCCGACAAGGTCCGTGAAAAATTGGCGAAGATAAAACTGATGTGCGCAAAGAACGCCTGGTCGAAATCGGCCAGCGCCTTGCCTTGATCGGTCTCGCCGGCTGCCGCCATTTCCTTCAACACATAGGGATGACAACGAATCGCGCCTTGGCCGAAAATGATCAGGCAACGTGTCAGGATATTCGCGCCTTCAACCGTAATTGCAATCGGCATCTGTTGGTAGCTGCGCGCCAGGAAATTATTCGGCCCCATGCAAATGCCTTTACCGCCCAGCACATCCATGCCGGCATTCACCAACACCCGGCCGCGCTCGGTCACGTGGTATTTGGAAATGGCTGAAATCACGGAAGGTTTTTCGCCGGCGTCCACCGCCAGCGCCGACAACCGGCGCACCGCGTCCATCAGATACAGGTTGCCGCCCATGCGCGCCAGCATTTCGTGTATCCCTTCAAATTTTCCGATCGGGATCCGGAATTGGTGACGCATCGCGGCATAGGCACTGGTGCCGCGCACCGCCAGCTTGGAAAAGCCGACCGTCGACGATGGCAAGGAAATTGCCCGGCCGGCGGCCAGGCACTCCATCAGCATGCGCCAGCCCTTGCCAATCTGTTCGCGGCCGCCGATCACCCAGTCGAGCGGGATGAAAACGTGCTTACCGGAAGTCGGGCCGTTCTGGAACACCGCATTCAAGGGCCAATGACGACGCCCGGTCACCACGCCGGGATGATTGACAGGAATCAGCGCGCAGGTGATGCCCAGATCTACCGTGCCTGCAGCACCATCGCCGGCCAGCAACTGATCCGGATCCTGGACCCGGAACGCCAGCCCCAGCACCGTCGCCACCGGCGCCAGCGTGATGTAGCGCTTGTCCCAGGTGATCCGGAAACCGAGCATTTCCTGGCCGTCGTAGCTGCCCATGCACACCACGCCGACATCCGGGATCGCCGCGGCGTCGGAACCGGCGTAAGGACTGGTCAAGGCAAAACACGGGATTTCCTCGCCGGCCGCCAAGCGTGGCAGGAAATAATCCTTTTGCACTTCAGTGCCATATTGCAGCAGCAGCTCTGCGGGACCCAGCGAGTTCGGCACCATCACTGAAATCGCGGCAGCCGAACAATGCGACGACAACTTCATGATCACCTGCGAATGCATGTAGGCAGAGAATTCCTTGCCGCCATATTGCTTGGGAATGATCATGCCGAGAAAACCTTTGTCTTTCACGAACTGCCAAGCCTGCGGCGACAGATCCTGCCAGACTTCGGTGCTTTCCCAGTCGCTGATCAAGCCGCACAACTGCTCGACTTCGTTATCGAAGAAGGCCTGTTCTTCAGCAGTCAATTTCGGCGCCGCCAGTTGCAGCAATTTGTCCCAGGCTGGCTTGCCGGAAAACAATTCGGCATCCCACCAGGTGGTGCCAGCCTCGATCGCGTCGCGTTCGGTCTGCGACATGCGCGGCAAAATGCGCTGGAATACTGCCAGTATCGGGCGGCTCAGCAAGGCGTAGCGCAGTGGTTTGAGCGCCACGATCAAAGCAGGGATCACCAGCAGCAGCGCCAGCAGTATCGCTGCCAGCAGGCCAATCCCCGCAAACCGGAAACCGCCTGCTATCCAGAGCAGAATGGCAAGCAGCCAAAACCAGGCGTTCACGCGCAACTGCATTAATGCCATAGCGCCGACCAGCAACGCTGCGATCCAATAGAACATGTTGACTCCCAATTTGGCGATTCATCGAGCGACAAATCTTGAACATAACCGACACGGGCTAAAACGCGGCTATAAGATAGGACCAGATAGGACCGGACTGAATGTGGAACCGGCATGCCAGACAATGGAAGCGTCTGGCGATCTGACCCGGCATTTCTTTAATCTTTGGTCACTTTTTGAACCGGGAAAGTTCACGGGAAGCAAATTTAAATGTTAAAAAACACTCATTTAGCCTATCCTAGGCGGTTGTTTGGCGACAAATGACAATGATTTCCAACGGGCAACATGCAACGCTTTGTAAATCTTTGTATCCATTTGTCAACCTTACTATAGAATCGCGCGTTACGTGGTATGTAAACTTGTGCGGCCTTATGAGAAAACCTAAAACCACCGGGCACACAGCCCGCTGCCGCCGCCATAAATAAAATACCTGTAGCCAGCGCATAATAAGCCAGCAGGCAGCCATCAACCCCTATCAGACAAGTTACAAGAGCACACGCCTTTCATGAATAATTTAATTTTGATGACCGGTGCGACCGGCTTTCTAGGTGGCGCCAATGCAGTTGAGGCAATTCATCGCGGGCTAGGTAAAAATCTGCTGCTGCTGGCACGTGCGGAAACGCCAGAGGCGGCGCATGCTCGAGTCATCGAGAATTTACAGCTGTTGGGCGCAAGTGCAGCCGACATAGCGCAAATCAGCGTCGATCAAATCCTCTGCTCCGACTTGTCGGAACTTGATAATGTCAGCAACGATCCGCGCCTGGACCAGGTGTCGGTAGTGATCCATTCAGCTGCCCTCGCGACTTTCTCGAACCACCCTTTGCTCGAAAAAATCAATGTTGACGGCAGCCTGGCGCTTGGCAAGCTGATGCATCGGCGGCCGGCCTTGAAGCGTTTCATGTACATCGGCACAGCAATGGCGTGCGGCGAAGGCGCCGGCATCAACGCCGTGGTCAAAGAACGCATCGACTTGCCTCTCGGCGACGAACATCTGGTGGCATATACCCGCTCCAAGGCATTGGGCGAGAAAAAATTGCGCGAGACGTATCCTGACCTGCCGCTGGTGTATGTCAGGCCGTCGATCATTGTCGGCCATACCGTGCTGGGCTGCGCACCCTCGCAAAGTATTTTCTGGGTCTTCATGGTCTGGCAATTGCTGGGGGCACTAACCACCGCCCTCGACGAAAAAGTCGATGTAGTGCCGGTTGACTGGTGCGCGCAAGCCATCATCGATCTGGCCCAAAAAGATACCCTGACACACAACGTATTCCATATTTCGGCCGGCCTCGGCTCCAGCGTATCGTTCCGTGAAATCGACCTGGTGCTGGCGGCTGCCCGTGGCATCGAACCGATTGGCGCCACATACAAGCAAATCACGCCAGACGCCATCGCTACCCTATTGCCACGCATGCGCGAATGCATACCTGAATGCAATGACCGCCTGCTACTGCGCGCGCTCAAACTGTATGGCGCTTTTGCTGGACTGAATTATGTATTTAGCAATGAAAACCTGCTGGCTGAAGGGATCCGTCCTGCGCCACGATTTACCGATTACATTCCGCTTTGCGTCGAGTCGGCAAGACACATCCCGATTGCCGAACAGATGAAGTGGGACTTCAAATAGATTTTTACAATATCTCACATTGCTTGTGCATCTATCTGTTGCCCGTTGTGGCCATTCCGTTAGAATTGCCTACTAAAATCAACAGAGGAAGCAGCCATGAAATGGGAAGGCAATCGGGAAAGCGACAACGTCGAAGACCGCCGCGGTGATGATGACGGTAGTAGTGGCGGCGGCGGTTTTGGATTTGGCGGCGGCCGTTCCATCGGCCTCGGCACTATCGCCATTGCACTGGTGGCGTCGTATTTCTTTGGCATCAGCCCGACTACCGTACTGAGCCTGTTGAGCGGCGGGCCGGTCAGCCAGCCGCAATCGCAGCAAGCTCCGAGACCAAACCGCACCGGGCCAGCTGAAGATCGGCAGACCAAGTTCGTGCGCACTGTACTGGCTGACACCGAAGACGTCTGGAGCCAAATTTTCCGCGCCAACGGCAAGACATATCCAGCGCCGACCCTGGTGCTGTTTTCCCACGCGACCCAAACTGCCTGCGGTACCGGCCAGACGGCTTCCGGTCCCTTTTACTGCCCCGGTGATCGCAAGGTATACATCGACCTCAGCTTTTATCAGCTGATGCAACAACGCTTTCATGTATCCGGCGAATTTGCCCAGGCATATGTGATCGCCCATGAAGTCGGCCATCATGTGCAGAACCTGATGGGCATCATGGACAAGGTCAATAGCGCCGAGCGCAAGATGTCGAAGGCACAGGCGAACGCGATGTCGGTGCGGCTCGAACTGCAAGCAGATTGCCTGGCTGGCGTCTGGGCCTTCCACGCCAACCAGGCGCGCAGCATCCTGGAGCAAGGTGATGTCGAAGGTGCTCTCAACGCCGCTACCGCGATCGGCGACGACGCCCTGCAAAAACAGGCGCAGGGTTATGTAGTGCCGGACTCATTCACCCACGGCACTTCGGCGCAACGGGTGCGTTGGTTCAAACAAGGCGTTAGCACCGGCGAAGTGAAATCCTGCAATACGTTTGAAGTAAAGACGCTGTAAAGAACGCGGCTGCAACAAACGTATCCCAACCCAAAACTGGAACACATCCCGGAGAATTCCATGACGATTGCTTACTGGTGCGTACTGATTGCGGGATTGATGCCGTTGTTCACGGTCGCGATCGCCAAGCGCGGCCGTCCTGACTTTGACAACGCCGAACCACGCGCCTGGCTGGAGAAACAATCAGGCCTGCGGCGTCGTGCCGATTATGCGCATCGCAATCATTTCGAGGCGTTCCCGTTTTTTGCGGCTGGCGTGATCATTGCGCAGCAGGTGCACGCCGCGCAAAACATGCTGAATTTGCTGGCGCTGATATTTATTGTCGCCCGCGTCACTTACACCATCCTGTATCTGAAAGACCGCCCTTCCCAGCGCTCGGCTGTCTGGGGCATTTCGTTCCTGGCCGCGATTGGTTTGTTCGTACTGGCGGGACTGACTCATTAAGACTGTTCTTTGAGACTGTCCATCGAGATTGATCTATTAAATTAAATAGTTGCAACATGTCGCATCAAGCCACCATTCAACTTCTACGCGACGCCCTAAGCGCATTGCAGAACAAGCGCAGCACCGTAGCGGCCCTGTGTCAGACCTGGCGCGCGCAAACCGCACTGCTGTCGGTGTTGCCGCCACGCTTCGCGGAAGTCGCAGAAAATTTTCTCGGACGGTTGGAAGCCGGCAGCCTGTTCAGCGAAGAAAGCTGCTCGTTCAGCCAGCAGGACTTGCTGGATAACTTGCACGTCTGGCTGGATCAGGCGCAGCTGGCGCTGAACCGCATGGCCAGCAGCACCTAAATACTTATTTACCTCCATCGGAACACTATGCAACAACTGGAATTACGCCTCAATAGCGATTACGTCGAACTCAATCAACTGCTCAAGCTGACCGGCGTGTGCGACAGCGGCGGCGCCGGCAAGGCGCTGGTCGCCAGCGGCGTGGTAGCGGTCGACGGCAAAATCGAACTGCGCAAGACCTGCAAGATCCACGCTGGACAAAAAGTCACCATCGGCGATCTTCTTATCTACGTGCTGCCCCGACGCAGCGCACCTTGATCGTTAGCCTGCGCTTGCAAGCAATCATCAGGTAGAGCGGACACAAGGGATGGAAAATATTCAAGCGATCAGGGAATTCTGGTTTGGCAATAATCCGGACGACGCAGTCACTGCCAAGCAGCAAGCCAGCCTTTGGTGGGGGAAAAACCCGGACCTCGATTTACAGATCAAGCAGCGCTTCGAAACAAGCTTGTTGGCGGCCGGGGAAAACCAGTTGGCAGAGTGGGAAAACACAGCGCAAGGCATCCTTGCGCTGGTTCTGCTGACCGATCAGTTCCCACGCAACATCTACCGTAATACGCCACGCTCATTCGCTTTCGATGCGCTGGCGCGGGGCTTTTGCCGGCGCGGCCTGCAAGCGGATTTTTACGGCGCATTGCGCCCGATCGAACGCAGCTTCCTGCACTTGCCGCTGACCCATTCAGAACAGCTGGAAGACCAGGAGCAGGCGGTAATGCTGGCCGCTGCGCTGGTCGAACAAGTCGCGCCAAGCCAGAAGGAGTGCTTTGCCGGCTACCTGTCATTCGCCATTCGACATCGCGATATCATCGCCCGCTTCGGCCGCTTCCCGCATCGAAACAGTATCCTGCAACGCCAGTCAACACCTGAAGAACTGCTCTTCCTGCAGCAGCCCGGATCGTCTTTTTAAACGCCTTACAAAGCGACGTTCAAGGGAATTTTCAGATAACTGACGCCATTCTCCTCCGCCGCCGGCAAAACGCCGGCACAGATATTGAGTTGTATCGACGGCAGCATCAGGGTCGGCAAGGTCAGCGTGGCGTCGCGCTGGTTACGCATGGCGATGAATTCGTTTTCGCTGACGCCGTCGCGCACGTGGATGTTTTTCGCCCGTTGTTCGGCGACTGTTGCCTCGCAAGCCGGCTGCCGGCCGTCAGGTGGATAGTCGTGGCAGACGAACAACCGGGTCGACGGCGGCAAACTCAACAAGCGGCTCACTGACCGATACAGGCTGTTGGCGCTGCCGCCAGGGAAATCGCAGCGCGCGGTGCCGAGGTCCGGCATGAACAGCGTGTCGCCGACAAACACCACATCCTGCTCCACCAGATAAGCCATGTCGGCCGGCGTGTGTCCCGGCACATGCAGCGCTTGCGCACGCAAGTTGCCGATATAAAAAATCTCGTCTGGCGCGAACAAATGGTCGAACTGGGCGCCGTCCAGCAAAAATTCCGACTGCAGATTGAAGATTTTTTTGAAGACTCCCTGAACCGCCTTGATCTGATCGCCGATGGCGATTGCGCCGCCCAGATGCTGGCGCAGATAGGGCGCTGCCGAGATGTGATCGGCATGGGCATGGGTTTCCAGCAACCATTGCACCTTCAAGTCCTTGCTGCGCACGAACTCAATGACACGATCGGCCGCTGCGGTGGAAGTGCGACCGGCAATCGGATCGTAATCGAGGACCGAATCGATAATCGCGCACTCGCTGCCGCTCGCGGCATAAACCACGTAGGTAAACGTGGCAGTATTCTGATCAAAAATAACTTCTATTTGTGGACTTGCCATCTAACCGCATCCTTGACTTAACACGACGTAAATATATACAAACATTTGCAGCATTGACAGATATCCAATTTATCTCATATTATTAACAATCCGCCAAGTAGCAACCCAAGGTCAGTCCCAGACTTCTATCAGTCCGCCCAGGCGCATGCAAAACATCATTATCCACGCCTTCCCGCGTCGCCAACGGTTTTGCCCGCATTAACTACCGCCACGATCGCGACTGCAAGCACCTCTATGCCGCACTCGCTTGCCAGGATTTGGCGGGGAATAAGTAAGCTCGAATAAAACCCAAGTAAGTAGTGCCACCCAGTAGTGCCACCCGCCTATCACGATGGAATCATCAGCTATGAACTTAAATATCATCAAGCATAACGACTTATTTTCAACTGCCGGTCAAATCGCCCCGGAAGACTTGCCCGCTATTGTAGCGGCCGGCTACAAGTCGGTGATTTGCAATCGTCCTGATGCAGAAGACGGCGGCCGGCACGTCAGCAGCAGCGAACTGGCCGCAGCCTGCGCGGCGCATGGCCTGGCCTTCGACTACCTGCCGGCTGACGCCACCCACCTCAGTAAGGAACATGGCGTAGCGCTGCGTCAGTTACTCGCCGACATGCCCGGCCCGGTCCTGGCCTTTTGCCGCACCGGAAATCGTTCGACAAATATCTTCAGGCTGGCAAATAGCATCGACACGCCGATCCAGGCAACAGGAGCCGCGAACGACAAACTCACGCAGTATGAAATCGTGATTGTCGGCGCTGGTTCCGCTGGCATCGCGGCTGCCAGCAGCTTGCTAAAGCGCGCGCCCAATGCACAGATCGCGATCATCGATCCCAGCAGCCAGCATTATTACCAACCAGCCTGGACGCTGGTTGGGCGCGGCGTTTTCGATAGCAAAAAAACCGTGCGGCCGATGGCTTCGCTGATACCTGAAGGCGCGCAGTGGGTACAGCATGCTGTGTCGGAATTCCTGCCGGATCACAACCGCGTCCGCCTCGACAACGGCGACCTGATCGCCTATCGGCAGCTGATTGTCTGCCCCGGCCTGCGACTGGCCTGGGAAAAAATAGAAGGCTTGCAACAAACCCTGGGCAGGAACGGCGTCACCTCGAACTACCGTTACGATCTGGCGCCCTATACCTGGCAACTGGTGTCTCAATTAAAACAAGGCAAGGCACTGTTTTCACAACCGGCAATGCCGATCAAATGCGCCGGCGCGCCGCAAAAAGCCATGTATCTCTCGTGCGACTACTGGCTGCGCCAGGGCGCACTAAAGCAGATAGAAGTCGAATTCCATAATGCAGGCACCGCCCTGTTCGGCGTCGCTGCATTTGTGCCGCCGCTGATGCGCTATGTCAAAAAATATCAGGCACACCTGGTATTCGAATCGACCCTGGTCAAAGTCGATGGCGAAAAAAAACTGGCCTGGTTCGATATCAAGGATGGCGCCGGCAACATCAGCCGCCAGGAAAAACCGTTTGACATGTTGCACGCGGTGCCGCCACAGGTGGCTCCCGATGCAGTGCGCAACAGCCCCTTGGCTAATCTCGACGGCTGGTGCGAAGTCGATCCGGCCTCGCTGCAGCATGTGCGCTATCGGAATGTGTTCGCACTGGGAGATGCCTGCTCAACCAGCAATGCAAAAACGGTGGCGGCAATCCGCAAACAAGCTGTGGTGGTAACACACAACCTGCTCGCCGTACGTACTGGAAAAGCGCTTAGCGCGCGTTATGACGGTTATAGCGCCTGTCCGCTTACTGTCGAAAAGGGCAAGGTAATATTGGCCGAGTTCGGTTATGGCGGCAAGCTGCTGCCGACTTTCCGCCTCGACCCGACCATCGCGCGCCGCAGTGCCTGGTTCCTGAAGACCGCTGTGATGCCCTGGATCTATTGGAAGCTGATGCTCAAGGGCAAAGAGTGGCTGACGAAATCCTCGGCGTCTGCAGAGAATCCGTGACGCCAGCGGCGCAACAACGATAAACTCAACGCAATGCCCGCAACAGCCTCAAGCCGTTAAACACCACCAGCAAGCTTGCTCCCATGTCGGCGAACACCGCCATCCACAGCGTCGCTTCACCGCTCAGGGCCAGCACCAGAAAGGCCGCCTTGATGCCGAGCGCCACGGTGATATTTTGCATCAGCACCGTGTGCGTCTTTTTACTTAAGCGAATGAATGCCGCAATCTTGCGCAGGTCGTCATCCATCAGCGCCACGTCGGCGGTTTCCAGCGCCGTATCGCTGCCCGCCGCACCCATCGCAAAGCCGATGTTGGCTTGCGCCAGCGCCGGCGCATCGTTGATGCCGTCCCCCACCATGCCGACGCAGCCGTAGCGCTGACGCAGATCGTTGACGGCGTTGCGCTTGTCCTGCGGCAGCTGGTCGCCACGGGCGTCGCTGATGCCGACCTGGGTCGCGATGGCTTGTGCGGTATGCGCGTTGTCACCCGTCAGCATGACTGCCTCGACCCCGATCGCATGCAAGCCGGCCACCGCTTCAACTGCGGTGTCGCGTATCGTATCGGCTACCGCCAGGATCAGCAGAGCTTGCGTGGCGGAGCATAGCACCACCGTGGTTTTGCCCTCGCTCTCTAACGCCGACAAACGTGCCTCCAGGGCCGGGCTGCAGATATTCATCTCATGCACCAGCCGATGATTGCCCAGATAGAATTGCTGACCGTCGATATCGCCCTGCACGCCGCGGCCAGTGAGCGCTTCAAAAGCGCTCACCTCAAACAATGCCTCAGCATCGCCCGATGCTTGCCAGTGCGCCGCCACCGCAGCCGATACAGGATGATCGGAACGGCTGGCCAGACTAGCCGCCTGGCGCTGCAATTGCAACAGGCGGCTGCCGTTAGCATCGGCTAAGGGCTGCACCAGTTGCACATCGGTGACGCGCGGCTTGCCCAATGTCAGCGTGCCGGTTTTGTCCAGTGCCAGCGCCTTGATCTTGCGCCCCAACTCCAGATACACCCCGCCCTTGATCAGCACACCGTTCCTGGCCGCGGCCGCCAAGCCGCTGACCACCGTCACTGGCGTGGAGATCACCAGCGCGCAAGGACAGGCAATCACCAGCAACACCAAAGCCTTGTACAGCCATGGATAAAACGCCAGACCCATCAGCAACGGCGGCAAGGTGGCAACCAGTATCGCGGCCAGTACCACTACCGGAATGTAATAACGCGCGAACTGATCGACGAAGCGCTGAGTCGGCGCCCGCTCGCCCTGCGCCTGTTGCACGCTTTTGATGATGCGCGCCAGGGTCGAATTGGCTTGCAGCGCAGTCACCCGATAAACAAAGGAGCCGCGCTCGTTGATGGTGCCGGCAAATACCTGATCGCCGGCCTGCTTTTCCACCGGCATGCTCTCGCCGGTAATTGCCGCCTGGTTGATGGTGCTCTGGCCTTCTGTCACCTGCCCATCCAAGGGCACCCGCGCACCCGGCTTGACGCGGATCAGCGCAGCCAGCGCCACCTCGCCGGTGGCAACTTCACGCCACTCACCATCGGCGCCCTGCACCGTCGCCACATCCGGCGCCATCGCCATCAATCCCTTGATCGCATTGCGGGCCCGGTCAAGCGACAAAGCTTCGATCATTTCCGCCAATGCGAACAAGAAGATCACGACCGCAGCTTCCGGCCATTGGCCGATGATGGCAGCGCCGATCACCGCCAGCGACATCAGGAAATTCATGTTCAAGGAGAAATTGCGCAGTGCGATCCAGCCCTTTTTCAGCGTATCCAGACCGCCGCTCAAGATCGCAATCAGCGCCAGGCTGATCACTAGCCACGAACTATCCTGGCCGCCGCTCCAGACCACGACCTCGGCGCCGACGGCGGTAATGCCGGAGAGGGCCATCAGCAGCCATTTTTTTCTGGAGATCTTGAAAGCGCCATCACCCATGCCTTCGGTTAAATCGACCGCGCCGGTCAGCGTGTCCGATTTAAGCGCCGGCTCCATGTCCAGCGCTTTCAAGGTGGCGATGATGGCGTCGACCGACGGCAGACGATGCTGGACCGTCAGCTCGCGCTGGATCAGATTGAATTGCATGGCCACGATCCCGGCCATGCCTCTGAGCCGGTCCCTGATCAATTTTTCTTCAGTCGGGCAATCCATGTTCTGAATCAGGAACACCGCCTGCTCGGCGCCGGCAGCCAATGGCTGATGACCGACAGCGAACGCGCCCGCATCTGCCTGTGCATGCTCATGCTTGTGATCGTGCTTGTGATCGTGCTTGTGATCGTGCTTATGATCGTGCTTATGATCGTGACCATGCCGATGATCCTGATGGTCGTGTTCGCAACGGCCCATGGTGTTCTCCTTGACTCGGGTTTTAATAACGCAATCGCATACTCCTTGCGCATTTGAAACCCTGTAGCTACTATAAGGTCAAGGATTTATCTTGAAATAACCCCGGAAAGGGCAAGCATGAGCGCAACTTCACTCAAAATCGGAGAGCTGGCCAGTCACGCCGGCTGCCCGGTGGAAACCATCCGCTATTACGAACGCGAAGGCTTGCTGCCGCTGGCGGCACGCTCTCAAAACAATTACCGCGTATATGGACAGGCGCATATCGAGCGCTTGCAATTCATCCGCCATTGCCGCTCACTGGACATGACGCTGGATGAAGTGCGCAGATTATTGCAGTTTCGCGATCTGCCGGAAGACAATTGCGCCGAAGTAAACACATTGCTAGACCACCATATCGACCACGTTGCCGATCGCATCAGCGAATTGAAGGCATTGCAATCGCAGCTGAAACAATTGCGCAAGCAATGCCAAAAAAGCCAGGCAGCCAAGGATTGTGGCATTCTGCAAGGTCTGGCCAACATGGAAGACGAAGCGCCCGCCAATCTTGGCAGTCACGGCGGCGGCGTCCATTGAACCACTCGCTCAGCGGCGCCAGATTCCCCACCGCACACCAATAAGAAGATGAATATACACTCCGACGATCTGCGGATTTTTATCGCCGTGGTTGACTGCGGCACACTCAGCGCCGCCGCCGAACAACTGGGCCAGACCACATCAGGTCTTAGCCGTGCATTGTCGCGGCTGGAGCAGAAGCTGGCCACCTCGCTCCTGACCCGCACCACGCGTCGCATGGAGCTGACTGAAGAAGGCCATCTTTTCCTGGAAAAGGCGCGCACGATTATCGCAGCAATGGAAGAAGCCGAAGAGGCTATCCAGGTGCGCCATCAAAGACCGTCGGGACGCTTGCGGGTGGACGCTTCGCCGCCCTTCATGCTGCATTGCATAGTGCCGCACATTGCCGAATTCCGGCACAACTATCCCGACATTACACTTGAGCTGACCAGCAACGACCAGAACATCGACTTGCTGCAGCAGCGCACCGACATCGCCATCCGCCACGGCGCATTGCAAGATTCGATGCTGCATGCACGCCGGCTGGGAGCAAGCCTGCTGCACGTCGTCGCCAGCCCCGAGTACCTGCGCGCGCATGGCACGCCAGGCAGCGCCGAGGAGCTGAAGCAACATCAATTGATTGGCTTCACGCAACCGGAATCGCTGAATACCTGGCCGCTGCGACAGCAGCAGGAAGAGAGCCTGACGATCAGCCCCACGCTGCTGGCGTCCGGCGGCGAAACCATACGCCAGCTGGCCTTGCATGGATTAGGGATTGCCTGCCTGTCGGCTTTCATGGTCCGCGAAGATATCGCCCAAGGGACGTTGGTCGACATCCTCGCAAGTCACAACAATGGCTACCGCCAGCAAATTCACGCGGTGTATTACAGGAACACCCAGCTGGCGCGGCGCATCACATGCTTTCTCGATTTCCTTCAACTCAAACTTTAGGGTTTTGCCGGAGCGCCAGCAACCAATGCTCAATTAGCGTGGGATTGCTCGCTATCCAGATGTTCCATCATTACCGGCGCATAACGTTCGCCGGCGATGGCGTCGGCTGGTACGGCTAACTCGATCCTGGCCAGATCGTCGGTGCTTAACTGAATATTCAGTGCCCCCAGCGATTCAGCCAGCCGGTCACGGCGACGTGCGCCGACCAGCGGCACGATATCCTTGCCGCGCGACATTACCCACGCAATCGCAATCTGCGCCATTGTCGCCTGCTTGTCGGCCGCGATGGCGCGCAAGGCTTCCAGCAAAGCCAGGTTATGTCCGAGATTGTCGCTGCTGAAACGCGGACTGCGACCACGAAAATCTCCGGGCGAGAAAGATTTGTCCTTGCCCCAGTGACCGCTGATCAAGCCGCGCGACAGCACGCCGTAGGCGGTTATGCCGATACCAAGCTCACGGCAAACCGGCAATATCTCGGCTTCGATGCCGCGCGAGATCAGCGAATATTCAATCTGCAGATCCGCAATCGGATGCACGGCCTGCGCCCGGCGCAGAGTGTGCGCACCGACTTCAGACAAGCCAATGTGGCGCACGTACCCTGCTTTCACCATATCGGCGATAGCGCCCACCGTTTCTTCGATCGGCACCGCCGGATCGAGCCGCGCCGGGCGGTAGATATCTATGTGGTCGGTGCCGAGCCGGCGCAAGGTGTAAGCCAGGGAATTTTTCACCGCCTCAGGCCGGCCGTCGATGCCGCTCCAGCCGCCGGCAGGATCGCGCATGGCGCCAAATTTGACGCTGAGCAATACCTGATCGCGATTGCGCGTGCGCAGCGCCTCCCGGATCAGCATCTCGTTATGTCCCATGCCGTAAAAATCGCCGGTATCCAGCAAGGTAATGCCGGCGTCGATAGCTGCATGCAGCGTGGCGATACTTTCATTTTCATCGGCTGGTCCGTACAAATCGGACATGCCCATGCAACCGAGGCCGATGACGGAAGATTGCGGGCCAGTGCTGCCTAATTTTTGCGTTTTCATCATGACATCCTTATGTGATTTATTTGACGGCAGCTAAAGTGGAAACCAGATCCGTCTGCCTTGAAAACATTATTGCCCACACTAATTCAATAATAAATGAGCATAAAATGATTTCTTTATTCGAAAATCACAAATAATCGGAACAGCCATGGATAGGATTCAGGCAATGGAGGTTTTCTCGCGCGTCGCTGAATTGGGCAGCTTCAGCCGCGCGGCCGAGCAGTTGAACCTGCCGCCGGCCACCGTCACCAACGCGGTCCAGGCGCTGGAGAAGCACCTCGGGGTGCGTCTGTTGCAGCGAACCACGCGCAAGGTGACGCTGACCGATGAAGGCATCACCTACTTCGATCGCTGCACGCGATTATTGGCCGAATTCGAAGATGTCGACGCCCTGTTTCAACGCGACCAGCTACAGCCGCGCGGCGTGATCCGGGTCGATCTGCCCGAGCGCCTGGCGCATATGGTGGTGATTCCTGCGCTGCCCGATTTTTTTGCGCTGCAGCCGAATCTGCGGCTCAAGCTGAGCGCCACCGATCGTTTTGTCGACCTGATTGGCGAAGCGGTTGACTGTGTGGTACGGGTCGGCGCGCTCAGCGATTCAAGTCTGATCGCGCGTCGCATCGGCAGCTTGGAGCAGATCAACTGCGCCGCCAAATCCTATCTGGATCGCTACGGCCGGCCGCAAACCTTGAGCGATTTGCAGCATCACGTGGTGGTCAATTTCTTTTCCAGCCGTACCGGACGCGATCTGGGCTGGGAATACATGGAGGATGGCGAGCCGCGTTTTCTGAAACTTCCAAGCCTGATTTCGGTGGCCAGTTCGGATGCTTACCTGGCTAGTTGCAGCGCCGGCTTGGGGTTGATACAAGCGCCGCGCTTTGGTTTGGAAGAATTGCTGAAGAGCGGCGCCGTTGAAGAAGTGCTGCCGGATTTCAAACCGGCGCCACTGCCGATATCCGTGGTGTATGCGCACAACAAACATCTGTCGCCGCGAGTGCGGGTGTTTGTCGACTGGATCGCGAAATTGCTGGCTGCTCGCTATAGCTGAACTGAGCTGAACTGAACTGAACTGAGCCAACCCTTCAGAGTCGGCTCAGTCATTGAGAAACTAGGCAGAGGCTGCCTGCTGCGCAATCCAGCTGTTTATCTGCGTTTCCAGCATCTCCAGCGGCAAAGCGCCGTTGTCGATGACCGCATTATTAAAGCGCCGCAGATCAAATTTGCTGCCCAACTGCTGCTGCGCTTTTTCACGCAAGGCCTTGATTTTCAACTGGCCGATCTTATAGCCCAGAGCCTGGCCGGGATCGACGATGTAACGATCGATTTCAACCTGGTTGTCGTGCGGTGGATTGGCTGTATTCACATTCATATAGTCAATCGCCTGTTGCCGCGTCCAGCCAAGTGCATGCATGCCGGTATCCACCACCAGGCGGGCAGCCCTGAACAGCTCGTCGTTGAGATGCCCGAATTTCGAATAAGGATCGGTATAGAAACCCATTTCGCCGCCCAGGCTTTCAGCATACAGCGCCCAGCCTTCGCCGAACGCGACATACCAGCCGAAGCGGCGGAACTCAGGCAAACCTTTGATTTCGTGGGCGCGCGCGGTCTGCAAGTGATGGCCCGGCACCGATTCATGCAAAGTCAAAGTTTCCATTTCCCATTTGGGACGCGAATCCAGCTTCGACAGGTTGGCGACAAAATACCCTGGCCGTGAACCGTCCGGCGTGCCCGGTTCGTAATAGGCGCCCGCCTGGTTCTCGGCTCCCACTTCCGGCACCGGCTTCACATCGACCGCGGCGCGCGGAATATCGGCAAAAAAACGCGGCAACTGCGCAGAAGATTTTTTGATGATGTCCTTGTAACCGGCCAGCAGGTCTTCCGGTTTGGTGTAATAGAAACGTGGATCGGTATTCAGGAAAGTGATGAATTCTGCGAACGTGCCTTTGAAACCGGTTTGTTGCATCACCAACTTCATTTCTGCTTGAATCCGCGCCACCTCCTGCAAGCCGACCTCATGGATTTCCTGCGGCGTCATGCTGGTGGTTGTATTTTCCTTGACCTTGTACGCGTAATACGCCGCGCCGCCGGGTAAACCCGAGGCCGCGATGCTATCGCGGCAAGCCGGCAGGTAGTTATCGCTGATGTAGGCATCCAGCTTGCGGAACGCCGGCGCCACAGCTTGCTGCAACAAGCGCTGGCCTTCACGCGTCAGGCTGGCGCGTTGCGCCGCTGGAATCGATGCAGGCATGTCTTTGAACGGGGCCGCCAATGGGCTGCTGTCGAGCTTGGCGACAAATTCCTGCAGCTGCCCGGGAACCACGCTCATGGTGACTTTGGGCGCCACCCAACCGGCTTTGACGCCCTGCTGCAATTGCGCAATCACGCCGTCGACATATTTGGGCAATGCCCGCAAGCGCCCCAGGTAATTGCGATAGTCCTTGGCGGTATTAAACGGCGTTTGCGCAACCAGTTGCGGAAATTCGAACTGGACGCCGCTCAGCTGCGAGATCGGCTCCGGGTTGTATGGATAAAATTTGGCGGCCTGGATGTTTTTCTGTTTTTCATAGATGAACAGATCGTAAGACAGCAGATCCTGGCCGCTCAGCTTGCTGCGATCGATGCGCTTGGCTTGGACCAGCATCTGCTCCTGATGCGCATTGCCTGCCAGGCTGGCTGCCGGCGAGACGTCCGACAAACGGTCGTTGTAACGATTGTCGCCAACCGCGGTGGCAGCTTCAGGCGCGTGGCGCATGCTCCATTGCCAGTCGCTGTCAAACAGCACATTCAGTTGCTGCTGCGGGGTTGCAGCGTGACTGAACGGCGCCAGAAAAAATGTAAGAAGTACGGTAAGGAAAAAAGGGAATTTATGCATCCATGTCTCCGAAGATTAGCCCGCCATTCTATCAAACTAAACCGGAAAAATTTCCACATGGAAATCAAACTTCCTCCTATTCGCCGCCCGGCGCCACCGTCATGCAGGAGAGGGAGGCTAGCGGCGCAACCGGGCGCCGCGTCAGATCCATCTCCTGCGCCGATGTCACGACTGTGTTGCGGCCACCGTTCTTGGCTCTGTATAACGCGCCGTCGGCGCGCACGATCAAGTTTTCAAGATTATGGTCCTGCTCAAACGCTGCCACGCCAAAACTGGCGGTTACCTTGACCATAGCACCATCGTCCAGGTGAAAATGACGAGCATCGATAGCGCTGCGCAATTTCTCTGCCACGGCAAGCCCTTGATACAAGTCGATTTCAGGTAGCATCAAGAGAAACTCTTCGCCGCCATAACGTGCCAGCAGATCGACCTTGCGGCGATGCCGGCGACACAGATCGGCCACTACGCGCAGCACCTGATCGCCTGCCTGATGCCCATGCTGATCATTGACTTTCTTGAAATGATCAACGTCCATCAGGATCAGCGTCAACTGCCGCCGATAGCGCTGAGCAATGCCAAATTGCTGCTCACCTTGGTTAAAAAAAGCGCGGCGATTCAGCAAGCCGGTCAGGAAGTCGGTATCGGACAAGGTCTGCAACTGCGCAATCATCTCCTCGCGTTGTTTTTCGAGATGAATTTTTTCAAGGCTACGCGCCTTCAATACATGAATCGCCCGCATCATGGCGCCGATCTCATCGTCATAGCGCGGAATCGGAATTGCGCTGCTGAAGCGCTCGTCGGCCAGCGACACGAACAATGCCGTGGCGTCAAGAATCGGGCGCAGAACGCGCTGCCGTATCACTCGCATCAACAGCACAAAGATGGCGAAGGCAGCCGCAGCCAGGATGCTCACGGCCAGTAAAAAATAGGCGGCCCGCCGGTTGCGGTATTCGGCCTGGTGAAGCATCTCTTCCAGGATAAGATCGCGCAGCTGCGGAATCACCGCCATTCTCGGTCCGTAGCGAGTAATCACCTCATTAGCACTCATGCCGTAGTCTCCCGAGCGACGCCCGACGGCGAACAGTTCCTTGAGAATACCCAAGCCACCGTCAAGATATTGATCGCGCACCGTATCCAAAGCCATCTTGAAAGCCGGCCGATGACGATAAGTGCGTAACTGCAGTTCAATCACCGAATATAGCTGCTCAATCTGACCTGACAATTTATAAAATGCGTAGACTTCATGGGCGGTCAGGGGCCGTTGCGTAATCACCGGAGCGATAAAGATTGCGCCCAGCTGACCTGCAATGTTGCGCATGCCAGAGGTCAGTTGAGCGCTCTCCAAGCCGTCGCGAAACTGTGGGTCCGCCTGCGCGGCGTTGTCGGACAGGGCGACAATTACGGGGGAAAAATTATCGACTGACTGCGCCATCATTGCCACTGCGGCGCCGATGGTTTCCGTATCGGGGCGCCAACTCGGCTGAGCCAGCAGAAAATCAACCCTCTTGCGCGCCGTTGCCAGTGCCTGCCTTGTCGAATTTACGTGAGCAGTCACCGGCCCCAGCCATGGAGCGGATTGCGCTTGCAAAGCCTGCTGCAAAATCGCCAGCGATTGATCACCCGCGACCCGCGCCAACTCTAGTCGGGCAAACACTCGTGTGGGGTCGTCAGATTTTTGCTTCAATAGCGAACTGGTCAGGCCACGTTCCGCTATCAGCTTTTCCTCGGCTACCAACGCAAGCCGAAAATTCTTGATTGCCGGCATGCTTTTCGTACTGCGTTGGTACGCAGACCATTCGCTGTTCACAATTCTGCCGATCAAGGTCAGAAAAAGCAGCATCAGCAAAATGGAAATCAGCCAAAATAAACGATTTAGCGACATACGAATAGCTGTGTCCAGACTGGGACCAGGATGTGAATGTAATCTATTGTTTTCAATAGTTAATGTCTATTAAAATATAATTTTAATAGCTTTACTATTAAATGATCGTATCACAACCTGCTAAAACAACAACTTATCAGACTATTCAAGTCCCTAGACTTACGCGCTTTTCCGTCTGTCCGTGCATTGCCAACACGTCATGGTAGAGCGTCGCATAACTCTCCCCCATCACCCTTGCCGTAAACAATTTCTGGTAGCGTGCTTGCGCGCGTGCCCCCATCGTCTGCGCCAATTGCGGGTTATCCCATAATTGCTGCATCGCCAGCCGGAACGCGTCCGGATCGCTGGGAGGGACCACCAAGCCGGTTTCGCCGTGGTTGTTGATGTAACTGGTGCCAGTGCCGATCTCACTGGAAATCATTGGTTTGCCGTACATCGCTCCTTCCAGCAGGGAGATGCCAAACGCCTCCGAACGCAAATGCGACGGGAACACAAGGGCGTAACACAACTGCAGCAACGCGACTTTGTCTTCATCGCTGACGATGCCCAGGAAAATTACGTTGCGCAAGCCCTGCTCTTCGGCGCGCTGTTTCAACTCCTGTTCAATCGGCCCCGCGCCGACAATCACGATCGGGTAATCGGTTCCGCGCGCGGCGTCCAGCAGAATATGCAAACCTTTGTAATAACGGATGGCGCCGACAAACAAGAAGAACTTCCCGCCAATCCGTTTTTGCCATTCGTCCATTCGTGCCGCTGACGGCGCTGCATAGTTATTCTTGTCGAGACCGATGGGAATCACCTCCGTCTTGTCTTTATATCCGGCCAGCACCGAACTGGTTTGCAGATAATTCGGAGAAGTAGCGACGATCGCATCGACACTGTCAAGGAAGCGGTGCATCAGCGGCCGATATAATTGCAACAGTGTTTTGTAACGCACGATGTCGGAGTGATAGGTAACCACGCTCGGCTTATTCATGCGGGTAATGAAATGGGCGAAATCCATGAACGGCCATGGAAAATGGTAATGCACGATATCGACCTCGGCCGCGAGCTGAGCGAAACGCTTGAGAGCCGCAAACGAAAATCCGGTCGAAGCGATCTGCAGGTCAAGCTTGACCCGATGCACCTTATGCCCTTCGTACATCAATTCCGCCGGATCCGGGTTATCGCTCAGCGTCAATACTTCGCTCTCGACTCCGCTGGCCGGCGAACATTTACACAATTGATAAATGGTTTGCTCGATTCCGCCGTACGACTCCGACTGATAGGTCTTGTAGAAATGAAGAACCCGCATTGCACACTCCTCTCGTAATCTGCCCCATCTTCTGTTGCAACAAGAAGTGAAAGGCTATTTTCTATTTGTACAAACTACCTGCACCAACAACGTCTAGCATTGCTCAACAAGCAGCGACCTGCCGATACACTTCGGCAGTGATGGCCGCACATTTTTTCCAGGAAAATTGCACGGATCGCTCCAAACCCGCAATGCGTCGCGCCATCCAGGCGCGGTCATCCTCGATCAGCCGGCGCATCTGCTCCGTCAATCCTGTCTCATCTTGCGGATCGACATAGGCAGCGGCGGCGGCAGCCACTTCCGGCAGACTGGCGCGATCGGATGCAATCACCGGCGTGCCGCTGGCCATCGCTTCCAGCACCGGCAAACCAAAACCTTCATACAGGGAGGGAAACACCATGATTTTGGCTGCCGCCGTGACGCAAGCCAGGTCCGCCTGATCCAGATAACCTGCCACACGCACATGACCGGAGCTGACCGCTTGCGACAACTCGCCGCTCAGTTGCTCCGTCTGCCATCCCGGCATACCGACTACCAGCAAAGGGAAACGGGTCCGCAAAAGTGGCGGCAAACGCGCGTGCGCTCTCAGCGTCAGCAACAGATTTTTTCGCGGTTCAAGGGTGCCGACCGACAGGATAAAACCGCGGTAATTCAAACCCAGTTTATTGAGACGAACCGCCAACTGCTGTTCAAGCCGAGGTTGAAAGATAGCGGAACAGGCTAGCGGCGCCACCACCACCTTTTGCGCCGGCAAACCGAAATGCTGCTTGATCTCATGTCCGATAAATTCCGAATCAACCAAGATCCGGCTGACACGCGTCAACGCCGAAGGCAGCCTGCGCTCGATTTCCTTCAGGCGATCTTTAGGCTGAGTTTGCGGGTAATGGATATGCGTCAAATCATGCACCGTCATCACCGTTGGTCCGTCGAAATCGAGCGGCCATAAACTGGGTTCGTGATACACGTCCGGACGCAGCTTGTGCACGCCGCGGTTAAAGTATTTTTGTTCAAAGATCCGCCGCAAACTGTAGGCGGCTGGCAGCCGCTTGGCAATCCCGGCCCAGCGCGAATAACCCGGCATCGGTACGCTAGCGAGCGCGTCCCGCCAGCGCGAACCATAAAAAAAATGCATACCCAGATCAGGGTCTTGCTGCAAGGCCTGCGCCAGCTCGGCAACATAGTTGCCGATGCCGGTGCGCGGCGCGAGCAGGATTCTGCTATTCAGCGCAATGGTCAGTTTCATAGCTGCTTTGCGCGTGCTGTTGCGTTTCTACCTGATGCATAACCCGTTTCACCAGTTGACGCGCAGAATCCTCCCAGTTCAGCCAGGACCAGTCCGCCACCTGTCTCGTCGCCGGGAAAATGCCATGGGCTTCAAATTGTCGAATCTGTGCAGCCAGCGATTCCGGCTGGCTCAAATCGAAATAACTGACAAATTCACCTCCAATTTCGTGAAACACCGGAATCTCGCTCGCCATCACCGGCAAGCCGCGTTGCATGGCTTCAACCAGCGGCAAACCGAAGCCTTCTGCAAACGACGGAAAAACCAGCGCTCGCGCGCGGCTATAGCAATATTCCAGTTCAACATCGCTGAGATCGTTGAACATGAATAAGCGCTGTTTCAGTTGTGGATGTTTTTTTACACGCTCGATCAGACGCTCATTCTTCCATCCTATGCGCCCGATAAAACACAATATGACATCGCTGCCCTCTTGCCAGAGGTGCTCAAAAGCGTCCAGCAGATATGCGTGATTCTTGCGCGGCTCGATGGTGCTGACCATCAGATAGATAGCGCGGCCGGAAGTGAATAATTTTTTCACTGCAGGACGCACTGAGCTGCTCTCATTGAGCCGGTCAAGCTCTGAGCCAAGATGAAAGAAATCGAACCAGCGGCTGGCGGCACGTTCATGCCCCAAACGTCGTTGCACCTCGTCGCGCACCTCATCGCGGATGGTGCCCGATATTGCGATGAATCCGTTTGCTGTATTCGAAATCCAGTCAAACCAGCGATCGAATACCTGCACCAGAGAATTGTCGCAGAATTGTGGATGCGTCAATGGAATAAGATCATAGATCACTGAGACTATCGGCATTCCCTGCCGCTGCAGTTTCTCGACTATGGGGAAAAAATCTGTATGCCAAGATGAATCCAACAACACCAAAATATCGTCAGCACGACATTCCAGACCGACGGTACGCGACCGATCTTCGATTTTCTCCAGGATCCACTCAACAAAATATAAAGGCAGGATAAACGACATGCTAAGCACGTGAAACCCCAAATTAGCAGCTCTTTGCACAATGCGCGGAGGACTCCATGGCAGCCAACGAAACAGACGTGCATGCATCCGCCAGTAGCGAAGCCGTATCTGTGTTAACTTGTGCGCAAATTTTTGCGCCAGCGCCTCCAGTCTGCAGTGCCAGCGGCCGTACCAGGCATCCGCGTATTTCGGAGCTAACTTTTTTACCTCCAGCATTTCCCCCTGCTTAAATATGATGGGGACACAAGCAACTTCATCCCGCAGCGACGGGAAATGATTGATGATATTACGCACGACACGCTGTATCCCGGTGTTCAGTTCAGGATGATTAAATACAAAAGTACAATCGACCAAGAGTCTGGTCATGACACCACCTCGTCTTTGCTTGAATTTGCACAGTGGAGAGACCGCTCTATCGCCATCTCGGCGTCCAGATAGGCGCAGCCGACAAAATCGGCATGGCGCGTATTGATTACATGGAAAATAACGCTGTAATCACGCCACTCGTAGTTGGTATCGAGATGCGAATCCAGCCGCGACAAGGAAATCGCCACCGAATAACTACCCTTGCCCAGATTCATCGGAAAGCGGCAGCGATATACCAGGTCCTCGCCTGGCAGCAAATCGGTCTGCGGCATGTCGAGCCGGTGGCTATTGATGCCGAAGATCGATTGCCCCAGCTTGTCCTTGATCATATAACCCATGACCAGACGCGCTACCGGAGCGTTGATGGCAACCCGGACTTCCAGCGTGACATGGGCGCCAACTTCAATCACCTCAAGATGTTTGCCTGCATCGTCGAGCAAGGTTACCGATGTAATGCTGGCTTCACCGGTGCCGGAGATGGTTCTTAACCTGCCATCGGCCAGACGCTCCTGCCTGACCGTTTGCTGTTCTCGTTCGGCCAGCATGGCATTATAAAAATCCATTACTTCCACCGGATCGCCCTGCATCTCCAGCTTGCCGCGATTAAGCAAGATGGCGCGGTCGCAAATGGTCTGTATCGCATAGCGATCGTGCGAGACGATCAGCAAGGTAGTGCCGGCGCGGCGAAATTCCCTGATACGTTCAAAACTCTTATGCTGGAAATACGCGTCACCGACAGACAAGGCTTCATCGACAATCAATACGTCCGGCCGGCTGGCGGTAGCCACACTGAAGGCTAGCCGCATCTGCATGCCGCTAGAGTAAGTCCGGACCGGCTGGTCTATGTATTCGCCGATTTCGGCGAAGGCCTCGATAGCCGGCATCAGCGCTTCGATTTCAGCGCCGCTCATGCCCTGCAACTGGCCAGCCATGACGGCATTCTGCCTGCCGCTGAAATCCGGATGAAAACCCATGCCGAGTTCCAGCAGTGCCGCCACTCGTCCCTGAATCGCGACGTTACCGGTAGTGGCCTGGGTGGTGCCGGCGATTAATTTCAAAAGAGTGCTTTTGCCAGCGCCGTTGATGCCCACAATGCCGACGGCCTCGCCAGCCTGCAGCTCAAAGCCGATGTCTTGCAACACCCAATGCAATTGATGCCGCTGCCTGGCAAACGGCAAGATCCATTCGGCCAGGCGCGCCCAGCGCCCGTCGTATGTCTTGTAGGCTTTGCCTAAAGCTTTAACCGTTACTTTACCCATCAGAGCTCATCCACCATTTCACCTGCGTGCCGACGGAACAACAGCATGCCAAAAACGCACAAGGCGATACTCAATAATGTCACTGCCCACAATGCACTCCACTGCGGCCAGACGCCGCTGACGAAAATCCCCTGATAGGCAACCATCAGCGCTGTCATCGGATTAAATTTAAGCAAGACTTGAACTCTCTCAGGCAAGGTCGAAACCGTATACACAATGGGCGTAAACCAAAACCAGAATTGCAGCACGATGCCAAACAACTGACCGATATCGCGGAAGAACACGTTCAACACACCGAGCACAATGCCAAGACCGATGGAGAACAGCACTTGAATCAGCAGCAGCGGCAGCATGCCAAAGAACACCCAGCCCGGAAAATTGCCGGAGATGAGCAGGAATCCGAGGAACAGACCAAAGATGATGGAAAAATTCAAACCGGCGTTCATTACCGTAATGACGGGCAGGCAGATGCGCGGGAAATTCAGCTTCTTGATCAGGTTGCCGTTTTCCAGGAAGACATTCTGCAGGCGCGAAACGGTGTCGGTAAAAAATCCCCAGGTCAGCAAACCCGCACACAGATAAATGCCGTAGCCAAATTGACTACTCGCATTCGGCAGGCGCGCGTGCATCAGTTGCGAGAAAATCACCGTGTAGACGACAATCATTGCCAGCGGATTCAGCACCATCCAGGCCGCGCCCAGCATTGAATTGCGATAACGCGCTTGAAACTCGCGCTTGACGCTACCGACCATGAATCCGCGGTAATGCCACAAGGAGCGCAAGAGGGTGTGCGTCTTTGTCTGCAGCATTACTTGCACCTGCCGTATTTATCATCAAACCGCACGATATCGTCTTCGCCCAGGTAGGTGCCGCTCTGCACCTCGATCATGACCAGCTCCAGCAGCCCGGGATTTTCCAGGCGATGCTTGCTGCCCGCCGGGATATAGGTCGATTCATTGGTATTGACATACAGCTCCCGGTCGCCGTTGACGACTTTGGCCATGCCATGCACCACCACCCAGTGCTCGCTACGATGATGATGCATCTGCAACGACAGCGATGCCCCTTGCTTGACGACGATACGTTTGATCTTGAAATTGGGCCCTTGCTCCAGCAAGGTATAACTACCCCATGGCCGGAATACAGTGCGATGCAGTTTATAGGTATCGTGTTCGACGCTCTTCAGCTGGCGCACCACTTTCTTCACATTCTGCACATGGTCCGGATGGGCGATCAACAGTGCGTCTGGCGTATCCACCACGATCAGGTTATTGACGCCAACCGTAGCCACCAGACGCTGTTCGGAATAGATGTAATTATTTTTGCTATCGATCAGCACCGCCTCGCCCAAGACCCGATTGTCGTGCTCGTCGGGCTCAACCAGCTGCCGCAGCGCTCCCCAGGAACCGATATCATTCCAATCAAAACTGGCTGGTATCACCGCTACGCGGTCGGAGCGTTCCAGCACTGCATAATCGATGGAAATGTCCTGCATCGCCATGAAGCTGTCGCTGTCCAGTTCCTGCAACAAGACACCGGCCGCCGGACTGGCCGGACTGGCTTCGATACAAGCGGTCGCCAGCGCTAGAATTTCGGGTGCGTGTCTTTCCAGTTCGCTCAGGAAAGTCGAGACGGGGAAACAGAAGATTCCGGCATTCCACAAATGCTTGCCGCTTTGAACGAAGGAAGCTGCCCGTTCTGCGTCCGGCTTCTCAATGAAACGCTGTACCTTGGCGGCCCCTGCTGTATCGATTTCGGCGCCGCATTCGATATAGCCATAGCCGGTTTCCGGGATCAACGGCCGCACCCCAAAGGTCACCAGATAACCTTGCTTGGCAACTTCCACCGCGTGATGTACGGCTTCGGTAAAACGCCCGACATCCTTGATCAGATGATCTGCCGGCATCACCACCATGATGGTGTTATCGCCATGCAGCGCGCGCAGAGACAGTGCGGCGACGGCAATTGCAGGCGCAGTATTGCGCCCCGAGGGTTCAAGAATAAAATGTGGGCGATGATGAACGCCCAGGTCTGCCGAAGTGAATTCGTCCTTGCTCTGGAAATAGTAATCCCGATTTGTCACGCTCAGGATATCGCCGCGGATGCCGAGCTGAGCCACCCGTTGATAGGTTTTTTGCAGCAGGCTCTTGCCGTCCGGGAGTTTGATGAATGGTTTCGGATGCCCTTCCCGCGACACCGGCCATAAGCGCGCGCCGGCGCCGCCTGAAAGTACCACCGGAACAATCACTGCGGTCGCTGTCAACGGCATACCGGGCTCTGGAGTGCGCATTTTTTCATCCCTCGTTATTCTTTACCGACACGACGCAGATCTGCGTCAACCATCTGCCGGATCAATTGCTCGAGACCGGTTTTCGGTTTCCAATCCAATTTCCGGCGAGCTTTAGTCGGGTTGCCGAGCAAGACATCCACTTCGGCCGGCCGGAACAGCTGTGGATCGATCACCAGGTGATCTTCGTAATTCAAATCAAGATAGGAAAAGGCGATACGGCACATCTCGCGTACGCTGGTGGTGACACCAGTGGCAATCACATAATCGTCAGCCTGTTCTTGCTGCAGCATCAGCCACATTGCTTCCACATAGTCGCCTGCAAATCCCCAGTCACGTTTGGCGTCGATGTTGCCAAGCCGCAGTTCCTGTTGTTTGCCGAGTTTGATCCGGGCCGCCGCGTCAGTTACTTTACGAGTGACGAATTCAATGCCACGCAAAGGCGATTCATGGTTGAACAAAATGCCGCTGGACGCATGCAAACCAAAGCTCTCGCGATAATTGACGGTGATCCAGTGGCCGTAAAGCTTGGCCACGCCATAAGGACTGCGCGGATAGAACGGTGTATTTTCATCCTGGTGTTCAGCTTGGATCAAACCAAACATCTCACTGGTCGACGCTTGATAGAAGCGCGATTCAGGACTGAATTGGCGAATCGCTTCCAGCATATGGGTCACACCCAAGCCGTCCACCATACCGGTTACTACCGGCTGGTTCCAGGAAGTACCGACAAAGCTTTGCGCCCCGAGGTTATAGATTTCATCAGGACGCGATTGGCATACCGCGCGGATTGCCGAGGTCGCATCGGCCAGATCGCCTTCAATGAATTGCAGCTGCTCCACAATTCCGAGTTCGCGCAAGCGCCATAAGGTATCGCTGCTGCGCCTTGCCAGCAAGCCGTATACCTTGTATTCCTTGTCGAGCAATAACTTGGCAAGGTAGGCGCCATCTTGCCCCGTCACACCAGTAATCAATGCTGTTTTTGTCATCGCGTTTGTCTCCATTAGTTCTATTTTTTACCGCCTCAGACCTGAGAGGATCAAGGTGGCGCGTTCTCCGCCGTTACCCTGACTTCCCAATCCGCCAAGACATTCAATAAGGTCTGTTGCATGGGAATCTGCGGCGCCCATGCCGTTGCCAGTTCAATCTTCTGGTTGCTGCCCCTCACCCGGCGCAGGTCGGAAGGCCGCATACGCGCAGGATCTTGCGCAATCACGGCATCTGTTTCGGTCAGATATAGCATGCTGGCAATCATGTCGCGGATCAGATATTCCTTGCCCGAACAGACGTTGTAGATCTCGCCATTCTGGCCCTTTTCCAACAGCGCCAGATACGCTGAAATGACATCTTCGACATCAAGAAAATCACGGCTGACGTCAACGTCGCCGACCAATATGCGCGCCTCTTGCAGGCCCAGTTTGATACGTGCCAATTGCCGCGCAACGCTGGAAATCACGAAATCTTCGCGCTGCCCCGGGCCGATATGGTTGAACGGGCGCGCCACCAGGATGCGCCATGGCACATTGCAGCTCCACTGATAGCACAGCAATTCTGCTGCGGCTTTGCTGACCGCATACGGATTCTGCGGGCGCGCTGGCTGTTGCTCGGTGATCGGCAATAACTCCGGACTCACCCGGCCATAGACATCGCCCGAACTGACGTATAAAAAGGTGCCGTTGAAGCCGCTGTGTTGCAGCGCTTGCAGCAAATTCAGGGTTCCCTTGAGATTGACGTCCAAGGTGTGCGCCGGGTCGCGAAACGCTTCCGGAATAAAAGTCTGACCGGCAAGATGGATCACGGCATCCGGGCGCGCCTGCTGCAATATCCGCTGCAGCGATTCCGGCTCCAGTAAATCATAGGGACTGTCTGCGACAACCAGCTCCCAGCCTTGCCCGGCAACCGCGTGCGCACGCAAACGCTCAAAGGCAAGCCCGACAAACCCTGACTGCCCGGTAATGAATAATCGCTTAACTAGTCGCTTCATACGCAGTCCACCCTTCCCTGCCTTTGTTCGGTTAAATCCATGCTGCGAATTCTGCATTTCCTGCTATGGCTTGCGCGCGATAATGACCTGGCTTTTTGGCATGAAATCGTTCAAGGTGTTCCTGACGTGTTCACCATTGGGGCTATCCATCAGGATTTCCCAGGTTTTCGCCCAACTGTCCAGCAACGGGTGATGAGCGTCGCTCAGATCGACTTTGCAGACCCAGAAAAACAACCACCAGACTGACCAGTAAAAACCATAATACTCATGACTTTCGATCACCAGGCCCGCATCTGTCACCATCTTCTCGAATTCGTCGCGTTGAATAATCCGGATATGGTTTGGTTTTTCAAAATGCGAAGCCGGGGCCACCTTTTTTTGCAAATGCTCTTGCACCGGATCCGGCACCGAAAGCAGATATTGCGCGCCCGCCTTACCGACCCTCACCAGTTCGCTCAGGAATTGCACCGGATCGTCGACATGCTCAAGCACTTCCATCGAAATCACTTTGGAAGCAATGCCGTCTTCCAGCAGCAAGGGATTGGCGTCGCTCACCACTCCCTGCACCAAGCGCGCCGGGGTTGCCGCCAGACGCTGTTTGCTGGACTCGACTTTGCCGGCGTCGATATCGGCGACGATTACATGGGCGCCGCGGTTCGCGCAAAACAGCGAATTGCCGCCGTCGCCACAGCCGACATCGAGCACCACGTCTTCGGCACTGATAACAAAGCCGCGATAAAGTTCATCGCTCTCCTGCAGATACCAGCCACTGGCTAAGGCATCGCGCAAGCCTATATGAAACGAATCGATGGGCGCGGCCGATAGCGCCGCAGCAGCGGCTGGGGCCGGGGCTATCACCGGAATAACGCTATCCGTCTTGCCAATGCCGAACAGGCTCCTGATAAATTTCCTCATACTATGCTCATTACTGTGATCTCTCACTGTCAGCGCTGATCGACGCTTGGTTACGGAACCTGGCCAGCCATGTTTGCCACCAGTCCTGGCGCAAGCTGATGCGGTCGGCGAGCTTCTTGCCGCGCGCGCGGAACGGGGTTTCGACGAAACGATAATTCAATTCGCTGAAAATCAGCAGCAGCGCGATAGCTGTCAGAGCCAGACGGATGTTATAAGTTCTGTCGAAAATGGTATTAACGGGTGCTATCCGGAACCAGATTTCGCGGCTGGCCAGATAAGCCGGTATATGCGTCAGGTAAAGCGCGTAGGAACGGCTGCCGAACCACAGGAAAATTTTCTTCAAGGGGTTGTCCGGCATCAGATAATCTTTGTCATACGATGCGATGAATACCAACGCAATCGACAATAGCGCGACTGCGCCAATCCAATAACGGAACTCCTGGAAGCGATAGGATCCCATCCCACCCAGGCCCAGCACCAGAGCCGCCAAAAAAATCCAACGCAGCCACAGATGATTTTTCAGGAATACCGGTTCGAATCTGCGATAACTCTCTTTTTTGCTCCACATCGCCAGCAGCACGCCGAGCAACAATGCATCGGAGCGCGTTGTCATCAGAAATAAGCTGATATGGCGGTTGGCGGAAAGCTGCAGCAGCACCGCTATCACCAGCACCCACGGCAGCCAGCGGCGGAAAATAATCGCCACGAACGGCAACAACAGATAAAACTGCTCTTCCAGCGACAAGCTCCAGTACGGAAAGCTGGAGCCGTATTCTGAGCGGCCGAAAACTTCCTGCAAACGGAAATTTCCATAATTGAAGACGCCGGCCAGCGTGGCGTCAAGATTGGTCTTCAATAAACCGAATACGCCGGATTTATTGAAGGTGACGGTGGCGACCAGGATCAGCAGCAACCACAACCACGCTGACGGCCATAAGCGCGACGCCCGCCGCACCCAAAAACCCAGCATGACGGAGAATGCCTGCCCATTGCTCCGGCTCAAGCGCGGAATCAAATCGCGAGCAATCACGAATCCCGAAATCGCAAAAAACAGATCGACGCCGGTCCAGCCGCCGAAATAGGTATATAGAAATTCAAGCAGCCGATTTGGCTGCCCGAACAAATTGAAACGCGTATGTTCGATCAACACGAAAATCACCGCGATTCCGCGCAATAGTTCGATATCCTTGATGCGATGATTCATCTGCGATCAGCTCCGATAGTCTATCGATGGTCCGGATGGTGCGGCTTGCGGGCGATGATCGCCTGGCTTTTCGGCATGACGCTATCCAATACCTGCTTGATCCGAGCGCCCTCCGGCAGCGAAATCAATTGATGCCAGGTCTTTGCCCACTCATCCAGTAAAGGAGGATACGGCGGCTTGATGTTGTCACGCGTGGCGCCCATGTCACCGTTGCCGCTGCCATCGCTGTCCGGTTTGCTGGCCCAATACAGGCACATCCATAGCGACCAGAAGAAACCCGAAGCGTGCCGCCGTTCGATCTGCAAACCGGCAGCGCTCACCAGTGCAGCAAATGCTTCGCGCTCGAAAACATGGATATGGTTGGGTTTTTGAAAGTGCGACGCCGGCGCCAGCTTTTTTTGCAATCCTTCACCAACCGGGTCCGGCACGGTCAGCAAATACAGCGCACCCGGTTGCCCGACGCGCACCAGCTCGGCCAGTACTTGCGCCGGATCGTCGACGTGTTCCAGCATTTCCATGGCGATGATGCGGCTGGCGCAACCATCCGGCAACGGCAGCGGATTGGTATCGCACACCAGCGGCTGCGCGCCGCGTGCCGGGCTCTCTGCTACTTTGGCGGAAAGGCGCTCCACCTGCGCGGCATCGGTATCGGAAAAAATCACATGGGCGCCGCAACGCGCCGCAAACATGGTCGCCCCGCCTTCGCCGCAACCGACATCGAGCACCACATCTGCGGACGTAATCGCAAAACCTTCCAGCAACTCGCCACTGTCCTGGCGGAACCAGCCGCTTTGCACGTTATCAACCAAACCGCAGATGCGTGAATCGACCACGCCAGCCCTCGATACCAGTTGCGGCATCTCGACTAGCTCAACTTTCTCGGCGGTCTTTGCGGTTTTTACGATCTTTGCTTTGCTCGGGCGCAGCCAGTCGGCGAGGAATCTCATCATGCGGATACCTTCTCCGCCGTCTGCGGGATGGCGCTTCCAGCTAGCCCTGGATGATTGGAAAAGAAAGCCAGCAGACGCTCTTTGACGACCGCTTGTGAACAGTGCCGTTGCAGTTGCCGCACTGCGTGCTGCGCCATTTGCCAATATCTTTCCGGGTCTTGTTTGGCGACGCGATAGCTTTCCTGGTAGGCGCTAAGCAAAGTACCCCAGTCGATGCGGTAGCGCAAAGTGCGATAGGCCTGGCGCGGATCGTGCGGCCAGTGGCTGGGCTCGGTATTGGAATCCAGCACGAAGGCATTATCGCTATCGATGTAGTCGGCCATGGCCGTGTTGACTGGCGCGATGGCAGGCTTACCGCAAGACATGAATTCCATCAACGGCAAGCATTGGCCTTCGCCATGCGAGGTATTCAAGACATAGGTGGTCGCCGACACCAGGTTTTCATAATCGGCGTCGCTCAGATAACCGTGAATCAGCAGGATCCGGCACTTGAACGGCGTCAGCTTATAAATATTCTCTAATAAATTATCGATGCCGATGCGCGCATCATTGTGGGTCAGCTTCAGCACCAGCGTGGCGTCTTCGACATCGCGCAAGGCCCAGCAAAACGCGCTGATCATGTCATACCAGTTTTTGCGGCCGTCATACGGATTGAAGACCGAGGTATACACCACACCGCCGATATGCACCTTGACCGGCTCACGCTGGGCCAGCGCCGGCGGCCGCAGCAGATCCGGCTTGGGCAGGCGCCGGCGCGGCGGACTATATGGCGAGAGGTCGACGTTGCGGCTGTCAATCACGGTGCCGGCGACGTTCAGCACGACGCCATCCGGATGATTGGCAATCGAACATTTTTCACGCAGTGCAGAAAAACGATCCCAGACCGGAGCCGGGATGGCTGTCACCGGAAACTCTGGGGTCATCGCTTGCCTGACTGTATCCGCGGTGAATGCGGAGTGGGTAATCGCACAACCGAGCTTGTTGAAGACGTGGCGCCAGTCGTGGCGCGGCTCGCCAAGCCAGGCCTCGTTAGGCACGGTAGTGAATTCCCAGGCAAATACCGGAATAGTCGGGCAGGCAAGATCGACCACCGTTTTATGCGGCGGCGAAAAAGACAGGAATACGCAGGATTCGCCGTGTGCTCTGGCGCTTCTGTAGATGGCGTCGACTTCGCTTGCAGGATCGCTGACGGTAACCACGATGCCAAGCTGTTCCAGCACCGGGCGAAACTCCTTCAACACGAAGTAGTAGCTGTATTCCGGCAAACCCAGATTGGAAGCAATCGAGGCGGCGTTGGTATCGGAGTAAATAATAATAATCATCTGACACCGGGTTTCAGAAAGAAGTTGTTCAACTGTTCTTTCACGACAGCGCCTGAGCAATAGGCGGCCTGGCGCGCCATGGCGTGCTCGCTCATCGCGATATATTGTTCGGGCTGCTGTTTCGCCACGCGATAGCTATCTTTATAGGCAGTACAAATCGATTCCCAGTCAAGCCGGTAGCGCAGGGTCCGGAACAGGTCGCGCGGATCATGCGGCCATACATTGTGCTCAAGGCTGGACTTGACGATGAAGGCAGCGCCGTCGTCGATATAGTCTTCCATCGCTGTATGCACCGGCGCAATCACCGGTTTGCCGCAACACATGAATTCCATCAGCGGCAAACATAAACCCTCGCACAGCGAGGTATTGACGTAAAAACTGGTGGCGCCGATCAATTCTTCATATGCGGCGTCATCCAGATAAGCATGCAAGGTCACGACGCGGCATTTGAACGGCGCCAGCTGCGACAGCAAGGTCAGCAAGGTATTGTGATATATCGACAAATCGCGCTCGTTCATTTTCAGAACCAGTGTCGCATCTTCCACATCGCGGAAGGTCCAGCAAAATGCCGTCACCATGTCGAACCAGTTCTTGCGGCCGTCCTTGGGACTGAGAATGGAGGTGTAAACCACTCCTTCCAGGCTGACCACCGCCTCAGGTTCCTGGACTGGGATTGGAGTTGCCGCCAATGGTGGCGTTGACTGTATAGGCTGCGGCTGGGGTTTTCCGAGCGGATTCCCCGTCAGCGCACGTGCTAGCGCATAACCACTGCGCCCGCTCACGGCCACCGTCTTGGCCAGCCACAAAGGCAGCAAATCGCGCAATGCCTCTCGATACCATGTCAGCAGATGGCGCTTAGTCACCGCCAGTCGATAACGCAGGTTTTTTGCCGGCGCTGGCGCTTGCAACTCCGGCAATGTTTGCATGGCTGCGGGTGGCGCTTGTTGCGCCAATACAGCTTCTGCCTCTGGAGAGGAAAGATGCGCTATCAACCCGTCTGCAGACAAACCCAATAAATGACTGTCGATCACCGTACCATGCAGCTGCAGCGTGGTTTTCCTGGCCGGCAGCTTACCTCCAAATCGCGCACGCGCGCTGGCATACTGCTCCCACAAAGGCGCCGGCAGCGCCAGCACCGGAAACGCCGCCCCCATCGCGTCTTTGACGGTACGGGCGGTATAGCTGGACAAGGTTATCGCTCTGCCATGACGGCCAAACACGACGCGCCAATCGTTGCGGACATCGTCATCCCACATTTCATCGGGAATATTGCTGTACTCCCAGGCGAACACCGATAGCGTCGGGCACTTGAGATCGATCAAGGTCTTGTTCGGAGGGGAAAAGGAAAGGAACACGCATTCTTCGCCGCGCTGCTGGCATTCCTCAAACAAAGGGTCGACTTCGGTTTCGGGGTGCCGCACCAAGGTGACCGTACCGAGTTCTGCCAAAACGGTGCGAAAAGCTTTCAAGACAAAGTAATAACTGTACTCTGGCAAACCAAGGCTTTTATCGATCGTACTTTCGCCGATATCCGAATACAGAATGAAATTCATCAAAATCGTAATTTAATCGAATGTTAATCGTCCAAACGATTGCCAAAACTAGCTGCAGTTTTGGCATATAGCTGTTTTAGACTTGTCTCAGCCCCGTAGTCGGGGCCATTCTTTGTTATGCATTGAGAAAGTGTGGTGGCAGCCGTAGGCGCATCGACCAGAAAGTTTCCTTTCAAACACTCTCCCTATGGTTGCCGATAATACCCGATACCGCACGATGGTAGTGCGATGAGCCTCGGCTTTAGAGCGCGAACCCTATTGTGTACAAATGTAACAATATACGGATATTCGCTCTTCGGGCACTTGCACTTGACAAGAAATTCTCGGTTTGACGTTCGGTTTGGTGTTCAGTTAAGGGCACAGCGGGACTTGCATAAAACGCAACTCCGGCAGGCATTGCGCGCAGTGGCAGGATATTGGAGGCTGCAAGGACGCTTGGCGATTAGCGTTTGCGGCCGTGGTAAGAGTAAAGCGATTGAAAATCAGCCAGTCTGGCCGTCATTGGTGACCAGCCACACCCACGGCGAAGATATGTCGTCGTGGCGCCCTGGTTTGGTATTTGCACCCGCGGCTGACGCCAGGGCACGTCCGTAAATTTTCACATTTTCCCGCCTGATCGATCTTTCAGCGTTCAATCGGGTATGTTCATCGCCAAGGGCAATAATTGCCTCCAGCATTACTTGTAGTGCGTGATCGTCAGCCAGATTTTCGGACAGACGCCGCCAGACGTCGGCTTTGGTCCAGCGCCGAAACCGCATATAGCTGGTTCTCCAGCGGCCGAATTCCGCTGGCAGATTGCTCCATGATCCGAATTTCAGCGCAACCCATAACACCGCCTCCATGAATAGACGATTATCGCGGCCGCACATGCCGGAATCCCCAGGTCGCCCGACCAATAAAGGTTCCAGCCTCTCCCACTGATCATCTCGAAGAATGCCAATAATTTTCTGCATCTCTGTTTACTCTTTGATTACTCTTTGATTGTTGAAAATGAATCAAGCGCGTCGACTTGCCATCTGGCAAATTTCTCTTTTGGAAATCGCTTGTCCACGCCCAATCTGTTAACCCTGCCGCTATACATTCACCGGTTTGTTAAATCCGGCGACAGCATGCAAGCAAAGAGTAAAAGCAAGAGGCTTTCGAAACCACCTAAAAACTCAATCTTTAACTATCGTTGACACAAATTAACAATATTTAACCATCCAATGACGTCAGATAGACACTTATTATTTCATATAGAAAATTAAGTCGATTTAACTATTTCTTTTGGACAATATTTGTTGCCTGCTGAAATGTTGCCTATATGACAACAACGCCCCGGCTAAATCAGTAGCTCAGGCAGGCGGCAGCGCATGTTGCATGCAATATTGGCTGATCCACTTGCGGAAGATAGTGACTTTTTGCTGATTGGCGACGCTTTCCGGATAAACAAAGTAATAGCTCTGCCCCGGCATCACACAATCGAACGGTTTTACCAGACGCTGCATCTCGAGATCATCGCCAGCCAGGATGCAATCGCCTATCGCCACGCCGAATCCTTGCGCCGCCGCATTCACCGCCAGATCCAGGGTGTCGAAACTCTGGCCGCTGCTGGCGTCAACGCCTTTGACGCCAGCAAAGCGCAACCACATTTCCCAATCCCGATGATCCCTGGTCGGGTGCAGCAAAGTCTGTTGCGCCAGCTGTTCCGGCTGCAACTGCGGTTGTTCCTTGAGCATTGCAGGCGAACATACCGGCGTCAATTGTTCGGTGAACAGCAAGAGGGAATGCGTATCCTTGCCGGTCGGCGCGCCGTACACAATTGCAGCGTCAAACGACTCGCGCTGGAAATCGACGTTGTGCTGCAACGCCGTGGTCACCTGCAGCTGGATATCCGGGTATTCCGCCTGGAACAGCATGATCTTGGGATAGATCCAGCGCATGATGCAGGTCGGCACTTTCAACGCCAGATCGGTACGCTGCCGCGTCAATCGCGCTGATATCTCTTCGATCCGCGCGAAGCTTTCGCGCACCGTCGGCAACAGCAGCTCACCCTCTTCCGTCAGGGTCAAACCGCGCGCATGGCGCTGAAACAGCGGGAAGCCGTAATACTCTTCCAGGATCAGTATCTGGCGGCTGACCGCGCCCTGGGTCAGGCACAGATAGTTGGCGGCATGCGTAATATTTTGATGGCGGGCGACAGTCTCAAAGACTTGCAGGGCATTCAAAGGCGGCAATTTGCGCATGATCTTCTCCGGAGATTCGAGCCACCAGGAAAACGCATGGCTCGCATGATTATATTTCGTTTGTGAATGCGCAGGCGATGCACAAGAATAGCCAACATAAAAAAGCGACTGGATCCCACTGGGACAGCGCGTAAAGAAAATACATTTTCTAATACCGGAGTGAGAAAAAAATGCAAACCATCCTACAGCGGACCACCATCGGTGGAATCAGCCTCCCCCTTATTGCCAAGCAGCATCTGCGCCGGCTACGCCTCGTATTTTCAGGCATCAGTTTTACGCATCCAAGCAATCATTAAAACTGATGCCTTTAGGCAATATCTGGCATAGCTCTTGCATCCGCAAGTAACGCTATCACAGCATACCCCTAGCATTCAGCAGTTGTTTCCACACTCTCACAGCAGGAGCAAGCCATGCAAAATACAAATACCAAACGGCGCAATGTCATCAAGGCAATTGGTGCATCGATCGCTGCCTCCACCCTGTCCGCACCATTTGTGAACGTCTTTGCACAGGAACAGAACTTCAAAGGCAAGACGTTGCGCTTCCTTACCTGGTCGGACGACACCGGCCTGGCAGCGCTACGCAATATTGCAGCCAGCTTCTCTGAAAAGACCGGCGCCAAAGTGATCGCCGACCGCGCTGACGGTACTTCGGGCATGGTTGCCAAGCTAAAGGCGGCTGGCAGCAAGCCGCAATATGATGTGATTACGCTGGCGGGTGTCGGCGCTTCCGGCCTGGCCGACGCCGGTTTGCTGATGCAACCGGATCTGGCGCGCCTGCCTAACCTGAAAGATGTCGCACCTGAGCATCGCAGCGGCGCCAACGGTTTCGGTGTCGGCTATCTGCTGTGGACCAACGGCCTGATCTACAACACATCGACCTTCAAAGCGCCGCCATCCAGCTACGAAGCCTTGTGGGATCAAAAATACAGCGGCCGCATTTTTCTGCCGCCGCCAAGCTGGGTCGAGGCAGTCGACCTTGCCATCATTGCAGCGAAACTGTCGGGCGGCTCGCAAAAGAATATCGATCCCGGTTTCAAGAAGCTGGCGCTACTCAAGGATCGTATCCTGATGCTCGGCGAGAATCCAAACCAGGTAGCGGAACTGTTCCGCACCAACGCGCTGGATCTGGGCGGCATCTACTCGCCGGCATTCTTCCCGGTTGCGATTAAAAAGCCAGAATACAAAATGGGCGTCACCTATGACATGAAGGAGGGTTTTGCTGCACAGTTGATGTACACCGTGATTCCGAAATCTCATCCCGGCGACCTCGACCTGATCCACGCCTTCATCAACCATACGCTGGACCCGGTAGTGCAAGGCAAGATGGCCGCCGACGTGCTCAACGGGCCGGTAAATACCAAGGCGGCGATACCGGCGGAGAGCAGCCGCTACGTCCCTAGCCTGCGGCAAATTGCGGAGAAGGCGCAGATTCACGACGACAAGGCGCTGGCTGTGGTGCAAAGCGAATGGGTGCGCCGCTACACCGAGATCTTCTCGGCCTAATGGCAACATGCGGCAACAGGTAAAGGCAAAAGCAATGCTTGATCAAAATTCCAATGCACGACCGTGGCTGCTGCTACTGCCGGTACTGCTGTTCCTGGCAGTGCTGGCAGCGGCGGCGCTGGCGGTAATCCGCATGAGCGTCGGCAGCAACGGCGATGAATGGCACAGCGTTTCGCTGACCAGTTATGCCGATCTGGCGACGCCTTACTACATGAAATCGTTATGGCTCACCTTGCGCCTGGCGTTTCAAAGTACGGTGCTGGCGGTGTTGCTGGCAATCCCGGTGGCGATCGCCATGGCGCGCGCCAAATCCAAGCTGGCGCGACGCTTGCTGCTGACCGGGGTGCTGCTGCCTTTGCTGGTAAATCTGCTGCTGCAAAGTTACGGCTGGCTGATCATCCTCGGCCCCGGCGGTGTACTCAACAATTCGCTGCTGGCGCTAGGTATCGTGCAGCGTCCGGTGCAATGGCTGTATCGTGAAAACGGCGTGTTGCTGGGCTTGATTCAGACTGCCTTTCCGTTGGCGGCGCTGCCAATGGCCAGTGCACTGAAAGCGATTTCCGGCAGCTACGAAGAAGCCGCTGCCACCATGGGCGCCAGCCGCTGGCAAATCCTGCGCCATGTGCTGCTGCCGCTGGCGATGCCAGGCATCCTGTCGGGCGCCTTGCTGGTGTTCGCCTATAACGCCAGTGCCTTTGCCGTACCGCTGCTGCTGGGTGGCCGTCGGGTCTCGATGTTAGCCGTGCTGGTGCGCGACCAGATCACCCCCTTGCTCAACTGGCCGGCGGCGTCAGCCACCAGCGTGGTCTTGATGCTGGCGACCCTGGCGGTGATGGCGCTGTCGCAGAAACTGGTTCATCGATCACAGAAAATGCTGGGAAACACACCATGACTTCGCTCGCTCTTCCCCTCCTGCGACGGGCCCTGCCCGGCCAACTCACGCGCTTGACCGGCGTGCTGGCAACGGTGGTGCTGATCCTGGCAGCGATGCCGATCATCACCATGATCATCATGTCGTTCGGCGCCTCCGACACCCTGGCCTTTCCGCCGCCAAGCTACGGCCTGCAATGGTATCGGGCCGCCTGGCATACTTTCATGTCGCCTGATGCCAGCGACGTCTTGTCGATGGGGCAAGCGCTAGGCACCAGCCTGATGGTGGCGCTGGCGACCATGCTGATCGCCGCTGCTGTCGCCATCCCCGCCGCCTATGCGCTGAATCGTTTCGACTTCCCCGGCAAAGGCCTGGTCGAGCAATTCATCGCCTTGCCCATGGTGTATCCGCTGGTGATGCTGGGCATTTCTCTGCTGCTGGTGTTCAACTATCTGCCGCTCGAACTGGGCATATTCCGCCTGGTCATCGCCCATGTAATCCTGGCGTTGCCGTTCGCGGTCAAGAATTGTTCGGCGTCGATTGCCGGCATCGGCCCGGAATTCGAAGAAGCAGCCTATCTGATGGGTGCGCGGCCGCTGCGCGCCATGTTCGACGTGGTGCTGCCCTTGATGCGGCCCGGCATCCTGGCCGGCATGCTGTTCGCTTTCATCGTCTCCTTCAACGAATTCACGGTGACATTTTTCCTGTACGACGTCGACACCATGACGCTGCCGGTGTGGCTCTACAGCCGCACCGTTTCATCGCTCGACCCTACTGTATTTTCGTTCGCCGTATTCATCGTCCTGATCGATTTCGGCTTGATCTGGCTGCTGGAAAAACTGGTGGGCGACGACGGCGTGGCGCTGTAGCCGCGCATTGAAGCAACACCTCGAAGCAACACGCTTCAACTTTGCGGCAACACGTTTCAACCTTGCGAGAAGAATATGAGCAACCAATTAGTTATTGAAAACGTCAGCAAGCAATTCGGCGCGGTGCAAGTCGTCAAGCATGTCAACCTGAGTATTCCGGAAGGCAAGCTGGTGTGCTTCCTGGGTCCCTCCGGCTGCGGCAAAACCACCTTGCTGCGCATGATTGCAGGTCTCGAAACGCCGACCAGCGGCCGCCTCACCATGGACGGCAAGGATCTCACCAATGTCGCTGCCTGCGAGCGCGATTTCGGCATGGTGTTCCAATCGCTGGCCTTGTTCCCGCACATGACCGTGGCCGGCAACATCGCCTATCCGTTGCGTTTGCGCAAGGTCAACCAGCAAAGCCAGAGCAAACGGGTCGACGAATTGCTGCAATTGATCCAGTTGCCGCACATGTCCAACCGTCCGGTGGCGCAACTGTCCGGCGGCCAGCGGCAACGGGTGGCGATTGCCCGCGCGCTGGCGTCCGCGCCCAAGTTGCTATTGCTGGACGAGCCGCTGTCAGCACTCGACGCCAAACTGCGCGAAGCAATGCAGGTTGAAATCCGCCTGCTGCAGCAACGCCTCGGCATCACCACCATCATGGTGACCCACGATCAGCGTGAAGCGATGACCATGGCCGATGTGATCGTGGTGATGGAACAAGGCCGGATCGCGCAGATCGGTTCGCCGCTGGAAGTGTATCGGGATCCGGTCAACGAATTTGTGGCTGATTTCATCGGGCTCGGCAACATCCTGCCAGCCGTGCCTAGCGGCGATCAGCGGGTGCGGCTGGCCGGCGGTCAACAGATAGATATCAGCAGTGCGCGCAAAATCAGCGATGGCCAGGAAATCCGCTTGTTGATCCGCCCCGAAGATGTTTGCCTGAAAATCAGCGCCGCGGTCGGGCACGATGATCTTCACTCCAGCATCGGCAACAACAGTGTGCCAGGCCAGGTCAGTTTTATCCGCGATGTCGGCTCGTCGCTGGAAGCCACCATAAACTGCTCCGGTTTTTCATTGACCGTGGCGACCAGTCCGCGCGAGGTGCCTGGCCTGACGATAGGGACACAGGTATTGGCGACTTTGCCGCCGCATGCCTGCAAGCTGATCGACGCCAGCCCCGGCCGGCTTGCCGCCTGATTCAACTTACTCATAGGAAAACGCCATGAACGTCTTGCCTTTCTCCAGCTCCATCCTCAGCCGCCGCATCTTCAAGATCGGCGCCGCCGCTCTGCTCGCCGCCGGAATATTGCACGCTGCACCCAGCCACGCGGACGCCATCGACAACATCAGTAAAAGCGGCAAGGTCAGGATCGGGGTCTTTATGGACTACCCGCCATTCGGTTCGATCGGCCCGGACATGAAGCCGCTCGGCTACGACATCGATATGGCAGAACTGATCGGCAAGGCATTGAAAACCAAGGTCGAGCTGGTGCAAGTCACCGGCGACAACCGCATGGCTTACCTGGCCGGCGGCAAAGTGGATCTGCTGTTATCGGTGGGGCAAACACCGGAGCGCGCCAAGGTCATCGATTTTTCCGATGCTTACGCCCCCTACTATCTGGCAGTGTTCGGCGGCCCCAAACTGGCAGTTAAAAACAATGCCGACCTGGCCGGCAAGACCATCTCCGTCGCCCGCGGCACGCTTGAGGATCTGAGCATTTCCAAAGTAACGCCGGCCGACGCCACCATCAAACGCTTCGACGATCCTAACGGCGCCATCTCGGCTTTCCTGTCGGGACAGACGCAGTTGATGGTAGTCGGCAACGACGTCGGCGCCACCATCATGGCCAGGAACCCGGCGGCCGGCATACAGCAAAAATTCCAGTTGTTCAGCTCACCCGATCACGTCGGCTTGAACAAGAACGAGCCACGCCTGACGCAGCAAATCAACCAGGCTATCGTGCAAGCCAAGAAAGACGGCAGCTTGAACAAGATTTCACAGAAATGGCTGCGGCTGCCGTTGCCGGCGGATTTGTAGTCTGTCGCATCGCGGGGAACCATCGAATATCAACGCAGCACCACTCGCTGACAAAAAATGAAACGACTTGAGATTACTGAAATAGGCAAGACCGGCGATGCTGGAGCTGGCGTATCCGACGCCGGAGCGCTGACGCTTGCATCGGCAGCAATCAGCTGTGGCGAGCTGCTGATCAAACTCCTGGAGAACTACGGCGTCGAACTAGTGTTCGGCATTCCCGGGGTGCATACCGTCGAGCTGTATCGCGGCCTGGCGCGGTCGCGCCTGCGCCACATCACGCCGCGCCACGAGCAGGGCGCCGGCTTCATGGCCGACGGTTATGCGCGTGTCAGCGGCAAGCCCGGCGTCTGCTTCATCATCACCGGCCCCGGCATGACTAATATCGCTACCGCCATGGCGCAAGCCTATGCCGATTCGATCCCGATGCTGGTGATTTCCAGCGTCAACGCCCGCCAGCATCTGGGCAATGGCAACGGCATGCTGCATGAGTTGCCGTCGCAACGCGCTGTGTTTTCCGGCATGACCGCGTTCTCGCATACGCTGATGAGCGCCGATGAACTGCCAGCGGTATTGGCACGCGCATTCGCAGTGTTCGACAGCGCCCGTCCGCGCCCGGTGCATATCGAGATTCCCCTGGATATCATCGTCGCTCTCGCAACTGCAGCGCATCTGTCCTGCGCCATGCCGGCCCGCAGTTCGAAACCTTGCGCCGATCCGCGCAGCGTGGCCGCGGCGGCAGCCATGTTGCGGCAAGCCAAGCGGCCTTTGATCCTGGCCGGCGGCGGCGCCGTCAATGCTGCTATCGAATTGCAACAGCTGGCAGAACGTTTGCAGGCGCCGACGGCGCTCACCATCAACGCCAAAGGTTTGCTGCCGCCGCAACATCCGCTGCTGCTCGGCTCGACCCAGTCCACCGCGGCGACACGCGCACTGGTGTGCGAAGCCGATGTGGTGCTGGCAATCGGCACAGAACTCGGCGAAACCGACTATGACACCGTGTTCGACGGCGGTTTCCGCATTCCCGGAAAATTGATCCGTATCGACATCGACGCCCTGCAGCTGGCGCGTAACTATCCGCCATCGCTCGCATTGCTGTCGGACACCGGCAGCGCGCTACAGGGCTTGCTGCAGCATTTGCCGCCGCTGCCGGAATCGCCTTTGCACGCGTCGCTCTCTGACGCCTCGTGGGGCAGCAACCGGGTTGCGGCCTTGCGCCGTACGGTCGACGCCAGCCTTGACCATCCGGCCCGCATGCAGCAGCGCATGCTGGAGGTGGTAGCGAATACATTGCCGGACGCGATCTACGTCGGCGATTCGACCCAGCCTGTGTATACCGGCAACATCACCTTCGACGCCCGCACGCCGCGCAGCTGGTTCAATTCATCGACCGGATACGGCACGCTCGGTTATGCGCTGCCAGCCGCGATAGGCGCCAAACTGGCCGCGGCCAACGCATCGGTGGTATGCCTGATCGGCGACGGTGGCTTGCAATTTACCTTGCCGGAACTGGCCAGCGCGGTGGAAGCCGGCGTGCCGGTGATTATCCTGCTATGGAATAACAGCGGCTACGGCGAAATCAAGAAATATATGCAAAACCGCGCCATCGAGCCGGTTGGCGTCGATATCTACACACCGGATTTCCTGGCGATTGCACGCGGCTTCGGTTGCTCTGCCGTGCATGCGGCAACGGCAACGGAATTGACTCGCGCCTTGCAACAGGCGAAGCATGCGACCACGCCGACCGTGATCGAAATTTCAGAAACAGAATGGACCGGACAGGAGCAATGATGTCTACCACCCCACCCCGTCAGGGCCAGCTATATATCGCAGGCCGCTGGTGCAACGCACGCTCCGGCCGTGTGGAAACCGTCTTCAATCCGGCTACTGAAGCGCCGCTGGCTGAAGTCGCGGTTGGGGCAGCGGAAGATGTCGACGCCGCCGTTAGCGCAGCCGCTGCTGCACAAAGTGCATGGGGTCGTAGTTCCGGCCATGAACGCGCCACCTGCTTGCGGGCGATTGCCCGAGGGGTAGAACAACAGCAAGAGCAACTGGCGCAGCTGCAAACCGCCAACAACGGCAAACCCCTGAGCGAATCGCAGATCGACATCGGCGATGTGATCGCCACATTCAACTACTACGCTGAACTGGCCGAACAACTCGATGCCCGTCAGGATCAGCCGGTAACCCTGCCTGACGCCGGCTTTGCGGCGACATTGCGGTGCGAGCCGTGCGGCGTTGCGGCCTTGATCGTGCCCTGGAATTTTCCTATGGTGACCACGGCGTGGAAAGTCGCACCGGCGCTGGCGGCCGGTTGCACGGTCATACTCAAGCCATCTGAAATCACGCCGCTGCCAGAGTTGGCGCTGGCCGCGATTATCGATCAGGCTGGATTACCCGCCGGCGTCTTCAACCTGGTCACCGGCAGCGGTGCTGAAGTCGGGACTGCACTGGTTGCTCATCCAGCAGTACGCAAAGTCTCATTCACCGGCAGTACCGCCGTCGGCCAGACGGTGATGAAGGCCGCCGCCGACGATCTCAAGCGCGTCAGCCTGGAACTGGGCGGGAAATCGGCGGCGCTGATGTTTGCCGACGCCGATCTCGAACTGGCGCTCGAGATTGTCTGCGGCGGGATATTTTTCAATGCAGGGCAAATGTGCTCCGCCACCTCGCGCCTATTGATCGAACGCAGCATCGCCGAGGATTTCATGGCTCGCCTGAAGCGGCGCGTCGATGCTATTAAGGTCGGCGATCCGCTGGACCCCGCTACCCAAATGGGCCCCTTGAGCAACCGCCAGCAATATCGAAAAGTACAGCAATACATTCAGCAGGGACTGGCCGGCGGCTTGAGATTGATCAGCGGCGGTGAGCCGCAAGGCATGAGCAAGGGATATTTTGTTGCGCCGACAATCTTTGCAGATGTGCCCTTCGACAGCCCGTTGTGGCGTGAGGAAATCTTCGGCCCGGTTCTGTGCGTCAACACCTTCGACAGCGAACAGGAAGCGATTGCGATCGCCAATCAAAGCGAATACGGCTTGGTGGCGACCGTGCTGACCACCGACCAGGAACGCGCAAGCCGTGTCTCGGCGGCGCTGGAAGTGGGCCTGGTCTGGGTCAACAGCCCGCAGGTGATTTTTCCCCAGACTTCCTGGGGCGGCATGAAGAAAAGCAGCATAGGCCGCGAACTGGGGCCGTGGGGATTACAAGCGTTTCAAGAAATAAAGCATGTAGTTGTTGCAACGCCAAAAACACAGCAGCCGCCAGAATAAGATTTTTCTTATGCCAATCCAGGCGACCGGTGATTACCATGAATCATGCAATTCATTTCAATACTTTGGGTCCGCAGCATGCGGGCCCAGCTTGATTGATACGGCAACACCCATCAAAGCAAGGTGGAACGCCGTAAAACATGGTTATCACTTCAAGGAAATATCTCGTGGAACAACAAACTGACTTACTGCAAACTTTAGTCGTAGCGCAAATACTTACGCTTGCAAAAGCCATCAAGGCGGAAAAGCAAACCGTCGGCCATGCCGGCAATGGCAGAGGAGAATACGTGCAGGAGGCAATTGCCTTGACCGCGCTTAAACGTACGGACGTACTGCAGATGCTTGCCGACATGGAGTCTGATCTAGCGTTGCCTTTTCATCTGTGAAAAGGCAACTTTAAACCAAGGTTAACCCTGCCGGCGCCTGGTTATTCAGGGGCCAGATCACCAGCGCAATCAGTGCAAGAATCTGCCGCTCTTGGCAACCATGGTCAGATCGACGAACTCTGAACCATTGTGGTTGCTTGGACTGAAGGTGACGAAATAGCCGCCGGCGTCATAGTGGTTGATGGTTTCCAAGGCCCTGATCAAGCCGTCGCGCGACAAATTGCTGCCGGCGCGCCTAAGACCTTCCACCAGGACCTTGGCCGCAATGAAACCCTCCATGCTGACGTAATCCCACTCTTTCTTGCCATCTTGCAGATAGTACTTGCGATACTCCTTGACGATGCCGTTGACCTCATCCCAAGGCGCCGGCATCACTTGCGCAATCTGCACCCCGCTGGCGTCCTTGCCCAGCGCGTTCACCAGTTGTTGACTGCCGACGAATGAGATGTTCCAGAACGACGGCGGGCTGCCGGCGGCGATCATGGCTTTGATGAAAGCGGCGCTGGAATTGTAGGCAGACACCATGATCACCGTCTGCGGTTTGCTTTGGCGTATCTTGGCGACCGCATCGCTGACGTCTACGCTATTGCGCTCGACCGTGCCCAAACCGGCAACCTCGATGCCGCGCTTCTTCAACGCCCGGGTCACTCCTTCCAGGCCAGCCTTGCCATAGGCGTCATTTTGATAGAAGACAGCAATCCGCTTCAATGACAGGGTGGTGATTTGCTGCACGATTTTCTCGGTCTCGGCAAAATAGCTGGCGCGGATGTTGAAAATATTCCGATTGAACGGTTCACGCAGAGACTGGGCGCCGGTAAACGGTGCGAAAAATGGCATCTTGGCCTTGGTCACTGCTGGAATCGACGCATTCGAGGTGGGCGTGCCGACATAACCGAACAAGGCCAGTACCTCGTCTTGTTCAATGAACTGCCGGGTATTCGCTGCCGCGCGCTCCGGTTCATAACCATCGTCCAGCGTCTTCAGAATGATTTTTCTGCCGAACACGCCGCCGCTGGCGTTGACCTGATCGAAATACGCTTGAGCGCCGTCATGCATGCCCTTGCCCAACTCTTTGGCAGGTCCGGTAAATGCCGCTGACTGAGCGAGAGTAATGGTGGTGGCGGTGACGCCAGTATCGGCGCGGCAGAAGACGGTTGTCAACAGCAGGGATGACAGCACGAGTAATTTATGAAGTCGCATGCGAAATCCGATCGTTCGTTTGGATGAAGTTGATAGATATTGAAAACCCGTTGCAAAATTCGATGCAGTCGATGTTAGCGCTACCGAAAACCAAAGTAAGCAGACACCTGGCATGGCCAGTTTCGATGCGCTTAATGGCGTGGGGTTGGACTAGGGATCTGGCTGCGATCATTCGCGGTGCGCGACAAAAAACATCGACGTAATTTGTTGCGACGCAAAAAATTTCGCTAAGTAAAACGCAAAGCGGGGGATGCTGTCAAGCAAACTACGCCACTTTCACGGTATAGACATGCAATGAAACGTTGGCTTCCGAGCAAGAATGGGACCGGGCATTCAAATCTTTGTTGCGACGCACATAAAACATGTAATTATCACAATCTGAACTATCCGCATGTGCAGATAGCAAAACACCTATGCAATTTTTGTTACTCGCCGTAATGTGCCTCTGCGCGCAAGGCGTCGCCGGGACTGGCAAACAGTTGCTGGCGCAGTTGTTCCAACCGCTGCTGGCGATCCTGAGGCGCCAGTTGCTGCGTCTTGAGTTGCGCAGCTTGTTCCACATATTGCTGATAGCGGCTTTTCCAATCGCGCTCCTGTTGGGCAAACTGCTGAGCCCGGGCAGCGACCCCCGGCCCCAGTTGCTGGGCCAGCGCCTGCATTTTCTCGGGTGAATCGCCTTGCAGCAGTGCTTGCTGCAAACCTTGGATCGATGCGTCTTCGCGCCGGCTGCGCTCCAGCGCCTGGCGCTCGGCTGCGGGCAGGCTTTGCTCCAAGGCCAGCTTGCGTTGTGCTCTCTCTGCAGCAGACAAAGTGCTATCGCTGTCGATACGCACCTTGGCCAACGCAAAGCGTTGCTGGTTCAACTCATCACCAAAAAAAGCCGTTTGCCACTCACCCAGGTATTGGGCAGCCAGTTGCGCCTGCTGATCCAGCGTGCGGCTGATGGCCTCCAGATCCATGCTGGATTCAGTCGGCACTTGATTGCCGTTACCGGGTAATTTTTCCAGTGCGGCGAGGTAATCGCGGTAACGCTGCCACAGCTGGGTTGCCTCAGCCGCCGCAGGCTTGCCATTCAATTGGGCAACGATCGCAGCATTGACCAGCCCATCCAACGCTGCCGGCTGCAGCTGGTTTTGCGCTATGAGGAAGTAGTCATAAAAGTCGCGCACTGCGCGCACCCGCAACAGCCGGCCGCCACTATCCAGCGGCAATGGCGGAGCCGAGGTTCCTTGCAAATGGGAAGGCAAGTCAGGACTTGCCTCGAAACTACCGTAGGGTAATTTCATGAACGGTTCGGCCGCACTGATCGCAACGGTCTGCGGCTGCTGCCCCGGCTCTGCAACGTTGCTGTCGGCGCTGCGCCAGTAGCTCAATCCAGCCGCCAATCCAAGCGCGGCTGCGCCTGCCCACAACGCAATACGTCGACTCATGGCGTTACACTCCGTCTTTTTGCAGGCGATTCAGATGTGTCTTCATCACGGCTACCGGATTTTCTGCCTTGCCGCCGCGAATCCCGAGAAACTGATTGATTTCATCCAGATGGTTCCATTGGTAAGTGCCGACATCCTGGCCGTACTTGGCGCTACAGACTGAAACCAGGCCATCATTCGCGCCCACGCCCTGATTCGCCACGAACACGCCGGCCGCACGCAGCGCCAAGGTCGATGGATCGGTCCATTGTGCCGAGTCGAGGAACCAGCTCAGGCTGGTGTCGCTGACCAGTTTGACGCCGAAAAGGCTATAAGGCTGAAATGCAGCGCCAGTGTAAGAATACATACGCTGCGTATTGCCATCGACATTGGCCGTGGCAGCACCGCTGGCGCAGCTTGCGGTGCTCAAACCAGCGCTAGGGAACTTGGCATTGAACTGCTTGGCGCCACCGACAGTGAGCTGGCGTAATGCTGCTTGAGCATTCTGAAACGGCGTGTATTGAAGATTTGCTTTGCCGTCAGCCGTACGCTGTGCAATGCTCGCGACGGTCAATGCCGTCAGAGCGCTATCCGTCAACTTTTGCTGATCCATGAAATTCAACGCCTGATCAATCAGCTCAGAGCCTTTGTGCGGCGTGCCGATGGTGGTCACCGACGCCACCTTCCCCGGAGCCACGGCGGCCACATAACGCGCCGTCATACCGCCTTGGTTGTGGCCGATGAAATTGACTTTGGTAGCGCCGGTCTGCGCCATCACTGCATTCGCATAGTTCAATAACTGATCGCCGCGACCGATATTTACCACACCAAATAACGGATCTTTGGCGTCATCGACGCTGAATGCTTCCAGATCCGCCACATATACCTTGGCGCCGCTGCGTTCCAGTTCTTGCTTAAAACCGTACCAATAATCGACGTCGGTGGTGGGCACGGCAAACTGTATGTTCAGTGCCTTCAGAACTGAGTTGATAAGGCCGCCCAGCATGGCAATCGTGCCCTTGGAATAGCTTTCCGCGCCGCCAACGCCCGGCACCAGGATCACCGGGTACGCCGTCTCAGCATATTGCTTAGCCGGGGTTGCCTGCGCGTTCACGTTGCCGATGCTATACATCAGGGTTGCCGCAGCCACGGCGGCGGCCAGCATGGTTTTTTTTGCGATTGAAGTCATGTTTCTGCTGAATAATCAGTGCAGTAGTTGAGAATCGTCAGATCATAGGTGAGTAACGTTGACGGAAAAATAAGACGATTCTTATTTTCATCACTTGTTGTTGGCAAGATACTCAGCAAAGCGCTACAAGGCGGGCTGGAATATTCTGATTTCCCAGTTGAACAACATACAGACAGCGCTGAATGTATATAATGAGAATCATTATTGATCATGGCTTTTGTATGAGACTTTGTGATTTGACGCCGTTTGCGCCGGCAGTGATTGACTACGTAGAAGACGTGCTGGAGCTGGACCCGATCGCCAAACGCTTGCGCGAGCTGGGTTTTGTCCGGGGAGAAGCGGTCAGCCTGGTGGCGCGCGGCCCGGTCGGCGCCGATCCGCTGATGATACAGATCGGCTTCACCCGTTTTGCCCTGCGTCGCGCCGAAGCGCACCGGGTCCACGTCAATCCTGCTAATCCGGCGTCCTGAATCCCAGCCCCATGTCTAGCGCATCCTCCCTCCGCATCGCCCTGGTCGGCAACCCTAATTGCGGCAAGACCGCCCTCTTCAATCAGTTGACCGGAAGCCGCCAGAAAGTAGCGAACTATGCCGGTGTCACGGTAGAACGCAAGGAAGGCCGCTTCACTGCTCCCTCCGGGCGCGCGTTCCAATTGCTCGACCTGCCGGGCGCATATAGCCTGGAAGCAACCAGCCCGGACGAAATGATTACCCGCAAAATCTGCCTCGGCCAGATGCCAGGCGAAGCGTTGCCGGACCTGGTGGTCTGCGTGGCGGATGCAACCAATCTGCGCCTGCACCTGCGCTTTGTGCTAGAGGTCAAACGGCTGGGCCGGCCCATGGTGCTGGCGCTGAACATGATGGACGCCGCCCGCAAACGCGGCATCACCATCGACCGCGCCGAGCTGGAACGTCGTCTCGGTATTCCCGTAATCGAAACCGTAGCGGTACGCAGCGGCGGCGCGCGCGCACTGATCCAGCACCTGGACCAGGCCGCTGCCCCTTCATCGACATCGACATCGGCAAGCGACAGCGCCGACGACGATTTGCACGCACAAGTGCGTAGCATGCTGGCGGCGGCGGTTACCATGCCGCGCAATACCTCGATGATCGACGATGCGATCGACCGCTGGGTATTGCATCCGGTATTCGGGCTGGCGCTACTGGCGGCCATCATGTTCTTTATTTTCCAGGCGGTTTTTTCCTGGGCGCAGCCGCTGATGCAAGGCATCCAGGCCGGCGTAAGCGCAGTCGGCGCCTGGGTTGCCGCTGCCATGCCGGAAAGCCTGCTGCGCAGCCTGATCAGCGACGGCATCTTCGGCGGCTTGGGTACAGTGCTGGTGTTCCTGCCGCAAATCCTGATTCTGTTTTTCTTTATCCTGATGCTGGAAGAATCCGGCTATCTGCCGCGCGCCGCCTTCCTGCTCGACCGCATGATGTTCAAGGCCGGCCTCACCGGCCGTTCCTTCATCCCGCTATTGTCGAGTTTCGCCTGCGCGATTCCCGGCATCATGGCCACCCGCAGCATTCAAGACCCGCGCGATCGCCTCACCACTATCCTGGTGGCGCCGCTGATGACTTGCTCGGCACGGCTGCCGGTGTACACGCTGCTGATCGCCGCCTTCATTCCGAACCGCAGCGTGTGGGGCCTGTTCAATATGCAAGGCATCGTGCTGTTCGTGTTGTACGTGGCCGGGATCGTCAGCGCGCTGGCGGTATCCTGGGTCATCAAGCGGGTGCGCAAGGACAAGAGCGAGCATGCGTTGCTGATGGAATTACCGTCCTACCGTCTGCCCGGCGCCCGCAATATCGCCATCGGCCTGTGGGAACGGGCGCTGATCTTTTTACGCCGCGTCACCACCATCATCCTGGCGCTCACCGTACTGCTGTGGTTTCTGTCGACCTTCCCCGGCCCGCCGCCAGGTGCGACCATGCCAGCCATCGATTACAGCCTGGCCGGCAGGATCGGCCATCTGCTGGAACACATCTTTGCCCCTATCGGCTTTAACTGGCAGATCTGCATTGCGCTGGTGCCGGGCATGGCCGCGCGTGAAGTTGCGGTGTCGGCGTTGGGTACCGTGTACGCCATGTCCGGCAGCGAAGACATGATTGCCTCGCAACTGGGACCGATGATTGCCCATCAATGGTCGCTGGCGACTGCGCTAGCGTTGCTGGCCTGGTATGTATTTGCACCGCAATGCATGTCGACACTGGCAGTGATGCGGCGCGAGACAAATTCCTGGAAGATTGTCGCCGTCGCTGCCGCCTACCTGTTTGGCCTGGCTTATCTGGCGGCTTTCCTCACCTACCAAATTACCAAGTTCCTGACATGACGCCATTTCTCGTGATCCAAGCCATTGTGATCGGCAGCGCTGTAATCGCCAGCCTGATCTACGCCTGCCGCCGTTTGATGCCAGCTACCAGCCAGCGTTGGCAGGCGGCGTTGGCAAATGCATTGAGCACTGCTTCTCGACCGGCAGCGCTGCGCGCGATCGGCAAGCGTTTGCAGCCGGTGGCGGCTGCCGGCGGTTGCGGCAGCGGTTGCGGTTCGTGCTCCACTGGATGCGGTTCGGCGTCCGCCACTACCGAACAACCGATGCAGTTTCGCGAGCGATCGAGCGAATAAATATCTTGGGAGGCTATTTTCAGCTTCTGGATGCCGGTGCATGCACTCCGTGGCCCGTTAAAAGGGGTCAGAGTAATTTTCGCAAACAACCGCGAAAAAAAACTCTGACCCCATTTAACTATTTATCCTGCAGCGCGTAGCGTGCGCAGTACTCGTCGGTAATCAATCCTGACCACCAGCCACCCCGCAACACAGCCCGAATCGCCTCAGCCTTCTTGGCCCCGCCGGCCATGCCGATTACCGGCCGGGTTGGCGGCGAGCTCAGCGGCAGACTGGTGACACGCTCTTCAAGCGGCGATGCGATCAAGCGGCCGTCACCCGCAATCGCATGTCCGATCATTTCCCCCACCGCCCCATACGCCTGCAATTGCGCAACTTCCTCAGCCGTAATGAAACCGTCTACATGCATCGGGCAACCGGGCGCAATGGTGCCGACGCCGATAAAGGTCACATCCGCCTGCTGCGCCAGATCGGCAACGATCCGATACACCCGATGGCTGCACCACTGCCGCATGTCTTCGGCACTGTCGGCCACCAGCGGCGCCGGCAGGAAAAAGAAACGCGCCTGGATTTTATCGGCGGCGGTAAGCGCCACGTCATACCGATTCGATGAACCATCGGCAGCAATCGCACCGACCATCGAAACGATCCGGTGCTGCGGCCGCTCCATTTCGGTGACCGCTTCCAGCGCCGCCTTCAAGGTCCGCCCCGAACCGACATTGACCACCAGCGGCGTTTCCTGCTGCAGATAGCGCTCCATCACCTCGGCCCCGACTACCGCCAACATCTGCTGCACGCCAACGTCGTCAACCACGCTATCGCCCGCGCCTTCACTCGGCACCACATAGCATTGCTCAAGGCCGTAGCGCTGCTGCAATGCGGCCGCCAGCTCCAGGCAAGTCGACACCGGGTGCTCTACCCTGACTTTGACCAGCCCCGATTCGCGCGCATAAGCCACCAGCCGCTGCGCCATCTGGCGCGAGATGCCAAGGTGATCGGCGATTTCGTTTTGCGTATTGCCGGCCACGTAATACATCCACGCCGCACGCGCGGCGAGATCCAACTTTTCATTTCTTGATGCCATCTGATTTCCTTTTTTGGCGTGGAGCGCTTGGCGTGCTGACTCACAACATGCGCACAACATGCATCACCAATCTCGCTGCGGCCCTGTTTTTTTGGCATTCGACCTCGGGATTGTCCCAGATAGCGCAGCGTCGCAGAACTACCCGGCGCACATTTATTCAGCAAAAAAATCTTGACATGCTTTGAATCATGGATGATTATTTGCTCAACGAAAAGTCTTTTGCTCAATATTTTTATCACTATGAACCAAAAGACAACGTTAAAAATTTTCCAGGTAGAAACCATAAACACTGCTTGAGAAAGTGATACCGCGAAGCCGCGCAAGTCGGCATGGCGTATTAATCATTCCAACCATGGAGACAAACATGAAACGTCGCAGCATTCGCGCAAGCTCGTTTTCGACCGTCCTGGCTTCATCCCCACTCCCGCTCAGCCTGATCTCGATGGCTATGCTATGCAGCAGCGCCTGGGCCGCACCGGCCACCCTGAACATCGCAACGATCAACAATCCAGACATGATCGAATTGCAAAAACTCTCGTCGAATTTCGAAAAAGCCAATCCTGATATCAAGCTGCGCTGGGTAGTACTGGAAGAAAACGTGCTGCGGCAGCGCGTCACCACCGACATCGCCACCGGCAGCGGCCAGTTCGACCTGATGACGATAGGCGCATATGAAGCGCCGATCTGGGCCAAGAAAGGCTGGCTGGCGCCGATGGAAGGTTTGCCGGCCGGCTACGATGAAGCCGATCTGATCAAGACCGTGCGCGAAGGCTTGACTGAAGGCGGCAAGCTGTACGCTCTGCCGTTCTACGCCGAAAGCTCGATGACCTATTACCGCAAGGACCTGTTTGCGGCAAAAGGCTTGAAGATGCCTGAGCACCCGACTTTCCAGGACATCGCCGGTTTCGCTGAAAAGCTGACCGACAAGCAAAACGGCGTCGCCGGCATCTGCCTGCGCGGACGCGCCGGCTGGGGTGAGAACATGGCGCTGGTCAGCACCATCGCCAATACCTACGGCGCCCGCTGGTTCGATGAAAAATGGCAGCCGCAACTCAATTCGCCTGAGTGGAAAAATGCCGTCACCACCTATGTCGACCTGCTGCGTAAATACGGTCCGCAAGGCGCCACCTCCAACGGCTTCAACGAAAACCTGGTGCTGTTCTCCAGCGGCAAATGCGGCATGTGGATCGACGCCACCGTGGCGGCCGGCATGATCTACAGCAGCAAGGAATCGAAAGTGGTCGGCAAGGTGGCGTTTGCACCGTCGCCGGTGGCCGTCACGCCGAAGGGTGCGCACTGGTTGTGGATCTGGTCGCTGGCGATTCCCAAATCGTCTAAATCGCAGGAGGCCGCCAAGAAATTCGCTGCCTGGGCGACTTCCAAGGAATACGTGCAACTGGTGGCCAAGGAAAAGGGCTGGGGGCTGGTGCCTCCCGGCACCCGCATGTCGACCTACGCCTCGCCTGAATACAAGCAGGCTGCGCCCTATTCCGATTTCGTGCTGAACGCGATCCAGTCGGCCGACACCAAAGATGCGACGCTGCAAAAAGTGCCCTATACCGGCATCCAGTTCGTGACGATTCCTGAGTTCCAATCGCTGGGCACGGTAGTCGGCCAGGCGATTGCCGGCGCACTGGCTGGCAAGTCGACTGTCGAAGTTGCGCTGCAGACTTCGCAAGCGCAGGCGGATCGGGTGATGCGTCAAGGACGCTATATCAAATAAATAGTCAATAAAAAGCAGACCGGCAAGCGGACGCGAGCGTCCGCTTGCCCTCCCTTGCCGCTGCTGGACTTTGCCCTTGCTTGGCCCACGATCTGTAGCGCAACAAAACGTAAGAGGTAAATCATCATGTCGATTCCTTCCGCCCAGGTCGCAAACGCGGCCGCGCTGGTGCGGCCAAGCGCCAGCAAATTCAAGCCGGTACGGTTGCTGCAAACGCCCTCGGTCTTGTTGTTGCTGCTGTGGATGATAGTGCCGTTGGCGATGACGCTGTATTTCTCAGTCATCCGTTATAACCTAATGATGCCGGACGTGACCGGCTTTGTCGGACTGGACAACTATGCCTTCCTGTTCAACGATCCGGCGTTCTGGCCGGCTATCCTCAATACGCTGCTGCTGATCGGCTCGGTGCTGGTTATCAGCGTGGTCGCCGGCACGCTGCTGGCGGCGCTGTTCGACCAGCCGTTTTTCGGGCGCGGCATCGCCCGCCTGCTGGTGATCGGGCCGTTCTTCGTGATGCCGACCGTGGCCGCCCTGATCTGGAAAAACATGATCCTGCATCCGGTCTACGGCCTGCTGGCATGGGCCATGCGCCTGGTCGGCCTGGAGCCGATCGACTGGCTGGCTGAATATCCGATGCTGTCGGTGATCATGATCGTCGCCTGGCAATGGATTCCGTTTGCCTTCCTGATACTGCTGACGGCGCTGCAATCGCTCGACATGGAACAGAAAGAAGCGGCGCAGCTTGACGGCGCCGGACCGATCCGGGTGTTCTGGTATGTGGTGCTGCCCCATCTCAAGCGGGCGATCACGGTAGTGATCATGATCGAAACCATTTTCCTGTTGTCGATTTTCGCTGAAATCTTCACCACCACCGCCGGCGGTCCGGGCACAGCGACCACCAATCTGGCTTACCTGGTGTATTCGATCGGTTTGCAGCAGTTCGATATCGGCATCGCCTCGGCCGGCGGCATCTTTGCTGTGATCCTGGCCAATATTGTGTCGTTCTTCCTGGTACGGATGATGGCTAAGAATCTGAAAGGAGCGAACGAAAAATGAGCACATTAAATTATAAGAAGCGCAAAAATCCCCTGTGGCCGGGACTGCTGGCATGGACTTGCGCCATCGTCCTGTTCTTTCCTATTTTCTGGGTTGCGATCACCGCCTTCAAGACCGAACATCAGGCCTACGTGCCGACCCTGATCTTCTGGCCGACGCTGGAAAGTTTCCACGAAGTGATGGCACGCAGCAGCTACATGAACTTTGTCGGTAATTCGCTGATCGTCTCGCTCGGCTCCACCATTCTGGCGCTGCTGATCGCGGTGCCGGCGGCGTATTCGATGGCGTTCTTCCCCACCGCGCGCACCCAGAAGCTGCTGCTGTGGATGCTGTCGACCAAGATGATGCCGGCCGTCGGCGTGCTGATCCCGATCTATCTGCTGGCCAAGAATACCGGCCTGCTCGATACGGTGACCGGCCTGACCATCATCTACACCCTGATCAATCTGCCGATTGCGGTGTGGATGGCGTTCACCTACTTCAACGATGTGCCGAAGGAAATCCTGGAAGCGGCGCGCATCGACGGCGCCAACGCCTGGCAGGAAATGCTGTACCTGCTGCTGCCGACCTCCATGCCAGGCCTGGTCTCGACCGCCCTGCTGCTGATCATCCTGTCGTGGAACGAAGCGTTCTGGAGCATCAACCTGACTAGCGTCAGCGGTGCGCCGCTGACCGTATTCATCGCCTCCTACTCGAATCCAGAGGGTCTGTTCTGGGCCAAGCTGTCAGCCGCTTCGCTGTTGGCGATCGCGCCGATCATGGTGCTCGGCTGGCTGGCGCAAAAGCAACTGGTGCGTGGCCTGACATTCGGCGCGGTGAAATGACGCATTTCAATGGATAAAGCAATGAATACCCGTATTTTCCACCCCGTCAGCCACCTTATCTGCGATTGCGACGGCGTTTTGCTGGATAGCGAAAGCATCGCCCTCAATGTTTTGCATCGTCAGCTGACGCCGTACCTGTCTACGCATCTGCCATATCCAACGCCGCAGGCCAGATCCGCACTGCACAGCGCAATCGCCGAACGGCTAGGCATGATGACCGACCTGCTGCTGGATGAAATCGACAGCGAGTTCAAATTGGGACTGGCTGCAACTGACTACAGCGCGATCAACCTGGCGGTCGGCCGCGCCTGCAGTGACGAAGTCGATTCGGTGCCAGGCGTCAGGCAAGCGCTGGCGGCAATCCCCTTGCCCAAGGCGGTCGCCAGCAATAGCAGCCTGGATCGCATCGTTGCCGGCTTGCGCCGCTGCGATTTGCTGGACTTGTTTGAGGGTCATATTCATAGCGGCCATGCAATAGGCAAACCCAAACCAGCACCGGACGTCTACCTGGCCGCTGCTGCCGGCTTTGGCGTCGCGCCGCAGCAATGCATCGCGATAGACGACAGTATCACCGGCGTTCGTTCGGCCGTCGCCGCCGGCATCCGCGTCATCGGCTTCACCGGCGTAGCGCACGACCGCAAACGAGCCGGCGCAAGATTGCTGGCAGCCGGCGCCGAACGGATATTCGACGACATGCAGCAACTGGCAGAACTGCTCGGAACACAAACAGCGTAATTCCACTGAGCCGCCGCAGCATGTGACATAGGTGACATTCGTGACACAGATAACGGCGCTCTACGAACAAAACAGAAGGAGACCATCATGGCAGGCGTAAAGATCAGAAACCTCATCAAGAGCTACGACGACAATGAAGTCATGCGCGACATCAATCTCGACATCGACGACGGCGAATTCGTCGTCTTCGTCGGCCCCAGCGGCTGCGGTAAATCGACTCTGTTACGCATGATCGCCGGCCTGGAAGACATCAGCAGCGGCGACCTGTTCATCGGCGCTACGCGCATGAACGACGTGCCGCCAGCCAAGCGCGGCATCGCCATGGTGTTCCAGTCGTACGCGCTGTATCCGCACATGACGCTGTACGACAACATGGCTTTCGGCCTCAAGATCGCCGGCAAATCGAAAGCCGAAATCGACACCGCAGTCCAACGCGCCGCCAAGACCTTGCACATCGATCACCTGCTGGATCGCAAACCAAAGGCCTTGTCAGGCGGCCAGCGTCAGCGGGTCGCCATCGGCCGCGCCATCACCCGCGAGCCGAGCGTATTCCTGTTCGACGAACCTTTGTCGAATCTGGATTCCGCCTTGCGGGTCAAGATGCGCCTTGAATTTTCACGGTTGCACGATCAGCTCAAGACCACCATGATCTACGTCACCCACGACCAGATCGAAGCCATGACGCTGGCCGACAAGATCGTGGTGCTGTCCGCCGGCCGGGTCGAACAGGTCGGCTCGCCGCAGCAGCTCTACCATCACCCGGCGAACCGTTTTGTAGCGGGTTTCATCGGCTCTCCCAAGATGAATTTCATCGATGGCAAAGTGGCCGCCATCGCCAGTCAAGGCGTGCTGGTCCAACTCACCACCGGCGGCCGGCAATCGGTCGCGGTCGATGGCAGCGGTTTGCAGATCGGCGACCCGGTCAGCATTGGCGTGCGGGCCGAACACCTGATGCTTGATCCGCACAAGCCGATGCTGAAAGCAAAATTCACTGTGCTGGAAGCGCTCGGCGATTTTTCCTATCTGTACGCCGATTCCGACGTTTCGGAAGAGCCCTTGGTGCTGCGGGTAGCCGATACCGTGAGCATCCAGCACGGCAGCGAGATCGGCGTCTCCGCCGATCCGCAGCGTTGCCATCTGTTCGATCGCGACGGCCGCGCCTTGAGCCGGCTGGATTCGACTGCGGCCACGACAGCGCAGGCAGTGACGGCTGCGGCACAAACTGCATAATGTACTAATAACGTACTAATAACGCACTATTTACAAAAGCGGCGTTTGCCATTATTTATTCAGGACCCACCATGCAAGTAACTTCCTCCGCCACCACGGCTGATACCGCCGACAAGATCTGGCTGCACATCGGTGCAGGCTCGTTCCACCGTGCGCACCAGGCGGTGTATCTGCATCACTTGATGGAAGCCGGCGATACCGGCTGGTCGCTCGCCCTGGCCAATATCCGTGACGACATGACACCGCTACTGGATGCGTTGGAGCGCCAAGACGGCGCCTATACGCTGGAAACCGTGACGCCGGGCGGCGTCCGCAATTACGAAACCATCCGCTCGATCAAGACCATCGTGCCCTGGGATGCAGCGCTGCTTGAATTGACCGCGATTGGTGCAAAAACCGCCACCAGGATAATTTCATTCACGGTCACCGAAGCTGGTTATTATCTCGATCATCATCACCGCCTGGACACCAGCAATCCGGATCTTGCCGCCGATCTGCAAGGCGAACTGAACACGATCTACGGCGCGTCGGCGGCCATCCTGCGCGCTCGCGCCGCTGCCAACGGCGGCCCGCTTACCCTGCTCAATTGCGACAACCTGCGCCACAACGGCGAACGCTTTCATGACGGCTTGCTGCAGTTCCTGGCATTGCGCGGCGAAACCGAGTTGCAGCACTGGGTGGCAGAACACACCAGTAGCCCCAACTCGATGGTCGATCGCATCACGCCGCGCCCTACCGAAGAAGTCAGAACACGCGTAGCGCAAGCCTGCGGCCAGGCCGATCCCTGCGCGCTGATGGCGGAGTCGTTCATCCAGTGGGTGATCGAAGACAAGTTTGCCGCAGGGCGTCCCGCATTGGAAAAGGTCGGAGTCGAAATGGTGCAGTCGGTACTGCCGTATGAAGAGGCCAAGATCCGCATACTCAACGCCACCCACAGCTGCATCGCCTGGGCTGGCACGCTGGTCGGGCTGAGCTATATTCACGAAGGCTGCGCCCGCGCGGATATTCGCAAAATGGCCTACGACTATGTCACGCAAGACGTCATTCCATGCCTGACGCCGAGCCCGCTCAATCTGGAAAATTATCGCGACGTGGTGCTGGAACGCTTCGGCAATCCGAATATCCAGGACAGCAACCAGCGGGTTGCCGCCGACGGCTTCTCGAAAATCCCCGGCTTCATCGTGCCAACCCTGCAGGAATGTTTTGCGCGCGGCGCGGCGCCGCACGCCACCCTCGTCTTGCCGGCGCTATTCTTCGTATTCCTGCAGCGCTGGGCCAAAGGCCAGCTTCCCTACGAATATCAAGACGGTGTCTTCGATGCCAGCGCCACCCGCGCCATGCTCGCCAGCGCCGACCCGCTGCGCGCCTATTGCGCCGATGCCGCCTTATGGGGCACACTAGCTGGCAGCTCGCAGCTTGAGTTGCCGCTGCGGGAAGCGCTGGTTCAGGTTCAGAACTGGCTTGCGCAACAAACCTGACGGAATGATGCGATCGCGGCATTGATTGCCGCAATAACCAAGCATAAAAACAAAGCAAGGATGGAGACATGTATCTCGGCATCGACCTGGGCACTTCGGAAGTCAAGATAGTCCTGATGGATCAGGCCGGCAGCCTGCTGGCCGACGCCGGCAGCACGCTCACCGTATCTCGCCCGCAGCCGCGCTGGTCGGAACAGGATCCCGGGCATTGGTGGCAAGCAACCGGCGAAGCCATCGCCAAACTGCGGGAAAAAGCGCCAGCGCAATTTCGCGCCGTGCGCGCCATCGGCCTGTCCGGCCAGATGCACGGCGCGGTGCTGCTTGATGCGCAAGATCAGGTATTGCGCCCGGCGATTTTATGGAACGATTTACGCAGCATCGATGAATGCGCCGAGCTGACCGAGCGCGCGCCGCAACTGCACCAGATTGCCGGCAACCTGGCCATGCCCGGATTTACTGCGCCCAAGCTGCTGTGGCTGGCGCGGCATGAACCGAAAACATTTGCCGCGATGCAGACGGTGTTGCTGCCGAAAGATTGGCTGCGCCTGAAAATGACCGGCAACAAAGTATCCGAGCCGTCCGATGCGGCCGGCACCCTTTGGCTGGATGTCGCCAAGCGCGACTGGTCGGACCAATTGCTCGCCGCCACCGGCATGCGCCGCTCGCACATGCCGCGCCTGGTGGAAGGTGGCGAGTCATCCGGCGCGCTGTTGCCTGAAGTGGCGGACGCCTGGGGCTTGTCGCGCGAAGTGATCGTCGCCGGCGGCGGTGGCGACGGCGCCGCCAGTGCGGTAGGCATCGGTGCTGTGAACCCGGGCGACGGTTTTATCTCACTCGGCACCTCGGGCGTACTGTTCGTCGTCAATGACCGCTTCCGCCCTAATCCGGCCCAGGCGGTACATGCCTTCTGCCACGCCCTGCCCGGCCGCTGGCACCAGATGAGCGTGATGCTGTCGGCTGCCAGCTGCCTGCGCTGGTTCTGCCGGCTGGTCAGCGTCGACGAAGCCACGTTGCTGAAAGAAATCGCCGAACTTGACCCGGCTGCATTGGAAAATGCACCTCTATTCCTGCCCTACCTGTCGGGCGAACGCACTCCCCACAACGATCCCTATGCGCAAGGCGTATTCCACGGCCTGACGCACGCTCACGGCCGCGCCGCGCTAGGTTACGCCGTGATCGAAGGCGTCACCTTCGGCATGGCCGACGGCCTTGGCGCCCTGCACACAGCCGGCACCGAAGTCACGGAATTGTCGCTGGTAGGCGGCGGTTCGCGCAGCCCCTACTGGGCGCAACTGATCGCCGACGCGCTGAATGTACGCATGGTGACCCATGTCGGCAGCGAAACCGGCGGTGCGCTAGGCGCTGCCCGCCTGGCCTGGCTGGCGGCCAACGACCAGCCCGGCAAGGAGGCCGTCATCTGCGCCAAGCCGCCGGTACGGGAAATATTTACGCCAAATGCCCAACGTCACGCAGCGTTGCAGCCACGCCTGGCGGCCTTCCGCGAGATTTATCGCTGCCGTCCGCAACGCAACGCAGAGGTCAACCCGGCCAGGCATTGAATTGCTTCAATTTAACGCTTTAATTTTGCGGTTGGTTGCTGCTAGAATCTATTCGTGCTCCTGCATGCGTTTTTTGCAAGAGCAGTGCCGGTGTAGCTCAGTTGGTAGAGCAATTCATTCGTAATGAAGAGGTCGGGGGTTCGACTCCTCTCTCCGGCACCACGCTGTTCGAAACCACTTTCGCATGAGAGTGGTTTTTTCGTTTTGTCTCTTCTATCGCAAGTGCAGCTATCACTTCCTCATAGGTCACAGCGGTCTCTTCTACAATCTTTATGACTGTTCTGAAGTCCGGCAGCATTTCAACCTTTACATATCGGTCTAATGTCCGTTGTTGAACATTCCAGTCTTTAGCAGTTGCGTTAACAGACCGCCCTTTTAAAGCTTTAGCTATCAATTCTGCGTAGCTTGTATACGCCAGTCCGACCTGATCATCCATTCCAATTCGTTGTGAGCAGTTTATAGTAGTGTGTTGCATCCACCGGTTGAATCCACATCTGATATCAGACATTCGTAATGCATGCGAATGCAGAAAATCGTAGAAGAAATTGAGTGCTACGGATTTGCTACAGCAAATAGTGGGATGTATAACTGGCGCGGGGTTTCAGTCTCATTCCACGCCGTGAACTATAGGATGATGGATTGGCGTTGAGTCGGAACTCTCAAGCGTGGGCGAAATTTTGGCAAAAATGGAGACGTTTCTAACCAGTCCCAGACCTAGCCGCTTTTGTGCATCCTAATGTTTATGCGGTCTGCGGTGGTCTGGAGTGGTTTGTAATGGCGGCGGCGGGGATCGAATCCTCAGCCGCTTATGCCCTTCTGTATTGGTTATTCTAATTTGCAGGATGGTCAGCGCGTCTGAGTGGCTACCTTGAGTCCCAGCGAAATAAAGATAACGCCAATTGCTTTGTTTTGCCAGCGGCTGAGCCAGCTCAGGTGTTTGACGAGTCGACCCAGTGGGCGGATGGCCAGGACGATAAGGGTCGTATACATCGCGCTCATGGCCACAAAGATCAGCCCTAGTAAAGCGAATTGAAGAAACGAAGAACCATGCTCTGGATGCACGAATTGGGGCAGAAATGCTAGGAAGAACAATGCCGTTTTCGGATTCAGCACTTCAGCCGGAACGGCTTGCAGAAATGCTCGGGTGGCCGTCACAGGCGCCACCTTGGGCAAATGGGGACTGATCGACTTTGTTCGCAGCGCGCGTATGCCAAGATAGATAAGATACGCCGCACCCACAAATTTAACAGCATTGAACGCCAGCGCAGAAGTCATTAGTAACGCAGATAGCCCAACTGCCGCGCACAATGTATGAACGAAATCACCGGCAGCGATGCCCAATCCAGTGAAGATACCTGTCTTGCGACCGTCTTGCAGTGTGCGCGTGAATACCAAGAGAACCGCCGGGCCTGGGATGAGGAACAGGCCAAGTACAACAGCCATGAATGTTGCTATGGTAGCAATGTCAAGCATGAGAATTCCTTATGCGCAAGTTTCTATCCTTGCACTATATCAGGGAAGGGTGAAGCGCCATTTCGGGCGGATAGGTAGATAACGTACAAATCCTGCCCCCGCAACCAATAAAAGACGGACCAGCTACTGGCTGCGAAACTGGGCAGCTCCATATACAAACCGCCCTGTCGAACTAGTCTGCTTTCGTGTTTACCAAACTCATGTGTTATTTGACCTTCGACACAAACTCATTCGTGTACGTTTTAGACAGGTCTGTATGCTTGCCTTTGATGTTAGGGCTGAAGGCCGCCATGATTTTCAGAACATTTTCCGGTCCGCCATCGGGCATCTTGCCATCCGCCGAATACATTGGAAGCGATGCGTTTAACGCCTGAATATAAAGAGGTTTGTTACCGCCGTAGTAGTCGCGCGGCATTTTATCCGCGATCTCCTGCGCCGTGTGCGTATGGATGAATTGCAGCGTTCGGACAAAGGCGCGTGCAAGTTTGGTCGCAGTGTCTTTATGTGACAGCAGCCAATCACTTTGAACGTATAGGCTTGAGGCTGGGTAAAGACCGCCCAAGGCCGCTTTGGTGCCTTCAATTGTGCTCATGTCAACGAGCACCTTTGCCTCGCCACTGGTTAACAAAACTGAAGTAGTTGGTTCGGTCGTCCAGGCCACGTCGATCCGCTTTTGCTTGAGCGCGACGAAAAGACTGTTTCCGGCACCCACTGGCAATATCGAATAATCGGTGCTTTTCACGCCGTGCACGGAGGCAAGGTATTGCCCAAGGAAGCTTGACGACGACCCTAATCCGGTAACGCCAATAGTTTTACCTTTGATATCGCCCATGTTGCCGATCTGGCTGGCCGCATCAGCTCGGACCATTTCCATGCCACCTGGCACCAGACCGAATTGAACAATGCTCTGGACCGCCTTACCTTTGCTTTGCAGGTCTATCGTGTGATCGTAATATCCGACTACCGCCTGCGCCGCTCCTGCCAGCAGCTCGTTCTCGGCATCTACGCCGGCCGGTTGGGATTGTAAATCTACATCTAATCCTTCATCCTTGAAGTAACCCAAATTCTCTGCAAGCTTGGGCGGCAGATAAATCAATTTGTTGATTCCACCAACGATGATGGTAATTTTTTCTGCGGCTCGTACACTCGCCGTAAATAACCCGCACGACAGAATGGTGGCGGTTGCAACGGATCTGATTATGAAATTCATAAATATCTCCTCTGTTTTAGTTTTGAATGCTCGATTGTGCTGAAAAGCATGTTCCTCGCTGGCAGTGGCCGATGAAAAAGTCGGCGCTGACGTAAGGCATCACCGGTTTGGCTTGATTACTGATTTACTAATCGCGTAGATCATATCTATCTCCGGATGTCTACTTATTATGAAGGCCTAGATCTGGCTCTTTTACTTCGTCATTGGGGATGACGAGACGGTTCTGTTGCAAAGGCTTTTTTGATGTAACGCGCTTCGTACGACGGCACTTCTCCTGCTGAACTTGCATCGCAAGCTGCGATTTTTCGAGGATTCCTCAAATCGATAGGCGAATTTTCGATTAGATTTATATTCGCAAAATGGGTTTACCCACTTGCTCTCGTCCCTCTATGCGAGCGTGCGCCTGTTCCACGTTGTCTAGCGAGTAGTAGCCCTCAATTTCCACTTGTAGCGATCCATCAAGAAGTGCTGCGAAAACATCATTCGCCCTGTGCTGAACTATTTTTCGATCCCCCATGTGATCCGCGAGACGCGGACGCGTAAGGAAGAGTGACCCAGCCTCGCCAAGCTCGATTGGGTCCAGGTCGATAAGAGAACCGGATACATTTCCATAATTCACGATCAATCCTTTTTTTCTGCAAGCGCGGAAACTATCTCTTAATGTTGCTTTCCCGACGGAGTCGAATACTATGTCCACGCCATTTCCGCCGTTAGCCTCACGAATTTGATCTACGAAGTCGCCCCGCGAATAATCAAATGCATGGTCGGCTCCCCGCTTGATCGCAATAGCGCGTTTTTCTGCGGAGCCGGCTGTGACAAATACCGTCGCCCCCCGGCGCTTTGCCATTTGCACCAACAACTGACCGATGCTGCCGGCCGCAGCATGAATAAGGCATGTACTGCCTTGCTCCAGTCGTGCGACGTCCTCTATAAGATAATGCGCGGTTGAGCCTTGGAAGATAGACGCTGCTGCCAGCGCATATGTGATGTTGTCCGGAATCTTGGCCACTAGCGCTGCGGGCACGGATATGTATTCCGCATAACTACCCCAGGTGATGCACCATGCGACGCGATCGCCAACGGAAAAATCTTGGACATCTTGACCAAACGCCATCACCTCACCCGCGCCTTCCATTCCCAAAGTGCAAGGCAAACGCACTCCATATGTCCGCGAGTTTGCGTATTTTCCTTGGCGCGTATGTACATCCATAAAATTAATTCCAGCGCAGACAACTTTAATCAACACATGACCCGCTCGTACTTCAGGCTCCGGCACATCATTGCGCTTTTGCATTACTTCCGGCCCGCCATATTGCTCTATGGTGATAGCTTTCACTGGATTTCTTCCCTTCAGACGATTTAAAAATGTGTTTTGCAGGAAGATCGAAAAGAATTCCGCTTTCGCCGACTACCCAGTCCGATCGGTGCAGACAGCGGCAGGTGAGAACCCACGCTCTTTTCTATTTACTTCCCGTTTTCTGAGAAGCATGATAAAACGGCGATAGTCGATTGAAAATTCCCAAATTTCTCACCCTTTCCGTGAAAATATTTACCGATGTTTGATTGGCAAGATCTCTACATATTTACGGTACTGGCGCGCACGGAATCACTCTCGGGCGCTGCCAGAGAGTTAGGTATCGAACACGCTACGGTAGGGCGACGGATAGAGTCGCTCGAGAAGGCATTGGGCTTGCGACTTGTCGATAAACTTCCCCGGAGTCGCCCGCTAACAGAAGACGGGCGAGCTGTCGCCATTCTGGCGCAGAACATGGAGCAAATGGCGAGCTTGATAGAGCAGCGCTCGCGTACGGCCTCTATCGGGCTGGCAGGCGCTGTCCGAGTTAGCGCTCCTCCGTCACTCGCACGAGCATGCATAGTTCCTCGCATAGCGGCGCTACGAGCCGCGCATCCCAAGCTTCGTTTGATTTTGCAGCCTTCCACATCTTTGGCAGCATTGAGTAAGGGAGAAGCTGATATTGCGATTCGCACCGTTCGTCCTGAGGAAGGCGAACTGATCAGAAAAAAGGTAGGTGTGGTGCGATTCGGGCTCTACGGTACGCGCGAGTTCAGCCGACGTCCTCCCGAGCGTTGGACATTCATTTCTTATGACGAGTCGCTCGATCATCTGCCACAGCAAATTTGGTTACATCGAATTAGGGCAGATCGTCCAATAACATTCTTTGCGAGTGACCTGATGTCACAGCAAATAGCGGCAAGGGACCATGTTGGCGCGGTCGTTTTGCCCACAATGGTCGGCGAGATCGACCCGGAACTGGTTCAACTGCCGACGGAAGTGGAAGCACCCGAGAGAGAGATCTGGATGATTGTGTATCCGGACATTCGGCGTAGTCCATTAGTGAAAGTCGTGATGGATTTTCTGGTTGATTGCATTGAGCGAGAACCTAGGCTTGCGATGTCGGGACATCCGAAATAAGTGTACCGTGTTACGACGTCATAGTCTGGATAGAAGAAGCAGTAGCAACTCGAAATTTCCATCCCTCAAAAATACCAGGTGATGTATGGTTCTGCAGCGCCTCTTTAAAAAATTTACAAATTATCACTAAAACTATTGCTTGCTGGTAGCCACTCCCGCTCCTCTCCCCTTTGCGATTTCGGCAGAATCAGGCAATCCTCCCACAGCATTGATCTACCCCAGTTCATGCGCGCCGCCTAAGATGAGATCAACGTTTCGTTCATCCACGGAGATCCCATGAAAACGCTAGACCACATCTATATCAACGGTAGATTCACCAAACCGCACGGCACAGAAACGCTCGAACTCATCAATCCTTCGACCAAGACGGTAATCGGCCGGGTTACGCTCGCGGATGAACAGGATGCACAAGACGCCATAGCCGCGGCAAAGGCAGCTTACAAGAGTTTTTCGCAAACCACCAAAGAGCAGCGTATGGAATATTTGCAGCGCTTGCACGACGCCGTAGCGGCGCGATCAGACGAACTCTTGGAAGTCATGATTGAAGAATACGGCGGCCCGCGCCGCATCAGCAATGCAAGCACGCAGCGCGCAGCCAATAGCTTTCTTCTGGCAAAAGAACTGTTGAAGACATTTGATTTCGTCAAGCATGTCGGCATCTCGAAAGTCGTGCTCGAACCACTTGGGGTAGTCGGCCTCATCACTCCTTGGAACGCCAACTACGGTTTCATCTGCAGCAAGCTGGCCATGGCGATTGCCGCCGGCAGCACGGCTGTGATCAAACCCAGCGAGCTGAGCTCCTTGCAAACCCAGTTGCTTACCGAGTGCTTGCACGCGGCCGGTTTGCCTGCTGGCGTGATTAACATTGTTACCGGGCGTGGCGCGACGGTAGGTGCAGCGATAACTCGCCACCCCGATATTGCAAAGATTTCATTCACCGGCTCGACTGCTGTCGGTAAAACCATCGTTCGCGGCGCGGTGGATACGATGAAGCGGGTCACCCTGGAACTCGGCGGTAAATCTCCGAACGTGATCCTGGATGATGCCGATTTGGAAAAAGCCATTCCTATTGCGGTGGCGGCGGCGACCGTCAATAGCGGCCAGGCTTGCATGGCCGGCACCAGGCTGATCGTTCCTGAGAGTCGTCTCGATGAAGTAAAACTTCTGGTGAAAAAAGCGGTGCAAGCCTTGCAAGTGGGAGATCCGCGCGACAGCGCTACGGCGATCGGGCCGATGGTCACTCAAACGCAGTATGACCGGGTGCAACGTTATATCCGCCTGGGCGTGGAAGAAGGCGCAGAGCTGTTGATCGGCGGCGCCGGTCATCCGGCCGGACTTGACAGCGGCTACTTCGTGCAGCCTACTGTGTTCGCGAACGTGACCATGGACATGAAAATCGCGCAAGAAGAAATTTTCGGGCCGGTGCTGTCGATTCTGAGCTATAAAACCGAGGCGGAAGCCGTCGATATCGCGAATGACACAATCTATGGTTTGCACGCCTTCGTCAGTTCGTCAGACATCGGCAGGGCAAATCGTGTGGCGGCCCGGATCGTCGCCGGCCGGGTGTTTATCAATGGCATGTATGATGAACCTAGAGCGCCGTTTGGCGGCTTCAAACAGTCAGGCATCGGCAGGGAGTTTGGCACATACGGACTTGAAGCCTACCTGGAACCGAAAGCCATCATGGGCCACGGTGAAACAAGTAATGAAAATGCGCAATAGCGGCAACTCTTCAATATTGCCCTCCAGCCCGCTGGACCTGCTGCGGGCGGAGGTGCTTAGCCATTTCAAAAATATTCCTGAAGAGCAGCGTGATATGCCCACTGCGCTGCCCTATCTTTCGTTCATTCGTTTCGTCCGCCCCACCGAACTCAGCAGGGGTATGCTGGAACCGTCGATGTGCCTGGTGTTGCAAGGGAAGAAGAAGGTACTCATAGGGACCGAAATAACGCACTATGGAAGCGGCAGTTATGTGCTCTCCGCCATCGATATGCCGGTTTCGGGCCAGGTAACAGAGGCTTCGGTTGCAGAGCCCTATCTCGGGGTGAGAATTGCTTTGGACGCCAAGGAAATCGCCGCGCAGATTATTGACGGCAAAATCGCGATTCCAAAGAATTCTCGCTCGCGTGCGGGTGCTTATGTAGAAGCGTCGGATGCTGAATTGCAGGATGCGTTTCTACGCCTGCTGCGGCTATTGAAGAAACCCAAGGACCTGGCCGCCCTGGCGCCCTTGGTCAAGCAAGAAATCCTGTACCGCCTCATCAGTGCGAAAGACGGCGACCTGCTGGGTCAAACCGTGCTGGCGCATTATCAGGAAAAAGGAGTGAATCAAGCGATTCACTGGATCAAGACAAACTACGCCGAACCGATGCAGATCGAGAAGCTGGCCAAGACAGTCAGCATGAGCGTGTCGAACCTGCATCACCGCTTCAAGGCAATCACCGTCATGAGCCCTTTGCAGTATCAAAAACAGATACGCCTGCTGGAGGCACGCAAGCTACTCTTAAGCGGGAATATCGAAGCTGCGACGGTGGCGTTCAAGGTGGGCTATGAAAGCCCGTCGCAGTTCAGCCGGGAATATCGCAGATTGTTCGGAGCATCGCCGTTGCAAGATATGGAATACCTGAAGCACCACGAACTGGAGCAATAGTCCGGTGCGTCAATATCAGTCGATGCGCTCCAGGCCGCGAGGGGAACGGTGGTCTCGCCGGCGCCAATCTGCATTGGACGATCTCACAAGCCAATCCCGCACCTGTTCTGCCACCCATTCCCCGGCGTCCAGCGGCAGGTCGTGGCCTGCGCTGGCTTGTACCGCCAAAGATGCCTGCCATTGATGCGCCAACTGCTGTGAACAGCGTGGATCGATCAAGCGATCCGTGCCGCTGGCAAGAATCAGCAACGGCGGCTGCGGCGCATGCGCAGGTGCGCGATAACGGATTGCCGCGCATAGCTGCCGCAGGGCGTTCCGATAAGTAACCGGTTGGTCGCGTTGATAACTGATCCAGTCAGCCAGCACATCTGCTTGCTGAGCATGCTGATTGCTGGTCAAGCGCAACAAGAGACTTTCCTGCCTTGCGACATTGCGCTTATGCAGACCGAACAGACCAAGAGCCAGCAGCGCCGGATAATTGCGCGGCCTCAGGCGTCGATAGAATGGGCTGACTGGCCGTAAACTGGTATTGAGCAAAACACAGCCATCAACTTCATCCGGATAACGGCTAGCCCAATCGGTCGCGACCATCCCTCCTAAAGATAGAGCAAACAAATAATAGGGAGGCGCGATATCCAGGCTCAAGAGCTGGCGCCGGCAGAAATCTGTCATCTGCTCCACTCGCATAGGGCTTTTGAGCGCGTGCAGGCTGCCGTTGCCGGGTAAATCGAGAAGTGTGATATCGGCTTCCGGCACCATCGAACGAAACAGCTCCGGAAACTTTCCCCAGTGCCGTGTCTCCCGCATCAGCCCTCTCAGAAACACCCATTTATTCATGGCGCGCCTCATGTTGTTCTGCTTGCTCAGGAATACCTGCCATCCAATACTGATGAGCGCTGGCGGCCCTGGTAAGAAAATCGAGCCATACCAGATGGCTGCGCAGCACACGATGCAGACGTCCCGGTGATTTTGGATTAAACATGCCGAGACGGGAAAACAGTTGCCGCGGATTTTCTTTTACCCAAAGCCAGGATCCCATCTCCAGCGTGAGGGGGAGAAAAACCTGATCACTGCTGGCTGGCACTTGCAGGTAAAGGTAGTCCCACAGATCGCCATGGGTCAGATACTGGCAGTTTTGCGCTTCGAACAGATAATTGTGTTCGCGATAGGTTTGATTAAACAGATCCTTGAGAGCGAGAACTTGCGGCAAGTGCCGGATCGGCGTCCTGCTGCAGGCGTAAGGAAACCAGATGCGATCCTTCAATCCGAAGCCGGAGTGGCAATCCAGTGCGATACTGAATTGACGGCTCAGCAGCTCTTGCTGGACGACGTTGCACAATGCCTGGGCCTCAGCCTCCATCGGCGTGTTGCATGCTCCACGGTACCAAGGCAAATGCGGGCTGATGCGTTGTCCGCCAAGCAAAAAAAGGACTTTCTCGCTAGCATTTATCGGCGCATTGCGCATCAGGTCGACACCGCGCGGATTGCTGCGGGTACTGTCCCACATCCCGGCAGGATTCACCAAAGGCATGAAAATCAAACGTACCGACGCCAATTGGTGATGCAATACCGCATCCCATTTCAAACGTGCCAGCAAGCTGCGCAAGAAGGCTAGGAGAACTCGGGTGCCGATGCGTTCGAGACCGTGAACGCCGCCGAAAAAACCGACTGCCGGCGCCTCCGGATTTTTGCTGCCGATAGACAAGACATAGACCGGGAAGAGATGACCCTTCATTTCTATTTCGCATACGGACCGAGCTTCGAGGTAAGGCCGCCCCTCCTGAATAATGCGTTCAAGCTCGATCAATTCCGGCAAATCGACTTCCATTTTGGCGCCCCCTCTGCCCCATTTTTTTGTGCATCGGGACAAGGAAAACTTTTGCGCTTTGTTTGGGGTCTTGTCAAGGGCATATCTAAAAAAACCACCCCTTCAACGAGGCCGGTTTGCTGCAATTTACCTGCTAGAATTTCCCTCTTATCAGAACAGCAGGTTTTCCATGGCCACCTACTCCTTCCGCATCCTCAACGTCTTTGCTGAATCCACTTTCGGCGGCAATCAGCTATGTGTATTTGAAGACGCGCGCGGCATGGACGACGCCACCATGCAGGCATTGGCGCTGCAGTTCAATCTCTCGGAAACCACTTTTATCCTGCCGTCCGAGCGCGCCGACGCCCGCGTGCGAGTCTTCACGCCCGGCTATGAAATGCGGTTTGCCGGCCATCCTACGCTGGGCACTGCACATGTGGTGCGCGATCTGGCCGGAACCGGCGATGCACTCTCGCTGGAATTCACCGCGGGCATAGTCCCAGTCCATGCCGTGGGCGATGTCTGGACGCTCACCGCGCCTCAAAGTGGCGGGCTGAAAACGGCGCCGGCAAATCTGACCCAGGCCGGGATGGCGGCACTGCTCAACTTGCGCGAAGACGATTTGCTAGCCCCGCCTTTGTGGGTCGACACCGGCACCGATCAGTTGCTGGTAGCACTGCGCAGCATGGACGCCGTGCACCGCGCCCGTCCCGACAGCGCGCAGCTAGACGCCTGGCCTGAAAGCAGCCTTGAGCGCAAGACCGTGTATGTATTTGCTTTCGATCCGGAGCGCCCCGGCCGGATCCTGTCGCGCTACTTCTTTGCCAAGCAAGGTGGCGGCGTGGTCGAAGATCCGGGCACCGGATCGGCTTGCGCCAATCTTGGCGGCTGGCTGATCGCCAGTCGCCATGCGCTGCCTGTCGAATATGAAATCGAACAAGGCGAAGCTGTGCAGCGGCCCTGTCTGTTGCGGCTTAAAGTGACGGCTGATAACGCCATCCAGGTAGGCGGCAAAGTCATCGAAATCGGCCGCGGCAAGATCAGTTTGTAGCGATCAAATCCGGTAGCACGGGCGCAGCGACTTACTCAAGCCCGTCAAGCCCGCCCCTGCGACCAGCGCCGATAGCGCCGTGTCAGGCGGCGTGTGCGTAGCTGGTCGATAATCAAACTCAGTAGCGGTGAATGATTGGCCGTCGCCATGCGGCTGGCGCCGAGCAAGCGCAAGCGGCGTTTGACCAGGGCCATGCGCGCCACTGCCGCCATGACTTGATCCTTCCAGTCGACTTGCTGACTGTGCGCGGTCTGGTCGCCGCCGGCCAGCCATTGCGCCGGCAAATCGGGAATTATCGCCAGCGCTGTCGCCATGCCCGCCACCGCCACTCCGCTGGCGAGAACCTGTTCCGCCACCGCCTTGCGACTGATGCCGCCGGTAGTCATTACGGGCATACGGGCGACGGCTGCCAGTTCTTTGGCAAACTCCAGGAAATAGGCTTCGCGCGCCAGGCTACGGCCATCGGCGGTGCGCCCCTGCATCGCCGGACTTTCATAACTACCGCCAGACAGCTCGACCAGATCCACCTGCAGCTCATTGAGCCACAGGATGACTTGCCTGGCGTCGTCTTCACTAAAGCCGCCGCGCTGGAAATCGGCGGAATTAAGTTTCACCGCGACGCAAAAGCCGGCCGACACCGTGGCGCGCACTGCGCGTACCACTTGTAGCAACAAACGCGCCCGGTTGGCCAGGTTGCCGCCCCATTCATCGCTGCGTTGATTGCTCAAAGGCGAGAGGAATTGTGAAATCAGGTAGCCATGGGCGGCGTGGATCTCGACGCCGTTAAAGCCCGCCCGCTCGGCAGCGGCTGCACTGGCGGCGAAGCGTGTTATGACTTCCTGGATCTCGGCATCGCTCATGGCTTTGGGTTGTACGAAGAGCTTGCTGTGCTTGCCCATGTCCAGCGCCAGCGCTGAAGGCGCCCATGCCGCGCCGCCCATTGCGGCCATCACCTGGCGACCGGGATGATTGAGTTGCATCCACACTTGTGCGCCCTGGTGTTTTGCGGCCTCGGCCCATTGCATGAAAGGCTGCAATGGAGTGCCGGCTTCCAGCACTATGCCGCCCGGGCCGGTCAAGGCGCGGCCGTCGATCATCACATTGCCGGTAATGATCAGGCCGGCGCCGCCATCGGCCCAGGCCCGGTATAAGCGGTGGATGGCAGCGCCGGGTAGTTGGCCGCTGTCTGCCATGTTTTCTTCCATGGCAGCCTTGGCCAGGCGATTGGGCAAGATGCTGCCGTTCGGTAGTTGCAAAGATGAAAACATGGTTGAGGTTATTGCTGGAATCATGGCTGAGATCATGGCAAGCTCGCTAGCGGAAGTAGGAAATACTGTATGCTAAGCTTGAAGTCAACTTGAAGGTCAAGCGATATGAAGATTGGTGAACTGGCAGACAAAACCGGCATGGCAGCCTCGGCCATCCGCTATTACGAGCAAAGCGGCTTGCTGCCCAAGCCGGAACGCGGGAGCAACGGTTATCGCGACTATGCTGAGGCAGCCATCGAACGCTTGCGCCGGATTCAGATGGCGCAAAGCCTGGGGTTTTCGCTGGACGCTATCCGTAGCGTATTTGCCAGCGAAGAAGAGCTATCCAAAGATGATCTGCTGCGCAAACTGGACGGACGATTGCAGGAGATCGAGCAGCTCATGGATACGCTGCGTGAGCAGCAGCAACATCTGCAGGCCTTACGCACCACGCTGCGAGAAACCTGGGCAGAGGGAGAATGCCTGCACACCACTGACTTGGTCAAAGGCAAGCCGGCTAAACCAGGGAAACACTAAATGGATCGCCAGCGCTGCTGCTAGTCCTTGTATTCCGCTAGTCCTTATATTCCGAGTATTTACGCGCATCCCCACGCACTTTATCTGCCGGATATTTAAGCCGGTTAAGGACCATTTTTTCTGATACCGCGGCGCTAAGATCGACATCGAGCTTATCGGCCAGACGAATCAGGTAAACCAGTACATCGGCCATTTCATGCCGGACCTGCTGTAATTTTTCCGGACTGAGCTCATCGCCGTTGCCTGTCTGCAGCCATTGAAAGTGTTCAAGAAGTTCGGCCGCCTCAACACACAGCGCAGAGGACAGATTTTTGGGAGTATGAAATTGATCCCAGTCGCGTTCAGTAACGAACTGACGAATTTGATCGCGTAAGTTGGCAAACTCGCCGTTGTTTGACTGCTCGATCATGGAAGCGCCCCCTTTAATGTCATATAGGTATCCAGAGTGTGACAAAATCCGGCCCCAATCCCAGCGATGCTTGAAATATTTTTTTGCGTAGGCCTATTTTCTTACAAGAATGTTTGTTACCTTGCTTACAGGAACTTGTTTTTGACAGTAATTTTGTGAACTGACGTGCCGCCGTTTAATTTTCCGTTTAATTTTAGTAGCGGGCCATCATGACGGAACCATCATCTCAGCGAGGATGCATATGGACATGAGCGCAAAAATCGGTGAACGGCCAGAGCCGATTCGCCGGCTGACCAAAATTTACGCGGCGCTCCTGATTGCCGCCTTCGCCCTATCCCCCGCAGTGCTGATTGCCTACCTGTATTTCTTCCAGGATCCGGCACTCAAATTTGAAAATCACCTGTTCCACGAAATCGCGATTGCCGCCGCTACTCTCGAAGGTCTGTTTGTTACCTATGTCAGCTGGCGCTGTTACCTGTCGTCGGGAGAGCCCCTGCTGCGCTGGCTGACCTTGGGTTTTTTCGGGTTTACCCTGATCTATGCTTTGCACGGCGCATTTACCGGCATGGCGCATCACAATATCTGGCTGTTCCTGCTGTACGGACCGGCGTCTCGCCTGGCGATGGCGATCTTGCTGCTGATTGGCTTGCTGTCGTTCAACCAGGAATCAGATACGCCTGAACAACGCCCCAACCCGCGCTCATGGCTGCAATGGATAGCGGTGTTTTTGCTGGTCGACATCGCGGTTGCGATTGTCGCCTATTCGGCGATTGCCGGCAATCCGGCGGTCCGTCTGACGATGGAAGGCGGAGCGCTGTTTTTCTCCGCCGTCAATCTGCTTATCATGCTGGCTGGGAGGATCCGCTCACCGCTGATGACGATTTTCGGTATCTCGATCGCCCTGTTCGGCCTGTCATCGCTGGCCTTCATTCTTGGCCGTCCCTGGAACCATATGTGGTGGCTGGCGCACGCCATTTTTGCCGGCGGATTTTTCTTCCTCAGTTACGGCATCATCCAGGCATTCCACACCACCCGTTCATTCGCCAATGTCTACAATCAGGAAGAAATGGTGAATCGCCTGGCGATGGCGATGGTGAGAACAGAAAATGCGCTGCAAGAATTAAAGCATAGCAACCAGAAACTGGAGCATCTGGCATCTACCGATCCATTGACCGGCGCCGCCAACCGCCGCCATTTTATCGAAAGAGTGGACGCCGAAATCGCCCGGGCAAAGCGAGACAACCTGTCGTTTGCCCTATTGGCCCTCGATCTGGATAACTTCAAGGCCATCAACGATCACTACGGCCACCAGACAGGTGACGAGGTGCTGCAGGGTTTTGTGCAGAAATGCCTGGAAGAGATCCGTCCCTATGACGTTGTGGCGCGCATGGGCGGTGAGGAGTTCATGGTGTTGCTGCCGCAAGCGACGCTGGAACTGGCAGTGACGATCGGCGAACGCATCAGATCGGGCACGGAAAATGCTGTGTTCGACAGCATCGTCATGCCCAAAGTGATACTCACGGTCAGCATCGGCGTATCGCAATTCGGCCGCGACGGCAGCACCATCGACACGATTTTCCGTGCTGCGGATGAGCGTCTTTATCGCGCTAAAGACCAGGGCCGCAATTGCGTGATTACGGTATAAACAGTAACCTCGCAGTAACCCCGCAATAACCTTGCAGCAGCCTCGCATCACAAAGCTGTCATCGCATTTCAGCCGGCGCCGGTATTGCGGTATTTGCCTATGCCTATCCCGAATATGCTGGTTTGATGGCTTTTAGGTTTCACCACTCTCAGCTTTTTGCTAGGGTCCAGCAGCGTGAATCGCTCCCGGATGTCGGCTTCGCTTGGCAGCGAATTTGCGCGCCATCTGATGATATCGATGCCCGCTTTTTTGAGTGCCTTGTATTTTCTTTCATCCTCTTTACTGAGAATCTTGTTGTTGTGATTCTTGTTGTCTATTTCAATCACCGCGACCACATCGCTGGCTTTATCGCAAATCACGAAATCCAGATTCTTTGATGTCAGAGTATCGAGACCGGCGCTGTCCTTGGTGCCCAGGCAACGGCTCAAGCCGACCTGCGCCAGCACCATATAGTCTGGCAAGGCGCCAATCAGCCGCCAGTACATAACCTGTTCGTTGTTAGATAACGGTCTTTTCTTGATGTATTCGCGGCGCTTCTGTTGCGTCGCCTGCTTCTCCCTGGTGACCACGCCAATCACCGCCATGATAATGATCGTTAGCACCGTCAGTGCAATGATTGCTTTCATTATTCTGTTCCCTAGTTGAATGCAGCGGCCATTATATTTCCATATAGAAATATAATGAAGTCAAAAATACGGAGCTTTCCTCTACTTCACTCTGATGGCGAGCAGAAGCACGGCTTTGGCAAGCTCGATAGAAGGAAGAATTGGAAAGAATTGCCGACGGCTGCAAGACGCAGAACCGTATCGGCTAAGCCGGGGCCAGCGAGGCAGGAAAAGGGGGGGGAGATAGAAGGGGGAAGAGCGGAGGGCAGATACCGTCCAGCTTAGCCCTGTCAGCCCGTTGAGCTGACAGTATCTGCCGGCCGAAATTACTCGGTCAAACCAAAAATCGCATCGTAGCCGTTCTTGTCGCGATCGACTTCGTCCAGTTCGTTGCTCAAACCCAGATCTTCCAGCTCTTCCGCGGCATTATTGAATTGTTTGCTGTTGGAAGCGCCGATAACACGATAAATCTCTTGTTTCGCATTGCGGATGCCGAGCAACATCTGTTCTTGCCTGACGACGTTCAGCTCTACCGTCCTGACCAGCAGATTGGTCATGATGTCGTGATCGAACTCGGGGACGTCCTTATCTCCGATTAGTGCAGTTTTCAATCTATTCCTCTTGTCTTTATATTGATAAATATTGCTACAGCTACGCTTGCCGCATGTACGCTAGCTTGCAGGTGAGCGATTTTACTAGGTCTGGCGTGTAACCGTCGTGACGCTCCGTAAAACCCGATCCCTGCCCTGCATCGGACCTGATCTCACGGAGAGGGTTCCTGCTTATTCCTGATGGTAGCGCGTCACCAGTTCAACTTCGCTCTTCGAACCGAGGAAAACCGGCACGCGCTGGTGCAATTTCTCCGGCTGGATATCCAGGATCGCTTGTTTGCCGTCGGTGGCGGCGCCGCCGGCTTGTTCGACGATGAAGGCCATCGGGTTGGCTTCGTACATCAGACGCAATTTGCCTGGCTTGTCCGGCTCGCGAGCGTCGGCCGGATACATGAAGATACCGCCACGGTTCAGAATACGATGGACGTCAGCAACCATCGATGCAATCCAGCGCATATTGAAATCTTTTTGACGTGGCCCGGTGCTGCCCTCCAGCATCTCGTTGACGTAACGCGTGACCGGCGGATGCCAATGGCGAGCGTTGGATGCATTGATCGCAAATTCCTTGGTTTCGGCCGGGATTTGCATATCGCGCTGGGTCAATACCCACGAACCCATTTCCCGATCCAAGGTAAAACAATGGACGCCGTTACCGGTAGTCAGCACCAGCATGGTTTGCGGGCCGTAGACGGCGTAGCCGGCGGCGACCTGCTTGCGGCCCGATTGCATGAAATCTTTTTCAGTCGGCGATTTCATGCCGTCCGGTGCTTTCAATACCGAGAAAATGGTACCGATCGAGACGTTGACGTCGATATTGCTGGAGCCGTCGAGCGGATCGAACAACAGCATGTATTCGCCTTGCGGATAGCGGTTCGGAATCGGATGAATCGATTCCATTTCTTCCGAAGCCATGGCCGCCAGGTGACCGCCCCACTCATTGGCTTCCAGCAGGATTTCATTGGAAATGATATCCAGTTTTTTCTGTACTTCACCTTGCACGTTTTCGCTATCGGCGCTGCCCAGCACTTCGCCCAGCGCGCCCTTGCCGACCGCGTGACTGATGGTTTTACAGGCGCGTCCGACTACTTCAATCAACAAGCGCAGTTCTGCCGGAATGCTGTTGTGCAAACGCTGTTGCTCAATCAGGTGCTGGGTAAGACTGATACGTTTCATATTGCTCTTTCTTTGTTGTGGCTTTTCACGGCCTGGCGCGGGGCAAATCGGCGCCAGACCGTAACATGGCAAAAACGGCAAAAATCAATTGGCGAGTGCTTTGCCGATGACTTCCTGTACATCTTTGGATAAGTTTGGTGCTGCTGCGACGCGCTGCAAAGCGCTGCGCATTTTTTCCTGCAGCGCCGGCGCATATTTGCGCCAGCGATCCAGGCTGCGCGCCAGGCGCGCCGCCACTTGCGGGTTGACGCCGTTAAGTGCGATCACCTGGTCGGCCCAGAACTCATAACCGCTGCCATCGACCGCGTGGAAATTGGCTGGATTGCCGCTGCAGAAACTGAAAATCAAGCTGCGCGCGCGATTCGGATTTTTCAACGTAAAGGCCGGATGCTCCAGCAAAGCGCGGATAACCGCGATATCAGCGGTGTGAGCCGTAGCTTGCAGGGCGAACCATTTGTCGATGACCAGTGCTTCCTGTTCGAAATCCTTATAGAATTTTTCCAGGGCGGCGGCCTTGCCCGGCGCACTGCTGTTAGTCAGTGCAACCAGTGCTGCCAGGCGGTCGGTCATGTTGTTGGCGTTATCGTATTGTTGCTGCGCCAGTGCATGCGCCGCAGCGTCGTCGGCCTGAATCAGATACGACAAGGCAACGCTCTTCAATCCGCGCTTGCCGGACGCTTCTGCATCGGGGCTGTAAGCGCCCGGCGTTTGATTGGCGTGATAAGCCGCCAGCAGATCGTCCTTGAGTGCCTGCCCCAGTTTGCCACGCAGATACTGGCGCGATTTATGGATCGCTTGCGGATCAATCACTTCAGTCTGTTCTGCCAGCAGCACTTCCGACGGCAGCGTCAAGGCTTGCTCACGGAAAGCAGCATCGAGTGTTGCATCGTTGAGGATCAGGCCGAATGCCGAACCCAGGGCGCCGCTGTTGGAAGTCGCGTTGTCCAAGACATCTTGCAGCGCCGCCACATGGCCGGCTTGCGAAGCATCCTGGAGCGCCGCAGTCAGCGCCAGCAAGCTACGCGTAGCCAGGCGTTGGCCAGCTTCCCAGCGATTGAATGGATCGCTGTCGTGCGCCAGCAGGAAAGCCAGCTCGGCGTCGCTATATTCGACCTCCAGCACCACCGGCGCAGAAAAATTACGCAGGATCGAAGGCACCGGTGGTTCAGCGACATCGACAAAGCGGAAGGTCTGCTGGGCTTTGGTCAATTCGAGTACACGAGTAGTTGCGGCACCGGCATCACCGTTGGCCTTGCCCTTGCCGTCTGTCTGCAAACGCAACGGCATGTCGTTACCTTTGCTGTCGAGCAGGCCGACTGCTACCGGGATATGGAAAGGCAATTTCTTGGTCTGGCCCGGGGTTGGCGCGCAAGTCTGCGACAGAGTCAGTTCGTAGGTCTTGCTGGCGGCGTCGTACTTGCTCTGCGCTTGTACCCGCGGCGTGCCGGCCTGGCTGTACCAGCGTTCAAACTGGCTCAGGTCACGGCCGTTGGCATCCACCATCGCGGCGCGGAAGTCGTCGCACTCGACCGCTTGTCCGTCATGCCGTTCGAAGTACAAGTCCATGCCCTTGCGGAAGCCGTCGCGGCCAAACAAAGTCTGGTACATGCGGACTACTTCGGCGCCCTTTTCATAAATCGTCACAGTGTAGAAATTATTGATTTCGACATAGGAGTCAGGCCGCACCGAGTGCGCCATCGGACCGGCGTCTTCCGGGAACTGCGCCTGGCGCAAGACACGCACGTCGTCGATCCGCTTGACGGCGCGGCCGCTGTCGGTACCAACCATGTCCGCCGAAAATTCCTGGTCGCGGAACACGGTCAGGCCTTCTTTCAAGGACAGCTGGAACCAATCGCGGCACGTAACCCGATTGCCGGTCCAGTTGTGGAAATATTCGTGGCCGACCACGGCTTCGATATTGGCGTAGTCGACGTCAGTGGCGATACGCGAATTGGCCAGCACATATTTGGTGTTGAAAATGTTCAGGCCTTTGTTTTCCATCGCGCCCATGTTGAAGTCGCCGACGGCAACGATCATGAAACGATCCAGATCGAGTTCCAGGCCAAACCGCTCTTCATCCCAGCGAATGCTGTTGATCAGTGAATCCATTGCGTGCTGGGTCTTGTCCAGGTTGCCGTCTTCCACCCAGACCTGCAGCAGCACTTCGCGACCGGATTTCAAGGTGTATTTCTGTTCCTGGCAAACCAGATTGCCAGCCACCAGCGCAAACAGATAGGACGGTTTCTTGAACGGGTCTTCCCATTTGGCGTAGTGGCGGCCGTCGGCCAGATCGCCTTCTTCGATCAGATTACCGTTCGACAGAAGCACCGGGTATTTTTTCTTGTCGGCGCGCAGCATGACGGTATATTTGGCCATCACATCGGGACGGTCAGGGAAATAGGTAATCTTGCGGAAACCTTCAGCTTCGCACTGGGTGAAGAAATTACCGTTGGACACATACAAACCCATCAACGAGGTGTTTTTCTCCGGACTGGTCAGCGTTTCAATTTCCAGCACCACCTTGGCCGGCGCCGATGCGATCCGCAATTTTCCAGCTTCCAGCTGGTACTGGCCGGGTTTCAATTGTTTGCCGTTGAGGCGCAGTTGCACCAGTTCCAGCTCTTCGCCGAACAAGACGATTTCCTTGCTGCTGCTGGCCGGATTGCGTCGCATCGTGATGCGTGTAGCGATACGAGTGGCCGCAGGATCGAGATCAAAGCCCATGTCGACGCTGTCGACCAGAAAGGCTGGAACGGTGTAATCCTTACGGAGAATGGTTGCTGGCGTGGCTGAGGTGTCTGTGCGCATGGGAAGTAGTCTGGTAACGGTTAGTATTGATAACTACGATTGATGACAATGGTCGATAACTATGGTTGATAACTACAGTCGGCAACTAAGGGCAACTAAGTGGGTCTGCTAAGGATCGCTCAGTGACTTGCTTAATAACGTTGCTTAATAACGTGGCTGGTCAGTCTCAATATTTCGGGCAGACTGTGATTCTACCAATCAAAGAGCAAAACCATCATGCAATTTGCAACGGAATTGCCGCCTTATCGATGATCTGTCGATATCAAGCCGCGAATAAAAGTGCCGGCATGGAAATTCGCTTAAAATTAGCATAAATGCACTATTTATTATTTACCAAGCCACAAACCCTATCCGTCAGCTTACAGATAGTGACAAAGCGATAGAGCAGCACTATGAAGACTTGGCTAAAATGGCCATCGTTCAGCTATGTAATTCAGTATGTTAACCAGCCGGACAGAATCGGCGTTGCCGGCGCCGGATATTGCCTATCAGGCAAATCATGGAATCGGCATGCCCATCCCCCACCAAGAGGAATCACATGAAACGCATCATTATTCTCTGTTTAGCTGCACTAACATTGCTGCTAGGCGGTTGTGCCACGGTCATCCGCAGCGACGTGGTTGCCTTCAACGAATGGCCTGCCGATTTGCCGAATAAATCCTATGCGTTCGAACACACGGCGGCTCAGAGCAACGATCTGGAATATAAGAATTATGAAAATCTGGTGCGCACGGAATTACAGCGCCTGGGATTCGCAGCAGCTGACAACGCTACTCCGCAATTGAAAGTCGCTCTTAACTACGATATTGCCGCGCGCGACGTGCACGTAGTCGAACCGGTGGTGGCAGACCCTATGTGGTACGGCCCTTACGGACCTTATGCCTGGGGACGTCCAGGATTTTACAGCCCGTTCTACGACCCGTTCTGGTACACGCCGCAAGTGGTAGGCCAGCGCGAATACGATTATCAGTTGTACCAGCGCCGCCTGAACGTAGCCATCACGCGTGCCGGCGATGGCCAGAAACTGTATGACGTCACCGTTGTCAGCGAAGGCAAGACCAACTCGCTGCCGGCCGTGATGCCGTATATGGTGCGTAGCGCTTTTACCGATTTCCCGGGGAAAAGCGGTGTCCCGCATCAGGTTGAATTGAAGGTTGAAGAGAAAAAATAGAAATCCGATGTAAGTCGGATGTAAGCCCGATGTAAGCCCGATTACGGAAAAACAGCCTGTGCCCCCACTTCGGTGAGGCCACAGGCTGTTTTTATTGCGCACGGCGTTTGTCAGCTATAAAACCATTCGCTGGCAAACGTGATGAAACCGATCAGGATGACCGCCAACACCAGCACGATCAGCAAGCGGCCAAACTTGGGCGAACCTTCGCTGCCAGTCGCCGGTTCCTCCGGATGATTCATCGGATTGTCCAGGTGAGTATCCGGCTGCTGTTTCAAAGGGTCATTCATAAATGCCTCAGGGGATCAAGATGGTAGAGCCGGTAGTTTTGCGCGACTCCAGATCGATATGCGCCTGCGCCACGTCTTTTAAAGCATATCGTTGATTGATTTCAATCGTGATTTTTTTGCTGTCCACCATCTGGAACAAGTCTGCCGCCGCCGCATCCAGAGCGGCACGATTGGAAATATAGCTAGGCAGCGAGGGCCGGGTGATGGTCAGCGAGCCGCGCGAGGCCAGTTCGTTCAAGCTGAACGGCGGTACCGCGCCGGAAGCGTTACCGAAACTGACCATGGTGCCCAGCGGCGCCAGGCAGTCCAGCGAGCCGATGAAAGTGTCTTTGCCGATCGAATCGTAGACCACCGGCACGCCTTTACCGCCGGTTATTTCACGCACCCGCTCGACGAAATTCTCGGTTTTGTAATTGATCACGTGGGTGCAACCGGCGGCAGTCGCCAGCGCCGCTTTTTCGGCTGAACTGACCGTGCCTATCATGGTCACGCCCAGCGCTTTGGCCCATTGGCTGGCGATCAGGCCGACACCGCCGGCAGCGGCATGGAACAAAATGGTCTCGCCACCGCGCAAGGGGAAAGTGCGGCGGAATAAATATTGCGCCGTCAAACCCTGCAACGTCATTGCTGCAGCAGTATCGAAACTGATGGAATCCGGTAATTTGATCAGGAACGCGGCAGGCATCACGCGCGCTTCGGAATACGCGCCATTGGGGCGAGTGGCGTACGACACGCGGTCACCGACTTTGACATGCTCCACACCGGCGCCGACTGCCTCGATCACACCGGCCGCTTCCTGCCCCAGGGCGCCTGGCAACGGCTGCGGATACAAGCCGGTACGGAAGTAGACATCGATAAAATTCAAGCCGCAAGCGACATGCCGTATCCGCACTTCGCCCGGCCCCGGGTCACCCACTTCGACGTCGACATACTCCATCACCTCCGGGCCACCGGTCCGCGACATCCTGATTGCTTTTACCATGATTATTTTCACCTCCAAATAGTGCGTCTAAATTCCTCGAAATCCTCAAATCCCGGCTTTTTTTGCTCTTATGTTTTCTTCTATGTTTTCTTCTTTGAAATCAGATAAATACCCACCAACACCAGACCGGTGCCGGTCAGCTGAATCGCCGTAATCGGTTCTGCCAAAATCAACGCCCCCAAAAACAAGGTGGAGACCGGCCCCACCATGCCGGCCTGCGCGACAGTCGCGGGGCCGATGCGCGCCACTGCAATCATGGTCAGGAATACCGGCAGCACCGTGCAAAACACAGCATTGAAGATAGACAAACCATACACAGCCGCAGACTGCTGCAACAGAATCGGCAACGGCCGCAGCAGCATGAACTGCACAATGCATGCGGCGCAAGACACGCACATTGCATATGCCACCAGCCGCATCGCGCCGACCCGGCTCACCAGTTCTCCAGAGAGCATCAGGTATAGCGCATAGCTGATTGCAGCAGCCAGCACCAGCGCACTGCCCAGGCCGACATTCGATCCCCCCAGGCGCACATCGTGCAGGAACACCAGCACCGTCCCCAGGTAAGAAATCAGCAGGGCCATCCATTCCAGCCAACTCACCGGGCGCCGATAAAATAAAAACGACATCAACAACACGAACGAGGGCGTCAAGAACAGTATCAAGCGCTCCAGTCCGGCAGAAATGTATTGCAAGCCGAGAAAATCAAGAAAACTCGACAGGTAATACCCGATCAATCCCAGCACTACGATCCGCACCCGGTCCAGATTCGACAACGGCGCTTCGCTGCGCGCCTTCCACAAAGCCACGGCAGCAAACAAGGGCAGTGCAAACAACATGCGAAACGTGATCAGCAATACGGCATCGACCGGATAGCGATAAATCAGCTTGGCGACGATAGCCTTGGCGGAGAATAGAATCGCGCCCGCAACCGCAATTGCCAGGCCGCCAAGAAAAAACTGGCGACTTCCAGGGTGTAACTTGCTGCTCATTGCTTGCCCGTTTTTGAATTGTAATAGGTATGTGAAGATTGCGTTGCTAAGGGAACGGATAGAAAAAAGCAAGTCCTCCTGGCCGCCCGAAGACCGCAATCGTCGATGACGGGTGCTTCACTTTTTTTCACTTCTTTTTCAGCAAGGATCCCAACACGCCGCGAATCAGTTCGCGTCCTACTTGCGAGCCGATGGTGCGTGCAGCGGATTTGATGACAGCCTGGACCACCGTGTCTTTGCGCCCAGAGCCGCCGCCGAGCAGTCCACCTAGCACACTGCCCCATGAACTGACGGTTGCACCGATTGAAGAATCAGTGCCTGCCTCGGCGCCATCTTTGGTGGTTGAAGTGGCTGCAGCACGTCCCTTTAATTTTTCGTATGCGGACTCACGATCGATTGCAGTCTCATACACTCCGGCGACTATCGACGTTGCCATCAACTGCTTGCGTTCGTCATCGGTGATCGGGCCGATCTGCGATGCCGGCGGCAGGATGAAGGCGCGCTCGACGATATTCGGACAGCCCTTGTCATCCAGAAAAGACACCAGTGCTTCGCCGACGCCAAGCTCGCTGATGACCTGCGCGGTATTCAGATCTGGATTGGCGCGGAAGGTATCGGCGGCGGCTTGCACCGCCTTCTGGTCGCGCGGCGTGTAGGCGCGCAGCGCATGCTGTACGCGGTTGCCCAGTTGGCCCAGCACGGAGTCGGGAATGTCCAGCGGGTTTTGCGTGACGAAGAACACGCCCACTCCCTTGGAACGGATCAGGCGCACCACCTGTTCGATCTTTTGCAGCAGGGGCTTGGGCGCTTCGCTGAACAGCAAATGCGCCTCGTCAAAGAAGAACACCAGCTTCGGTTGATCCAGATCACCGACTTCCGGCAAATGCTCGAACAGTTCCGACAGCAGCCACAGCAAAAAGGTCGAATACAGACGCGGTGCGTTCATCAATTTGTCGGCCGCCAGGATATTCATCACGCCCTTGCCATTGCCGTCGGTCTGGATCAGATCATCGATATTCAGCATCGGTTCGCCGAAAAACTGTTCGCCGCCCTGTTCGCCGATGCTGATCAGCCCACGTTGGATGGCGCCGATGCTGGCGGCCGAAATATTGCCGTATTCGGTCTGGAAGCTGGCGGCGTTATCGCCGACGTGTTGCAGCATCGCCCGCAGATCCTTCAGATCCAGCAGCAGCAAACCGTTATCGTCGGCAATCTTGAAAACCAGTTGCAATACGCCCTGCTGCGTATCGTTCAGATTGAGCATGCGCGCCAGCAGTAAGGGCCCCATATCGGAAATGGTGGCCCGCACCGGATGCCCCTGTACACCATACACGTCCCAAAAAGTCACCGGCGTCGCTGCCCACTGCGGCTCATCGACGCCCAGCATCTGCAGGCGCTGCTTCAGCTTGGCCGAGGTTGCGCCAGCCTTGGCGAGACCGGACAGATCGCCTTTGACGTCCGCCATGAAGACCGGCACACCGCTATCCGACAGTGCCTGCGCGACGACCTGCAAGGTCACGGTTTTGCCGGTGCCGGTGGCGCCGGTGATGCAGCCGTGGCGATTCACCAACGCCGGCAGAAGCATCAGATCTTGCTGGACATTTTTGGCAATCAGGAGGGGATTTGACATGTTTTAGCAGGCTGGGAAATGGATTTCAGTGGATTTCAAGAAAGTGCAATATGGTAAAATTGCGCTTTGATTATAGCTAACTCAAGCAAGAAAGAACCATCATGGCTGGACACAGCAAATGGGCCAACATTAAGCACAAGAAGGCCGCCACCGACGCCAAACGCGGCAAAATATGGACCCGGTTGATCAAGGAAATCACGGTTGCTGCCCGCATGGGCGGCGGCGACGCCGACGCCAACCCGCGCTTGCGGCTGGCGATTGACAAGGCATCCGACGCCAACATGCCGAAGGATAACGTAACCCGTGCAATCCAGCGCGGCAGCGGCGGCCTGGACGGCGTCAACTATGAAGAAGTGCGTTACGAAGGTTACGGCATCAATGGCGCTGCCATCATCGTCGATTGCATGACTGACAACAGAATCCGCACCGTGGCCGAAGTCCGCCACGCATTTTCCAAGTTCGGCGGCAACATGGGCACCGAAGGTTCGGTGGCTTTCATGTTCAAGCATTGCGGCCAGTTGCTGTTCGCTCCCGGCACCAATGAAGATGCCTTGATGGAAGCGGCATTGGAAGCCGGAGCCGAGGATGTTGTCACCGACGACGAAGGCGGAATCGAAGTTATTTCCACACCCCATGATTTTGCGGCGCTCAAAGAGGCATTGGAAAAAGCCGGTTTCAAAGCCGAAATGGCTGAAATCATCATGAAGCCGGCAACCGAAACCGTGTTCTCGGGCGATGATGCGATCAAGATGCAAAAGCTGCTCGACGCCTTGGAAAACCTGGACGACGTGCAAGAAATTTACAGTAACGCAGTCATCGAAGACTGACACGGATCGTATACTCTTATGAAAATTCTCGTAGTGGGCTCAGGTGGCCGTGAGCATGCCCTGGCGTGGAAAATAGCCCAATCCCCGCGTATACAAACCGTCTTCGTGGCGCCCGGCAATGGCGGCACCGCACTCGATCAGCGACTGGAGAACATCAACATTACCGACCCGGCAGCGCTGGCGGACTTCGTTGTGCGTGAACATGTCGCGCTCACCGTGGTTGGCCCGGAGACGCCGCTGGCTGCAGGTATCGTGAATATTTTCCGCGATCGCGGCCTGAAGATTTTCGGACCGACACGTGAAGCGGCGCAACTGGAAAGCTCGAAGGATTTTGCCAAATCCTTCATGCAGCGGCATCATATCCCGACTGCTGAATACCAAACCTTTTCCGACGTCAACGCCGCCCATCAATACATAGACGAAAAAGGCGCGCCGATCGTCATCAAGGCCGATGGCCTGGCTGCCGGCAAGGGTGTAGTAGTTGCCATGACTATCGAAGAGGCGCATGGCGCGGTCGACATGATGCTGTCCGACAATCGCCTCGGCGACGCCGGTGCGCGCGTGGTGATCGAGGAATTCCTGGCGGGCGAGGAAGCCAGCTTCATCGTCATGGTCGACGGCAAGAATATCTTGCCGCTGGCCACCAGCCAGGATCACAAACGCCTCAAGGATGACGACCAGGGCCCGAACACCGGCGGCATGGGCGCTTATTCGCCAGCCCCTATCGTCACGCCGGCGTTGCACGCCCGCGTCATGCGCGAAATCATTACGCCTACGGTGCAAGGCATGGCCAAGGATGGGATTCCGTTCAGCGGCTTTTTATACGCCGGCCTGATGATCGACGATAAAGGCAATCCGAAGACGCTGGAATTCAATTGCCGCATGGGCGACCCGGAAACCCAGCCGATCATGGCGCGCTTGAAAACCGATCTGCTGATGGTGATGGAACATGCCGTCAACGGTACGCTGGACACGATTGAACTGGAATGGGACCGACGCACCGCACTCGGTGTGGTAATGGCCGCAGCCGGTTACCCCGACGCCCCGCGCAAGGATGACCTGATTTCAGGGATTCCTGCCGAGACTGTCGATACAGTGACGTTTCATGCCGGCACCACCTTGAACGGCGAGCGTTTGACGACTTCCGGCGGCCGGGTCTTGTGCGTGGTCGGCTTGGGTGACAGCGTCAAAATGGCGCAGAAGCAGGCCTACAACGTGGTCGACGCGATTCATTTCAACGGCGCACAATTCCGCCGCGATATCGGCTGGCGCGCACTGAAAAAACATGGCTGATCGAGCTTGAATGTATTGATATATTGCTCCGTCATCCTCGCGAAAGCGGGGATCCAAATTGCTGCCTAAACTGGATTCCCGCGTTCGCGGGAATGACGCATCAGAGTTTATTCGAGAATGCCGTATGTTTTCAGTATTAACAAACGCGGACATTTTATCTCCCCCTTTTTCAACACGATGAGCTCAAACATCACTCCCGACCATCCGGCCACGGCCGTCAAATCCTATCTGCTAGACCTGCAAGCACGCATTGTCGCGGCGCTGGAGCAGATTGACGGTAAATCATTCGGCAGCGACCAATGGCAACGCGCCGAAGGCGGCGGTGGCAATTCACGCATCATCGAAGAAGGCAATGTACTGGAACGCGGCGGCGTCGGCTTCTCGCATGTGATGGGCACAAGCCTGCCACCATCGGCAGCCGCCAACCGTCCCGAACTGGCCGGCCGCCGATGGGAAGCCATGGGGGTGTCGCTGGTCATGCATCCGCGTAACCCGTTTGCGCCGACGGTGCACATGAACGTGCGCTTCTTTATCGCCAGCGCCGAAGGCCAGGAACCGGTATGGTGGTTTGGCGGCGGCATGGATCTGACACCGTATTACGGTTTTACCGAAGACGTCGAACACTTTCACCGCACTTGCCGCGACGCCCTGACGCCCTTCGACAGTGCCACCGACAAGGACAGCAAAGCGGCGCTCTACCCGCGTTTCAAGCAATGGTGCGATGATTATTTTTATCTGAAACATCGTAAGGAACCGCGCGGCGTCGGCGGCATTTTCTTCGACGATTTCAACCAATTGGGTTTCGAACAGAGCTTTGCCATGATGCAAGGCGTCGGCAATGCGTTTATCCCGGCATATACGCCGATCCTGGCGCGCCGCAAGGATATTCCCTACGGTGAAACCGAAAGAGATTTCCAGGCATATCGCCGTGGCCGCTATGTTGAATTCAATTTAGTGTATGATCGCGGCACTTTGTTCGGTCTGCAATCCGGGGGACGTACCGAGTCCATCCTGATGTCGATGCCGCCCGTGGTCAAGTGGCGTTACGACTGGCAACCGGCGGCAGGAAGCCCGGAAGCCAAGCTATATACCGATTTTCTGATCCATCGCGAGTGGGTTTGATGGGCAGTTCCCCGATGACATCCAATCAGACGTCCCAAGCTCGGCCCAGGCCGTGCATCGCAGTTCTCGGCGGTAGTTTCGATCCAGTCCATAATGGTCATGTGGCACTGGCGAAATACTTTGTGACCTTGTTGGCGCCAGACCAGTTGCGGGTGATTCCAGCCGGCAATCCTTGGCAAAAACACGGCCTGGAAGCCAGCCCGGAGCAACGGGTGGAGATGGCCAGGCTCGCATTTAGCCAGCAAAGCGTGGCGGTCGTCATCGACCAGCAGGAAATCCAACGCCAGAGCGCGACGTACACGATAGATACGTTGCAAGCATTGCGGGCCGAACTTGGGCCGCAAGCGTCTATCGTGTTCCTGATGGGTGCGGACCAGTTGCAGCACTTGAACAGCTGGCAAGGTTGGGACCGCCTGTTCGATTATGCCCATCTGGGCGTCGCTTCGCGACCCGGTTTTGCCATGGATGAAGCGCAGGTTCCAGCCGAGGTCACGCGCGAATTTACACGCCGCGCCGCCACCCCGGAGCAGATTCGCCAGAGCGCGCACGGCTTGACCTACCTGGCGAAAAATTTAGCTGTAGACATTTCGGCAACAGAAATTCGTACCGCGCTGCACAATGCAAAAAGACCCGACACGCTGGTCCCGGCGGCAGTACTGGACTATATTGAACAACATCATCTCTATAAGAATTAAATGGATATCAAAAAACTACAAACCCTCGTCATCGATGCACTCGAAGACGTCAAAGCCCAAGACATTCGCGTCTACGACACGGTCCACCTGACCGGTTTGTTCGATCGTATCGCGATTGCTTCCGGCACCTCCAATCGCCAAACCAAGGCGCTGGCCGCCTCGGTCCGCGATAAGGTCAAAGAAAACGGCGGCACCATTCTCAGCGTCGAAGGTGAAGATACCGGCGAATGGGTATTGGTCGATATGGGCGACATGGTGGTGCACATCATGCAACCGGCGATCCGTGCTTATTACCGCCTGGAAGAAATCTGGGGTGATAAAGAAGTCAAGTTCGGCGCCGCCAAACGGATTTCTACCCGCACCGCAGCAGAGGAAGAAGCGCCGAAGAAGGTTTCGCGCCATCTGACTACTTCGCAAGCGTTGAAGGCAGAAGACGAAACACCGAAGAAAGCACCAGCGCGCAAGAAGCCGGTCAAGACTGATGGCGTCAAGAAGGCGGTCGGCAAAACCATCAAGGTAGCGCCATCGAAGAGTTCGATCCCGCCGAAGAAGACTGCGGCGCCAAAGAAGGCTCCGGCCAAGAAACCCGCTGTCAAGCGCGCTCCGGCAAAAACCAAAGCGGCTGAATAAGCTGCTGCGTCGATAGCATCCTCATGCAGCTCATCATCGCTGCAGTCGGCCATAAAATGCCGGCTTGGATAGAAAGCGGATTCGGCGAGTATGCGAAACGCATGCCGCCGGACTGCCGCATCGTCCTCAAGGAAATCAAGCCGGTCGAACGGTCCGGCAGCAAGACCGCCGAAACAGCCATGGCGCTGGAACGCAGCCGGATCGAGGCGGTGCTGCCAAAAGGCGTGCGCATCATCGCTCTCGATGAGCGTGGCAAAGACCTCACCAGCGTCCAGTTATCGCAGCAGCTGACCCAATGGCAGCGCGACGGCCGGGATGTCGCCTTCATCATCGGCGGCGCCGACGGCCTGGATCCTGAATTCAAGGCCAATGCCGACAGCCTGCTACGCATCTCCAGCCTGACTTTACCGCACGGCATGGTCAGGGTACTGCTGGCGGAGCAACTCTACCGGGCCTGGTCGATTACCCAGAATCACCCTTATCATCGCGTGTGAGCCCCTTGAGCGGGCCAATAAGCCACCCAATACGCATCTAACTCTGTAATAATCGCTGGAATTATCAGACGACGCATTCGCCGTAGCCGCCAGCAATGAAAAACCCTTACCAGAAAATCTATCTTGCTTCGAAAAGCCCGCGCCGGCGGGAGTTGCTGCGACAGATTGGCGTCGCATTTGAACTGCTGCTGCTGCGCGACCAGACGCCGCGCGGCCCCGATGTCAGCGAGGAAGTCTTGCCGGAAGAATCGCCGCAAGCTTACGTCACCAGGGTGACCATGGAAAAAGCCCTCGCTGCTCGTCAGATGATGATTTGGCGCAGCTTGCCGGTGCGCCCCATCCTGGCGGCCGATACTACGGTCACGATCGATGGCAGGATTCTCGGCAAACCGGCTAACAAATCCGAGGCGATTGCAATGTTGCGACTCTTGTCAGGCCGTACTCACCAAGTCCTCACCAGCGTTGCCGTCATCCACGGCGAACAAAACTGGCAACTCACGCAGCTTTCCGACGTCTTATTCCAGGAGTTATCAGAGGCCATGATCGAAGCCTACTGCGATACCAGCGAGCCTTACGACAAGGCTGGCGCTTATGGCATCCAGGGGCCGGCGGCGATTTTCATCGAAAGCATACGCGGCAGCCATTCAGGCATCATGGGCTTACCTCTTTTCGAAACCGCACAATTATTACAACAGGCAGGCATCCGCATTTTATGAGCGAAGACATCCTCGTCAATATCACTCCCCAGGAAACCCGCGTCGCCCTGATTTTCCAGGGAGCGGTGCAAGAACTGCATATCGAGCGCACCTTGTCGCGCGGCTTGGCCGGCAATATTTATCTGGGCAAAGTGGTGCGTGTGCTGCCCGGCATGCAATCGGCATTTATCGATATCGGACTGGAACGCGCAGCCTTCCTGCACGTTGCCGACATCTGGGAAACCCGCGCCCACGATGGCCAGGCGGCGCAGCAAACGCCGATTGAAAAACTGTTGTTCGACGGCCAGTCGCTGACGGTGCAAGTGGTGAAAGATCCGATCGGCACCAAGGGCGCCCGGTTGTCTACCCAGATTTCCATCGCTGGCCGGATGCTGGTGTATCTGCCGCAAGACCGGCATATCGGCATTTCGCAAAGAATTGAAAATGAAGCTGAACGCGAACTGCTGAAAGATAAAGTACAAAAGCTTCTGCCGCCCGAGGAAAAAGGCGGTTTCATCATTCGCACCATGGCCGAAGACGCCTCGGAAGCCGATCTGCAAATGGATATCGAGTATTTGCGCAAGACCTGGTCATCCATCACGCTGCTGGCAAAAACCAAGCCGGCGCCGACCTTGCTGCATCAGGACTTGAGTCTGGCGCAACGCGTGCTGCGTGATTTTGTCAACGATGAGACCACTACCATCCAGGTCGACTCACGCGAAAATTTCCAGAAACTGCAAGAATTCGCCGCCAGCTATACGCCGTCGGTTACTGCTCGGCTGATGCATTACACCGGCGAGCGGCCCTTGTTCGATCTGTATGGTGTGGAGGAAGAAATACAGGAAGCATTGAGCCGGCGCGTGCCGCTCAAGTCCGGCGGCTACCTGATTGTCGACCAGACCGAAGCCATGACCACCATCGACGTCAACACCGGCAGTTTCGTCAATGGGCGTAATTTCGACGATACGATTTTCAAGACCAACCTGGAAGCGGCGCATGCCATAGCGCGCCAGCTCAGGCTGCGCAATCTGGGCGGCATCATCATTCTCGATTTCATCGACATGGAGAACAACGAGCACAAGGCTGCCGTGCTGGCTGAATTGCACAAAGCCCTGCTGCGCGACCGCACCAAAAAATCGGTATCGGAATTTTCCGCGCTGGGGCTGGTGGAAATGACCCGCAAACGCACTCGCGAATCGCTGGCGCATATCTTGTGCGAGCCCTGCCCAGCCTGCAACGGCAAGGGCCAGGTCAAGACTGCGCGCACCATTTGTTACGAAATCCTGCGCGAAGTACTGCGCGAAGCCAAACAATTCAACCCGCGCGAATTCCGCATCCTGGCGTCGCAGGTGGTGGTCGACATGTTCCTCGAAGAGGAATCACAGCATCTGGCCATGCTGGGCGATTTCATTCGTAAACCGATTTCCCTGCAAGTGGAAACGGTTTATCCGCAGGAGCAATACGACATCATTCTTATGTAAGGCTTACATGAATAGTTCTTTACCGCATTCTCCTGCCGCGCCTAACAACTCCGACGATTCTTTCCACATCGCCTTCTGCGTCGACGATCACTATTGCCGCAGCATGGGAGCGACGATCGCCTCCATCATCGCCAACAGTCCGGGCGTGACCTTCACTTTCCACGTGTTCTCCTTCTCGCTATCGGAGGATAACCGCAGGCGCTTCAAGCAGCTGGAACAGATGTACCAGCTCAAGACGCATGTGCACATTATCGATCCAGCGGTATTCCAGCGGTTCGCGCACATCTCGCAGTTTTCCTATTATTCGCCGACCATATTCACGCGCCTGTTGATCCCCTCCACCCTGCGTGGCATGTGCGACAAGGTGCTCTACCTGGATGCGGATATCCTGTGCGTCGGCAGCATGGCTGAGCTAACCCAAATGGATTTCGGCGATAGCGCGGCGATTGTCGTGCCGGACGCCGATGAAACCACCAGAAGACGCTGCGCAGCCCTGCAATTGTCGTCGCAAAAGTATTTCAATTCCGGCGTGATGTATATGCACGTCGATAACTGGATGACGCAGGAAATCACCGAGAAAACCATCCTTTCGATTCTGGAAAACGGCAAGGAATACAGATTCCCGGATCAGGACGCGCTCAACGTGGTCCTGGAAGGAAAGATCAGGTATATCGACAGAAAATGGAATTTCCTTTATGACCTGATCCATGATCTGGAAAAAGACAAGCGCCAGATGCGCGCTATCGGCGAGGTGGTCTTCATTCACTTCGCCGGCGCGGTAAAACCTTGGAACGACTGGTGTTTGCATGCGTCCAGAGACTTGTTCGTCAAATACCAGGCACTCTCCCCCTGGGCAGATCTGGCGCTAGATCCGCAGCCAAGAAACTATAAAGAGATGAGGATGTATTCCCGGTTCCTGATGAAACGAGGGCAGAGGCTGGACAGTTTCAAGTGGTATATGAAATATCTGGCTGCCAAGTAAAGTGCTCAAGACGTAACCAAAAGTTAGAACCTCACCGGCCGTCATGACCGCCGGTTATAATTTCTACAACCCAACGCAAATACGGCCTTAACCACGGCCTTAACCGATTCAAAGATGGCAATAACCAGCTCCCACGTCCTCATATGCCGCACCGACAATATCGGCGACGTTATCCTGACATTACCTATTGCTGCCTATTTGAAACAGCAATATCCGGCTCTGAAAATAAGCTTTCTGTGCCGGGCCTATGCCGCCCCGGTTGTCAAACAATGCCGCAGCGTCGATGAAGTGGTGGAGCTTGAAAGCTTCTTGCTGAATCCGTCCGCTTATTTTGCGCATGCTGACGTCGATACCATCATATTGGCGCAACCGAACAAACGCCAGGCGGTTGAGGCTTTCAAAGCGCGCATCCCGAACCGTATCGGCAATGCCCGCCATAAGCTATACCAGATGCTGTATTGCAATCGCCGGGTACGGTTCAAGAAAGGCAACTCGGAACACCATGAGGCGCAATTCAATTTCGAATTTCTGCGCCCTTTCGGCCTCGACACCATCCCTGAACGTGCTGCCATTCCCGCCCTCTACGACTTCAACGTCCCAGAGAATCCGGAAATAAACAAGTTACTCCGGCCACATCCATTCAATCTCATCATTCATACAAAATCGAATGGACATGGGCGTGAGTGGCCGATCAAGCATTACATCGCACTTGCCAAGCGCTTAAGCAAATATCCGGATGTCCAGTTATGGTTAACCGGCAGCTCTGCCGAAGGGCAATGGCTGGCTGACAATGCCGCAGAGTTAATCGAATTGCAAAATGTGAGCAACGTCTGCGGCAAGTTCACGCTTGACCAACTGAGCTCACTGATTGAGGCGGCCGATGGCTTGATTGCAAGCGGCACCGGCCCACTCCACATGTCTGCCGCACTGGGTCAGCGCACACTCGGTTTGTTCCCGCCAACCCGGCCGATGCATCCGGGCCGTTGGGAACCGCTAGGAAAGCGGGCGGAAGTTTTATGTTTACCGATCAGTTGCCCCGGCTGCAAAGATAGCCAGGCCGCGAGTTGCGCCTGCATGGAAAATATCACACCCGAAAGTGTCGAAAAAATCGTTTTACGGTGGCGGCAGGAGGCGCAAGCAGAGGAATCCGAAGGCTTGCCTATTTTTGATTCAAAACAGCGATAACCTGCGCTACCGTAATCGCCTTTACCCAATCCCGACGATGCGCAGTGGTAATGATGCGACTGTTTTCCTTGTCGATCGGCGCCCATTCAGGGTTCTTCTGCCGCATCAACGCAATCACAGGTACCTGCACCGCGTTTGCCAAATGCATCACCGCAGTTTCAACCGAGATAATCAGATCGCACTCGCGCAACATCGCCGGCAACTGGAAAAAATTTTCCTGCGCACTAAATAATTGCAAGCGTTGAAGCGCATGGCCGTCGAAGAATATTTTGGCTTGCGCCATTTCCTCAGGCACCACGTTTACGATAAAGCGGGTGTCTTTCCAAGCTTCCTGCGCTCTTAATGCGGTGACGAGCTCGACCACGCGTTCCAGCGGCCAGCAGCGTTTGCGAGTTTTGGCGTAAGGATTGATGAAAACCAGCTTAGCCGGATTGACAGATTGCCGGCGGTCACGTTCAAAGCCCCACTGCTTTAACTGTTCCTGTGCGTAGCGCCCCCACTGCTCCGGAATCCGCACGAAAGGCAGGCGTGCCGATGATGTGCTGTCCATTCCAAACAAACGATTAAACCAGGCGGCATAAACATCACTGATATGCACCCGCGACGGCGCCACGCGGTCAGGGTCAAAAGCTGCATCTAATTTGCGATACGCCAAGTGTTTGTGCAGTGCAAGCATTCCAGCCGGCTTTTTCATGCCCGCCACGAAACCTTGTGGACTGATCTGGCGCGCCAGCGTCGCGTACATCGGCGGCCTCAAGGTCGACAGCGAGACCACCAGCGGGTAGTGCTGTTCTTGTGCCTCAACGATTGATTGCTCAAATAAGGCGGGGCTATAGGTCTGCTGATAAATCTTGGCGACGAAAGGACATTCAGCTAACCAGTCATACAAGGCATATTTCTTTAAATAGGGCCAGGCCGCCGTTTTTTTGGTTCGACGCACCTCATCCACCCAAATATGGATTTTGATATGCGGAAAGGCTTGTGCAAACGCCTGGAAACAATTTTGCAGATAGGTAAAATCGCCGAGAGCAAGATGGGCGATGAACAAGACTTTATCTGCTTTTTTTAATATTTCGGCCGGAACCAGTTGTGCTGTCATGAGATTTTCTTATAGACGATATTTTCAGATGAGGCAGATCGGCGATCTCAAATGCGGTGCCCCAGATCCCCTGCACTACATCTCCACATTCACCGCGTCTTTGGAAAACTGGAGGTGGTATAAATTTGCGTATGCGCCCTGCTTGCTCAGCAATTCATCGTGGCTGCCGACTTCAACAATGCTGCCATTCGAGAGCACGACGATGCGGCTGGCGCGCTCGATAGTTGACAGCCTGTGTGCGATCACGAAAGTGGTGCGGCCCTGCATCAGCTGGTCGAGCGCTGCCTGCACGGCCCGTTCCGACTCGCTATCGAGTGCGGAAGTCGCCTCGTCCAGGATCAGGATAGGAGCATCCTTGTAGATAGCGCGCGCCATCGCCAGCCGCTGGCGCTGTCCACCAGACAAACGCGAACCGTTATCGCCGATCTGCGTTTCATAACCCTCAGGCAAGGCGGCGATCATCTCGGTCAGATAAGCTGCCTTGGCAGCCGCTTCAATCCGTGTGCGATCTGGCGCGCTGTCGCCATAGGCGATATTGGCAGCGATGGTGTCGTTGAACAGCACGACATTCTGGCTGACCATCGCTATTTGAGCCCGCAAGCTATTCAAAGATATGTCCTCGATCGGCAAATCATCCAGCAAAATACGGCCTTCAGTCACCGAATAAAATCCGGGAATCAAATTCACCAGAGTGGATTTCCCACCTCCCGACATCCCCACAAAAGCGATGGTTTCACCAGGTTTCACGTTCAGGTTAATGCCCGTCAACGCCGGCTTGCCTTGACCCGGATATGAAAAACCGACATTGGAAAATTCGATCTTCCCGTTTGCACGTTTCTCCAGCTGTATGCCGCCGGTGCGTTCGACCGGGCTGTCGATCAACTTGAATACAGCTTCTGCCGCGGCCATGCCGCGTTGCAGCGGGCCATTCACTTCGGCCAGCTGTTTGAGGGGTACTTGCAAGGCGATCATCGCCGCTAAAAATGAGACGAAATCGCCTGCGGTAAGCTGTGCGTGACTTGCTTGTATCAAACCCATCGTGATCATCGCCGACATCGCGCAAGCCATCATGATTTGCGTGACCGGCACAGTGGCGGCGAAAGTGCTGGTCATGCGCATGCTGTAGTGGCGTATATGCTCCGCCGATTCCTCGAATCGCTTTCTCTCATAAGGCTCGCCGCCAAACACCTTGATGACCTGCTGAGCGCGCGTGGTTTCTTCGATTACCTGCGTCAATTGTGCGTTAACGTCGAGAGAATCCTTGTTCAGCTTTTTCAAGCGCTTGGCGGTAGTACGCACCACCAGGATCATCAGAGGCATCAACACCAAGGCGACAATCGTCAATTTCCAGCTGATAAACAGCATGTAGCCCAACAAACCCGCTACCGTCAGCACGCAACGCACAATCGACGTAAACAACTTGCTGATCATTTCTATGATTTGCTGTACTTCAAACATGATCGAATTGATCACACGTCCTACAGTATGGGTAGCGTGGAAATCAATCGACACATGCAAGATGCGATTGAACATTTGCTGCCGCAATGTCGTCAGCACTCGGCTAGACACCCAATTAGTCATGTAGCTTGTCAAAAAAGTCGAGGCGCCGCGGGCGACGAATGCGCCAATCACAGCAACCGGCACCAGCCACAGCGGAAATGTAGGTTTTTCCACAAAGCCGTTATCCAACAGGATTTTAAAAATGTAAGCTACCAGCGGTTCGGTTGCCGCGGTCACTACCATCCCAAGCAGACCAAGCGCCAATCGTTTTTTGTACGGTCGATGCAGTACTGCCAGCCGCTTGAAATAGGTTGTATAGGAAGATGCGCTCATATGTCCGTCTGTTCTAAGTTCTTTTTACGCTTGATTATGATGGCAAGAAATGTGGCCACGCTCATGCAATAGAATCCGCCGAGGACTGTCCAAAAGAACATTAAATCGGTAAGGCCAAAAATGAAAAAACCTAGAGGCAGGAGCATGCCCATCCCTGCCGCCGTTCTCACATAGCGATCAGGATGACGTATTTCCCTGCCAAAGTAATATGCAGGCACACAATAAATCGATAAATTCGCCAGCAACCCGAATATCCCCAATATAGTCATATTAAAGATAAGTTCATTGTGAGAGTGGGCAAAAGCCGCCGCGACCGGGCTAATCATTTTTTTAGAAGAGAACTCCTCCAAACCAGAGCTGAAATTTTCCCGTCCAATTCCAAAAACCGGACGTTCCTTGAACAGCTCCCAAGATACGCGCCAGAGCTGAAGCCTGATGCCTAGGGACGTATCCACATTTTTCCCGTCTAAATATTGAGTGACGTCCGACTTCGCTTCGGCAATTCTGGTCTGTATCGTGCTGCTCAACGAGAACATCGCCATCATTACAACAAGAGCCAATACAGCCACCATCAACTTATGCCTGATCCGAATCCCACCCAAGAACTGGATTCCGAATACAACGAAAAAGGGTATGGCAATCCAGGTTCCTCTGGATTGACCCAAAATAGTGATGTACAAACTGACGCAGAAAATGAGGAATTTCAGCAAGATGACGGCTTTGTCGCGCCGGCTATTCCAGCCAATCGAAAGCAAGGTCATACTGCCCAACAATAATGCGATATCGGAAAACGCGATGATGAGCAAAAATCCGATATTACTTGGCCTAGATGTCCCTCCGTCTGTACCCAGGTAGATCTTGATCACTGCCGCAATGATGCCAACAATAAAAGCCCATTGCACACTCTTTAAGTACTTCAGAGGAGCCGCCAGAATTATCCAAAAAACCGGTGCAAATACAGCCAGCCGTAAGGCTCGGTCATATTGCCGCGCTTCAAAGGCCCCGAGCGATAACTGATTCAGAATCACAGCAATAAATAAAGACGCCATCGCAAGGTGGAGCGGCCAGTATTCCTTTAACAGTTGACCAAAACCGATCCCCATAGGTTTGCAACGGCAAATCAGAGCCACGATACTGCAAATCAGAAGCACATATAAACAGGTATTGCCGGCATTGTGCAACACGATGGAAAGTGCCGGAAACAGCAGAATGGCCATAATTACAGGCCATTTAATATAAGACAAATTTCTTCTCCGAATTTAAAACTGTGAAATGAGTATTCAAGCGCAATTGCATGCATGAGGCATCACACTCAATACTCCACCGCAACTGCCTCCGACCCGAGTTTCTCCGCCAAAGCCAGTTGCAAGCCGTCGCTAGGGGACACTCGCCATTCGGCGCCGAACAATATTTCGCAAGCCACTTGATCGCTCGTATAGCGCAGCGTTAAAGGCAATCCAGTCTCCGAGCGATGCAGCGATAGCATGTCTTTCAGCTGCACAGCATCGATTTTTTTCGCCGGCGACGCCAGCGACAGCACCATTTGCCGCCCGTAATGAATCCGCGCAGTGGCGATGTCCATCACTTTTTCTGCAGATACCCGCAGGCCGCCGTTAAAACGATCCTCCGAAACCTTGCCCTGCACCACCAGGAATTCGTCTTCCTTGAAAAAAGCCTTGTTCGGTTCGAACTGTTCGCTGTAGACGGTGACATCGACAGTTGCGCTGCCATCGTCGAGCGTGACGATCATCATTTTTCCACGCTGCGTCATTTGCGCCCGCAAGCCGGAAATAATTCCCGCCAAGGTGCGCGGTTCGCGCGACGGCTCCAAGCTGCCCAATGGGGTACGTGCGAAGCGACGTGCTTCGGCGGCGTAGGCGTGGAACAAATGGCCTGACAGATAAAAACCGAGGGCGCTCTTTTCTTCCGTCAATTTTTGCTTATCGGTCCACGGCGTCGCCTGTACATATTCGATAGGCGCTTCAAGATCGCTGTCGTCGCCGCCGAACAGGCTGACCTGATTGGCGGACGCCAGTTTCTGGTCGGCCGCTTCCATGGCGCGCGCCACCGAAGCCAGCAAAATCCCGCGATCAACTTTGAAACAGTCAAACGCACCTGCGCGTATCAGCGATTCGATGGTGCGGCGATTGATCTGGCGCTTATCCACGCGCAGGCAGAAATCGAACAAATCGACGAAAGGCTTTTCCTGGCGCGCGGCGATAATGGCTTCGATCGCGTTCTGTCCCGAGCCCTTGACCGCACCCAGTCCGTAACGAATCGAAGTGGCTTTTTTACCCGGCTCGCCTTCGGGCGTAAAACGGTAATCCGATAGATTGATGTCCGGCGGCAGCAGGGTCAGCTTGCACACCACCAGTGAGTCTTCCACCAGAATCTTGATCTTTTCGGTGTCGTCCATCGCCAGCGACAAGTTGGCGGCCATGAACGCGGCAGGATGATGCGCCTTCAGATAGGCGGTGTGATACGACAGTAATGCGTAAGCGGCAGCGTGCGACTTGTTGAAGCCGTAGCCCGCGAATTTTTCCATCAAGTCGAAAATCTCGTCGGCCTTGGCTTCGGACAAACCATCCTTGGCGGCGCCGTCGCGGAAAATCTGGCGATGCTCGGCCATTTCTTCCGCCTTCTTTTTACCCATCGCCCGCCGCAGCAAATCCGCGCCGCCGAGCGAGTAGCCGCCGACCACCTGCGCCATCTGCATCACCTGCTCCTGATACACCATGATGCCGTAGGTTTCCGACAAGATGCCTTCAGTGCGCGGGTCTGGATAATCGAAGCGCTCGCCGTGCTTACGCTTGCAGAAATCCGGGATCAGGTCCATCGGGCCCGGACGATACAAGGCCACCAGCGCGATAATGTCTTCAAAGCGGTCGGGCCGCGCATCTTTCAGCATGCCTTGCATGCCGCGGCTTTCCAGCTGGAACACGGCGACCGTTTTAGCGGCGGTCAGCAGTTCATACGATGCGCGGTCGTTGAGCGGCAGCTTTTCCAGGCTGAAATCGGCCATGGCCGGATCGAGCTGTTTGATATAGCGCACTGCGCGATCAAGAATTGTCAGCGTGGTCAAACCCAAGAAGTCGAACTTGACCAGGCCGACCGCTTCGACGTCGTCCTTATCATATTGCGAGACCACACCGGCATCACCGCCCTGTGTGTAGAGCGGGCAGAAATCGGTCAGTTTGCCAGGCGCGATCAGCACACCACCGGCATGCATGCCTATGTTGCGCGCGATGCCTTCGACTTGCTGCGCCAGGTTGAGCAGTTGCTTGACCTCTTCCTCGTTCTCCAGGCGCTCCGCCAGCATCGGCTCTTCCTGGATGGCGTCGGCAATCGTTACGTGCTTGCCCGGCTTGAATGGAATCAGTTTGGAGATGCCGTCGCAAAAGTTGTAGCCAAAATCGAGCACCCGGCCAACGTCGCGGATGGCGCCCTTGGCCGCCATCGTACCGAAGGTAGCAATCTGCGACACCGCGTCCTTGCCGTACAAATCCTTGACGTGCTGGATGACGCGATCACGGCCTTCCTGGCAAAAGTCGATATCGAAGTCGGGCATCGATACCCGTTCAGGATTCAGGAAACGTTCGAACAGCAAATTGTATTTGAGCGGATCCAGATCGGTGATCTGCAGCGAATACGCGACCAGCGAACCGGCGCCCGAACCCCGCCCCGGCCCAACCGGCACGCCGTTCTGCTTGGCCCAGCGGATAAATTCCGCAACGATCAGAAAGTAGCCGGGGAAACCCATCTTGATGATGGTGTCGGTTTCAAATTTCAAGCGGTCCTGATAGCGCTGACGCTGCTGTTCACGCTTGACCTCATCCGGGAACAGATGCGCCAGACGCAGTTCCAATCCCTCTTGTGACTCGCGTACCAGGAAGTCGCCGATCGTCATGCCATCCGGCGTCGGGAAATCCGGCAGCTTTGGCTTACCCAGTTGCAGCGTCAGGTTGCAACGCTTGGCAATTTCAATCGAATTTTGCAGCGCCGCCGGCATGTCGGCGAACAGCTCGGCCATCTCGGCCTGGGTCTTGAACGATTGCTGATCATTGAAACGACGTACACGGCGCGCATTGGCCAGCATTTCACCTTCAGCGATACAGGTGCGCGCTTCGTGCGCGATGAATTCTTCTTTGTCGAGGAACTGGATAGGATGGGTCGCCACTACCGGCACGCCGAACTTGGCAGCCAGCGCCACTGCCTGCCTTACATGCGCTTCCATATTGGGCTGATCGGCGCGCTGGATCTCGACATAGAAATTGTCGGGGAAAATAGTCGCCCAACGTTCAATACAACGTTCAGCCAAACCCGGATTGCCGTTGTCGATAGCAATGCCGATGTCGCCAAAGTGGGCGCCGGACAAGGCAATCAAACCGTTGCCGCCGTTCTGGCTGCTCAGGTCGGCAAGCCATTCAGCGCGAATTTCCGCGCGGCCGCGATGCAGGTTTTCCAGCCAGGCGCGTGACAACAGCTCACATAATTGCAGATAACCGCCACGGTTCTTGACCAGCAGCAGCAAACGCGAAGGCTTGTCGCGATCGTCGTCATTGGTGATCCAGACATCGCAGCCGATAATCGGCTTGATGCCTTTGCCGCGCGCAGCCTTATAGAATTTGACCATGCCAAACAGATTGGCCAGATCGGAGATGCCAAGCGCTGCCTGCCTATCCTTGGCTGCGGCTTTTACTACATCGTCGATGCGTACCAAGCCGTCGACAATGGAATACTCAGAGTGGAGGCGGAGATGAATAAATTGCGGTGTCGTCATGGCCGGTATTTTACCCTGAGGCCCTGCTGGCTACGGGCAAAATTGGGCAATCCTGCTGTCGGCGTTTATAATACTGATAAATCAACGACTTACCGAGAAGCAAGCCATGCAGTCCAATCATCCTTACGTTAATATCGCCGCCTATAAATTCGTCACTTTCATAGACACGGAACAGAAACGTCCTGAATTTCTTGCAATTTGTAAGCAATTGCAACTAAAAGGCACGATCTTGCTTACCCCGGAAGGAATTAACCTATTCCTGGCCGGCATGCGTGAGCAAATCGACCAGTTTCTGGCCTGGCTGCGCGCTGACGAACGGTTTTCCGATCTGGAAGTGAAAGAAAGTTATTCGGAAAAACAACCTTTCACCCGCATGCTGGTCAAGCTGAAAGCTGAAATCATCACGATGAAGCACCCGTTGATCAAGCCGGAACTGGGGCGCGCCCCGGCGGTACAAGCCCAGACCCTGAAGCGCTGGCTGGACCAAGGTTACGACGACAACGGCCGGCCGGTGGTCATGCTCGATACCCGCAATGCGTTTGAAGTCGATGTCGGCACTTTCCAAAACACGATTGATTACCGTATCGAGAAGTTCAGCGAGTTTCCAGCGGTAGTCGCTGCACATAAGGACGAACTGGCCGACAAGACGGTTGTGACCTTCTGCACCGGCGGCATCCGCTGCGAAAAGGCTGCGATCCATATGCAAGATATCGGCTACGACAGCGTCTATCAGCTGGAAGGCGGGATTCTCAAATATTTCGAGGAATGCGGCGGCGCTCACTATGATGGCGATTGCTTCGTGTTCGACTATCGCACCGCACTCAATCCGCAGCTGCAGGAAACCGCTACCGTGCAATGCTACGCTTGCCGCGCAGTGGTGACGCCGCGCCAGCAATTGTCACCGCAATACGTGGCCGGAAAATCCTGCCCGCATTGCCAGCCGGAAGCCGTGGCGGCGCCGGCAGAAGCTTCTACTGCGCATTAAACCTAGCCGCAGAACCCAAATAAAAGCCCGCGTGAAATTTCACGCGGGCTTTTTTTCTGACTGGATAGGGGCCGATTTCAATCTTCGCCCCTCCCCCCTTCGATTATTTCTTGAATTTCTGCGCCGTCTCTGCAACACGCTTGCCAAACAATTTGGCTGTTTCGAGATCGCCTGCGGACGGACTTTCTTCCGGCGACGAGTCGGATGGGCTCTGCGCCAACGCACCAGAGAAACCGCCAACGAAATTCACATCATTGCGTTGCGCCGCCTTGCTGTTCGATGGCATCAAACCAGTGCCAACCCAAACCATGCTGTGCTGCATTGCGAAAGTGATCAGGTAACTCATGGTCGAGCCCTTGTCGCCATTCATCGTGGCCGAATTGGTGAAACCGGCTGCGATCTTATCTTTCCATTTCTGACCGAACCATTGCTTCGATGAGGTATCGGCAAATTTCTTGAATTGCCAGGAAGCCATCCCCATGTATGTTGGCGTGCCAAAAATAATGGCGTCGGCTGCTTCCAGCGAAGCCCAGGCTGCATCGCTCAGATTGCCTTCGGCATCAATCGCGATCAATTCAGGCACTGCGCCTGGAGTTCGCAGCACGCCGGCGTGCACCGCTTCTGCTTGTTTTTTGGTGTGGCCGTAGCCGGAGTGATAAACGACAGCAACTTTAGTCATGACAATGTCCTTCTGACGTAAGAATTTGATTAAAAAAATAAATAACAACTATTAAAGCGGCAAATCAAACAACAATAGGTTCGGCCAGCTTTCCGCTATCAAGCCTCAACTCTGATTCGCTGCGGCTCATAATGCCCAGCGAACGAAAAACGGATATGCAAGTCAAGACAACCATGTTGGCGCGATCTCAATCTCGGCTATCGCGCAATTCGATCATGATATATCCGAAAATTTATTTCAATATAGAAATATTCCATATGAATCCGCTGCATTACTTGGCACTATAGAGCGAAGGAACAGCTTAAGACAGACCTTAATTTTCGATATATCATTCAATTTATCTGAATGAGATTTTTGCAATATTTATACTCGCCGAGCCCCGATGAATCTGACGCTGGAAGCTTTACAAGTTCTCGATACGATCGCCCGCAAAGGCAGTTTTGCCGCCGCCGCCGTCGAGCTCAATCGCGTTCCCTCGGCACTCACCTACAGTGTGCGCAAGCTGGAAGAAGATTTGGATGTACTGCTGTTCGACCGCCGCGGCCATCGCGCAAAACTGACCAGCGCCGGCCTCGAATTGCTGGCTGAAGGGCGCCATCTGTTGCTGGCGGCACAAGAGCTGGAACGCCGCGTAAAACGTGCTGCAACTGGTTGGGAAGTGGAACTGCGCATCGTCCTCGACAGCATCATCCCGTTTGACAGCCTGCTGCCGCTGATCGAGGCCTTCGATCGTGAAAATGCCGGCACCCGCCTGCGCATTTCGCACGAGGCGTTGTCAGGAGTGTGGGAGGCTTTGTTATCGGACCGCGCTGATCTGGCAATTGGCGCACCGCATAGCGGTCCCGATAGCATCCGCATGAGCGGCGGGTTCCAAACCCGCCAGTTGGGTGTCATTGACTGGGTCTTCGCTGTTGCTCCCGGACATCCCTTGGCAAACGCGCCAGAACCGCTCACTGCCAGCCTGATACAACAATATCGCGCGGTAGCGGTCGGCGACACTGGCCGCACCTTGCCCAGCATTACTTCAGGACTATTAAGCGGACAAGACATCCTGACCGTACCGTCGATTCCAGCGAAGCTGCAAGCCCAGCTCAGCGGCCTCGGCTGCGGCCATTTGCCGCGCTGGATGGCGGCTCCTTATTTTGCTTCTGGCGCACTGATCGAAAAACAAACCATCGAAGCGAAACCCAGCGACAAGACACAAATCGCCTGGCGTACGCCGGTCATGGGAAAATCTCTCAAATGGTTCATCGCGCAACTCAGCGAACCCGCGACTCAGCACGCGCTGCTTGGATCTCTGGCGCCGGCAGTGGCGCCGCATCATCACGAATCGATCAACAATGTCTAATCAAACAAGTTATATCGGCCGCTTCGCCCCCTCGCCCACCGGACCGTTGCATGCCGGCTCGCTGGTCGCGGCGATGGCCAGTTACCTAGACGCCAAGGCCAATCATGGCCGCTGGCTGCTGCGGATGGAAGATGTCGACGAAGCGCGCACCGCGGCGGGTGCGGCTGAGTCTATCCTGGCAGATCTGAGCACGCTCGGCATGCATTGGGATGGCGAAGTGGTGTTTCAAAGCCAGCGTACGGCATTGTATGAAGCGGCATTCGATCGTCTCGGGCGATTGGCCTATCCATGCGGTTGCACGCGCCGCGAAATTGTCGATTCCCGCATCTGTGTGGCGGCCGATGGCGCAGCGGTCTATCCCGGCACTTGCCGCAGCGGCTTACCTGTCGGTAAACCAGCGCGCGCCTATCGTCTGCGCGTGCCGGACCCAGGGCATGTCGATGAACTGATTATTTTTGACGATCGCTGGCTTGGCCGCGTACAGCAGCATCTGGCGATAGAAGTGGGAGATTTCGTACTGAAACGGGCGGATGGTTTTTGGGCTTACCAACTGGCGGTGGTGGTCGACGACGCCGATCAAGGCGTTACGCACGTGGTGCGCGGCGCCGATTTGCTGGATTCGACCGCGCGCCAGATTTATCTGCAGCATCAGCTGAAACTGCCGACGCCGCATTACTTGCATGTACCGGTCATCACCAACGCAGACGGCGAAAAACTATCCAAACAGAATGGCGCACAAGCTATCGATCTCAAGCAACCGCTACATGCGCTAAGCAAGGCTGCCTGGTTCCTGGGACTTGATATCGGACAAGTCGATAGCGTAGCCGCATTCTGGCCACTGGCCACTACAGCATGGGCGAATCTCGACCTGAGTCGCCACGGCTAAACAACCAGCGCAACTAGCGCTTTGGCAAGCCACCCAGCAAGGCCGCCAACTTTACCTTTGGCGGCTTGATGGCGCCGGCGCCTGCCGGCACTACGCTGGATGCATCCATATCGGCGGCGAGCGTCGGTTCGTAAGGTTTGAGGAACCACGGATCGATTTTTTCCTTGCGCGAGATTGGCGTCGAGGTATAGGCGCTGCGCGTATGCTGAGCGCTGCGGCCAGAGGCGACACCGCGACTGTCATTACGATCGCCACGATCGCTGCGCGCATCGGCGCCACGTCCGGAACGCTCGCGTTCAACACTTGCCGGCTTGGCGACAAACCCGGTCAGCTCCGCGCGTACAAACTTGTGCTTGATCATCTTTTCGATATCGACCAGCAAACGTTCGTCCTTGTCGGCATACAGGGAAATCGCATCGCCTGAAGCCCCGGCACGACCGGTACGGCCGATCCGGTGTACATAATCCTCGGCGTTATAAGGCAAATCAAAATTGATCACGCATGGCAGTTCAGCGATATCCAGGCCACGTGCGGCGACATCAGTCGCTACCAACACTTCAATCTCACCTTGTTTGAATGCTTCCAGCGCAGCCATACGCTCATTCTGCGTCTTGTCGCCGTGAATCGCCGACGCGTTGACGCCTTCGTTTTCCAGATGACGGGCTAGTTTCGATGCGCCGATTTTTGTATTCGAAAAAACGATCACCTGTTTCAGGTTGCGCTCGCGAATAATGTACGACACCGCCTCTGCCTTGGTTTGCTCATTGACGTGGTACATGGTTTGCGTCACGTTGTCAGCAGTCGCATTGCTGCGCGCCACCTCGATCGTCACAGGGTTCTTGAGGAAAGTGGCTGCCAGCTTTTTGATCTCGCCCGAAAACGTGGCGGAAAACATCAGATTCTGCCGCTCTTTCGGCAACAGATTGATGATGCGCTGCAAATCAGGCAGGAAACCCATGTCCAGCATGCGATCGGCTTCGTCCATCACCAGGATTTGCGTCTGCGACAGGTTCACGGTCTTTTGCTGCACATGGTCCAGCAGGCGGCCCGGGGTAGCAATCACGATTTCGATGCCTGAGCGCAAAGCGGCAGTTTGCGGTGCGATATCGACGCCGCCAAACACCACGGTCGAACGCAAGGGAGTATGGCGGCAATAAGCGCGGACATTCTCGGCCACCTGATCGGCCAGTTCGCGGGTAGGCGTCAAAATCAGAGCACGCACCGGATGCCGCGCTGGCGAGGCGCTGGTGTTGGCGTGCGCCAGCAACAGCTGAATGATCGGTAAGGAAAAACCGGCAGTTTTGCCGGTTCCTGTTTGTGCCGCACCCATGACGTCGCGCCCTTGCAATACCACCGGAATCGCTTCCGCTTGAATCGGAGTTGGATGGACATAACCCTGATCGGTCAGCGCACGCAAGATATCTGGAGACAGCCCAAAGTCGGCGAAACGGACGGAGGGTGTGGTTGGCACGGCTGGATCGGCTTGAATCTCGGACTGTATGTCGGACATGGTAGTTGGCGGCCTCCGGTGCAGGATGCACTCAAACAAAGGCTTTATTTGCTCTCAATTGAATTCGTGAATTTCGTGTCGGCTGATTGATGACGATCGGTGCTTATCCAAGACAAGCAACGGCGACACCTTTCGAGCCAAATGATTGTGGAGGCGCCGTTGTCACAATAAAAACAAGCGCCGCAAGCCGGATTACCAATTTGACATCATTACCGACACGCTTTGTACCACAGTCGCGCATTATACGCCTAGCTGGGAATTTGCTCAGATACCGAGTTCATTGAGCGGCCAGCGTGGCCGCACATTGAAGCCATATGTGCGCTGCGCCGCCTGCGGATTGATCTGCAAGCGCATGGCGCCGGCGAAGGCAATCATTGCGCCGTTATCGGTGCAAAACTCCAGCTCGGGATAATACACCCGGAAACGCCGCTTTTCAGCCGCCGCATTGAGGGCGCTGCGCAATTGCTGGTTGGCTCCAACTCCTCCTGCAATCACCAGGCGCTTGAGACCGGTCTGTTTCAACGCCGCCAGGCATTTAGCCAGCAGCACCTCAACCAGAGCATCAACAAAGGCGCGCGCGATGTTGGCCTTGTCCTGGTCGCAAATATTGGCCGTGTGATTTTTGACAAGGGTCAATACCGCTGTTTTCAAACCAGAAAAGCTGAAATCCAGATTTTTAGAGTGCAGCATGGGCCGCGGCAACTGATACACCGACGGATCGCCAAATTCCGCCAGGCGTGAAATCGCCGGGCCACCTGGATAACCAAGGCCAAGCAGCTTGGCCGATTTGTCGAACGCTTCGCCGGCAGCGTCATCCAGTGTTTCGCCTAACAGGGCGTATTGTCCAACCCCGTCGACCCGCATCAATTGTGTGTGGCCGCCGGACACCAGCAAGGCGACAAACGGGAAGCTGGGCGGATCGCTAGCCAACAGCGGCGATAACAAATGCCCTTCCAGATGATGCACGCCGAGCATCGGTTTATCCAGGGCCAGTCCGAGACCGCAAGCAATCGAGGCGCCGACCAGCAGCGCCCCTGCCAAGCCCGGCCCCTGGGTATAGGCGATTGCATCGATGTCGTGGCGTGCAACGCCGCTTTCAGCCAACACTTGTTGCAACAAAGGAATAGCACGCCGGATATGGTCGCGCGAGGCCAGTTCCGGCACCACGCCGCCGTACTGCTCATGCATCGCCACTTGCGAATACAAGGCATGGGCCAGCAAGCCGCGCTCGGTATCGTAAAGCGCTAGGCCGGTTTCGTCACAGGAAGATTCAACGCCGAGAACAATCATGGGTGGGGCAATATTTATACAATGCCGCATTGTAAAGGAAAGCGCGGCAGACACTCGCGTGTTGGCGACGATTAATCCTTGCCGAGTTGCTGCATCGCCTGCCGCATGAAAGCCAGCTGCTGCGAAAACCTGGTGCAAGCCGTGCAGGTCCACAGATGTATGCGCACCCGGACCCGGGTTAATCGCGACAGATTGCTATCCTGCGCCTGGGACAGGAGCAATTGTGTATCGCGACAGTGAGGAATCAAGCGTTTATATGACATAAAAATAAATTAACTGACCGTGCCAGAATTTCGGCATCCAGGATTGGTCGTGCCACGGATGCAATACTTACAATTAGCCGGGAATAAGCGGGTATTGCCGTATTTATCTATGCACGATGGTTGGAAATTCAAGCTTGTGCTCCAAACCAGTTCAGTTGCAAACATTCGCGCAGCCGTGTCCGCGCCCGATATAGCAACACCCAAGCGTTCGCGGCGGTAATATCAAGCTCCTTGCAAATCGCATCGGTATCCAGTTCCAGCCATTCTCGCATCATGAAAATGCGCCCGGTTTTGGCGGGCAAATTGTCGATGCATATTTGCAAAATATCGAAAAACTCCTTGCGTTCCAGTGTCTGGTCCGGATTGCCCCAGCTGGGCGCCGCTTCCATGGCATGTCCAGCGGACGTAAATAAAGCATCGATCATGTCGGCATCGCTACGATCGGCGTCATCATCGTCGCTGCTCAGTTGCACTTCGCGCTTGCCGCGCCGTAGCTGGTCCAGCAATTTGTGTTTAAGTATGCCAATGACATAGGTTTTAAACGAAGACTGCTGCTGAAAACGGTCTGGATGCTCCAGGACTGCGAGTATGGTTTCCGAGACAGCGTCTTCGGCCAAGGCGTCATTACGCAACTGTAGCGCGGCAAAACGCACTAATTGCGGCCGCAATGTTTCAAGCTGGCGAGGATCGATTGCCATATAAGCCTAGATAAGAAGAAACCAGAACAAGCTGGTTGAGTGGCGACGATTTTACCCGATGGCCATGGACTGAGGCTGGTAAAGTAAAATCCTGGCGATACGTCCAGTTTCATTCAATGCCGGTCAATCCTGATTGCTATCTACACATGATAAATATTTCGCCGCCCGAACCATTCGCAGCAGCTCGCTTCATCAAGGAGATCGGGCGAGGAAAGGACGGTGCCCGCAGTCTGTCACGCAACGACGCGCATGACTTGTACGCTGCCATGCTGGACGGCCGCGTCTCGGATCTTGAACTGGGTGGTATCCTGCTGGCGATGCGCATCAAAGGTGAATCGGTAGAAGAAATCGCCGGCTTCCTGGAAGCAGCCGAAGCGTCGTTTCCACAGATACCGCTCACTAACAGCAGCGTGTACGCCCCGGTAGTCATCCCCAGTTATAACGGTGCACGCCATATGGCCAACCTGACTCCTTTACTGGCCATGTTGTTGGCGCGCGAGGGTGTGCCGGTGTTGTTGCACGGGGTTCTGACAGATCCCGGCCGGGTCACCAGCGCGGAAATTTTGCAAGCATTGGGCCAGCCAATCTGCGCGAGCATCGAGCAGGCTCAACAATGTTTTGCTCAACGCCTGCCGGCCTTCATGCCGATCGATGCACTGGCGCCGAAAATGGCAAGATTGCTTGCCATGCGGCGGATTCTCGGGGTCCGTAATTCAACCCATACCCTGGTCAAAATCATGCAACCGTTTGTGGTTCCGGCCCTGCGCCTGAGTTCATACACGCATCCGGAATACCTGACTATGCTGACAGCTTATTTCAAGACTGCCGCCGCGGCTGAACGCGGCGACATATTTCTGATGCGTGGCACCGAAGGCGAAACGGTAGCAAATGCCAGGAAGGCGCAAAAAATCGACTGGTTGCATGCCGGCACGCAAACCACGCTGATAGAGAAACAAAACATCGCCGACGAGATGCCCGCCCTGCCCGGGCAGCGTGATGCCGCCACCACCGCCAGCTGGATACAACAGGCGTTGGCGCAGCCGGAATTGATCCCAAAACCGATCGCCGGACAACTCGAACAATGTCTGAAGGTTTGCCGGGCTTTGCACACGCAATACAATTCGGCCGATATCGGTAAGCCCTAGCTAGCAATTTCCCGAGGGAACTAATTTTCGCGGCGGCGGACCAACCAGACTGATCTAAAATGAAACAGGATACCTATACTGAATGTACTATTGGGCAGCCGTCAAAACATTGCCGCAAAGAATTTCAGACTGGCCTCAGATAGGATTCTCAACAAATCCGATAGCGCGGCACAAAAAAAATCAATGCAAGGAGAGTGCGCTTAACACCGTGTAAGTCATGTTTTAAAGCAATACCCTTTCAAGCAATACCCTTTTCAGCATTACCCATTCATCTGCCCATACGGCATCTTGCCCAGCGTAGCGATACTGCTGCAAGACTAACTTTCTGGAGGATCCATGGCTTGGACTCTTCCGCCCTTTGCACTAGCACAGCCCATTCAATGGAATGCGCTGTTATTGTTCGGCAGCTTGCTGCTGTTCGGGCTGGTGGGCGGCCATATCGTAACGAAAAATCCCTGGTTTCCACGCATCACCGGCTACTTGATCGTCGGCTTCGTGCTGGGCGTAGGCGGTCTCAACTTGTTGTCAGGCGACGTGCTCAAACTGGCGAATATTTTTGCCGACATGGCGATGGCGCTGGTGGTATATCAACTGGGCCGCTATGTCGATATAGGCTGGTTACGACGGGAAAAATGGTTGCTGGCAACGGTGGTCCTGAGCGCCGTATTGTGTTTCGGGTTTGTCAGCGGCGCACTGATCTGGTTTGGCACTTCTCGTGTGCTCGCTCTGCTTGGCGGCGTGCTGGCGATCGCTACAGCGCCGGCGGTAGTCATGGTGGTAGTGCGCGATCTCAAGGCGGAAGGCCAGGTGACGCGCCGCCTTGCCGCCATGACGGCGCTGAATAATTTCGTTGCGCTGCTGGCCGCGTATACCGTGCTGCCTGTCGTCGCCCATGAAAGCGCCGCTCCCTTCACCACGCTGCTGGCGCATACCTTGTATTCGCTATGCGGTTCACTGGTATTGGCGTACCTGACTTATCGCCTGATGATCCCGCTGGCGCGCTTGCTCGGCCGTCAGCCGAGCCGTCAGTTTGTGCTGGTGATCGCTGTCATCAGCCTGGCGATCGGCGCCGCTCACGCATTGCAGCTGCCGATATTGCTCACCATGCTGATCTTCGCGATCATGTCGAAGAATCTTGATCATCAGTATGATCTGATGGAACTTGAGTTTGGCGTCGCCAACGAACTGTTCATCGTGATGTTGTTTGTCACCATAGGCGCTTCGATCCGTTTGTCCGACCTGTCAATGGTAGGCGCCTCGGTTGCGGTACTCATCGCGGCACGCTTTCTCGCTATGGCTTGCGGCGTCTTTTCATTTGCGCATTTTGCCAAGATGAAATGGAAACAGGCGGCGCTGATCACCCTGGGAACCTTGCCGATGACGGAGGCTGGGCTGGGATTGATGCAAACCACCGCCTACCTCTACCCCCACACCACCGCTGACGTACTGCCATTGCTGGCCGGCTGCTTGATTGTTCTGGAATTGCTGGGGCCGATAGCAACCCAGTTTGCCTTGATCAAATCCGGCGAAAGCGGACGCGAATGAACGATGCAAAGGTGAACCTATGACTGAAAACACGCAAACCGACAAGCTCCAGACCGATGCCGAAAAAACGGACATCTTGCCGTTCACCAGTTCAAGCCCGTTCACGATGGGGATTGAACTCGAACTGCAGCTGGTGAATCGCCGCAACTACAACCTGGCCAGCGATGCGGTTGACCTGCTGACCTGGATCGAGCCGCGTGACTTGCAAAAACAGATCAAGCTGGAAATGACACAAGGCATGATCGAGTTGAATTCCGACGTGCATACTCAGGTCGACCATCTGATCGAGGAATTAAAAGGTTTGCGCGCGGCGCTGAACCGGGGCGCGCAATATCTGAATATCGACGTCTCCGGCGGCGGCGCGCATCCTTTTCAACACTGGAACGAACAACGGATTACACCCAGTGAACGCTTCCATCATCTGCATGAAAAATACGGCTATCTGGCAAAGACATTCACAGTTTTCGGCCAGCATATCCATATCGGCGTGCCAAACGGCGACGACGCGCTATATCTGACGCATGCGTTTTCGCGTTTCGTACCGCACTTCATCGCGCTCTCGGCCGCTTCGCCGTTTTATCAAGGCGCGGACACCAAATTCGAATCCTCGCGCAGCAATGTAGTGCGCGCGTTCCCTCTGTCAGGCACCGCACCTGTGCTGACCCGATGGACCGATTTCGAATCGTATTACGATGAGTTGCTGCGCATGGGGATCATCGCCAGCATGAAGGATTTCTACTGGGACATCCGGCCAAAACCGGAGTACGGCACGGTTGAAATCCGCGTCTGCGACACGCCCCTGACGATCGAACACGCCGCGCATCTGGGGTGCTACGCGCAGTTGCTGGCACGCTGGATTTTGACGGAAAGACCGTTTGTCATCACCAACGATTTTTATTTGCTATACCAGTACAATCGCTTCGAAGCCAGCCGTTACGGCCTGAACGGCTCTATGGCGTTACATGGCAACACCCCGGCCGACTCGTTCAAATTGCCGATCTACCAGCATCTGCTCGACCATCTGCAGGACTTACAACGGTATACTCAGAACGACGCTGAACAACTGACCATAAAACGCCTGCGCCATATGGCAGATGAGCGCCTCAGCGATGCCGACTGGCTCAGGCAGACATTTACCCAGCGCGGCTCGCTCAATGACATGATGCGACTGTCTTCGGAACTATGGATGGGGCAAGAGCCGCCGCCGTACTTCCAATAGCAATAGCTTGTATTTAAATATCTATTTAACAAAGATCGATGCAAAAACAATTTGATGTCGCCGTTATCGGCGCCGGCGCTGCGGGCATGATGTGTGCCGCAGTAGCCGGACAACGTGGGAAAAAGGTTGTTCTGATTGATCACGCCACCAAACTAGCGGAAAAGATCCGCATCTCGGGCGGTGGCCGTTGCAATTTCACCAATATCAACGCCGGGCCGCAGAACTTCCTGTCGCAGAATCCGCATTTTTGCAAAAGCGCCCTGTCACGCTACACCCCGCAAGACTTCCTCAGCCTGATGAAACGCTATCGGATCGGTTATCACGAGAAGCACAAGGGACAGCTGTTTTGCGATGACTCTTCAGAGCAGGTCATCGCCATGCTAAAAGCCGAGTGCGATCTGGGCAATGTCAGCTGGCGCATGCCTTGCAGCGTTGCCAGTGTGGGCAAGAACGGCGATCTGTTTAGGATCGACAGCAGCGCCGGAGAAATTCTGGCCAGCAACGTCGTCATCGCTACTGGCGGTTTGTCCATCCCGAAAATTGGCGCCACCGACTTTGCTTATCGCATCGCCCGTCAATTTGATCTGCGCGTGATTGAACCGCAACCGGGCCTAGTGCCACTGACGTTCGACGCCACCTCCTGGCAGCCATTTTTACCGTTGGCCGGGATTGCGCTGCCGGTCGAAGTGGGCACCGGCGACAAAAAAAATCGCGGCGAATTCAAGGAAGACTTGCTGTTCACACACCGCGGCTTATCCGGGCCCGCGATCCTGCAGATTTCCAGTTTCTGGAAGAGCGGCGCCCCCCTGCTGTTAAATCTGTTACCCGAAATTGATGTTACCCAGACGCTGATCGATGGTAAAACATCGATCAAGAAAAACCTCGGGAACGTATTCGCGCAATGGCTTCCGGCGCGCCTGGCGCACGGCATCATCGAGGCAAACAAGCTTGACCCAGCGGCCCGCCTGGCAGACACTCCCGACCGCTTGCTGAAAGATCTTGGCGTCGCGGTCAATCGCTGGGCGATCCAGCCCAACGGCTCCGAGGGTTATCGCAAAGCAGAAGTCACCTTGGGTGGGATCGATACCAGGGAACTTTCACAGCAGAGCATGATGTCCAATCGAATCGCGGGCTTGTATTTTGTCGGTGAAGCGGTCGACGTCACAGGCTGGCTCGGCGGCTATAATTTTCAGTGGGCCTGGGCGTCGGCAGCGGCGGCTGGATTTGCTATTTAACAACAGAATTGCACCTCGATCATCTAACCCGCTGTAAGATGGCGCCAGATAAATAACGTATAAATTAAATAAACCCTTTCCCATGTCGAATAATTTTTCAAATACTACTAGTTCTATCCCAGTCGAAGACGCTGAATTGATTGATCTTTCAGCTATATGGGGCAGCGTGAAACGCCATTGGATCGTGCTAGCAACATGCGTTATTGTCTGCATCCTCGTCGCCACGGCGCTCTGGTCAATATTGCCACCAAAATGGCGGGCATCGGCCACCTTGCAAATTGGTCAATTACCAACGACTTCAACGGCTCTAATTGAGACTACCGGACAAGTCGCCGAGCATCTTAAACAACGCCAACTGCAAGACCAAGCATTGGAGAGTGTCGGCCTTCCCTTGAATGAGGATAGCGACCGCCGCACAAATCTTTTCCGCAAAAGTCTCAAGGCTATTCCGGGGAAAAGCACCGACTTCGTTGATGTAAACGTTGCCGGGTTCTCCCAAGAGGAAGCCAAATCCTCTCTAAACGCCACGTTACAAGCCTTAATCCGTGCACATGAATCACTCGCTGCGCCAATGATAAAAAATCTGAATGAACGGATTGAGGCTAATACGCATCAGATGACTCAAGCGACAGTCGAAAAAGCGCGCTTGGAAGCTAGCCTTAAGAATGCGGCAGCGTCTCCGAACGGCGCCAAATTTGAGCCAAGCATAGTAGTCATTAATTTATTAACAAAGCAAGACCAATTAATACGCGACTTGAAAACGGAGCACGCTGGTCTGGCAGATCTAGACACAAAAATCAAAGCATTCCCCACGAAAGTGGCCGATGCTATTTTTGTACCGGAGCAGTCCTTTTTCCCAAATCTTGTATTGTTCCTGCTGGGCGGCCTCATTATTGGCACGATTGCCGGAATCGCACTGGCTCTGTTTCGAGACCGCAACCTTCCAAAAACACGGCGTTAAGCAGGAGTGTTGCAAATAAACGGCGATATTTACACAGTCAGGGATAACACTTCCATTTATCCATTTTCCCGGCTATAATCTCGCTCTTCCCTACACAAACTTGGTTTGAATTTACATGACCACAATTCGTCTTAAAGAAAACGAGCCCTTCGAAGTTGCGATGCGTCGCTTCAAGCGCACTATTGAAAAAACAGGTCTGCTGACTGAGTTGCGTGCACGTGAATTTTACGAAAAGCCAACTGCCGAGCGCAAGCGCAAGCTGGCGGCTGCTGTGAAACGTCATTACAAACGTATTCGCAGCCAGCAATTGCCGAAAAAACTGTACTAATATTTGCACTGATTCTTCATCGCACTCAGTGCGGCTGACTGAATCGCGTTACAAACCCGCTCCGGTGTTGCTCCGCAGCGGGTTTTGCCGTTTTTTTCGGCATCAACGGTAGCGTTGCACGATCGCCACAATAATCCAGCATTTTGTTTTTCTGATTTTTTCTGATTTCAGATGAAAAACACCACCGAATGGAGAACTGCATGGGCTTGAAAGAACAGATCACCGAAGACATGAAGGCCGCGATGCGCGCCAAAGAAACCGCAAAACTGAGCGCCATCCGGCTGATCACTGCAGCCATCAAACAAAAAGAAGTGGATGAGCGCATCGAGTTGGGCGACACCCACGTGCTTGCCATCATCGAAAAGATGATCAAGCAACGCAAAGATTCCATCAGCCAGTTTGAAGCCGGCGGCCGCCAGGATCTGGCCGACATTGAAAAAGCCGAACTGGTGATTCTCTCCGCCTACATGCCAGCCGGCCTGACGGATGCAGAAATCCAGTCTGAAGTAGCTGCGGCCGTTGCCGCCAGCGGCGCCAGCGGTCCGCAAGACATGGGCAAAGTCATGGCCATATTGAAACCCAAGCTCGCCGGCCGCGCCGACATGACTGCGGTTTCGGCACTGGTGAAAACCGCGCTGACCAAAGCTTGAGCACCTGATTGCCCGATAAAATATTGCCTGTCGTCGAATCTAAGTGATCCCACAATCCTTTATTCAGGACCTGCTCAACCGCGTCGATATTGTTGATGTGGTGGGCAAGTACGTGCAGTTAAAAAAAGGCGGCGCAAACCTGATGGGCTTGTGCCCCTTTCACAACGAAAAATCGCCCAGTTTCACGGTCAGCCCGACCAAACAGTTTTATCACTGCTTTGGTTGCGGCGCACATGGCACGGCGATCGGTTTTCTGATCGAATATTCGGGCCTCGGTTTTGTTGAGGCTGTAAAAGATCTGGCGCAAGGCGTCGGCATGACGGTGCCGGACAACGACGACAAGATTCCGCCGGCGCAACGGGCTGAGTATCAGGCAAAGAGCCTGGCTCTGTCGGACGCCATGAGCGCCGCCTGCGATTTTTATCGGCAACATTTGCGCAGCGCGCCACATGCCGTCGACTATTTGAAACGACGCGGCTTGACTGGCGAGGTTGCCGCCAGGTTCGGACTGGGCTACTCGCCCGACAACTGGGATAGCTTACGCCTGGTCTTCCCTGACTATGAAGTCACCGCCCTGGTCGAATCGGGCCTGGTGATCGATCGCACGGACGAAGAAGGCAATAATCGCAAGCGTTATGATCGCTTTCGCGATCGCATCATGTTTCCCATACGCAATACCAAAGGGCAAGTTATCGGCTTCGGCGGCCGCGTCTTGGATAGCGGCGAACCCAAGTACTTGAATTCGCCGGAAACACCCCTATTTCAAAAGGGTAGCGAGCTGTATGGTTTGTTCGAAGCGCGCCAGGCAATCCGGGATGCCGGATACGTACTGGTGACTGAAGGCTATATGGACGTGGTGGCATTGGCCCAACTGGGATTCCCACAGGCGGTGGCCACACTGGGAACCGCATGCACACCGACCCATGTGCATAAATTGCTGCGCCAGACCGATCATGTGGTCTTCAGCTTTGACGGCGATCGCGCTGGCCGCAAAGCTGCGCGGCGCGCATTGGATGCCTGCCTACCGCATGCTACCGACAATAAAGTCATCAAATTCCTGTTCCTCCCGCAGGAACACGATCCGGACAGCTTTGTGCGAGAACTGGGAGCAGAAGCATTTGAGCGCCAGATCCATGACGCCATGCCGTTATCGCAATTTTTACTGAACGAGGTCACGAGCGAAGCCGATTTGAGCACATCCGAAGGACGTGCGCGGGCGCAATACGATGCCAAGCCTTTATTGCAATTGATGCCGCCGTCGTCATTACGGCTGCAAATCGTACGCGGCCTGGCACAGTTGACGCAATCGACGCCAAACGAAATCGAGACCTTGTTTGAACTGGCCAAGCCAATTGCCAGCGCGCGCCGTGCTCCGCCGCGCAGCAATCGGCCGGCGCCGGTAGGGCTGGAGCGGCAAATCATCCGTTTGCTGGTCGCCCACCCGGCGTTTGCCTCAGAACTGGATGATGCAGCGCTGGACGCCGTCGCGCACTTTGCACCGGATCGCGCAGAAATGCTGGCACGCCTGATCACCGCAAGCCATGCGATGGGCGAACAAGCCAATTTTGCAACGCTGGCTGAGCATTTGCGTGAAGGCGGCGAGGATTTTGAATCGTTGATTGCGGAAATTGCAGCAGAATCGGAATCCGAAACGGAAGCGGCGCGATTAGAACTGGCGGGTGCAATTCGCCAGACTAAAATGAAGATATTGAAAGACGAACTTGATCAGCTGGCGGCGACCGGACTTGGCAACGAAGAAGCGCGCAATCGTTACCGGGAATTGATGCAAAAACAGGAACAGTTACGGCGCGAAGCAGAAGCGGAAACGAATTTGCGCTAAGCAATTGCTTAAAACTTAGGCAAATCGACGCAAAAGAAATAAATCGGGCGGCACAACAGGGCCGCCCGCATTGGAGGAAAGCCCCTCCATATGCTATAATTAAAGGCTTTAGATTCAACACCTTAGGCCTAGCCGAATTGGGCGTTGAATTGATAGTAGCACCAGATTGATTTAGACGGATAGGAAGGTAGTGAGGAAAGCAGTAAGGATAGCAATAGCAGGCGCTCAGGTAATTCTGTCAGCGATTTAAGCTTATCAAAATTCAAACGGACAGAGTACAGGAAGCTGCAGCGCGCAAATCAGTGTAACCAATTGGTATTTGATTCCATGGCGAATGCAATGAAGAGACCCGCGAAACCCCTGACACTTTCCGTAAAAAATGCGAAGCCGGTAGCGGCCAAGGCCAACTTAAGCAGCTCCTCCAACTCGAAGTCCTCCGTCAAAAAAACGGTAGCTGCATCCAAAACGCCGGTGAAGCCCGTTAGTAAGAAAGTAGTTTCTAAAGCAACTGCAACGACCACGAAAGCATCAAGAACTGTTGCAAAACCAGTATCTGTGAAATCGAAAGCCCCTGTGACAAACAAGAAACCACAACTCAAAGTCGTCAAATCAGCCAAAAATGCAGCGGCGGCTCCAGTTAAAGCCGACGTTAGCGTCATGATTGGATCAGGCGTAAGTCAAACCACGGATGCCGCAACATTGGCGGCGATTGACACTTCCGGCTACATCTTGCCGTCGGTGAAGGTACCAGGACGTCGTGGTCGCAAGCCAAAAGAATTCCAACCGGAAAACGACGAAGTCGCGGCACTCAATGCGGTCGAACGCGCTGAACTGAAAGCTGTCGACAAGGCCAAGGCGAAAGATCGCAAAGCCAAGGAAAAGGCTTTGCTGAAAGACGCCTTCTCGTCCGACACCGAAGCTAGCGAAGAAGAACTCGAAGCGCGCCGTCAAAAGCTCAAGACCCTGATCAAGATGGGTAAGGAGCGCGGCTTCCTGACTTTCGCCGAAATCAACGATCACCTGCCTGAAAACATTATCGATCCGGAAGCCATCGAAGGCATCATCGGTACTTTCAGCGACATGGGCATCGCCGTTTCCGAACAAGCACCAGACGCAGAAACGCTGCTGCTGTCGGATAACGTTGCCACCGTTGCCAGCGACGACGATGCGGAAGCTGCGGCGGAAGCTGCGCTGTCTACCGTCGATTCAGACTTCGGCCGCACCACCGACCCGGTCCGCATGTATATGCGTGAAATGGGTTCGGTCGAACTGCTGACGCGCGAAGGCGAAATCGAAATCGCCAAACGCATCGAAGACGGCCTGAAAGACATGATCCAGGCAATTTCCGCCTGCCCGACAACGATCGCCGAGATTTTGCTGGCTGCCGACAAGATCGGCAAGGACGAAATCAAGATTGATGAAATCGTCGATGGCCTGGTCGATCCTAATCAGACGGACGAAGCCGCGACCGCCAGTGCAGCAGTAGCTGCCGCCGATGACGACAGCGAAGAAGACGAAGAAGAGGAAGAAGAAGTCGAGGAAGAAGATGACGCCAGCTCGACCTCCGGTGCTGCCGGCTTCTCGGCCGAACAACTTGAACAACTGAAGCGTGATGCGCTCGGCAAGTTTGAAACCATCTCTACCCAATTCGACAAGATGCGCAAGGCTTTCGAAAAAGAAGGCTACAACTCGAAGCCTTATGTCAAGGCACAGGAAATCATTTCCAACGAATTGCTGGGAATTCGCTTTACCGCCAAAGTCGTCGAAAAATTGTGCGACACCCTGCGCGGTCAAGTTGATGAAGTGCGTCAAATCGAACGTCAGATCCTTGACGTCGCGGTGAACAAGTGCGGCATGCCGCGCCCGCATTTCATCAAGGTTTTTCCTGGCAACGAAACCAATCTCGACTGGGTAGACGGCGAAGTCAACGGCAACCATGCGTACAGCACCGTGCTCAGCCGTAATGTACCTGCCGTAAAAGAACTGCAACAACGCCTGATCGACTTGCAGGCGCGCGTCGTGCTGCCGTTGCCGGATCTGCGCGGCATCAACAAAAAGATGGGTGCCGGCGAGAAGAAAGCTCGCATGGCCAAGCGCGAGATGACCGAGGCCAACTTGCGGCTGGTGATCTCGATCGCAAAAAAATACACCAACCGCGGCTTGCAATTCCTGGATCTGATCCAGGAAGGCAACATCGGCTTGATGAAAGCAGTCGACAAGTTCGAATATCGTCGCGGCTATAAATTCTCGACCTATGCAACCTGGTGGATCCGCCAAGCCATCACGCGTTCGATCGCCGATCAGGCGCGCACCATCCGTATTCCGGTGCACATGATCGAAACGATCAACAAGATGAATCGCATCTCACGTCAGATCCTGCAGGAAACCGGCGCTGAGCCGGATCCAGCGACGCTCGCGATCAAGATGGAAATGCCGGAAGACAAAATCCGCAAGATCATGAAAATCGCCAAAGAGCCGATTTCGATGGAAACACCGATAGGCGACGACGACGATTCCCATCTGGGCGATTTCATCGAGGATAACAACACGCTGGCGCCGGCCGATGCTGCATTGCATGCATCGATGCGTGGTGTCGTGAAAGATATCCTGGACTCGCTGACCCCGCGTGAAGCGAAGGTATTGCGGATGCGTTTCGGTATTGAAATGTCGACCGACCATACATTGGAAGAAGTCGGCAAGCAATTCGACGTGACACGTGAACGGATTCGTCAAATAGAGGCTAAAGCGCTGCGCAAGCTGCGCCATCCGTCCCGCTCCGACAAGCTGAAGAGCTTCCTGGAAGGTAATTAAGATTATCCGTGAATCATTCAATATTTTTTTGAACGATTCACGATAATTCGCCTACCTTTCATCCAGGTATTTTTCTATAATACGGGATTGATTTTAAGATACTGTAGTGTGCTTAAGCGGGATATGCAGACACCGCAAGCACGCGCCACTACAGCGCCCTAAGGAATTGGGCCCCTAGCTCATGCTTGGTTAGAGCAGCGGACTCATAATCCGTTGGTGCCCAGTTCGACTCTGGGGGGGCCCACCATATAAAACAAAGGGTTACAGGCAATTGCGCTTGTAACCCTTTTTCATATGTGTAATTCCTGTGTAATCAGGTCACGCCGCACTGGCAATTGGCTCCACTTTTTTGTCTGGGGCAATACGCTCATCCAATTTCCGTAAAGCGTCTTGCACGTGTTCTTGGTTCTGGTGGGAGTACCGGACAACCATTTGCAAGGTCTTGTGGCCGGACACCTTCTGTACTGTCGGCAAGTCCACCCCCGCTTGCACTAAATGTGTAATCGCCGTATGTCGAAGCGTGTGTGGCGTGATGGGACGCCCCTTTAAGCCAGCTTGATCGACTACACGCAGCCAAGGATCGCGCAATCCTTCGGTATGTCCAGATTTTGATCTGGCTGAAGCAAAGAGCCAATCACTATCGGCGGCAATTGATTGCAGGTAACTTCTCAAATATTCTCGTAACGCCTCGGAAATCGGAACCGTTCTGGCTCCCGCTTTCGCCTTTGGTAAGTGAATGACTTGCTTGTCAAAGTCGATGAATTCGGGACGCAGTGAAAGAATCTCGCCGGTTCGCATGCCCGTATGCAGTCCGATGCAAATAAATGGGTAAATCTGCGCGTTGGAATCGCCACCCGCAGCCAATAGAAGTGCGGCCATTTCGTCGATGGTGAGGTATTCAAAACGCGTCTGCTCTTCCTTAAACCGGCGCAGCTTCACGGACAGCGACGAAATCCAGCCCCACTCTAGTGCGCGGTTCATGAGATGGGACAGTACCGCAATCTCACGGTTGACGGTTGCGCGGCTAGTAAGCTTTGTTGAGTCGGCAGGCACGCGATCCTTTGCAGTTGCGCCGCGTCGTACCCCGCCCCGCAACGACGGCTCCCCGCATCGCAATTTCTTGTAGCGTTCGACGCTCAGAGAGTCAATTCTTGAAAGCTCCATTTTTCCGAAATATGGCACAAGGTGCAACGCCAATCGCCGACGTTTTTCCGGTATGTCTTTGCCATTGCTCCGGGCAAGTTCCTCAAGGTAGCGCTGCGTGGCCACGCTAAAGGAAATATGATTTTTCCGTCCTTTGGCAAGCCCCAATCGCTCATTGACGGAGTTGCTGCGCATTTCAGCCATGTCCTTCCAAACAACAAGTGGCGTCATCCCCTCTGACTCCCTGCCTAATGAGCGATGTATGCGTTTTCCATCGACCATAATATTGATGCGAAATGCCCCATCACCGTCACGCATTCGCTCAAACTCGATGCCATGCTCGATAATTTGCTCACCAGCTTTCAGACGTTGCATCCCAAGCTTGGTTAATTTCGAAAACTTCTTTGCCATTTTATTCCTCCATCTTCTCCTGATACTTGGCAGTGGCTTGCTGAATCTGCGGCCATTTTCCCCGTATCGCATCGCGCCTCGGGTCGCCATTAGCGTCGAAGAACTCGTGCTGTTCACGGATCACCGTCCAGATGCGCTCCTCATCAAGGGTCAGCAGATCGGGCGCGGTAACGGCTAAATTCACCAGCCGATCTGAATCGAATGGCGACCATGTCAGATTGAATAAATTACTTTGCGTATTGGGAAGGTGCAATTGTGCGCTTTGCAGCAGCGGCTCCAGCGACTCCGTCAACAACTGCGACAACGTTTTTCCGGTGACGCGAGACAGCAAGTCCAGCCCATACCGTGTTTTTTCTGACACCCGCAGCGTTAAAACATCCTTCTTCGCTTCCCGACTAATTTTCAAAGCCATCTTCAATCCTCCATGATGAACAAACGTTCTCCGACAGTTGACATCATACCTCATCAAGCGTAGTCTTTCAAATACATATTTTTAGAAAGGACTACGAAATGACTTACCCTGATTTGAACTTACAACACAAGCCACAGGATCGGATGCGACCAGATGCAGCCGCTACTTATCTGGGCGTGTCACCCAAAACTTTAGCTATGTGGCGTTGCACTCAAAAAGGCCCCGCGTTCTGCAAACTTGGGGGCCGTATTTTTTATAAGCTGACCGATCTGAACACATGGATAGACGAGCGAAGTGATTTAATCAGTTCCAGTCAAGCCAGAGCGCTGGAAGACATGAGAAAGGTGGGGCGCTTGAAAATCAAATTGGCGTAAGCCGCCAACCGGATGTGCGCAATAAGTCAAACAGCGAGGAGTCAATGGAGTGAGCCTCAATGTCCATGCGGTTTAAGCAGCACCTAGACCCCATAGAGATTCAGAGTTCGCAGCGTGGTCGGATAAGAAATATGGTCTGCCTGCTAGTAAGCAAGTAAGTTGGAAAGCAGTCAGTCAAGAAAACAATATTTATGAGATTAACCAATGGAGTGATTCAAAATGGCCTTGAGCATCATAAGGCGTGTAGGCATCGACAGAATTGCATTCAATTTAAGTCTCAAAGGCAAAGAACTTCATAGCCTTATACGAAAAAATATTTGGGACTTGGTATCGAATAAAAAAAAATTGTCGCCCTTCTGGAAGATCACCTTTCCAAAGCCTATTACTGATGATTATCTATGTCTAAACTTCGAGTTGCACAGCAAGCAGATTGCGTTTCAGCTTACCTTGGCACGGGAATATGAACATCGCTATTTCCGCTTGGATTTGTACCCAGATAAATTTTCGGAAAACGAATTTGAAGAAATCAAGAAAGTCGTTAGTTTAGCCATCGCGCCTCTAGACTACGATTACCTGTTCAAAAAAGGAAAGGTTTCATACATCGAGGTCTATGCTGACTTCTTAAGTCATCCAATGCACACGTTTATTCCGCTCCGCACCCATATTAGTGATTCGCAAATTATTGTGGAAAATGGGATCAAAGGGACTTTATACCTTGGTGCTCAGAAGAGCGATAGCAGGCACGCGTTTTACGATAAGAAGAAACAGCTTTTGGAAAAAAAAGGACTGGAAACGCCCTATGCAATCTGGACACGCATTGAAGCGCGGCTTACTCACCCCGGCCACAAACCCTGTGATTTGCTAATGCACCTGCCGAACCCTTTTAACAAAATCAGCATCGTTGACCCGATAAGAGCGCGGAAAATATCAATTGACAGCGAATTCCATAAGCTACTAGACGCCTGCGAAGAAAATGGTTCTGGTTCTGCTTTTCGGGGATATTTGCCATACGAGAAAAAGGTGTTTCGGCAAAAATTAAAGACCTGTTTGGTATGGTGGTGGCGACCCGAAAAATTATGGGGTCACTTCCCGAACGCCTTGGCGAAAATCACGCCATGACTGGGGGGAGGCAATTGTCAGCTACCTTCGGCAATTGATTGCCAACCCCGCACGAATATGACACTAAATTTGGAGCGGGGAGAATGGCCTTTGACAAATCGAACTTAACCCCCTAACTTGCCCCTCATATTTATTACTTAATTTCGCAGGCCAAGAAAATTACCGACCTTGAGTGCGGAAATTGATTGCCAACGCCGCACATGAAATTCAATACCGAATTTGATATACGGTTAATTTTGTTAGGCGTAACGATCTTTGACAAACCACTAATTACCACCAAAGATACACCTAATTTTTGAACGTTTAATTTAGGCCATTCTCGTAGTTGCAACGTATATTTTTGCCGCTTTCATCCAGATTTCGGACGATATTTGTTGATTCCAACCTTGAATTAATGGGGCATACAGAACTAAGGGAGTAGCAAAACCGATTCGGCAATCAGTTGCAAAAATAAGGATTTTCTGCCCCGTGAAAATTGGTATCCCCGCAGGCCCTTTGCTGTTTGCCGGTACTAAACATGAGAGATGACGCTCACATATTTTTCTGTGTGCGCTACATACGCTGCAGCCATGGCATTTCCCTGTTCAGCCATCAATTGCAATTCGTCCTTCAGGTCACTTAGATTGCCCATTGCAACAACGTCACCCGATTCTTCCGCTGCCTGCATGAAGAGTTCAGCGGCTTGCAGAATGTCGCGCTGCACGCCTTGGCCGAATCGAAAGCACACGCCAAGGTCAGTAATGGCATCCATGTAATGTCTTTCTGCCGCCAGCGTTATCCGGGCAAGCAATCCAGTGAATCTGAACTGGCAATCAATTGCCAAACCACGGAGGGCACCCGATGGCATGCTGGGGGCGAACCGATGATTGAAAATCCTTGTGCCGGTGATTCGATTCCGCTCCGGTCCGGGTCACCAACTTAATCAAGCACTTAGCCTAGCCTTGACGATTGGACTTTTTGCTATCCGGATGCTGTGGACAGCGCCAGAGAAGTCCAAGCAACAGAAACGCGGCCAATCGACGAAAGGTGGCTTTTTAGTGCCATCGTCGAGTACTATTGGATATAAGTTCATTTTTCATAACCAATTAAACATGCAGACAGGTATTTCGACTGAAACTTCTGGTCGCTGGCCTATACCAAACCAACAAAACTTTGATATTGTTGGCAATGAAAATACATTGGTAGAACGCTTTGTTACCCAGTATGAAGCCAAATTGCGCACCGCAGCTTCGGGGCGTTATAACTGTCATGGCTTAACGTTCGGATCACGCAGAACATGTATTGATGACGCAACGTCAATTGTAAGAATTTTGGTGGATGACGGCTATAAATTGGTAGATATCGCCAGCGTCATGCCGGGAGACGTTGTCCTTTATTATGACCCAGACGGCACCGTTTCCCATTCTGGTATTGTTGCTTTAATTCCCGATGGCCCATTGAAGTTTCCGCAAGTAGTTAGCAAATGGGGCGTGGCGGGTGCAGAGTACTTACATTGGGTTCACAAAAGTCCGTACGGAGTCGATTACAAGTTTTATCGTGTAGATCACTCAGGTGAGTCCATTATTTTGTCGAAAATCATTCTAGGCCAATAAATTATGAGCTTGAAACATAGTGCATTTGACGATGCTATGGTCGCAGTCGGGACGGCAAACACTACGACCTACCTTCTCAATCGACTTCGCACGCATCCGCTTGTTCAGTACTTGGTTGAAAAATTCTCCATAGAACAACTATCGGACAAAGTTCTTCAGGAACTGAAAAATTCTGATCGGTCATTGCAAAGCACGACGATTATCCTTCTTTTGACTCAAGCGATTATTCAGAAATCCAGCGATGCCCCTATTCCAACCAATGTCCACAATGCGCTACAACAATCAAAGGTGATGTGGGTGAGCGAATTGCTGTCAGTTACTCAGTTCTCCAACCGCAATTATGCAATGACAGTCACAAAGCTAACGATACCTAATTTGCCGAGAACAGGATCATCAAGAGGTGTCAGCAATACAGCACGGAATTTCATCATGAACAGGGGTCAGAATTGAAATCACATTTTCTTATTGCGGCCAACACCGCAATAACCGACGCTCAGGCAAACACCTTGTCTTTGATCGAAATTGTGGAGAGTTTTGAAGTTCCTCAATTCCCTGTGATCGTGCCACGTTTAACGTTGGCTTGGCTTACTTCAAGAGATGTCTCTGAACCGGAACGGACAGAGTACAGTATTGAAATAACAAACAACGGAGAAAAGACTTCGTTCCCTGTTCAAGTCAATTACGATGGTAAATTGCGTCATAGAGCGGTTGTTCAATTCCAAGGCATAACTTTGTCTGCTCCCGGCGATCTGGAAATCCGAATGGCCAGTATTGATGGCAAAAGAAAAAAGATCGTCGAAAGTCTCTCGCTTCCTATTGCCCTCGTAGGTTCGCAACCGATACAGGCTATCGTTTCGGGAGAAAATACCTCCTTGCCCCCTACGAAGAAAAGCCGAAAAGGTGCATCTAAAGCTAAAGCTAAAGCTAAAGCTAAGACCTAATCTGCAGAAATAGGTTGTGGGTTAAGTCGGAGGAAGTGGAGGCGGCGCTCTGGTATCGTTTCAGTGCACTTCTGAGGGAGCAATTATGGTTAAGGCAGTAGGGTATTCCGGCGTCGAACTGCCGGTAGACGAAGCGGTGTATGACGACAACCGTTTTCTGTTGGACAAGAAGCAGATTGATGCTAACTTCAAGGCTGGCATGTACAAGGGTTTGGACTTGGAACAGCAAAACAATCTGCGTGAGTACGTAGGCTTGCCGCTACTGACAGAAGATACGCAAAATCCCATGCACCTAACAGTGCGGTCTTAGAGCAAAGCTAACTAAAATCTTTTTTTGTTTCCTGCTGTCTTACGACGACATGAATTTGTCGTGTAATTTCTGTGTAATCCATTCGAGAAAAACAGCGAAAGATTGGGAATTAATGAGTATTCGGAAATTGTGTAATTTCCCGTAAAAGCCAGACTGGGAAAGGGTTTGAGCGCATTGAGGAATTCCCCAGATCGGATGCAGGTCGCACTCATAATCCGTTGGTGCCCAGTTCGACTCTGGGGGGGCCCACCAGTAACACCGAAGAAAATAAAGGGCTCACAGCGATGTGGGCCCTTTTGTTTTTTAGTTTTGCCCACTTCTGCGCCATTTTTGCGCCATTGGGTCTCCAACCAGGAGACTTTTGGCATGGCACAAATCCGTAAACGCGGCCCTTCGCAGTATCAAGCGCGAGTCCGTATCAAAGACTATCCCGAGGCAGTCAGCGCACACACCGTCCCGATGGCGCCGCTGAAATTACGGACGACACTCTCGCCACTGAAGCGCTTGCCGAGAAGTCCGAACTTTCTCTATAAAGAAAGAAGAGCCGTGGCATTTCTATGCCACGGCTCTTCTTATCGGCTAATGAACTGTACAACCTTGTCGGTCGATAGATCGTAATACGCGCCAACTACAAAATCCCTACCGATTTACTTTACACGAGGGGTCTGTATCCCACCGCCCTGAACAAATGCGCCAGCGGCACAATTCACCTTCGATCAGACCAAGTTGTTTGCAGCGTTGTAACAAGCCGCCTGTGCTATCGCCGCTCTTCCGCTCAACAATATCAGGCGTATCGGCCGTATTTTGTGCGACAACAGGTTCCGCAGATTTCTTCTTGGCTGCTTGCTTGGATTTGGCAGTTTCTTTGGTTTTAGACGGTTCGGTCACGCTGTCGCCATGCGAAACCAGCGCCGTCAGGATGTTGACATCGCTGTCTGTCGGCTGAGCGGCGGCCGCTTTCGGCGCTTTCTGGGCGCTCGTTTTTTTCTCTTGAACAATGCGGTTTACCAACGGTGCATCCACACTCTTGCTGGCTGGCTTGGATTTCGAAACCTTGGGTTCTTCCAGCGCTTTCGCCAGGGCGGTCGAAGTGACCGGCACACCTGCTTCCAGGGTTTCCGTCAATTTGGTACGGGGATCTGTCGATGCCTGGACTGGGATGGAATCGGATTTTTCCGAATGCGAGACCGGATCATTTTCGATCACGGCTGCTTGCGATTCTGTTTTTTCCGGTGGCGCAGCGTCGTTTGCGGCAAGTGCAGGAGTGCTTGACGGCAGCTCCTTAGCGGCAAGCGTCGTTTGCGCATTGGCTGTCATGGCAGTGTCGACCTGACTGCCGCGTTGGCCCCAGGCAAAAAACACACCTACTCCGGTTGCCGCCAGTAAAGCGATGACAAGTGCTGCACGCACTACACCGGATTTCTTTTGCGCAATGGCACTCGAAGGCGATTCCTTGCCTTCCAGGGCATTCAGGATGCTGCCGCTGCTATTTTCTGTCGCCGCCGATCCCGATAACAGATTCGGTCTTACTGAGCCGCGCGCAGTTTCTTCAGATGGTTGCAAGACACAATTCTCCAAATGTCATTTATTGAACACAGACCGACGTGACGCCAAGTTTGATAAGGTATACTCTGACAACTAAATATGCCAACTGGCAATATATTACCAAAAAATTATAGTTTTTCTTTGGTAATATTCAGGAGAAGGTTTTTGTGTTCGTCTTAATCGTTGCCCTTTATTTTTTACTTGCATGCGGCATCGCTGGGTTGCTGTTATTTCCAGCAGTCCGCGAGATTGTTTATTTAACATTAATCAAGCAACGACAACAGATTGGGATCCAGGTCCAGAACTGGAGAGATCGCCGATCCCAGACCACAAAATCCTTCTCGCAAAATCTGCACGCGTCGAGGCTCTCAAGCTGGCAATTTATCAAACGGCATTATTTGGTTTTATTTGCCGGGACGGCGGTTGTGCTGATACCGCCTTTAATCGCCTGGACGTTGAGCAGTAAAACCATGCTCGGCAGCTACGACGATTCCGGGCAAGTGGTTAACCAGCAGATTGCCGCGTTGTTGGAAGGGGAGCAGTTAGTACCGCCGCCGCCGCTGCCGCCCGAGGTGTTTACCACTCAGGAAGTGGCGCAGGTGCGGCCGATGCTGGATACCGCAAGCCGTAACTGGCAGGCACTGGATGCGGATTTCACTCAGCGCTTGCTGATGACTTTCAAGATCATGAAAGAGAAGTACGGCTATGACATGGTGATTATTGAAGGTTATCGTAGTCCGGAACGGCAGAATGCCCTGGCGCAGATGGGCGGCAGCGTGACCAATGCAAAAGCGTTCCAGAGCTACCACCAGTACGGACTAGCGGCTGATTCGGCGTTTATGCGCAGCGGTAAATTGGTGATTACCGAGAAAGATCCGTGGGCCATGCGCGGTTATCAGTTGTACGGCGAAGTGGCGGAGTCGGTTGGACTGACTTGGGGCGGTCGTTGGAAAATGATGGATCTGGGTCACGTGGAATTCCGTAAGCCGGGCGTAATGAAAAGATAAGACCGCTGTATTTGCTCTGTATTTGTGAAAATGACGAGAAATCGATAAGAAGAGGAATGGCATGGCGAAGCGATTGATAGTATCGAGCGATAAAGCATCATCCAGCGGGACGTGCATCCAGCGGGCGACGTCCGCTTTTGGCAGCCCTACCCTGGCTCATTGTTCAGGCTGACACAGTCATGCAGCATGTCCTTGTCAGCAGCAATTGCTCTTACCGCATGGTCGCGTACCAGCAGCATTTGTAGATCCGGCCGCCTTCAGCGCGCGCCGTTTGCGTAATTTCCGAAAAAATCAACTACTTAATTACTGATACCTATGCAACGAATTTGGCAATTTCTCACGAATGCACGAACCCTGGCGGTAGTCGGTTTTGTGGCGCTAGCCTGCTTTCTCTTTCTCGCTGCAGACGCCTTGCAAATCGACGGCATCTGGGTCGTCATCTTTTTAGTTGCCGTCCTGCTGATCTGGGGATTGGTCCGGCTGTACCGCTGGCAGCGCACTAAAACGGCGTCGAAAAATTTCAGCTCCATGCTGGAAGGCCAGGCCGAGAAGGTCAGCGACAAAACCAGTGCAGTTGGCCGCGACGAAACCGAAACCTTGCGCAAGCGAATGCTGGAAGCTATTTCCACTATCAAGAATTCCAAGCTTGGCGAAAAATCCGGCGCCACTGCCTTATATGAACTGCCGTGGTACATGATCATCGGCAATCCTGCCGCCGGCAAAAGCACTGCGGTCGCCAATTCCGGTTTGCAGTTCCCACTGGCTGACAAGAACAACAATATCGTGCAAGGCGTGGGCGGCACCCGGAACTGCGACTGGTTCTTCACTACCGACGGCATTTTGCTGGATACCGCAGGACGCTATTCGGTACATGAAGAAGACCGCGCCGAATGGTTCAGTTTCCTCAGCCTGCTGAAAAAACATCGCAGCCGCGCACCGATCAACGGCATCATCATTGCCGTCAGCGTGGCCGAACTGGCCGGCAACCGCCCCGAGTTCGGCATCGACCTGGCTAAAAACCTGCGCCAGCGCGTGCAGGAACTTACCGAGCGGCTGGAAGTTTTTGCGCCGGTCTATGTGATGTTTACCAAAGCCGACCTGATCACCGGCTTTACCGAATTCTTCGACGACATGGATCGCGGCGAAAGAGATCGGGTATGGGGCGCGACCTTGCCTTACAGCAGGAAAACCAGCAGCCACGACGTCCTGTCATATTTTGACGAGCGGTTTGACGAACTGTTCGAAGGCCTCAAGGAAATCAGCTTGGCCAATATGGCCTTGAATCGCGGTGACCGTTTGCCGCCCGGCGTGCTCACCTTCCCGCTCGAATTTGCGGCAGTAAAAGGTTCCTTGCGCGCTTTTATCGCCACGCTGTTTGAAGAAAATCCGTTCCAGTTCAAACCGGTATTCCGTGGTTTCTATTTCACTAGCGCTTTGCAGGAAGGCAGCGGCATCAGCAGCTCTTCAGAGCGGATTGCCGAACGGTTCGACCTCAAACTGCAAACGCTGGAACGGCCGGAGATCCATTCCAAGAACGGCTTCTTCCTGCTGAATCTGTTCAGGAAAGTGATTTTTTCCGACAAGGACCTGGTCTCGCAATATGCCAGCCGTCACAAAACCCGGCTCCGCTACACCATGTTTTTCGCCGCCACCGCACTGGTCGGACTGGCTTTGGCCGGCTGGAGCTGGTCGTACATTGGCAACCGCCAATTGACCGCCAACGTCCAGGCAGACCTGGACAAGGCCATCAAGCTGCAGGAAAAACGCCTTGACCTGCAATCGCGCTTTGAAGCGATGGAGATCCTGCAAGACCGTATCCAGCAATTGCAGAAATATGACAACGGCCGTCCCCTGTCGCTAGGTTTCGGCCTGTATCAAGGGGATTTGCTGGAGCAGAAATTGCGTGAAGAATATTTCGCCGGCATCAAGGACATCATGCTCAAGCCGGTAACGGCGAATATCGAATCGTTCCTGTCTGAAATGAATGCCCACGCCGGTTCGCTGGAACCGATGGCGCGTCCGGTACAGTCGACCAATGCCGCGCTGCCAGCGTCGGGAATCGCTGCAACTACCGCTGCAACTACCGCAGCCCCGACCGCCAGCGCCGGCAGCAGCAGCGCGCCCCAGCAATACAAAGATTCTTCGCCGACCAATGTAGAAGACGGCTACAACGCATTGAAGACTTATCTGATGCTGAGCGACCGCTCGCGTGCCGAGTCCAGCCATCTGAACGATCAGTTGACCCGCTTCTGGCGCGGCTGGCTGGAGAGCAACCGCGGCAACATGACGCGTGAACAAATGATCCGTAGCGCCGAACGCCTGATGAGTTTTTATCTGTCGCAGATCAACGATCCATCCTGGCCTACGATAGAAAGCAAGCTGACCCTGATTGACCAGTCGCGCGACAATCTGCGCCGCGTGGTGCGTGGCATGGCTGCCAGAGACCGGGTGTACGCGGACATCAAGGCGCGCGCCTCGACCCGCTTCCCGTCAATCACCGTGGCCAGCATCGTTGGCGACCAGGATAAGGAACTGATTGTCGGCAGCTATGCTATTCCAGGTACATTCACCCGCGACGCCTGGGAAAAATTTGTCCAGGGCGCTTTCAAGGAAGCGGCGAACAAAGAACTGCAAAGCGCCGACTGGGTCTTGAAGACAGCATCCAACGACGACCTGACGCTGGAAGGCAGCCCGGAACAGATCCAGAAAGCTCTGGTCAGCCAATACAAAACCGAATACGCCAAGGAATGGCAGAAGTTCATGCAAGGCGCCAATATTGCCGACCTCGGTGGGTTCGACAACGCGGTCAAGGCTATGAACCGCTTTGGCGATCCGTCAACTTCACCGATCAACAAGTTTGTCACCAGCGTCTATCAGCAGACTTCATGGGACAATCCGTCGCTGCTGAACACCGGCCTGGGACGTGCGCAAAGCGGCTTCATGGCCTGGTTCAGGCAAACCATCCTGCGGCAGGCGCCTTCCGGGGTTAACGTCAATCTAAACCTGAGTGCCGACGCTACTGCGACTCCTATGGGGCCGGTCGGCAAGGAATTTGCCGGTGTCGCACGGATGGTGACGGCCAAGGATAACAATGCCACGCTGATGGGCGGCTATATGGAAACCTTGTCGAAATTGCGTACCCGCTTCAACCAGATCAAGAACCAGGGCGACACCGGCCCTGGCGCCAACCAGTTGATGCAGCAAACCTTGAACGGCAGCGGTTCGGAACTGGCCGACGCCCTCAAGTATGTCGACGAACAGATGCTGGTCGGCATGAGCGACTCGCAGAAACAGGCGATTCGCCCGATTCTGGTACGGCCGTTGATCCAAGCTTTCGCTGTCACCATCAAACCGACCGAAGCCGAGATGAATCGCACCTGGCTGGCGCAGGTCTACGCACCGTTCGAGAAAACCCTGTCGGAAAAATATCCGTTTGCGGCCAATTCGAAAATCGAAGCGACCAGCGCCGAAATCGGCCAGACTTTTGGTCCGGACGGCAGCATCGCCAAGTTCGTCAATGCATCGATGGGACCGCTGGTAGTGCGCCGCGGCGATACCCTGGCAGCCAAGACCTGGGCTGACATGGGCATCACGCTCTCGCCCACCATGGTGTCGAGCTTCTCACGCTGGGTTGCGCCATTGGGCGCCAGCAGCGCAGCAGCCGGCGGCGGCGCTGCTGCGGCAGATGCACAAACAGTGTTCCAGATACAAGCTCTGCCGGCCGGCGGCACAACCGAATACACCATCGAAATCGATGGCCAGCAACTGCGTTACCGCAATACCCAGGCGCAGTGGACCAACTTCGTCTGGCCCAATCCGCAAGGGGTAGCCGGCGCCCGCATCACGGCAGTCACCTTCGATGGACGTACCATTGAAATCGCCAACCAGCCCGGTCGTTTTGGCCTGGAGCGCTTGATCAATACCGCGGTGCGCAAGCGCAAGGACGGCAATTTCGAATTGAGCTGGACCAATGAAAACATCACCGTGCCGATCAACCTGAAGATCATCAGCAGTCCGCAAGTCAGCGCCAAGACGCCGGACGGCGGCGCACAGCAAGGCCAGGGTTTCCGCGGCATGAAACTGCCGGAAACCATCGTGGGTACAGCGGCGGGGTCGGCTACTAATCCAGCTATCAATCCAGCTACCAATCCGACTACCAATCCGGCTGCCAGTCCAGCTACACCAACCGTCACTGCGGCAGGTGCGGTCAATGCAGGAGGGACCGCACAATGAGCGCAGGAGAAAAATTAGCCAATATCGGTTATTTCGGCAAGATTCCGAGTCGCGGCGACTTCATCAAGGCGACCGACAACGTGCCGCTGGTGTCGATTCTCGACGAATGGCTGGCGCAAGCCATGGATCTGCTGTCGGCCGAACCGCGCTGGAAAATCGCTTATGACGCGGTCAGTCCGCTGCACTTCGCCTTCATCGGCCCGCGCAGCAGACGCGCCATTGCCGGCCACCTGATCGCCAGCAACGACCAGGCTAACCGCCGCTTTCCGTTTCTCGCCGTCAGCACCATGGAAATCGACGAGCCGCAGGACTTTACGGCGAAGAGCCCGATGGCGTTCGCGCGCCTGTGGAACCGCCTTGAGGCCCAGGCTTCCGAGGTTGTGGCCGCTACCGATCCGGCACTCTCTCTGCAAAACCTGACAGCCACAGGCATTCCATTACAGCTGGGCAGCGGTGCATACCATGCGGCTTTCACCGACTTCATGGAGATTCAGACCATCGGCGGCCTGGAGAACATGCTGCGCAACGCCGGTTTCAAGGGCTCTTTGCGGCATCTGATCCTGGCGCTTGGCATCTTGCTGCAGCCGGTGATGGCAAGTTCTTCGTCGCGCCTGGAAAAGAGCCTGGTGATGCCATTGCCGGACGATCCCATGTACCGCAATCTGGTGGCGTCCTATTGGCTGCATCTGATCACGCCGTTTCTACTGCGCGGTAATTTTGAGCTGGCCACATTCGTGACCAGGATCAATGACCAGCCATCAATGGTGATCGGCTTCAGCGGCGCCTCGCCGCGCACCTTGCAAGCCCTCATGGATCCGCAGGTCGCTCTCGATCACCATATTTCTTTCGAGGACGCCAGCTGGGTCGAAGATCAAGTCAAGTCGGATTACAGCATCACGAAAATCGCCAGCTACCTGGCGCAACCCACCCTATCTTTAAAATCCGCTCATGATTCGTTTCGTGACGTATTTATTGGAGCTTGACGCATGCGTTATCTGAGCATTGCCCTGACATCGGTATTCGTGTCAAACCTGGCGCTGGCACAAAATGCCGCGCCGCCCGTCGCTACCCCGAAACCGGGGCAGATCCTGGTCAGCGGCACCGTGCCTGACGAGGCCAGCAAGCAGAGTGCGTTGAGCAAGCTGCAGGAGTTATATGGCGCCGACCGCGTAGTCGACCAGATCGCGGTCGGTGCGGTCGTGGCGCCGGCCAACTGGAACGGCTACGTGCAGAAGCTGATCAATCCTGGCCTGAAGCAGGTCAGCCGCGGCCAGCTGAAGATCGACGGCAATACAGTCAGCATCAACGGTGAAGTCAGCAACGAAGCACAGCGTCAGCAGATCGCCAGCGAAATCGCCGGCAACCTGAATCCGACTTATACCGTCAAGAATGGTCTGCGGGTTTCCGCCTCCGAGCAGAATATCCTGGACCAGACCCTGGCCAACCGCACCATCGAATTCGAAAGCGGACAAGCCACGCTGACGCCGTCCGGTATGCGGATCCTTGATGAAATGTCAGCCGCGCTGCTGAAGTTGAAAGACAAGAAAGTCGAGGTCATCGGCCATACCGACAACCAGGGTTTGCGGGTGCGTAACGTTTCGCTGAGTAAAGCGCGCGCCGATGCAGTGAAGGATTACCTGGCGCAGAAAGGCATCAATCCGGATGCGATCGTAACTTCCGGCCAGGGGCCGGACCGGCCGATCACGACCAACGATACCGCCGACGGCCGCTCACGCAACCGTCGTATCGAGTTCCGGGTATCGCAATAGACGGTTCAGTTTTCGTCGTTTTGCTGGCCTGCCCCCTGCAGTCCCAGTAATTCCTCTACATGTGCCAGTGACGATGGATCCTTGATCACCGTGCGCAGCCAGTGGTGCAGCGGCAGGTCGCCCCAGTCGGCGGCTTTTTCCGCCAGGTAGGCGACCGGACTGTGCGGTTCGGTGCGCCGGAAAAAATCCGCCACATGGCGTAACTGCATCAAGGCCTGGGTACGGTTCTGTATCGGGCCGTTCAGCACGGTCTGGGTTGCTTCCACCTTGCTTGCCTCCTGCTGCACCTTGGGTGCGGTTTGCGGGTCGCTGGCGGTTTTCGCCGCAGCGCCGGCGCCGGTATTGATCCCCGCTTCCTGGGCGAAACGGGTAATGACCGAGATCACATTTTCCAGCGCGTCTTTAGTCGCCGAAAAGGCCGGTCCATCCTGACCTACCCGGAAATCGATCGATTTTTCCAGTTGCAACAGCGCTTGCTGGCACAAACGGGCATCCGCCAGCAATGCTTCATAAAATTTCGGCGACGATTTGCGCCTTGCCGATTCGATGTCCGCCAGTTTTACGCCATCGCCAGCAGCGCCGTCGCCTCTTTCCTCATTGGCCGCACGGATTCTGGCCGACTCAAAATCGACTGTGGAAAAGGCCGTGCCGCGGCCTTCAGTGATGGGGATCTCACGTATCAGTTGCACCGAGCGCGACAATAGCCAGCTCAGATTACCGACCCGCAGCTCTTGGTCGCCATCGTCAGGCACCGGGTGCAGGCCTTCCCAATACTTGTCGCTCAAGCCGGCCAGCAGCTGATAGCCGTCGGCCAAGCCGCTGAAATAACGGATTTTGGCATTGGCTTCCGCCAGCCAGACTGCCAGGCGCAGGTCCTTGCTTTGGGTTTCGATCAGCCGTGCGCAATTGTCGACGACGAAACCCCAATCCGCTTCTTTGAGTTCGGTGACCCATTCGCCTTGGTCCAGCGACGGATCATCAAAACGACGGGCGTGCGCAATTGCGTCAAGGTCGTTGGAAAAAGACAGGTCGCCGCCGCATGGCGCGGAATCGCTGACAGGATTGAGTAATTGATCGACAGAAAACATAAATAGCAAACCCAAATAAAAATGATAAGTGACTCGAGCCAGGAAGTGGCGCCGCTCTTGCAAGGCATTCATCGCAAGCCTGTTGCCGCCACGGTCAGGAATTTATCGCAGAAATAAATAAAATATTGCCCACGCAACACTTCAAAACCACATGAAATATAGGACAATTAACAAAATTTCCTTCGCGCAATCATACCCTAGCAATGCAAAAAAGGAACCCGGATTGCTGCGCTAAGCTGGCGCAATTCCAGTGTCGAAACGGCAAAGGAGATGTTTCCGTAGTAACATGTGTCCCGCGTGCAACCCTGTAAACGGGGCTTTGCAGAGCATGCCGGATTTTATTCATGGGTAGCGTGACTTGCCCAGCCAGCTCCTTAGCATGATCCTAATGACCTGGCTGCTCGGCATGATTGCCATATCTACAATACGTGAGGCGTGTCCGCCCAGGTTCTAACATTTTAGGAAAGTGAGTTCACCATGAAGTTTTGGAAAGCCAAGTTGGCCTGCAGTGTCGCTTTGACATGTCTGATGATCCCTTACGCTGCGTCAGCAGCCCCCGCGGCAGCACCTGCTGTTGCAGATACGACACAAAAAAGCTCGGCCGACCAGGAGGTCCAGGTGCTCAAGGATGTAGCGCAAGCGCGTCCGACAGAAAAAACGCCATGGGTGCGCATGACCCAGATCAAGTACGAGGCAGGCAACTATCGCGATGCAGTGGCCTATGCGTTGCAGGTATTGCAGCGTGATCCGGCAGACAAGTATGCCAAGGGCGTCGTGGCTCTAGGCGGCCTCAGGTTGTCGATCAAAGCCCTGAATGACTTGGGTACCCAGGGCGATCTGAATGGCAGCGTGCTCGCAGATGCACAAACCCAGACAAAAATGCTGCGCGAAAGCCTGGGTGAAACCGTGGTTGACCCAGCCGCAGCAGCCGAAGCCAAGCCAAAAGTAATTCATCCGTTAAAGAAAAAGGCCGTACGCGCGGCCAAAGCTGTTGCGTCGGATGCAGGCGGCGACGGCAAGCCGTTCGGAGCCCTGCAATAAGACCCGGAAAGTTGTCGCCCAACTGATTCCCACACATGTTTTTGCGCGGTCGAGATCTGCATCCGGCCGCGCCATCGCCGCCATCATTCACTGGTAGCGCTAGCACAGTAAATTATTAAGACTTGCCGTTGCACCCCTCCCAAATACCGATATAATTTCATTCCGGCAATATTTCTGCCTAGCAATCGTTCAATGCGTTGTTGTCAGACGCATTGAAGCCAACGCCAAATTCATGCGGGATCGTGGCTTGAGCAGTTGCTCCAGGCAAAGCCATTCCTTTTGTAAAACGGAGAATGACAATGTATCCAAACGCCTCTGCATTGTTGGCCCGGGTGAGCCGTTTCAATCAGGACCGACGCCTGGTCCGGATCAAGACACCGCTGGATGACGACCTGCTGCTGGTGCACAGGCTGCACGGCAGCGAAGCCCTGTCCAAGCCTTTCGACCTGACGCTGGAACTGTTTTCCCCCTACGATCAACTGGAACTCAAGCAACTGGTTGGCCAGCCGCTTCTGCTGACCATGCAGACCAAGTCCGGCGAACGCCATTTCCATGGTTTCGTGCGCGAATTTGCGCGCACCGGCAGCGACAGCGACAGCGGCATGGCCACCTACCAGGCGCAGCTGGCACCCTGGTTTTCCTTCCTCGATTACGCCAGCAACTGCCGCGTATTCCAGGACCTGTCGGTGCTCGACATCGCCCAGGAAGTGTTCCACAAATACGGCCAGCTGGCCGACTATCGCTTCGACCTGATCGCCAGCCGTTATCCGAAATTATCTTATTGCGTGCAATACAACGAATCCGATTTCAGCTTCGTCTCGCGGCTGCTGGAGGATGCCGGCATCTACTATAGTTTCGAGCATAGCGAGAGCGGCCATAAGCTGGTGCTGGCCGACGATTCCACCCAATCCCTGCCGCTGGAAGATGATGCGACGGTGCGCTTCCAGCCGAACCAGGAATTGCAGGCCAGCGACGTGCTGGACGACTGGCGGCCGCGGCGCAGGATCGGCGCCACCGTGCACAGCATTAAGAGCTTCGATTTCAAGCAGCCACGCAATCCGCTGGCGGCGGAGCAGAAAACCGACGTCCCGCGCGGCAACCTGCCGCAGTTCGAACGCTACGCCTACGACGGTTCCGCCAGCTACGGCAATAGCGCAATCGGCGAACAGCTGAGCGCGGTGCGCGCCGAGGAAGCGGGCTGGCAGACCAAGCTGTTCGAAGGTTCAGGCACTTATCGCCAACTGGTCGCTGGCCGCTATTTCGATCTGCAAGGCCATTTCGAGCATGAGAGCGACGACGCCACCGAGCATCGTTTCATCGCCTTGCAGATCACGCATGACGCACGGAATAATTTCGCCAGCGATTTCAGCACCGCCCAGGATTGCATCTACCGTGTCGAAGTCACCGCCTTGCGCCGCAAGATTCCTTTCCGCCCGTCGCGCGATACAGTCAGGCCACGGATGCCGGGGCCGCAGACCGCTACTGTGGTGGGGCCGAAAGGCGAGGAGATCTGGCACGATAAATACGGTCGCGTCAAATTGCAATTCCACTGGGACCGGCTGGGCCAGTTCAACGACCAGAGCTCCTGCTGGGTGCGGGTTGCCAGCCCTTGGGCCGGGGCCGGTATGGGCGGGGTATCGGCGCCGCGCATCGGCCAGGAAGTGGTGGTCGATTTCCTCGATGGCAATCCGGACCGGCCCATTATTACCGGACGGGTCTACAACGCCGACAACATGCCGCCGTTCGGCCAGGAAGTCAGCGGCATGCGTTCGAAAACCGTGCGCGGCGGCGGCTTCAATGAAGTCACCATGCACGATACGGCCGGCGGCGAACTGCTCAACATGCACGCCCAGAAGGATATGGCGGTGACGGTGCTGAACGACCACAACAGCACTGTCAAGAACAACAAGGCGACCACGGTCGCGGTCAATCACAGCCTGAATGTCGGCGCCAACCAGGATATCTCGGTGGGCGGCAACCGCGGTGCGACGGTGACCGGCACCGATACTCGCACAGTGACCGGCGCCTCGACCGCCACGGTGACCGGTGCGGTGACGCAAACCTATCATGCCGGCCAGACGCGAACGATCACCGCGGCAGGCTATACCGAAAACATCACCGGCAATCACAGCGGCACGCTGATCGGCAACTATAGCGGTAATACCAACGGTGACTGGAAACACGATATCAGCGGCACGCTCACGCACACCGTCACCGGCGCCGTCAGCCAGACCATGCATACCGGGCGCGAAGTGACCGTGACCGGCGCCGACAAGCGCACGGTTAACGGCCCGGTGGAAGACGGCAACACAGGCGCACGCTTGCTGTCGGTGACCGGCAACATGCAGCACGAGGTATCCGGCAGCCACACGGTGTATTCCGGTGCCGACATGACAGTCGCTTCCGGCAGCAAGGTCGATCTCGTCGTCGGTGGCGCCGGCATCAGCATCGACGCCGGCGAAATCACCATTACTGCGGGCGGCTCGATCATCAAGATCAATGGCGGCGGCGTCTCGATCAACGGTAGCAAGATCAACCTGAACAGCTAAGACCTTATTGAAAGGACGCGAACATGGCGAAGAATCCTGTAGAAAAGCGCGTCGACACCCTGCGCGACCTGTGGCTGGAACACACCGAGGACCCGCAAGTGCGGCTGCTGGTGTGGCGCATCCCCGACAATGCCGATCGCATGCTGCAAGCCTTCTTCGAGATGCAGCAGCATCCTGGCGACTGGACCACGCCGGACCTGTTCCTGCGCTTCGATGCACCGTTTGATACCGGCTTTGGCTATAGTCGGGCACTGCGCCAGACCCTGGCCGCCAGCTATATCGATAGCAAGGACAGCCTGCGCGAGCAAGGAGTAACGGCTGACTGGCCGTTCGTCCAGCTAGCGCCTCACGCTTCAGCCTCCGGGGTAATGGCGATGCTGGCTTCGTTCGCGCAGCATCACCAAGCGCAGCTGGCGCATTTGCGTTATGTGAACGCGGTGCTGACGCCTAACGGCGTGGTCAGCCAGGACGCATGGGAAGCCTGGCTGGACGCCGCGCTGCGCAGTCCCGGCCTGGCGTCCGCTAGCGCCAGTGTGCGCCTGACTTTGGTCGATACCCTGTCCGACCGGCGCTGGCAGGCGCTGGCGCAGCGCCACGGCGCTCGCGTGAGCGTGGTTGAAGCTCCCATCGACATGTTCGACATCGCCCGCGAAACCGTGGCGCAGGCCGGCGGTTCAGGTCCGACGGTCGCCTATCGCCAGCTGCTCACCGATGTCATCACTCTGGTCGAAAAAGGCAGCGCCGCGCAAACCGCCGCGCGCGCCGAAAAAGCCATGCAGATCGCACAACGCGAAAAATGGCCGGACCAGCAGGTAGTGCTACAGATGGCGGTGGCCGGCGCCTACGTAAAAGAAAAGAACTATGTCGACGCCATCAAGCGCTATCGCGATGCCCGTGAATGCGCCACCCAGGCGGAACAGAACAAACATCCGATGGCTGCCGACCTGATCATGCAAACCTGGTTTGGCGAAGCCGGCGTATGGCTGGTTGCGAAGCAACCTGAAAAAGCGGCGCAAGCCTACCTCAGCGCTGCGGAACAGGCGCAGCGCGTGCCCAACGCGATGTTTGAAATCGAAGGTTTCCGCATGGCCGGCTACTGCTATGCGCAAGCCCGGCAAGAAAAGCTGGCGCGCGATCACGGCGCCCTGGCCTTGCGCGCTGCAAAAGCGGTCGATCCAGCAGAGCGGTCGCTCACCACCATGGCGCTAGCCCTACAGGATTTGCTGCGGCTGCAAGACCCCGGGCGCACAGGAAAGCTGGAGCGCAGCGCGGCCGATTACCAGGCTGCCGTCGCCGCAGCGCATTTGCAAGCCGAACAGCAGGCCGACAAGCTTGGCGAACAACCCTCACCGGCCGACCTGGAAAAAATCGAAACCGCCATGCACGCGCGTTTCGAAAGCAGTTTTCAACGTCAGCGCCAGGAACGCGAGCACCTGATCGCCGGCGGCGACGAATTCTTCCGCCAAGTGGTGGCGCTGGCGCGCGAGCTGCTCAGCCCGCTGTGGAATGGCCTGCCTGAAGTCAAGCATCCGTTGGACAAGGATGTCCCCGAATGGAGCGAGCCGCCGCAATTCACCAAGCTGCCAGATCCGTCCGGCTTGATCGACGCCAAGCCAGCGGTCAATTCGAGCGCGGCGGCAGAGCCGATGAACGCTCCAGCGACGATCTGAGGAGAAAGCTTCCGTGACCAACGCCGCCAAGCATTTCGATCCGCAGATCGGGATCGACATCCATATGTACGAACTGGTGCCGGGAACGCCGCCGGTACCCCTGCCGACTGCCCACATCTCCATGGTGCTCGATCCGTTCGACTACCTGCCTTTCATCGGCGCCACGGTGCAGGTAGCCGGCGTCAAGCGCGCCACGGCGGGAACCGGCGGCTTATCAGTGCACATTCCGCTGGCGCTATGGGTGCCGTTCCTGCGCGCCCCCGGCGGACCGCAGTTCGACGATGAACTGTTCATGGGCAGCAAGACCGTGCTAGCCGATGATTCGCCATTTTCGCGCCTCGGCATGCCGGTGCTCGATTGCAGCGTGGTCGGCATGGTGCCGCCGTTCCGGCTGAAGAAGCCGGAAAAGCCGCATATGTCGATGACCTTGCCGACTTCGGTCAACCTGGCGATACCTGATAGCGTATTTGTTGGCGGGCCGCCGACGATTTCGTTGATGGGGATTGCTTCCAAGCTGGGTTTCGCAGCGCTGGGAAAAGGGTTCAAGGCTTTGCGCCGAACCAAAGGCTTCCAGCGTGCTGAAGAAGCCTTCAAGAAGGCGCGTCAGAAGCTGTTCAAGAATATGGAACCGGGATTTCTCAAGTGCAAGGTGCTGCGCGCGGAACCGGTCGATATCCGAGACGGTAGCGTGGCAGTCTCGCACCAGGACTTTTCCATACCGGGGCGCGTGCCGCTGACCTGGAGTCGTGACTATTCCTCGAACAACACCCATGAAGGCATGTGCGGATATGGATGGCATACTCCCGCAGACTTTCGATTGGAAATCGAGCCGGGTGGCGTGGTCTTGTTTTTCGAGGCAAACGGCGTTGCTGTATTTCCGCATTTACCTGAGGCTGTCGGTGCGGACCATGCGATGACCGAGTTGGTCGACGGCGCGCGACTGAACTGGGTAAGAAATGACGACACAGATGAGCTGCAGGTCGTCACCAAGGACGATCTGCGGTACGTTTTCCGCAAGCCAGCGCCCAATGTCGCACCGTTGCATCAAACCTTGCATCTGCGGATCGAAAAAATCGAAGATCTATGCGGCAACCACTGGCGCTTCGAACGAGTCGAAGGCCATTTGACACGGATCATAGAGAGCGGAGTTAACGGCCTGCCGGGCCGTTTTATCGAAGTCCACGAATCCGCAGGGAAAATTCATAAACTGAGTCTGCATGATCCTGCTACCAGTATCAATCATCCGCTGGTAGCTTACAAATATCAGAATCAGGACCTGGTCGGGGCCTTTGATGCTCTGGATGCCGCTCGCACGTTCGACTACGATTGCCATCACATGGTGCGCCATGCCGATCGCCTAGGCTTGTCCTTCTACTATACATACGATGATCAGTGGCGCGCGATTCGCGCTTGGGGAGATCACGGTCTGCACGACTATCGATTTGCCTACAATGAGCTGCTGCGAGAAACCGAAGTGACCAATTCGTTCGGGCATACCTCGCTGATCAAATTCAATGAGAATGATTTGCCGTTGTGTGAAATTGATCCACTAGGAGGCGTCACGATTTTTGAATATGACGAGGTAGGGCGTACCACTGCATTGATTGATCCCGCCGGACAGCGCACAGAATTTGCATATGATGACCGCGGCAATTTGAGGAAGCTGGTGCAACCGGACGGCAGTATCATGACCGCAGTTTTTGATGAAGCCAATCATGTCATCGAGATTGTTGATCCGCTCGGCCAGCGGTGGCGGCAGAACTGGGATGAACGTGGTTTGCTGCTGGAACAGACCACACCGATGGGCGCTTGTTCGCGATTTGAGTATGACGCATTGGGGCATTTGCTTGCCCATGTCAATCCACGTGGGGCAACCACTGCATTGTCTTTCGATCGTTATGGACATTTGTTGCGCATGACTGATGCGCTTGGTCACCACAGTCATTTCGAACACGATGCATTGGGATATCTGAGGCGGCGCACCGATCCTGTCGGCGATGTCATTGAGTACTGCTACGATGCTAAAGGACGATTGCTTCAGGTAACGCAAGCGGCTGGCGGTGCAAAGTACGAATACGATGCAGAAGATCACCTGATTGGTTATACCGATGAAAACGGGACACAGACCAAGCTTGCGTATTTTGGTACAGGACAACTCGCTAAACGTCTGCAAGCCGATGGTTATTGCGTCGAATTTCTATATGACACTGAAGAGCGGCTGATTGGCGTGGTTAATCAACGTCAGGAGACATATCAGATCAAATTCGATGCGCTGGGGCGAATTGTCGAGGAAATCGATTACTGGGGACAGTCATGTACCTATCGTTACGATGCAGCCGGCCGGCTATTGGAAAGCTGCGATCCGTTGGGACGAATAATCGGCTACGACACTGACCGACACGGCCGTATTACCAGGAAGACTCTGCCTGATCACGATCATCCCGGCAGGCAATTGCATGAGACATTCCGCTATGACAAGCGTGGAGCGTTGGTCGAGTTGCGCAGCCAGAGTCGCCATATCTTGCGCAAATTTGACGCTGATGGTCGCCTCAGTGAAGAGGTGCAGGATGGGTTCCGTATTGAAAATGCCTATGACGAGGTCGGCAATCGTCTGTTGCGCCGCACCAGCGCCGGCAACATAGTAATTTCCACTTTCGATTTGCGCAACCAAATGGCCAGCGTGACGATTAATGGTGAACCCGCGATGGTGATCGAACGCGATGCACTGGGCCGGATTGTGACGGAACAGTTGAGTAGCAACGTTCGCCGCGATTTGCAATATGATCCTGCAGGCTATCTTACCGCCCAGACCGTTCTGAGTGATCAGCGATCATTGTTTGAAACCCGCTATGAGTATGATTGCGTAGGTAACCAGACACGTCGCAGCGATAGCGAACAGGGGATTGATCTTTATCAGTATGACCTGATGGGGAATTTATTGAGGCATACAGATCCTACCGGGTGCTTGACGGCGATTTTGAATGATTCGGCCGGCGATCGCCTGCGAATGCGTATACGTCAATCGGAATTGAAGCAGGCAGCGGGCGGCGAAGGATTGGCTGAAACGTCGTGGCTCCGTGAAGGCAGCTATGACGGTATTCACTATATATTCGATCGTGCCGGCAATCTGATCCGAAAACAGCAAGCCTCTTCAGGAAATACGCAATCTCCTGTAACTGCGGCAGTCGATCAAACGCAGACAAAACTGAGTTGGGATGCGAACCAGCGGCTGATTGAAAGCTGTAACGATGGGCAGGTTACGCGATACGGCTACGATCCTCTGGGGCGTCGCGTATTCAAACATAGTCCGACGCATATTACCTGGTTTTTTTGGGATGGCGATGCGTTGTTGGGAGAGGTGACGCAACCGATTGACAGCAAAAACTCCGATGATGTTTGGTTGGCCGCCAATGTTGCGGATTTGATGACAGCACGAAGGCGGCTTAATGCATTTAAGGCATTGCATTCTCAAACGCGAGAATTTGTTTATTATCCTGACACTTTTGTGCCGTTGGTATTAATTGACAAACAGGTCAAGTCCGCAAAGAAAACAGACAGCATCACGAAAAAAGAAGCAGATTTTTATCCCGCCCAACAAGTACAGGCGAAACCAACTGCCATCCCTGTCAATGCACTTTTTGACAAGATACCGAAAGCGTCGCTGACCGGCAACCTAAGTGGACTCGGGGGACTTGGTAGTCTGACGTTAGGAAAAGAAAGCAAACCCGTTTCATCGGACCATGACGGAAACTGGCAAGCAAGGCTCGCCGGCGTAGGCCCGTCTATTGGATTGGGCGCCGGAATGTTGTTAGGTGTCCGTCCCGATGAATCACCATCTCCGCTTTCCCAACAGACTATTGCGTCGGAGACAGTTGTCGGGAATCGACCGGGAATGAGTACAACCCGACAGCAGCAATTTGATGAGGAAAAAAGTAGCGGCATATTTCATTATCACAATGACCCAAATGGCTGCCCGATCAGACTAACTGATAGCAGCGGGCAAGTGGTTTGGTCAGCCAGTCATGCCGCATCGGGCCGTGCGCAACAAATACTTATCCAGACCGTTGATAATCCGATACGGCTCCAGGGACAATATTACGATGCAGAGACAGGACTTCATTACAATCGAAACCGCTATTACGATACGCACATTGGTAGCTTTGTCAGCCAAGACCCGATAGGGTTATCGGGTGGGGTCAACCCATATCAATATGCACCAAATCCTATTGGCTGGATTGATCCGCTAGGATTATTTTCGAACGCCACCTATGTTTATAGTGCTGATGGAAAACGGATAGAAAGTGCGACTGCAACGATTACACCAGCTGATATTAAGAAAGGTAGCAACACAAACGACACTTCCCGCAAATGGGCAAGAAGTCTCGGCTGTTCTCATGATGATGCTGGCCACGTAGTTGGAAATCAGTTAGGCGGGCGTGGCGGGAAGAAGTATGTCTTTCCGCAAGCGCTTGGCGTAAATAGGGGGGCGTTTGCGCAATGGGAGAGTGGTATCGCTGAACAGGTGAAAGCCGGGAATGTGAACGCGCACATTAGTGTTAAATTGAACTATAAGGACGCCGTCTCGACACGACCGCATGAAATAGTTTATTCCTATACGATTAACGGTCAGACAAAATCAAAGACCTTCATGAATCCCGCTTGTTGTCCGTAACAGGAAAGAAAATGCCAAAAAATATAGAACCGAGTCAAACATCAAGAGAGGTAGCTCAGCATTTTTTCGACGAGATGGCTGAGTGGGAGCGTTGGAGCAGTGCTGCTGACAGGTTGAATGATTCGGTTAATCAACAGCGCCTGACCAAGGTAAAAGAAATCTTTAAAAAATATCTGTCAAAGCAGGCTCTGGCTAGACATCAATCCAGATATGATTTTCTGGATTTCGGTGAACCGCCCGAATTTCAGCTGGAAATTCTTCGAATAGAGGAAGATACGCCGGATAAGCATTGGGTATATGTGCCGGCCGGTTTAATCGGCGGGGAAGGACGATATTATCTAGTGCTGGAAAATGGGGAATGGCGAATCAAATACAAAGAAATCGATATTGCAAAAAAGGGGAAGTGGAAAAAGTGGCTAGATTTATGAATCTGGCATTCAAAGAATTACGACACAATAAGAACATTTGCGTGACTATTGCAATCAGGTGATTTCAGACCGGTTTGGACATTAGCCAGCATACGATGTCGTTGAAACCGGTCCCACATATATGTTGTTGCGACTATCCGGTGACCTGGATAACGTGCAAAGCAGGCAACTCCTTGCAACGCAAGTGATAGCTCTTATCCCCCACCTTCAGCGTGATGTGCAGATTATTATCCACCCCGCGCTGGTCCCCTATTCCACCTTCATGCGGCGCTGCCGACGGCAGCCAGGGCCGCCCCTGCATCAGTTGCAACAAGCGGCGCGCCTGTGAGCGCGCTGCCGCGGAAGCCGTATCCAGCAGGTCGACGATATCCGCCGGCGTCAGCTTGACGTAGTTGCGCACGTCGGTGGCCTTGTCCTGGTACTGATGCTTGCGGCTGTATTTCTCGTCGAAGCGCTTCGAATAGCATTGCTTCAGAATTTGCTGTTTGACTGCTGCATCCATGATTTCTCCTGGTTCTATTTAATCGCGTACTTGAACTGCCCCTGCTTGTTGGCAGTGACCTTGATCTTGGCGATGCTGCCGCCTTCGGCCATCTTGCCCAGCACGGTTTCGGCGATTTCCGGCAACAGCGTGCCATTGAGGATATTGTCGACGTTGCGGGCGCCGGAATCGACTTCGGTGCAGCGCGCCAGCACCGCCTCCACCAGCGGCTCGTCGTAACTGAACTCGGCCTTGTGGTTGATGGCGATGCGCTTCTGGATGCGTCCCAGCTTGAGGTTGATGATCTCGACCAGCACGTCGTCCGAAATCGGATAATAAGGAATCACCTTCAAGCGTCCCAGAAAGGCCGGCTTGAACGCCTTCACCAGTTGCGGCCGGATCGCTTGCTCCAGCTCGTCGGTGCTGGGCAACTCTGCCGCCGCCTTGTTCAGGCAGCTTTGCATGATCAGGCTGGAGGCGACATTGCTGGTCAGGATGATGATGGTGTTCTTGAAGTCGATCTCGCGGCCTTCGGCATCGTCCAGCACGCCCTTGTCGAACACCTGGAAAAACAGTTCGAGCACGTCGGGATGCGCTTTCTCCACCTCGTCCAGCAGCACCACGCTGTACGGATTACGGCGCACGGCTTCGGTCAGCACTCCGCCCTCGCCATAGCCGACATAACCCGGCGGCGAGCCCTTCAGGCCTGAGACGCTGTGCGCTTCCTGGTATTCACTCATGTTGATGGTAACCAGCTTGCGTTCGCCGCCGTACAGCACGTCGGCCAGCGCCAGTGCGGTTTCAGTCTTGCCGACGCCGGACGGGCCGACGAACAGGAATACGCCCTTGGGTTTGTTCGGATCGTCCAGGTTGGCGCGTGAAGTACGGACGCGCTGAGCCACCGCTTCGATCGCATGCGACTGGCCGAGCACGCGTTCGTGCAGCAGCGAGCCGAGGTTGATCACGGTCTTGATTTCATCCTTGACCATCTTGCCGAGCGGGATGCCGGTCCAGCTGGCGACGATTTCGGCCACCACCAGGCCGTCGACCTGCACCGGCACCATCGGCGTTTCACCTTGCAGCTGTTTCAGTTCTTCAATCAGCTTCGCCAGTTCCTGGTTTTCCTTGCTGTCTTTGACGGCCTTCCTGGAAGATTTTGCTGCGTCCTCGGCGGGTGTCTGCTCCGCAACCGGCGTCGCTTCCAGTTCGGTGCGCGCGGCCTTGATGCGGTCGGTCAGGGCTTTTTCCTTTTCCCAGCGTTCGCGGTGGGTCGCCAGCTCTGCATTCAATGTGGTTTGCAGTTCGCGCAATTCCTTGAGGCGCTCAGCGTGTTTGCCGCCGGCGTTCGATTCGCGTTCCAGCGAGTTCAGTTCCGCCACCAGGCGATCCAGTTTTTTGACGATATTTTCGATCAGGGCCGGAGTCGCATTCTGGCCCAGCGCGACTTTGGCGCAAGCCGTGTCGAGCACGCTGATGGCCTTGTCCGGCAGCTGGCGGCCGCTGATGTAACGATGCGAGAGGCGCACCGCTTCAGTGATCGCTTCGTCGAAGACGCGCACGCCGAAATGCTTTTCCATCAGCGGCGCCATGCCGCGCAGCATGGCACAGGCCAATTCTTCGCTCGGCTCTTCGACTTTCACTACCTGGAAACGACGCGCCAGGGCAGCGTCTTTCTCAAAGTATTTCTTGTATTCGCTCCAGGTGGTGGCGGCGATGGTGCGCAGCTCACCGCGCGCCAGCGCCGGCTTCAGCAGGTTGGCGGCGTCGTTCTGGCCGGCCTGGCCACCGGCGCCGATCATGGTATGGGCTTCGTCGATGAACAGGATGATGGCGTGCGAGCTTTTCTTGACCTCGTCGATGACGCTCTTCAAGCGATTTTCAAACTCGCCCTTGACGCTGGCGCCCGCTTGCAGCAAACCCATGTCGAGGGTATGCAGCTCCACTCCCTGCAACACGTCGGGCACGTCTTTTTGCGCAATCCGCAGCGCCAGGCCTTCCACCACCGCGGTTTTTCCGACACCAGCCTCACCGGTCAGGATCGGGTTGTTTTGACGGCGCCGCATCAGGATGTCGATGGTCTGGCGGATCTCGGTATCGCGGCCGATCACCGGATCGACCTTGCCTTCGCGCGCACGCTGAGTCAGGTTGGTGGTGAATTTGTCCAGCGCCGGCGTTTTCGAGGCTTCGCCTTTGGCAGTCAAGTCCTGCACCGGATCGCCGCCTTCATCTTCTGCCGTAGCGTTGCCATCCACGGCGACGCTTTCCTGCGAGCCTTCGGTCAGCTTTTCCAGGTCGTGCTTGAGATCGTCCAGCTTGAACTTGATGAACAACTTGGAGCCGCGATACGCCAATTGCACCAGGTCCGGTTCGGTCAGCAGCGCCAGCAGCAAATGGCCGCTGCGGATACGTCCCGACTGGTTGTCGAGCGAAGCAATCAGCCAGGCATGTTCAAACAGCTTGGGCAGATGCGGGGAAAATACCGGAGTGCGCGCGTTGCCGTTCTTGAAGCGGTCGATTTCATGCTGCAGATCGCCTTCCAACGTAGCGATACTGATGCCGGATTTACGCGCAATCACTGCAAAATCGCTCTTGGGCTGTTCCAGCAGCGCCAGGAACAGATGTTCGATATCCACTTCATATTGGCCGCGACTGACGCAAATGTTTGCGGCACGTTCTGCCGCCAGGCGCGAAGTGTCGTTCAGTTTGCTGATTAAGGTTTTGAGATTAATGCTCATTGAAGCCTTCCCATCCATGCATTGTCAAAGTGAGTGAATTTCGTAACAAACGTCGGTGCGGTCGATTTCTGCAGGCTTGCTGGTGACAAAAGTATCCCACCCCAGGCGCCCGCCTTCACGCGCGGAATCCAGGGTGACGCTTTGCACCTGGTCAGCACGCAAGATCAGCTGTATTTCATACTCCAGGAAGACGCTGGTAAACATCGCCAGTATTTTCTCCAGCCCGACGGCAGCCGTGCCGCCCGGTAAAAAGCTTTCAAACTTCTTTTTGGTCAAGGGGCCGATTTTCAGGCGCATGCGCAAATCGCGCTGCCATACCCGCTGGCCCACCATCGCCACGCTGCCCAAGGTGGCATTGGTCGACCCCAATACCGTTTGCTGGTCGGGCGGCACGTCATACCAATGACCGACAAACTGCTCGATCGCGATCGGCACCGAAAAATAGTCGCGCAGAACCCGCTGCATATACGCAGCGGATGGCGGCCGGTGCCTGATGGCTGCAGCGAAATGGCCGATCGATTCGTCCAGCAGGCCCTCTCCCTCTTCCGACATGCGCTCGCGCAAGGTACGGTGGCCTAAACCGGCGAGCGACATCAGCAGCGGCAGGAAACTGTCCTTGCCGTCGATCTGGTACTTGAACTCCAGCCGGTACTTGCGCCAGGCCTTGAAAAACAGCGCCACGCTGCGATTCGAGAAAACATCCAGGAAAGCGCGCGGCCCGTAGTCCTTTTCAAACAGCTGGTGCGCAGCAATGCGCTCCGAGTAATGGCTAGGCAAGCTGCCGTTACCACCTAAGAAACCGATGAACGCCGGCGTCAGCGCAATGCTATCGAGCTGATTGGTCTGCAATGCTTCCAGCAAGGCTTCCACCGATTGCTCGGTCAGCTTGGGCGTTACTTCCAGCGCCTCGATCTCGCTCGGCGGAAAGCCCAGCGACACCGTGTTCTGGAAGCGCAGGAAATCACTGACCGCTTCCTCATGCGGAACGCCGTTACGTTTCAACCACAGCTCCAACATCATCACAGCCTGGAAAAACTGGAACCGATGCGGCTTGTCCAGCAGGCGCTGGATTACACTAGGTTCGAATCTCCGCTGCGCGGTAAGCATCGCAGTATCTCCTCACCTGTTCGTTTGGAAGCTATGACCAATTGCGTGAAGCTGTTGGCATGCACATACAAGCCGAGGAAGCGATCCAGGATATTTGCAAACACATGGATACCGCTGCCGACAAAACCTTCCTCGTCCAGGGTTACCTTGATCTCGATGCCGCGCACCAGCGATGCAAACGGATTGCCGGGCAGCCAGGCAGTGGCAGCCTTATGATCGATGCCGACCACGCTGCCGATCTGGCGCTGGGAGATCGCCGAACGCGGCAAGTCATATAAGCTCAGGGTTTCTTGCAAAGCCTCAAGCCCGCCCTTGGCCAGCGACAGATGGTTCAAGGCAAGATGCGAAATCAGACGCCAATGCGCGCCGCGGCCGCGCTCGAAGCGGCAAGGCTCGGACGGCTTTCTCAAGAAACTGGTGGAGTTGACCAGAGAACCGCCTTCCATGTACAGGTCGCCGCCAGCCAGGCCGTAGGCCAGCGAGGCTGGCAAGTTGCGATTGCAGCAAGTCAATTCGATACTCAGCGTATCGGTTTCTATAGTGGCCGGATCAAAGTCGATATCGACAATTGAAATTTCGGTTTCATAGCCGGGACTGCGGGCCGCCACCAGTTCGTCGCGCCGCATGGCCCAGTAGTGTCCGGATTTGTCCGCGCTTTCACCGTGACGCAACGAATAAAACGGACGGAATTCGGTGATCGATTCGCCTTCCGGGGTTTGCCGCACCAACTGCACCGAATCGATCGAATGCACTTCATAGGCATAGGCGCGTCGTGAATCGCAGACCACCGGATAATAGGCGCTGGTGTGGGTCAGCCGGATCGGGTCGCCGTGTTGCTTGAACAGATTGATGACCGGGCTGCAGCCCAGCAGCAGGTTATTAGTCGACAAGGTGCCTAGCATGCGGGCGGTATTGGAATCGGCGCGCAGGCCGGAGAGCACCAGATGCAAGGTGAATTTCTTGCAACCCGGCGCTAATAGTTTGGCGATCTCGGCGACATCGACATCGAAGAAATTGAATTTCTCGGGATAGGAGAAATATTCGGTCAGCAGGCGATAGGCCGGATGCGAACGCGCCGGGAAATCAATCAGCGATTCGTCTTCCTCAAAGCCAACCGGCGTCACCGGGATTTTGTTTACCGCATGCCAACGGCCGCTGTTGCCGGCTTCGACATAGGCGCGCACCGTCCGCATGAACAGCGTATCGCGCAACGCTGCGCAAAACGACGGCTCGCCGTCGATAAATACGCGCAGTGTCTTGACCCCAAGTTCAGCAAAGCCGGCCTGCTCGGCAGTCGTTTCAAAAGTGATGCCAATACGCGAACTGGCGGTGGGCGGCAGCAGCACCGCGTCCGGCGGTTCGATGATCGGGTCGAACACGGCGTGCGACAGCAACAAAGGCGCCACCACCACGTCATACGTGGTTTTGAATTTGCAGGCCACGCCCTTGACCGGCCGCGTCGTCAGTTCGGTGCCGCGCGGGACCTGCATCGCTGTGGTCAATTGCTCTGCGGCGACGCTGTAGTCCATACGGGCAATCGAACAGGACGGGAATGGCCGCAGGTAATGCGGATAAAGCACCTCGAACAGGGCTTCGGTAAATTCCGGGTAATCGTCGTCCAGCCGCTTCGAGGTGCGGGCGTTGATCAGCGCGAACGACTGGATCATGCGCTCGATATGCGGGTCTTCGGAGACTTCGCCGGACATCAGCAGACGTCCGGCAATCTTTGGATAGCGCTCCGAAAATTCGCGCGAATAGCGTCTTAAAAAACCGAGCTCTCGCTCATAATAGGGAAGTAATTCGTCCACGTTAACTGTCCACCCGCATCGCGCGGCGTGCTCTGCTGATTGAATATTGCAAGGTAGATGGCTGCAGCACGGCGTCGAAGCTCACGGCCTCTTTGGCCGGCGGCACAACCAGCAGGGCCGCGATCGCAAAATTCAAGCGGTTGATTGATCCTTCGCGCAACTCGAGCGAAGCCCGGACCTCTCTCAGGCGCGGCTCGTGGCGCGCGATACCTTGTTCCAGGCATCGGCAGATATAAGCACGGTCATCCACGCTGGCCAGGCTCATGCCGGAAAAGTCGTTCAAGCCGTAGGTCAATATCGACTTGCTGCATTCGGGGAAATTCTTGAGTATTTCTTCAGGAATCACGGTGCGCGTATTCAGCATGGCCTCAAGATCGCGGGCAACCGCGTCTTTCAAGGCATCCATCGATAACCGCACTACCAGATCGGATTGCGCAGGCGCACTGTCGCCGCCCATCAGTCTGTCAAACAATCCCGGCGTGAAACCTTTCATCGCATACCATTCGCAAGAAAAAAAGAACCGCGGCATCGGAATGCCACGGCTCTCATTACTGGTACAAAAAAATTACACGACCTTGTTGGTCGACAGATCCCAGCCGCCGGATGTATTGCCGCCGGAGCCGCCACCGATTTTTTGCTGTGTGTACTTCCATTTGACTTTGGAATACTTCAGGCTAACGCTCTCGCTCAACACTTCGCCTTCCTGGACAGATGGCGTGACATCCGAAATCAGCAGGTTCGACAGCTCGATTTCGAAGTACTTGATGCGGTCGCCCTTGCCGTCAGCGCGCAGGAACTCAAATTTTGCGCTATCGATCGTCTTGCCCGAGGAACAGTTTTGCAACAGCAAAGGTGTAGCCAGATCAGCGATCTTGGTAATCACGATGTCCTTGTGCTCGCAGCGTTCAGCAGTGTGGCCACCGCCGGTCGATGCCGTAGCCGACTTTGGCTGCAACACTTCCCACTGCACCGATTTGCATTCGATCCAGTCTTTGTGCGCGCTGTCTGTCGATTCGCCCTTGATGCCATTAATTTGCAGATATACGTCTATTGCCATGGTGATTCCCCTTATTCAATTAAGTTAAGACTTGGTTGACGCTGGTAATTCCGCAACCAAGCGGAGTGAAACTGAAAGTTCGTCAAGCTGGAAGTGCGGGCGCAAGAAAGACACTGCACGGTACACGCCCGGACGTCCCGGTACTTCAGATACCTGCACTGAGGCTTCACGCAACGGAAATTGCGCCTTTTGCTCTTGGCTGGCATTGTCATCAAGCAGCACATACTGGGTCAGCCAACGGTTGAGAAAATCTTCCACGTTGCCTGCCGAAGCAAAGCTGCCGATCTTGTCGCGCATCATCGATTTCATGTAATGCGCAATACGCGATACGGCGAAAATGTATTGCAGCTGAGCCGACAGCACGGAGTTCGCATTGGCCGAATCGGTATTGTATTTCTTGGCTTTCTGGGTCGATTGAGCACCAAAGAAGGCTGCGTAGTCGGTATTTTTGCAATGCACCAGCGAGATGAAACCGAGATCGCTCAGTTCTTTTTCACGACGATCGGTAATGGCTATCTCAGTCGGGCACTTGAGCGCAACTTCGCCTTCGTCGGTTTTAAAGGTATGGGTCGGCAAATCTTCCACCAAACCGCCGCCTTCGACGCCGCGGATCGCTGCGCACCAGCCGAAATCTTCAAACGCCTTGGTCAGCTTGGTGCCGAATGCATACGCAGCGTTGCACCACAGATACTTGGAGTGATCGGTGCCATCGACATCTTCCACGAAGTTGAAACCGTCGACGGTCTGGCCATCCCTAGGATTGAACGGCAGCCGGCCCAAAAAGCGCGGCAGCGTCAATCCGACATAACGGGAATCCTCCGACTCGCGGAAAGACTTCCATTTTGCATATTCGACGGTCTCGAATACTTTGGCCAGGTCGCGCGGCCTGCCGAGTTCGCTATAGGTTTCCAGGCCAAACAGTTCAGGCGACGCCGAACTGATGAACGGTGCGTGCGCAGCAGCGGCGATATGCGACATCTGTTCGATGAAATACATGTCTTCCGGTTGCCGGGTAATTTCAAAATCCCCCAGCAAGGCGCCGAATGGAGAACCGCCGAAAGTGCCGAACTCTTCTTCATAGACTTTCTTGAAGACGGCGCTCTGGTCGAAATCCAGGGCGGCCTGGAAGTCCTTGACCAGTTCCCGCTTGGTGGCGTTCAACACCTTGATCTTGATATTCTGGCCGGTAGTCGAGTTGAACACCAGATAATGCAAGCCGGTCCAGCTGCTTTCCAGCTTCTGGAATTCAGGCGCATGGATCACGGCGCTGACTTGCGCTGAAATCAGGCGGTCCAGTTCGGCCACGCGGGCGTCGATGGTAGCCGACAAATTGGCTGAAACCACCACGGTGCCTTGCATGACCTGATTCACGAGTTCGGAAATGATGTCTTTGGCGCGATCATGCTCAGCGCCAGACTTGGCAACCTTGCTCTGCTCTACGATCTGGTCGAGCAAACCGGATTCTTCTGCGGTCGCGCTAGCGGCCAGCGCAGTGTTGTGCTGAAAGGACATTTCAGTCTCCTTGCTTCTTGGTTTGCTTGCTTAACGCCGCGAGCTTTTCTGTGCTGTTGAGCACATCGTTGAGGATATCTTCCAGCTTGTCGTTGCCAGCCAGTTTGTTGCGCAGATCGGCCAGCTTGGTGCGGGCTTCGAGCAACTGCTTGAGCGGCTCGATTTGCTGCACCACCGCTTCCGGACGGAAATCGTCGATGGATTTGAATTTGAGCTCGACCCCGAACTCGCCGCCGGCGTCGCTCAGATGATTCGGCACGCGGAAAGTCGCTTTCGGCTCTATGCCCTTCATCACCTCGTCGAAGTTGTCGTTGTCGATGTTGACGAACTTGCGGTCTTTCAGCTTGGCCTGGGCCACATCGGACTTGCCGCTGAAATCACCCACTACCCCCATCACGAACGGCAGTTCCTTTTGCTCGATTGCGTCACCGATTTCGACGTCGTAAGTCATCTGCACGCGTGGTGGACGCACTTTCTGCAAACGTTTTTGAGTACTCTCTTTTTTGGCCATAAAACCCTCGCTGATGCTTACCGAATAATTACCGAATAATCACGCCCTGATTCCGCCTGGCGGGATCAGGATTCATTTGAGTCACGTTACTGTAGCGATCCGAATGGATTGGCGGCGTCGCCGCTAGGTTCTGGCGTCGCGCCTGGTTTTGCCGCGACAGCGCCCTTTTTGGCGCTGGTTGCTGCAGGGCGGGCTACCACCTTTGGCCGAGCCGGCACCAACACCGTTTCGCCCAGGCTTTCACGCAGGATTTTGGCCAGTCCTTGCGCTTCGCTGCGGACGTTGCCGTTCAAATCGTTCTGCGTGCGCAAGTCGTTCAGGGCCTTGGTCGACAATCTGAGGCCGCCCACCGCAACTATGCTATTGGCAACCTTGTCCTTCGGATCGCGTTGCAAGCCTTCCAGCGCATTGGCAATGGCGTCGCCATAGTTTTCTGTATCGAAGCGGATTTGCGCCAGGCGTATCCACGGTGTCTTGTCTGCAGGAAACGCGCTGGTCGCATCTTTCAACAACTTGACTGCCTTATCGGTTTGCCCGGCCTTTTGTGCGGCGTCTGCTTCAGCCACTATAGAATCCAGCTTGGCTGCCGGGTCTACCGGTGGTGGCGCCTGGGTTGCGCAGGCACTTACCAGGCAGGCCAACGCCGCGCCGTAGATAAACTTATTTTTCCATTGACTCATCGTGCACTCACTTTCTATGTAGCAATTTTTAATATTGCCGAATCTTAACAAAACCTGGCAGATGCAGATATCATATTGCCAATCTACATCAAAAATTGTTAACTTTGGTTACACCAAAGCAACAAGTTTAGTCTAGTCACATACTATGTGTCTAGGCGACAACTACATTGTTATTTTATTTTATGCAATATTAACGAAAAAATACTTTTCGAACGTTATTATCTATTTGGTATTTTTGCAACCTGAATAAAGATTAACCTTGATGCGTCCCCTATCTCTCCTGATTTCGCTGGTCGCAATACTGAATTTGACTGGTTGCGCCGCTGGCGCCGTATCGGCGGTTGGCTCAATCGCCAACTCGGTACTGCAAATGTCCGGCATCACCAAACCAGAAATTCCTGACGCTCAAAAACCGCCGCGAACCATAGCGATCAAGCTGCATGCCGGCAGTAATTTGAATGCGGACAGTTCCGGCACGCCGCTTGCCCTGGTCGCCAGAGTATATAAGTTACGACAAAATGGTGCTTTCCAACAGGCAACTTACGATACATTTACCAATCCGCAGAAAGAAAAAGACGTATTGGGCGCCGATCTTGTCGAAGTGAAGGAAATTACACTAGTGCCCGGACAGCGCTACGAAGTCAGCGAAAAGGTCAGCAGAGAAGCAGGTTTCGTCGGCGTTGTAGCGCTGTTCCGCAAGCCGGCGGCGCAACGCTGGAAAATGACTTTTCCTGCTGAGCAAGCCGAGAAGTCCGGCATTACCGTAGGTGCGAATGCCTGTGCGCTGACGGTCGGCACCGGCATTACCGTGTCGGAAGATGTTGGCGCGAGTAAATTTTTAACCCCAGCCCCATGCGGCTAGCGCGATCTGGCTAACGCCACGCAAACAATTGCGTGCCGGTTTGAATAAATGACATGTGAGTAAATACGTGAATCGAACATCGAAAATTTTATGGGGCGAGGGCCTGTTCTTGCGTCCTCAGCATTTCCAGCAGCAGGACCGGTATCACGAAAACCGCCTGCATGAGACCACCAATGCCTTGCATCCCTATGCCTGGGGCGTCATGACGGTCCAGCTGGATCGCGATGCGCTGGCCAACAATACGCTGCGTCTATCCGAGTTGTCGGTGATCTTCCAGGATGGCGAGATTTACAATGCGCCTGGCGACGACGATCTGCCGGAAGTGGTGGACCTGGGCAGTATTCCGCATGGGCAACAGACTATTACTTACTACGCTGCCCTGCCTTACATGAAAGGCTTCGGCGGCAATTTTTCGCCGTTGGGCCAAACCAGCAACGCCACCCGCTATGCCCAGAACAATTCGGCGACGCCGGACTTGTTCACGCAAGCGGCGGAAGCGGAGCTGACCTACCTGAAGAAATCCGTGCGGCTGGTGTCGGAAGTCGAGCCACGCGACTCCCTGATCAGTTTTCCACTGATCAGACTGCGCCGTATTTCGACCGGCGGCTTCGAGCCGGATCCGGCCTTTGTGGCGCCCAGCCTGACGATTCGTAGCGCTCCTGCCATATATATCCAACTGCGGTGCCTGATGGATGCATTGCAAGCCAAGGTCAACGCCTTGTATGGCCATCACCGCGAGCCAAGCAAGAACGTGATTGAATTTCGCTCAGGCGATATTTCGTCATTCTGGCTGTTGCACACCGCCAGCTCTGCATTTGCATCGCTGACCCATTTTTTTCACAATCCGGCGTTTCATCCTGAACGGCTGTACGAGCAACTGCTTAGCCTGACAGGTGCGCTGATGACGTTTTCCAAGAGCTATGCATTATCGGATTTGCCGGTCTATCAGCACCAGGATCCAGGGCCTTGTTTCGCCAAGCTGGACACCATCATCCGCGAGTTGCTGGATACCGTGATTTCGTCGCGCTACTTTTCGATTGCACTGTCGGAGAACAAGCCTGCGCATCATCACGGCATGCTCGACTCTGGAAAAATCGACGACAAGACCGCGTTTTACCTGGCGGTCAACGCCAGCATGCCAGCCATCGAACTGGTCGACATCGTACCGCTGCGCTTCAAGGTCGGCGCGCCCGATGATGTCGATAAATTCGTGCTGTCGGCGATGCCCGGCGTCAAGCTGTCGCACTCGCCGCAGGTGCCCGCAGCGTTGCCGGTACGGCCGGATACCTATTATTTTGCCTTGGAAAACAAAGGACCTTTATACGAGCGGATGCTTCAGGCACAATCGATTTCAATTTACGTCCCGTCCGGCATTAACGACCTTAAACTTGAACTTCTAGCGGTTACACCATGACCAGATCTTCAGCCCCCTCTCTGCTCGGCGCGATCACCGCCGGCCAACAGCCAGCGTCAGACAGCAGCAGCTCAGCCAATTCATTGCTTGACCTGATGTATGACGGCTTCTATGCTTTATTTTTGTTAAAAAACCGTTGCGCACCAATAGACGAAGCAGGTTTCATTTCAAAAATGCAGCGTTTCTTGACCGACTTTGAACGCGGCGCGAAAAAACTGAATGTGTCCAACGAAGACGTTCATTCGGCGAAATATGCGTTTTGCGCCGCCGTCGACGAAAACATCTTGCATTCGCAATTCAATATCCGTGAAAGTTGGGCGCGCCGGCCCTTGCAGTTAATCCTGTTTGGCGACCAGCTCGCCGGCGAACACTTCTTCACTCGTCTCGAGGATTTACGCGCTAAAGGCGACTTGCACCTGCAGGCGCTAGAGGTTTTCCACATGTGTTTGCTGCTTGGCTTCCAGGGCAAATACATTATCGAAGGCCCGGAAAAGCTCAATTATCTTACCGCTCGTCTGGGCGATGAAATCGCTCGAATGAAAGGTAAAAGTGCTGGCTTCGCGCCACACTGGGAACGGCCAGATCAAGTCAGCCATAAGCTACGCAACGAAGTGCCGTTGTGGGCGCTCTGCTCGGTCTTTGCCTTGATTGGGCTGGGCGGTTACTTTAGCTTGAACACTATGCTGTCACGCGCCACTGCGGCGAGTATCAGTGGTTACAGTGATATCGTTAAATTAGCCCCGCGCGCGGCCAATCTGACCATTACTTTGCCTTGATTCGATTGCCGCAAGCGTGGTTCAGCTTGGTTCCGGGGTAATCACTACAGCGGCTGTTTGCCGTATGTCAGCGACACTGACGGCCCATGCCGCCTGTTCGGTTGTCGCAGCCATCTCGGCGGCCAGCGCCATATGAATGAGATTATTGTTGCCGGTACCACCAACGGTGCTGAACCACTGGGCAATACGCAGCGGCGGAGCAAAGGTGGAGGTTGCCAGCATGGCTTCTTTTCTTTCTCAAGATGTTCCGATGCCACTACCGTAAGGTCGATATTCATCGGAACACCGGTTTGCGTCAGGCCACTGGATTCGGCGCCACTTTGGGAAATTGAGGGATGACAGGCGGAACAGGGATCACTGATTGACTTTGCCCGGCAAAGACAAATTACCCGAGGCCACCTTGAATACATCGGCTACGCACAGCAGTGGGTTGTGCACGCTGGCGTTTACGCGCAACGCGGCGGTGACGCCATCAAATCCGGCGGTTTGCACCACGCCAATGTCGTCGAACGGCACTTTCACTTCCAGCGATTTCCCTTTGAAGACAGGGTTCCAGCCAGGGCTGTCGATCAGGATCGGCAGGCCAGGCCATGTCTTGGGCAACTTGGGCTTGCTGCCCTCGGGAATGTCGACCACCTTCAGGGCTCCCTTGCCACAGGTGTCGTCGGGCCGCAGCACCACCCAGTGTGAGTGCCATTCGCCGCCGCCGGCAAACAGCGGTGTGTCGTTGAAATCGGGATGGCTGGTCACCGCGAAGGCCAGGATGCCGCTTTTGGCTTCAAACCCAACCACGGATGGGTCCATGGTGGTCGGCCAGACATAAGAAAATACGGTGCTGCCGGCCAGTTTGCCGGTCTTGCCGGGCTTGTTGTCCCCCGCCTTGCCAGACACCGCGATATGGAAGGTGGCGATGTTGCCCTCGGTGGTGATGCGCGTATGAAAAATATCAAACGGTGCTTGCACCTTGGCGCTGGGCGCGCTTTGAATGCCAACAGTGTGCTCGCCGTCATGCGCCACGGCGAGATGGCCCAGGCCAGCACACGCCACGGCCAGCGTGATCTGCTTGAGTGTTGAATGCAATTTCATTGAGATACCTCTCTGGATTGGAGTTGGTGCAAATCTGCACAGGGAGAAGTTTGCGCCCCGCGTGTGTACAATTGGTATCTATTGATCCATACAACATACCTATTCGTACAATATGAGCGCTGATCCCACCCAAGCCTTGGACCGGCTTTCTTCGCTGTTGGAGCGGTTTCAGGTGTCCGCACGTCTTTTTCACACTGGCGCGCTGTGTGGTGTGAGTACTTTCGATGCGCAACCGGGCAGAGGTTTTTTTCACGTACTGCGCAAGGGCGAGATGGTGGTCACCCATCAACAAGGGGCGGGTGTGGTGCGCCGCATTGAGGCGAGGGAACCGACACTTTTTTTTTACCCGCAGCCGTTGGCGCATCAGTTTCACAATGCGCCTCAGAACGGTTCCGAATTCACATGCGCCTCAGTCCACTTCGAAGGCGGCGCCAGTCACCCGTTAGTGCGAGCTTTGCCGCTGCTGATCGTTTTGCCTTTGGCCAGAGTGCCAGGCCTGTCAGGTGTGCTGGACTTGCTGTTTCAGGAGGCTGATCAGGTGCGCTGCGGTCACCAGCTGATGGCGGATCGCCTGTTTGAAGTGCTGCTGCTGCAACTACTGCGCTGGTTGCTGGACCATGGAGAAGAAGGTGGCGTTTCGATCGGCTTGGTGTCCGGCCTGGCCGACCCAAAACTGGCCCGCGCGCTGACCGCGATGCATGAGAACCCGCAGCGGCCCTGGTCGCTGGAAACGCTGGCCGAGCATGCCGCCATGTCGCGCAGTGCGTTCGCCAGTCGCTTCAAAAAAATGGTGGGCGTTGCCCCGGCGGACTATCTGACCGATTGGCGCATGACACTAGCCAAAAAGCAGTTGCGCCATGGGCGTGCGGCGAAACTGATCGCCCCAGAGCTGGGTTACGCCAACGCATCAGCCTTATCCCGTGTCTTTGCACAACGCACGGGGCTGTCTCCTCGTCAGTGGCTGGCGCAGAGTCAAGCTTTTGATTAATGCAACTGCTGACTCGGGTCAAAAATATCTCGGCGCGGCGCCTGTTTGATCTGTGACAGCATGAAGCCGATAGCGGCGCCACTGAATGCGGCATACAGCGAGGCCTGTTTTACGCCCCATGCATCCCAGCGCCGCCATAACCTCCGCTGCTGCCGCCGCATCCGCTTCTCCCATGCAGCGTCCAGCGCTTGCTCTTGCGCGGTCCAGGCAGTCAATTCCGCTGTCTGCTGTGCGGATGGGCGAGGCCCCAGCGTTTGTTCCACGCTGAGGCGGAAGCCATCATATAACTCATCCAGTTGACTCTGTTCGCTATCGCTCCAGTATTCCGCCTTGCCCTGCTCTCCCGCAAAATACGCCGCGCCGCCACACAATTTCCCCATTTGCTCGGTATCGATCTGACCCAAGGGATTGGCGACAGAAAGCAGCAAACTCTGCAGATACTGGCTGTCCCCTTCGTCAGCGTCAGCAGCGGCACGCCCCTCCTGCTCCAGCGCCTGCCACTCGCTCGCATCGACGCTCAGGCCGGCAAGTTCCTGGTCATGCAATGCTCTGATCCGCGCCGTCAATGCCTTCATCGGCCCTGGCGGGCAGTAGCGGGCAATACCCCATTGCGGATCATGCAGCAGCCAATGGCCGTAGTGATCCGGAACCGCTCCCAGATCCGCTCCCACCGGGATAGCTTCAATCAGTGCAATTGCCTGTTCGCGGGCGCTGGTTTTTCCCTCCGATTGACGCAGCCAGCACAGCACGTCAATCACCACAGCTAGCGTCTCGGGTACGCCGAGTTCCTCGCTAAAGCGATGCTTGCCGCCGGCGGCACAGTCGGAAGGCTGATTTCCAGGGCCGGGTTGCGCTTCACGCAAACGATTCAGGCAGCGCGCCTTCTGTTCCGGATCCGCTGCGAAGCTAATCCATACCTTCATTTTCGTTTGTCTTTCGAGTTGAACTGCCGTCATGCGCGATGGGCTCTTCTCATCATACGTCGTCCCTGCCGGTCCAGCTATGCCAGCAGCCACCGAAAAAAAACGCCAGAGAAGCGGACTTCCCTGGCGTTTTCAGCTTCGATCAGATAAGAACCTGCACTTAGAAAGTGTAGCGAGCACCCAAGGTGAAGTAGCGGCCGACGGCGCCGGATTGATGCAAGGACGGATTGTAGTTGATACGACCGTAGGTTTGCACGTCCAGCGGCGCCAGGCGGTCAAACAGGTTGGCGATCGCAGCGGTAACTTCCCATTGCTTGGTCACGTTCCAGCGGCCGAACAGGTCGACTGTGGTGAACGAGGCTACGCGGCAATTCATCAAAGCGTTGCCGGTGACTGGATCCACATTCAGGCATTCGCCGCCGGTTTCGTTCTTGTTTTCAATCCCGCTCACATAGTTAACCGTGGTGGTGAGATTGAACGGGCCGCGATCCCAAGCCAGCGACGCCGAAGCGCGAGTGCGCGGTGTGCCGCCGTTGCCGGACAAGTTCGTATCGCCATGGGTGCCGACAAAGTTTTGCGTCACGCCATTGGTAGTACGTTTGAACTCGAACATTTGCGACAGCGTCAAACCGGCTGTCATGCGGCCGTAGGAATTCAAGTCAAAACGGCTACGCAAATCGATATCGACGCCGCTGGTGCGAGTTTGACCGGCATTGATATAAGGCGCTTTGACCAGTTGGATCGGACCAGCCAGTCCAGGGAAATCCGAAGTCGGTTCGCCCCGTACTACAGTTGCATCCGGGAAGCCCGATGGATTGGCAATGACCGCACCCGGATCGGAACCGACGATCTCGTTCTTGCGAACAATACGCCAGTAGTCCACCGAAACGCTGGTGTTCTTGATCGGTTCCAGAATGAAGCCCAGGCTGTAGCTCTGTGATTTTTCCGGCTTCAGGTTTTTGTTACCGACAGTCACGGCGCCGACGTTCTTGCCATCCGAGCAATCTGCAGAAAGGCCGGTGGCAGGGCAGCGAATCGGATCACGCGTAAAGGTAGTAAAACCAGAAACCGCGCTGTTGCCGCTTTCCGATGGACCAGGAGCACGGAAACCTTCTGCATACGTGCCGCGCAAAGCCAACTGCTGGATCGGCGTGAACTTGAAACCGATCTTCGGCGTGGTGGAGTTACCGAAATCAGAGTACTGGTCGGTACGCAAGGCGAGCTGGAATTCCAGTTGCTTGATCACTGGCAATGCCAATTCCGTGTACAAGGAACTGATATTGCGCGAGGCTTTAGCTGCCGCGTAACCCAGGCCGACGATGTCGCTGACGTCGGTGAATGGCGTCGCCTGGCTGTCAGTCGATTCGTGACGGAACTCGCCGCCGACCGCGATGCCGATAGGGCCGCCCGGCAACTGACCGAATTCACGGGTGCCTTTAAAGTCCCACAAAGCAAGCTTGGTGGTCGCCGAATTTTTCAATTCCGGGGAAACCAGACCCAGGGTCTGCGCACTGTTCAGCACACCCGCCTCGCCGATGCGAAAAGTATCGTTGTTCATTGCTGTCCGCAATGCGCTGGTGCGGTAATAGCCGTTCTGGGTACGCTCGGTTTTGCTCTGCGCGTACAAGATGCCGCTGTCGTAATCCCAGCCGAAGGATGTGCCCTTCACGCCAACTAGCAGGCGCGTGACGGTGGTGTCCAGATCGGAAGTACGCGGACGATTCGGATCGACCCAGCGCGGGCGGGCGCGGTTGTTGGGAAACGGATTATCCGGATGGCCGATAGGCAACAGCAACTGATCAGGGCCGGTATTCGTGTTAACCACGCGGTTGTTGATCAAGTCAAAGCCAGTGCTGGTCAGAGCGGACGGCGTAGTGATGGTCTTGGCTTGAGAATTGAACAAGCCGAGTTCCGTATAGGCTTGCATATCATTGCTGATCTTCAAGGTGCCGCGGCCATACAGATTGATATTCTGGGTTTCAGGCTGGACAGACTGGTAAGCGATCGGGTCCCACAGGCAACCGCCGCCGGAATTGATTGAAGTCCCGCGGTCGATATTGGCGCATCCAGGAAGATTCTGGATCCCCTGGCCGGGAATCGTACTGCCGCTTGCACTGACCGGGCGTACCGTGCCCACGAAGCTATTGCCGCCAGTGTTGCTGCTGGTAGTGGCGCCGGCCCGTTGATCGCGGCCACCCCATGGGCGGGCATCCGCTTGTCCGAGATATTCCGGACGATCTCTGGACCAGATCGCGTTGCTCTGCTTGGCGTCGATACTGAAGAAATAGTTGTACTTGTCGGTTTCCAGATCGCCGAAACCAAAGGTTCCCGATGCGGTCCGCAAAGTACCGTCGCCATGACCGGATGTGCCTAAGGTTCCGGAGATCGTCTTGCCTTGATAGGTTTCGCGCAAAATGATGTTGACCACGCCGGCGATTGCATCCGAACCGTAGATCGCAGAAGCGCCGTCTTTCAGCACCTCGATGCGGTCCACCGCGCCCAGCGGAATCGTGTTCAGATCGACAAAGCTGCGTTGGCCGTCATCGCCCAGGCCATAAGGGGCGGTGCGGCGGCCGTTGATCAGTACCAGGGTCGAGTTGACGGAAAGTCCGCGCAACGAAACGCCCGAGGCGCTGCCGGCAAAACCGTTGGTGAATGAGCCGCTGATGGAACCGTTGTTGTCGGCCGCCAGGCTGCGCACCACATCGGCTACCGTGGTCTTGCCCGATTGCTGGATGTCCTTGCGTGTCAGAATCTGGGTCGACGCTGGTCCTTCCTGTTGGGTACGTTTAATGTTGGAACCGGTGATTTCAACCCGTGCCATCGGTTTCTCGTCGTTTGTCTCCTGCGCTTGCACAGACTGGGCCAACAATCCTATCCCTACTGCTACGCCGCCGGTAAAAAACGCCTGGCGCAACAACTGTGACAACTTCCGTTCCCTGATCATAAGCAACACTCCCTATCGATAATTTAGAGTTGAGAATTTAATTATTTGTGTAATCAAACCAGACTGATTAAATCGCCTTATGGACGACGTAATTTGCGTTTTGACATCTCTGCTAAGATTTCATACAGACAGACAAACCAAAGAATCCACCAGAAGGCTTTTTCATCATCTGGACTCCCAGGAGTTACCGTCATTTACATCGCTTGTACGTAGTGCAGACGACGGCAACACAGTATCTTCAATGCAATTTATTGCCGTGCACCAAGATGCTGCGTTGTTAATCTATACTAAAGATAATATTTTTTGTTACAAAATTTTCCATCACATTACAAATAGATATATTGCGTTACAAATTTACGACAACATATTGTCAAAAAATTACACAAATGCGGTGAAAGACAATATCGAATAAGCAAATGCATCGTGGAAAAAGAAAGAAATATGCGGATAATGCTGCGATTTATAGGCACTTGTTGTGCTTTGCAGCATTTCAAACGGCTGTGCCGTACAGCACGGAAAAAAAGTGAAGACAAACCAGTGCCTTGGAAGTTACGTGATTGCGGTCTTGCCGGCCCTGATTTTCGTCGCACAATTGTTCACACAAATGCCAGGACAGACAGCCAAACCCGCTGGGAACGCCTGATGTTTTTCGGTTAATATCACCTACTTTCATACAAGGACGTCCGACCAATCCAGTCAGGCCTCCCTTGCTCCAGGCAATGGACCAGGCCCGTTCCTGCCGCATCATGATTTGCGCAAACCCCTAGATTTCCGGACGTCGATTTTTCATTGAATTTGAGCATGCATATAGCAGTTTTCAGTTGGTTCGGATGGTCTTTACTGTGGCTTGTCCCTTTGGTTTTACGCGTGCTCAAAGCACGCCGCTCCGGGATCAATCCGCTGCGCGGCCCAGGCTCCATCCGTTTGTGGTTAGGGACGTTCCTGTTACTGTGCAGCAGCAGTGCATTGGAGGCAGTACTTCGCACACGGGAATCGACCCCGCCTGACGGCGATCGACTGGGCTACGCGCTGGCTCACGGTTTCATGAGCCTGCTAGGCACTGTCGGCGGCGTGCTGCTGCTGATGGCCATCGCGGTCCTGGCGCTATCGTGGTTATTTGGCAGCGAATGGCTGAAATCGATGGCCACCACAAGCCCCTTGCTGACACGGATCTTCCCAGCAAAAAAACAGCATGCCGAGGTGCAACGCGAGCAGCGTGTCGCACCTGTCGCGGCAGTTGCCCATTCCGTACCCAGGCCGGCACGATCCCGTGAAAGCATAGCGATTCCTCCGCGCAGCAGAAAATCCTGGCAACTGCCTTCAAGCGCCGAGCTGTCTGAAATCTTCGGCAAACAAGCAAAGCCCCCGTCCAAACGGGTTGATACGCGGGCTGAAATCAACAGCACGGCCAGAAGCATGGCCGAGTGGGCCACGGTTGAACAAATCATCCCGACCCCAGCGATGCGCGCACGTGCAAACATGACGCAACAGGCGCAACAGGCAAGAACCGCAAGCACGGCGCGCAAAGATGCAATGCACATGCGCCAGACTGAGCGTATCCAGAATCGCAACACGCCACTGACCACGACAATCAGCACGCGCCCTGCTCCCGTTGCGCCGGTATCTGCGCAGGTATCTGCGCAGGTACCTGCGCCGGTACCTGCGAACGAAGCGATCAATGTGCCGCATGCATTGGTGCTACCAGCCGTGGCGGTAACACCTGTGCTTGCCGCCACCGATCCGATTGCGCCAATTGCGCCAATTGACATCGTCCATCAGGAGGCGCTCAGGCCTGACTCCGTATCGACAGATTTGCGGCCGCGTCCAGCGCTTACTTCTGACTATGCCGTTGCAGATCAAACGGATACCACCATGGTGCAAGCTGTGCCGGCGCCTGCCTCAGGTGCTGCTCTGGCAATGGCGCCCCACAACAACAACGAAGCCGACTTCTCATTTCATCGCCTGCACGAACTGCGGATTGATTTGCCCGGGCTCGACTTGCTGGATCCCGCTGTCAACGAATTGATCGATATTCCAGTTGAACGCCTGGCCGAAACCGGCTTGCTGATCGAACAGCGTCTGAAAGAATTCAAAGTACCGGTAACAGTGCTAGGCGCCGACGCCGGGCCGGTGATTACCCGCTTCGAGGTGGAACCTGCGTTAGGCGTACGCGGCAGCCAGATCGTCGGCCTGATGAAAGATCTGGCACGCGCGCTCGGCCTGACGTCAATCCGGGTGGTCGAAACCATCCCCGGCAAAACCTGCATGGGGCTTGAGCTGCCCAATCCAAAACGGCAGATGATCCGGCTCTCGGAGATCCTGGAATCGCCCGCTTATCAGGACTCTGCCTCGCATTTGACGCTGGCTTTAGGCAAGGACATCACTGGCGCGCCTGTGGTCGCCGACCTGGCCCGGGCGCCGCATATGCTGGTGGCCGGCACCACCGGCTCCGGTAAGTCGGTGGCGATCAATGCAATGATTTTGTCGCTCTTGTATAAAGCCACGCCGGAAGAAGTGCGCCTGATCATGATCGATCCGAAGATGCTGGAACTGTCGGTATATGAAGGCATCCCACATCTGCTGGCGCCAGTGGTCACCGACATGAAACTGGCCTCGAATGCGCTGACCTGGTGCGTGGCCGAGATGGACAAGCGTTATCGCCTGATGTCTGCACTCGGGGTACGCAATCTGGCTGGATTCAACCAGAAAATCCGCGATGGCGAAATGCGCGGCAAGAAAGTCAGCAATCCATTCTCGCTCACTCCCGATGCGCCGGAACCGCTGTCAACCCTGCCGCTGATCGTCGTCATCATCGACGAGCTGGCCGATCTGATGATGGTGACCGGCAAGAAGATCGAAGAGCTGATCGCACGCCTGGCGCAGAAAGCCCGGGCCGCCGGCATTCATCTGATTCTGGCCACGCAACGGCCCTCGGTAGATGTGATTACCGGCTTGATCAAAGCCAATATCCCGACCCGGGTCGCGTTCCAGGTGTCATCGAAAATCGATTCCAGAACCATCCTCGACCAGATGGGCGCCGAAGCCCTGCTGGGCCACGGCGACATGCTGTTCCTGCCGCCAGGATCAGGTTATCCGCAACGGGTGCACGGCGCCTTTGTTTCGGATGCCGAAGTGCACCGGGTGGTAGAACACCTGAAACAATTCGGCGAACCGGAATACGAAGAAGCGATTCTGGCCGGCGTACCGGCTGAAGGCGCCAGCGCCGATCTGCTCGGCGACAGCCAGGATGTCGAAGCCGATCCGCTATACGACGAGGCCGTGGCCTTCGTGGTACGCACCCGGCGCGCCTCGATTTCATCGGTACAGCGGCAATTCCGCGTCGGCTACAATCGCGCCGCCAGGTTGGTGGAACAGATGGAAGCGGCCGGAATTGTTTCTTCGGTGGCGACCAATGGCAGCCGTGAGGTGCTGACACCGGTGCAGGCAGAGTGACTGTGTGGCGTGTAGTAAATGACTTTATTGATTGTTGCATTTCTGCTTCAAGCCATCAAAGCCAGCGGTGTAAATGCCCGTGACGATCTTCTTCGCTGTTTCGTCATCCGCACCGCTGACAGGTTCTTCATGTTTCCGTTTGAACGAACCTTGCCAGATCACGAGCGATCCTTGGCCTGCTGCATGAACCGTTAGCACCGAAATATATTCGCTGATAGGCAGCTGGCAGTCGCTAATGTTGTACGCGATGCTGTGGGATTGCTCGCAATAATCCAGCAATTCTTCAGTGATGCTACCGCCATCGTGCAACGACAGTAAACGCACCGCCCCTTCTTGATTGTTGTTGCCTTTGATTATTCTGCTATTGGCAACTGCTGGATGCCATGACGCCATGCCATTGAAGTCTTTTAATATCTCCCAAGTTTTTTCGACTGAAATCGCCAGATCAAGTTTTTGCATTACGAACAGATTTTTTTTGTTGATAGGCATAGTAATTTTCCTGAAATTTTAAGGATGAGTAGCAACTACAAAAAATATATTATTAATAAAAACACAAGCAACATTCTAGAATCAATATGATGATTGAGTAAGATGACAAGAGATCTGTTCGCTCGATACAAAATATATGGAATGCACTCCTCCCCCCTCAAAAAAAAAATGGCAATACAATCCCATCGCACAGAGCGTGGAAATTAAATGAAAAAGCGCCCAACAGTTTTAACCGTTGGGCGCTATAAAATTTCGGGAAGCACTGGAAGATTAGGGCAACAGCCAATCACCAATCCTTGGCCTGCAACAGAGAGAGTGTGATAGGGCTATCGTTTGCGTCTCGATGTGTGTATCAATCAAGTGCGAAGCGCAACCCCAGCGACAGCACGTTATTACGCAAGCCGCCCTTGCCCAGCTGCGCATCGTAGTTGAGATACCAGCCCCAACGCTTATCCACCGCGGTACTCAAGCCCAGCCCGGCCCAACCCGAACTGCGCGACAAGCCTATCCCCTGCACCGTAAATCGCGCCGCCGGCGCGCCCACGTAAGCCGCCCCGAAATCCAGGCTGCCATCGCTGAACGCATGCTGCCAGGCGGCATACGCCTGCACCACGCTCAAGCCGCCGGCCCATTGGAAACTGCTTTCGCCACGTAAACCCAGCAGAGCCGCTGTCTGTTTGTACGTCTGGCTGTCCGCCGTCAGTCCAAACACGCCGCCGCTTTCGGTAAAACCGCCGCGCTTGAGACAGTCGTACGTCACGCCCGCGTAAGGCGTCAAGCGCGTGTCGCCGGACAGGGGCAACACGTAACCGCCCTCGGCATAGGCTGACCACAGGCTATCGGTATGACTGGTCCCCAGGTTCTGCTCCGTAGCGCCGATCAGCGCCGTGCGCGTGACGGTGCTGTCGATGCTGGCCGCGCCGGCCCGGCCCGAGACATACCAGCCACCATCGCCAGGCTGACCAAACCCATGCCGGCCATACAAGGAGACACCGGTATTGCGCCCCTTCGATTGCCCGCCGAGCCGATCAAAACTGGCCTTGCTGTCGGCGTAAGCCAAT
>NZ_DATMRK010000075.1:0-46511 GCF_035566375.1 Collimonas sp.
CGGGGCCGTCATGCACAAAATGACGCATCTTATTTACGGGGTGGTCCGTACTGGCAAGCCCTTCGATCCAAATTATTTAACCAACGGGCTTGCTATTCAAGACGGTATCTGACCCCACATGACGGATTCGGAGAAAGACAGGGCGCACCAGGTGGTTTTGTTCTTTCTAACGATGAGGCAGCTACTCCGTGGCCCGCTAAGTGGGGTCAGAGTGAAGTTTCTGCAAAAAGCGCGCAGAAAGTTCACTCTGACCCCAGTTAGCTAAGTTAGCTGCGTTTGTTAGTGCACTGAAAAACAGGATGAGCTGTAGTTGAGTTGTAACCCAGGAGAACAAGATGCGTATCAGTACTCAATCGTTTTATGATCAAAGCCTGGCGGCGATGGGCTCCCAGCAAACCAGCCTGTTGCGTGTGCAACAGCAGATCGGCGCCATGTCGAAAATCCTGACGCCGTCCGACGACCCGCTGGGCGCAACCCGGGCGCTAAGCGCATCGCAATCGATTAATCTCAACGAGCAATACTCGACCAGCCGCGCCCAGGCAACGCGCACATTGGGCCTGGAAGACAACGCCCTGCAAAGCGTCACCACGCTCTTGCAAAACATCAAAGGCCTGATAGTGCAAGGCGGTAACGGCACCATGAGCGACGCCGATCGCGGCTCGATTGCCACCACCTTGCAAAGCAATTACGACCAGCTGCTGGGTTTGGCGAACACCGATGACGGCAACGGCCAGTTCCTGTTCGCCGGTTTCAAAAGCGGCAGCGCGCCCTTCGTGCCGCAGGCCGGCGGCGGCGTGCAATATGTCGGCGATCAAGGCCAGCAACTGCTGCAGGTCGACATCTCACGGCAAATGGCCGGCACCGACGACGGCCGCAGCATTTTCCAAAGTGCACAGGGCAACGCCGGTTACGTCGCCACTTCCTCTGCCGCCAACACCGGCGACGGCGTGTACGGCGCAACTTCAGTGATCGACGCCACCAATCCCGATTTCGGCAAGAATTTTTCGATCAATTTCACCTCGGCCACCACTTTCAACATTACCAATTCGGATACGCCGCCGGTAGTCACGCCCGGCGCGTACACCTCCGGCGCACCGATTCAGTTCGGCGGTTTGCAAATCACCCTGACCGGAGCACCGGCCACTGGCGACAGCTTCGCCGTCAACACCGCAAAAAACGCCAATCCCGACATGTTCGGCGCCCTCAAGGATTTGATCGGCGCGCTGAAAACGCCGGTCGACGCCGGCACCCCTGCGGCCAAGGCGCAACTGCTGAATTCGCTGGCTACGGCCAACGTCAAGTTGTCCAACTCGCTCGACAATGTGCTGACGGTGCGTTCATCGGTAGGTTCGCGCATGCAAGAGCTGGATACGCTCAACGTCAATGGCGACAGCCGCAATCTGTCGGACAAGAGCTATCTGTCCGATATCCAGGATTTGAACTACACCAGCGCGATCACCGAGTTGTATCAGCGGCAGATGTCGCTGCAGGCGACACAGCAGACGTTTGTGCAGATTCGGAAGATTTCGTTGCTGAATTATCTGTAAGGTTTGCTCGGTCGGCGCTTCCGTGATCCAGATCCGGACGCCGCCACGGATCCACGTGCGTCATCAGATTCAATACGCGATGGCGCTGTAACACCCGCTGCCGCGCTGCGACGGCTATATCGTGGCCAGCCTCGACGGTAATCGCCGCATCAACTTCAAGATGCGCATCGACCACGATCATGTCGCCCATCTTGCGGGTGCGCACGTCATGCACACCGCTGACACCGGGCGTTTCAAGCAGCGTGCGGCGGATAGCCTCGACTTCTTGTTCGTTGACCGCGCGGTCCATCAGGTCATGCAGCGCGTCCCAGCCAAATTCCCAACCCATCCTGGCAATCATGAAACCCACGATCAGCGCTGCGATCGGATCCAGGATCGGGTATCCCGCCAGATTGCCGACGATGCCTATCCCCACCACCAGCGAAGACGCCGCATCGGAACGCGCATGCCAGGCGTTCGCCACCAGCATGCTGGATTTGACGCGCTTGGCTACCGCCAGCATGTAACGGAACAGGGTTTCCTTCGCAATCAGAGCGGCGCCTGCTACCCAGAGCGCGGCCACATGCACTTTTTGTATCGCAGCCGGATCTTCCAGCCTGAGCAAGGCAGACCACAACATGCCGACGCCGACGGCCAGCAGCAGCAAGCCCAGCACCAGCGAGGCCGCAGTCTCGAAGCGTTGATGACCGTAAGGATGATCCTCATCCGCATCTTTCTTGCCGTGATGGCTGGCAAACAGCACCACGAAGTCCGCCACCAGATCGGATAGCGAATGGACGCCATCGGCAACCAGGCCCTGGGATTTGGAGAGAATACCTACCGCGACCTGAGTAATGCTCAGAAAAATATTGACCCAGACACTTACCCAGGTGCTGCGAGAGGCAGCCGCGGCACGTTCGGCGGAGCTGTGCTGAGTGTCTTCGGGGTCGTCGGAAATTTGATTGGATTTCATTGGAAACTCATTGGAAACTCATTGGAAATTCATCAAATGCTGGTCCGGTGCAGGGATCGGTCTTGGAAAACATCGAGATTGTGATGCGATCGTGATCGACGAAGGATTTGAACTACACCAGCGCGATTACCGAGTTGTACCGGTGGCAGATGAGCTTGCAAACAGCACAGCAGATTTTTGGGAAATCTCGCTGCTGAATTATATCTAATAACAAAAAAATCCATTCATGCCATTCATTAATCTTCATTAACCTCCGCGAAATTTGTGAAGAATTGAAAATCGCAGCAAATCCAAGAAATTTCTTATATCCAATCGGAAAGTGAATTTGTAGAGTGGAAAATTCCGTCTTCGCAAAGAAGATGGCAGTTTCGGCCTGTCTTGCCCATCCCCACCGTAAGAATCCCACTTCCTGAATTGGAATAGCCATGAATCAGCAAGCCTATCGCGTCATTTTCAATAAAAACCGCAGCATGTTGATGGCTGTTTCGGAGAATGTGTCCAGCCAGGGTAAAGCGACGGGAGCAGGATGCGCAGCCGATGTGACCGCCGCGCCGCTGCACCGCTTTGCCACGCTCAGCCTGCTGGTGGCGGCGCTGTTCGGTGGTGTCACCGTAGTGCAAGCGCAAATGGTGGCGTACAAGAATGGCGGCTCGGGTCCCACTATCGATCGCAGCGCAAGTGGGCGGCCTTTGGTGCAGATTGTTACGCCCAACGCCGCAGGCGTGAGTCACAATCGCTACGAGCAATACAACGTCGATAGCAATGGCGTGATTCTGAACAACGCCCGCACGATCACGCAAACGCAGCTCGGCGGTCTGGTCGAAGGCAATCCAAATCTGGCCAATGGCAGCGCTCGTATCATCCTCAACGAAGTCATGGGCGGCGGCCGCAGTCTGTTGAATGGTTACACCGAAGTGGCCGGGCAACGCGCCGAAGTAATCATCGCCAATCCGAACGGTATTACTTGCTCCGGTTGCGGTTTTATCAATACCACGCGCGGCGTGCTGACTACCGGCACACCGCAATTCGGCGCCGATGGCAGCCTGGAGGCGTTTCGCGTCACGCGGGGCGATATTCAGATCAATGGTATGAATGCCTCGAATACTGCGCAATTTGACCTAATTTCTCGCAGCATCCAGGTGAACGGCGAGTTGTGGGCCAATCGGCTCAACGCCGTCACCGGCAACAATCAAGTCAATTACGCCGATCTGGGCGTCACAGTGATTCAGGGCGAAGGCGCGCAGCCGACCGTCGGCATCGACGTCGCTCAATTGGGCGGGATGTACGCCAACAAGATCCGTCTTATCGGCACTGAATTTGGCGTCGGCGTGCGCAACCTCGGCACGATGTCCGCACACGACGGCGACATCCATCTCGACAGCCGCGGCAAAGTCACGCTCAACGGTAAAACCAACGCCAGCGGTAGCGTCGCCATACGCAGCGACGACGACATCACCAACAGCGGCACGCTGTACGCGCAGCAAGCGGTCAATCTCAACAGCGCAGGGCAAATCTCGAATAGCGGCACGCTGGCGGCGCAGAGCAATCTCAATCTGACAGCGGCGAGCGTGCAATCGAGCGGCGTGCTGGCGGCTGGCATCGACGCCAATGGCCAAGTCAGCCAAACCGGAAATTTGAATCTCAAGGCCGACGGCGCGCTGACAGCCACCGGCCAGAACACCGCCGGCAGCAATGTATCGATGACGGCAGGCAGTATCAATCTTCGCAACGCCCAAACCAGCGCCGGCGGCAGCACGACGCTGACAGCCAGCGACGGCGATATCGACCACACTGGCGGTAATTTGCAAACAGCAGGCAGCACCAGCATCAACGCTGCCGGCGCCGTCGTCAACGATCGCGGCGTGATCAATAGCGCGCAGTTGGCAAGCAGCTCCGGCAGCCTGTCGAATGTCGGCGGCAAGATCAACGCCGATCAACTGACGATCCATGCGACCAATCTGGCGAACCGGCAAGGCCAGATCGCCCAGTTCGGCAAGGACGCCAGCATCATCGATGTCGCCGGGTCGCTCGACAACAGCAATGGCGGTCTGATCCAGACCAACAGCGCCGATCTGACCCTGACGCCGCAGCAGTTGAACAACGCCGGCGGTACAATCTCCCATGCAGGAGCCGGCCAGATGAACGTCAATCTCGGCAGCGGCGCTTTACACAACCAAGGCGGCAGCATAGGCAGCAACGGCAGCGCCAACGTCACCGCAGCCAGCATCGACAATCGTTCCGGTTCGCTGTTTGGTGCTGGCCGTACAACGGTCACCGCCATCAGCGGCGACATCGACAACAGCAACAAGGGTTATCTGGCCGGCGACAGCCTGGCGCTGAAAGCGGCGGGCCAAGTCAACAATGCGGCCGGTAAAATCGAAGCAATCAAGAACGGCCTTGCCATCCAGGCCCGCAGCTTGAATAACGCAGCGGGCACGGTGCAGAACATCGGTGCATCGGCGCTCGATATCCGCTTGAAACAAGGGCTGAGCAATACCGCCGCCAATGGCGTCGGTGGTTTTATCGGCAGCGCAGGCAGCATCGGTGTCAACGCTAGCGATATCGACAACACGAACGGCACTTTCTATAGCAAACAAGATCTGGCGCTGAACGCCGATGGCACGCTGACCAACGACGCCGGCGTGATCCAGAGCGACGGCTCGCTGTCCGCCACGGCAAGCGCCGCCGTGAGCAATCAGGCTGGCCGCGTCGAAGCCAATGGCAGCGCTGCGACGCTCGCTATCTTCGGCAGCAGCATCGACAATACCTCGGGTCGGATTGCCAACAGCGGCACGGGCGCCACCACGCTTCAAGGCGGCGCAAGCATCGTCAACGACGCCGGTACCATAGGCGGCAATGGCGATGTCACCCTGGCCGCCTCGCGCTTGAGCAACACGCAGCAAGGCCAGATCATCGCCGGCGGGGATTTGCACCTGGAGATTGCGAACGAAATCGATACTCGCCAGGGCAAGCTGTTCGCCGCCAGGAACCTCCGCCTGAACCAAGCCGGCGCCACGCTGAATAACACCGGCGGCAATATCGGCGCATCAGGCGATATCGCGTTATCCCTCGCCAGCCTCGACAATAGCGGCGGCCAGATCGGCAACACCACTGGCGATGGCGGAAATATTGCCCTTTCCAGCAGTGGCAACGTTAGCAATGCAGCGGGCAATATCGGCAGCGATAAAAACCTGTCCATCAACGCCAACACCATCACCGGCGACGGCAAAGTCATCGCCGGCCAGGATTTGACGCTCAAGCTGCAAGGTGATTACACCAACAGCACCGGCAACCTGCTCAGCGCCAATCGCGATTTCAGTTTCAGCACCAGCGGCACGCTGACCAACGCCGGCAATCTGGAAGCCGTACGCAATCTGAGCCTGACGGCCGCCAATTTCAATAATCAATATGGCGCGCTGGTCAATGCCGGCAATGGCGCCACCGTCATCAAAGCCGGCAACAGCTTCTACAACCTGGGCCGTATCTATGGCGATGATGTAGCCATTGGCGCGCAAAGCGTGACCAATGACGGCGTGCTCAATGCCGATGGCAGCAGCAGCCAGGCTGGCGTGATTGCGGCACGCAACAATCTCGATATCGGCGCCGCCACCATCGTCAACCGCGAATACGCGATCATGCAAAGCCTGAACGACATGGCGCTGGGGGGTGCGCTCGACGCCGACAACCATGTCAGCGGCAACGCCGCCAGCATTCTCAACGCCTCCGCCACCATCGACGCCGGCGGCGACTTGCGGCTGCAAACCGCGGCCTTGATGAACCGCAACGATCATTTCAGCACCGAATTGCAGATCGATCCCAGTAAAACCAAGCGCGTCATCGAATACAACCCAGACAAGGCCCCCGGTGTCTGGTTCACGGCCGATCAGGTCACCTGGGGCGATAGCGGCGACGGCGCACTGGTGCTGATCCTGCCCGGCAACTGGCGCAGCGAGCGGTTTAACAAACGGGATTACACCCAGATCGTCCAGCAAAGCGTAGTCACGAGCAGCGCGCCCGGCAAGATCAGCTCGGGCGGCAACATGGTCTTGTCCGGCACGGTCACCAACGACAAGAGCACCATCATCGCCGGTGGCAGCATCACCGGCCATACCGGCGACATCAATAATATCGGCGCGACGGGCGAAACCATCACCACCAATCACATGACTAAAGGAGAGAACTATTTTCATACGGTGAGCGGCCATCCCCATCGAGACCACTACGACTACGTCAACGGCAGCCCCGACGCCTTTGATGTCGTGCTGTCGAAGATACCGCTGGCGCTGCAAGTCTGGACCAAGCAAGAGAATACAAAGCCCGCGACCGATCCGAATCAGGCTGTCGGCAATGGGGTTGATCCTAATGCAACGCCGAGCGTCGATGGCAGTTCCTTGTCGGCGAACGGCGCGGCGGGGACCATCGGTTCCGGCAGCGGCGGCAGTATCGCTCCCAGCGGCAGCCGCCAAACCATTGGCACGCCCGATGCACCCTTGCCCAATCTGGTGCTGCCCAACAGCCAGTTGTTTACGATTCGCCCGCAACCGGGCCAGCCGTATTTGATCGAAACCGATCCCAAGTTCACCAATTACAGAAATTTCATTTCCAGCGATTACCTGTTGAACCGGCTGTCGTTCGATCCGCAGAAAGTGCAAAAGCGGCTGGGCGACGGTTTCTATGAACAAAAGCTGATCAACGATCAGATCGCCCAATTGACCGGCAAACGTTTCCTGGACGGCTACGCCAGCAATGAAGAGCAATACAAGGCCTTGATGGAGTCCGGTGTCGCTTACGCGCAGCGCTTCCAGCTGACGCCCGGCATCGCGCTCTCCGCTGCGCAAATGGCGGCGCTGACCGCCGACATCGTCTGGCTGGTTGAACAAGAGGTTACGCTGCCCGACGGCAGCCGTACCCGTGTGCTGGCGCCGGTGGTCTACCTGGCCCGCGCCTCCGTCGAAGATATCGCGCCGACTGGGGCTCTAATCTCCGGCAAGAATATCGACCTGGCCATCAACGGCAGCCTCAGCAACGGCGGTACTTTGCAGGCTTCCAACAAGCTGATCGTGCAAGCCACCGACATCGCCAATAGCGGCAACATCCGCAGCACAGGCAAGGACGGCAGCACGATTCTGGTGGCGCAGAATGACATCTTCAACAACGGCGGCGCCATCAGCGGCCACCGCGTCGGCATCCTGGCCGGGCGTGATGTGACGATGACGACTGCCGCCTACTCCGCCACCGGCGTCTTGGGCACCAACATCACCCTGGGACGGATCGCCAGCGTCAACGCCGATCAGCTATCGGTACAAGCCGGGCGTGACATCAATCTGGCGGCCACCGCCATCAGCACCACCGGCGACACCGCCCTGGCCGCCGGGCGTGACCTTAATCTGACGGCGGTGACTACCCAAAGCAGCTACAACGCCACCTACAATCAGGACAATCACCTCTACCAAAGCCAGACCCAAGCCAACGGCAGCGCCATCGACGCCGGCGGCAAGCTGGCCCTGATCGCCGGCCAGGATATCAACACCAGCGCCGCCTATGTCAACGCCGGATCGCAACTGGTCGCCGCCGCCGGGCGTGATGTCAACATCGGCAGCGCCGAGCAAAGCAGCAGCCTCGATCAGGCGGTGTATGTCACTTCCAAAGGCATGCTGTCATCTTCGAGCGACCGTTCGCAGACCAACCTCAACACCACCACCGCGATTGGCAGCACCTTGTCGGGGGATTCGGTGATCGTGCAGGCCGGGCGTGACATCGGCGTCATCGGCAGCAACATCGTGGCGACTAACGATATTGATCTGCACGCCAAAAACAACGTCACCATCGCCACCGCGCAAAACACCAGCGACAGCAGCTACCGCTTCGAAGAAAAGACTTCCGGTATGTTCAGCAGCGGCGGCGTCGGCGTGACGATGGGATCGAAGAGCCAGCAAAACACGCAAACCAGCCGGCAAGTCACGAACACCGGCAGCACGGTGGGCAGCATAGACGGCAATGTCAATATCAGCGCCGGTAATACCTATACGCAAAGCGGCAGCAACGTGATTGCGATGCAAGGCGATGTCGGTGTGACTGCGCAAAAAATCAACGTAATTGCCGTTCACGATACCTACGATGGCAAGCAGACCAGTTCGGCGAGCCAAAGCGGCTTGACGGTGGGGGTGACCGCACCGCTGATCAACGCCGTGCAGGGCGTGCAGCAAATGGCGTCTGCCAGCAATAAAACGGATGATGCGCGGATGAAGGTAATGGCCGGTGCGGCGGCAGCAGGCTCGGCGTACAGCGCGGTGAACGCCGCCCAGGATCCGACCAGGGGCGTCACCATCAGCCTGACGGTCGGTTCGAGCAAGAGCAACAGCGAAAGTACGCAAAGCGGCAGTACCGTGGTCGGCTCCAGCGTCAAGGCCGGCGGCAACGTGATAATGACCGCCACTGGAGCAGGCAAAGACAGCCATCTCAATGTGATCGGCAGCGACGTCATTGCCGGGCACAGCGCAGTCCTGAAAGCCGATGGCGATATCAATCTGGGCGCGGCGCAAAGCACCGATACGCAACACTCGACCAGTTCATCGAGCAGCGCGGCGATCGGGATTGCCGCCACCTATGACGGCAAAGGCTTCGCGGCGGGTATCACCGCCAATGCGGCCGGCAGCCGTGGCAACAGCGACGGTACCGATGTCACCAACGTCAACAGCCATGTCAGCGCCGGCAACACGCTGGTGCTGTCGTCAGGCCACGACACCAATATCAAAGGCGCGGTGGCCAGCGGCAATCAAGTGTTTGCCAATGTCGGCGCCAGCGGCCAGGGCAATCTGAACATCGAAAGCCTGCAAGACACCAGCACCTACAAGAGCAAAGACCAGGCCATCGGCGGCAGCATCACCATCGGCGTGGGCGTGAGCGGCAGCGCCAACTACAGTCAAAGCAAGGTCGACGGCAACTACGCCAGCGTGGGCGAACAATCCGGCATCAAGACTGGCGACGGCGGCTTTATTGTGAACGTCAACGGCAACACCGATCTCAAGGGCGGGGTGATTGCCAGCAGCGACACGGCTGTAAAAAACAACGCCAATATGCTGGTCACGCAAACCTTGACGCAAAGCGATATCGAGAATCACAGCAGCTACGACGCCACCGGTGCGAGTGTTGGCGGCGGCTATGCCCAGCAGAACGACAAGACGCCGGGCGGCAAATCGAACGCCGGCCCGGCCGGTACTTCTGTGGGCTTTGGCAGCGCCAGTGGCGACACCCATGGCACTAGTCATGGCGGGGTGAGCGGCGGCACAATTGTGATCAGCGACGATCAGAAGCAGCAGCAATTGACTGGGCAAACTGCGACTGAGGCTGTGGCCGCGGTCAATCACGATGTGGGTGTGAACAATGCCGGTTCGGTGACCAAGGATTGGGATGGACAGCAACTCAATAGCCAGGTGACGGCAGAGACGCAGATCGTGGCGGCGTTTGGGCAGCAGGCGGCGATGGCGATAGGGACCTATGCGGACAAGCAGCAAAAGGCGCTCAATGCTGAAGCAAAGCAAGCTGAGGACAGCGGCGATACCGAACAAGCGGCGTCCTTACGTGCTGAGGCTGCGAAATGGGGAGAGAAAGGGGATTATCGGGTTGCGCTGCATACCGGTATTGGTGCGTTGACGGGCGGTGCGGCTGGTGCTGCGGGTGCGTTTGTGTCGGCGGAAGCGATGAGTACAATCGGGGCGGCAATTGATAACATGGGCTTGCCGGATGGGGTGGCGAAGGGATTGGCGCAAGTGACGGCGACGGCGCTGGGGGCAGTTGTTGGTGGTGGGGCTGGGGCGGCGTCTAGTTTGAATGTGGAAGCTAACAATCGGCAGTTGCATCCGGATGAGAGAACACTTGCCAAGCAACTAGCCGCGAACAGTAACGGGAAATACACCGTTGAGCAAGTTGAAGATGCTCTGCGGGCGGCGGACAATAAGAGATTGGGCGAAGGTGTCGGCACAGGCTCAATTGTCAACGTGGATGGCAATAAAGCGACGGTCTACGATGATGGCGCAAAATGGTCAGTGGTTCAGAACGGAAAAGATGGCACACAACATCTGATGCAGCAGGTGCCGCTCAATGTCTCCCCTGACTTAATGGCCTATATCCAGCAAGGTACCGACAACACTTACGCGTGGTCGCCAACGCAAAATCTTGCTTTGAATATGAATAATGCTTCAGGGGTACTTAATCCATACAAGCAAGCAAGCTGTATCGGGACACAATGTTCTGTGGTGATGATCAATCCACAGCTGCCAACAAGAGACCAGATGGCCGATGGGGCTGGCTGGCTTTCTACGCAGTCAGGGAGGTTTGCGGCGGCGGCTACGGCGTATGGAACATTTTTAGCAAACAGCCCGAATCCTATATTGCAGGCAGGGGCAGCGACTCAATTGAGCATGGCTTGGACAGCGACTTTGGTTGGATTCGGGACAAATGCGCTGGAACAGGCTCTGAGGCCTAACCTCCGTGTGCTGTCCTGGGGTTCGCTCGTTGACTACGGCGTTAAGATTACCAGTGAAAAATCCCCAATAGTTGGCCCAGCAATAACAGAACTAGGTGAAAAAATTAAAGATCATAATCCTCTAGAAAGGAAATGAGAAAACAATGAAACTTATACGAGATGGTAATTTCATTTATCCAGTAAAAATTCTTCTATTTCTTTTAGGTGCAATCGTAGTAATTCTTTCTTTTAATTATGTGGAAAGTGCGACGTGGAGTACGGTTGGCATCGCTGTAGGACTAGCCATAGCTGCTATAGGTGGGTACTCATCCCAGGCACACATGCTCAAAATCAAGCCCTTCGACAACGCCTACAAAAAAGCAAAAAAAAGCTACGACAAGAAGGATGATCAATAAATAAAAATCCACTTCCAATCGCACGTAATGCGCGGAATTGGACAAACAATGGACTGAAAAAATGAAAATCATGAATGAAGGAAATTTCAGTGGCCTTGCAATATGTACCCTCCTTCTGATAGGAGCTTCTTTGATATATACATCTATAGATTGGGTAGAAAACTACTATTTACGTGCCCTCGGATTTTCGATTGGATTAGCTGCGATCGCGGCAGCGGGATATTCAGGACGAACAAAGGCACTAGGATTAAAAATTTTTGATAACGCCTATAAAAAAGCTAAAGGCAGCTACAACAGAGATATCGAAAAGCAATAACGGAAAAAAATGAGTAAATTTATCGAAGATGGAAATTTTACGCTATTGGTTAGAGGCATTCTTTGCGTTATCGGAGTCTCTTTAATTTTTATTGGTCTTAAATATGATCAAACTTTAATGGTGTCTTGTATCGGCCTTGTTATTGGCGCTGTAGGTGGAATCTCAAGTCGAGCAGCAATGCTCAAAATCAAGCCCTTCGACAACACCTACAAAAAAGCAAAAAAAAGCTACGAGAAGAAGGATGATCAATAAATAAAAATCCGCTACACAATCCCGCGATTTACGCGGGATTGTGTAGCGTTTTTTTTAGCTGTGAAACAAAATGGCAGAGCCGAATATTCGCATTGAAATATTCGACTCTGCCCCTTTATTTCTCTGCTCCCTTCATTTCTCAATGTAGCCCTCCTAAAAAATGTTGGTTCAAAAACAAAAAAAAGATGTTTTAACAAAACTCGAAATGAGGGTACACGCGACTTTATGTTACGCCTCACTTGGTGTTTCATTGATTTGTTTACTCTGGAATGGAGCTACAAAAGAAAGCGAAAAAATATTAGTTCTTATCGTAGAGTTCATATTTTTAGCTGTCGCCGCTATCTTTGGTTTTGCGATAAAGCACGACACCCGTGTTCTTGATTTAAGACGTTTTAAAAAATAATCCGTATGGTGACGCTGCGCGACGGCAGCAGCACCGAAGGAAATAAAGGTGTCAGTCGAATATTCGCGTTGGAATATTCGACTCTGCCCCCTTTATTTCCAATTTCACTTAAAGAAAAGAGCAATTCCCGTTGATGACACTTTTATTTTTTGCTCCACTCATCGTAGTCTATGCCTCACTAATAGCGAAACAACTTATTCGAGAACAGCTTATTGCGCGAATACTCAAAGATCGCAGTTATGCTCTTGATATTTCTTCTGATTGGCATGTTTCGCCTAAATTGGGATACGCCTCGGCATTAAAAAAATCAACCGTTTGGGGTGATGACTCCAGAGCGATGTTAAAAATTCAGGGATTACGTTGCTGGATATTAGCTGCACGTATCGCATCAGTAGTACAGAACATCGGGACTTTTGTGATATTTTCATTTTTTGGATGGATCATTTATACCCATTGAAAATGTATCGCACATCAATTCGACAGCATGTGCAATCTCGACTGAAATTTTCTTAAAAATTGTTGAACCAATGCTGGCGGCATTAGGGCTATATGTCGAGGTCGAGAACAAAGGTATTATTTTGCCGAAGAATTTGAATTGAAAATTGCATGTATTAGCTCAGACTCAACCACACATGCAATATCAGTCCTTGCAGCCGACTTCCATTGGCGTGTGATCTGAAGCTCTGCCACCCCGCTAATCGCTGGCGGCCGTATTGAAAAAAAATCCGCTCTCAACCCCGCGACCCGCGCGGAATTGTAGAGCGGTTTTTTATTGCGGATGCCAGTGATGTATTGGTTCTAATCGCTGGTAATCATCAAACACCCAGTCATGACCCTGACACGCACACTGGTATTGGGGCTGAAGCCTGTTTGTTTGATTCCGCTGCCATGCAATCGTATCCAAAGCGTTTCGGGATTGTCGTCCTGATAGAAGGACACGGTGAGCCGTTGTGCTGCATTTACTACCGGCGTGTTGCTGTCTCGCGTAGAATTGCGCTTAGCCATATTAACTACTCCATTTAGTTGATTGGTTAGCGGGTTGGGGATGTTTGCTGCATCCCTAATCCGCGTCTTCTTTAAAGCCTGCCCAAACCAGCGCAGGCGCCTCAAACACCTCGCCTTTTTTAAAAGAGGTTTGACCAAATTACCATGTACGAGATCGCAAAGACAGAATAAAAAGTGCGTACAGGGTGTTTTAAGTCAAAGACTAAAAAATGCACCGCCTCTCCAGCGGCGAACAAGAGCGGCTTACAAAAGAAATCAAGTCTGGTTCGAGGGTAGCGGCGACAGCGGCAGGCGATGACCAGCACAAGCCATGCGAAGTTCATTTGTCGGCCGCGAGCCGAAGGGCAACGCCAGATCGGCTGCGGCTTCGATTTTCTTTACTGGTGCAACGCCTGCGCCACGTGCTGCATATTCGCCAGCCCCAACGCAAACTGCTGTTCCAGAAACGGCGCCAGATGCGGCATCAACTGCTGCAACATCATGATCCCGCCCAGCAGCGTCAAAGGAAAGCCCACCGCAAAAATGCTCAATTGCGGCGAAGCCCGGTTGAGAATGCCCATAGCCAGATTCAAGGTCAGCAGGGCGGCTACCATGGGCAGCGCCAGCATCAGCCCAGCCGAGAATACATTGGCGCCGGCCAGCGCCAGGAAATTCCAGCCTGCGGCGGCCAGCGGCGCATCCGAAATCGGCAATACATGGAAGCTCTCGACCAGGATGCTGATCATCATCAGATGGCCGTCGACCGCCAGGAAAATCATCGTCGCCAGCATGTTCAGCAGGCTGGCCAGCACCATGGTGTTGCCGCCGCTGTTGGGATCGAAGAAGGAGGCGAAAGACAAGCCCATCTGCAAGCCGGTATAGTCGCCGGCGGCTTGTACCGCGGCAAACACCAGTTTTATGGAAAAGCCCATGGCCGAGCCGATCAGGACTTGCTGGATCAGGATCCAGACGCCGCCGGCGGAGACCAGCGGCACCGTCGGCATGGCGCCCAGGGTAGGGGCGATGGCAATCGCCAGCAATGCGGCCAGGCCGACCTTAAGCTGACGCGCTACCTTCTTTTCGCCGAAGATGGGGCTGGCGCTGATCAGGGCCAGCATGCGGACGAAGGGCCAGACAAACGTCACTACCCAGGCGCTTAGCTGGGCAGAGGTAACGGACAGGATCGGCGACATCAGCCTACCAGCTGCGGAATGCTGGAAAAAAGCTGGCGCATGTAGTCGAGGATGGAATTCAGCATCCACGGCCCGGCAATGACCATGGTGGCACAAACCGCCAGCAGCTTGGGAATGAACGCCAAGGTCATTTCATTGATCTGGGTGGCGGCCTGGAACAGGCTGATGATCAAGCCGCTGACCAAAGCTACCAGCAGCAGCGGCGCACCCAGCAGGAGCGTCATTTTCATCGCCTGGAAACCAAGCGACATTACCGATTCAGGAGTCATTTAGGGTCTGGGGATCAAGTATAAAAACTTTGGGCGAGGGCGCCGATCAGTAGCTGCCAGCCGTCGACCAGCACAAACAGCATCAGCTTGAACGGCAGCGAGATGGTGGCGGGCGGCACCATCATCATGCCCATCGACATGAGGACGCTGGCCACCACCAGATCGACGATCAGGAATGGAATGAAGATGGTGAAGCCGATCTGGAACGCTGTCTTCAGTTCACTGATGACAAAGGCTGGCACCAGTATCCTTAGCGGCACTTCTTCCGGCCCTTGCATTTGCGGTGTCTGCGCCAGTCTCGCAAACAGGGCCAGATCGGCTTCGCGGGTTTGTTTCAGCATGAATTTCTTGAACGGCTGGATGCCGCGATCGAGTGCTTGCTCGGCGCTGATCTTGTTTTCTGAAAACGGTTTGTAGGCGTCGCTGTAGGCTTTATCGAAGACCGGCGACATGATGAAGAAGCTCAGGAACAGCGCCAGGCCGACCAGGATCTGATTCGGCGGCGAGCTTTGCGCACCTATCGCGGTGCGCAGCAAGCCGAGCACGATGATGATGCGGGTGAAGCTGGTCATCGTCAGCAGCAGCGCCGGCAGGAACGAGAGCGAGGTCAGCAGCAGCAGAGTCTGGACGCTGAGCGACCAGGTCTGGCCGCCGCCGGGGCCGGCGGTGCTGGTGATGCCGGGCAGCGCTTGTGCTGCGGCGATAGCCGGTGACAGGATCAGCGCCACGCATAGTGTCGAAAAAAGTGCCGACAGTAGTTTGCGGTGTTGCGCAAGGAAGGAGTGAGGACGCATTCTGCCTATCGGTTTTAATAAGTAAATATTAATAAGGGTTTCATAATTCATGACATCGTCCCGGCAGGAGTCATCTGGGGTCAGAGTCAACTTTCGCAGGCTTCACCGCGAAACTTGACTCTGACCCCACATGACGGATTCGGAGAAAGATCGGGCGCACGACGCAGTTTTGTTCTTTTTTAACGATGAGGCAGGTGCTCCGTGGCCCGCTAAGTGGGGTCAGAGTGAAGTTTCTGCAAAAAGCGCGCAGAAAGTTCACTCTGACCCCAGTTAGCTGCGTTGGTTAAGCGCACCGAAAAAACGGGCAAGGGCATTGTCATGCTTATTTGCGGCCCAGTGATTCGCGTAATTTTTGCGCGAAGGCGCCGGGTCCGATTGGCAGCGTGGGATCTTCCGTGATTTCCTGGGCCGGCATGCTGTGCAGGGATTGAATCCGTCCCGGTGTGACGCCCAGCGCCAGCCAGGTGCCGCCGATTTCCACCACCACCACCCGTTCGCGTTGGCCGATGCTGGTGCTGGCAATCACTTTTACCAGGCGGCCGCTATTGTATTTTTGCAGCCCTAGCCGGCGCGCCACCCAGGCGCACAGGAAAATCAGCGCCACTACGATAGCCAGGCCGGAAGCCGCTTGCAGCAAGCCGCTCGCGCCCCATGCCGGCATCGCAGCGGGTGCTGCCGCTGCCGGCGGCGTAGCGATCACGGCTGCGGCGGGCAGGGTCAGACATGCTGACAATAGCCAGGCCAGCCGCGCCAGCCATACAATGCGCAAGGATTTCATCGGTTCAGTTTATGTATGCGTTCGGACGGCGTGATGATATCGGTCAGGCGAATCCCGAACTTGTCGTTGACCACCACCACCTCACCCTGGGCGATCAGGTAGCCGTTGATCAGCACATCCATCGGTTCGCCGGCCAGGCCGTCCAGCTCGACCACCGAGCCTTGCGCCAGTTGCAGCAGGTTCTTGATGGTGATCCTGGTGCGCCCCAGTTCGGCAGTCATCTGCACCGGGATGTCGAGGATCATGTCGATATCGGTTTTGGCAACCTCGGTGCGTTCGCCGCTGAGCGGCTGGAACACCTTGGATGCAGCCGCAGGTTGCGCTATCGGTTGTGATGCGGCAGTCTGAGCGGCGAGCGCGCTGGCCCAATCGTCTTCGGCGTCGGAAGTTTGATCTGGTTTGTTGTCGTCAATCATGGTCATTCCCTTTTACATCAACATCACCGTCGCGGTGATTGATCATTTTTTCAACCCGCAGCGCATAGCGGCCGTTGGAAGTACCGTAACCGCATTCCATCACCGGCACGCCATCCACCTTGGCGACTATCGATTCCGGCATTTCTATCGGCAGCACGTCGCCGATTTTCAATTTGAGCAGCTGGCCGATGGTCGACGGCAGCGTCAGGAAATCGGCTTTCAGCTTGACATCGGCGCTTTGTACCTGTTGCGATAATTGCTTGACCCAGCGCTTGTCGACTTCGACCTCGTCCTGCACCGGATTGGATAACAGGTCGCGGATCGGTTCGATCATCGAATACGGGATGCAGATGTGCAAAGCGCCGCCGATGGGGCCGAACTCGATGTGGAAGGTGGTGTTGACTACCACCTCGTTGGGCGTGGCAATATTGGCAAACTTGGTATGCATTTCGGCCCGCACGTATTCGAATTCGAGTGGGTAAATCGGATTCCATGCGCTGCCGTAGCTATCCAGCGCCAGGTGCAGCAGGCGGGTGATGATGCGTTGCTCGGTCTGGGTGAAATCGCGGCCTTCGACCCGCATATGGAAGCGGCCGTCGCCGCCGAACAGATTGTCCACCACCAGAAACACCAGGTTCGGATCGAACACGAACAGCGCCGTGCCGCGCAACGGTTTCATGTGCAGCAAATTGATATTGGCCGGCACCGGCAGATGGCGGATGAATTCGCTGTATTTCTGGACATGCACCGCGCCTACCGAAATATCGGCGCTGCGGCGCATGAAATTGAAAAGCGAGCTGCGCAACTGGCGCGCAAAACGCTCATTGATGATTTCCAGCGTATGCATGCGGCCACGCACGATACGTTCCTGGGTGCCAAGATTGTAGGCTTGCACACCCTCTGGATTCGGCGCCGGTGCAGCGGCGGTGTCGGTCTCGCCGGTGACGCCTTGCAGCAATGCATCTACTTCGTCCTGAGACAGTAGCTGTTCATAAGCCATAGCTGGGTCTCGGTTTTACTGCACCACGAAGGCGGTAAACAACACATTGGTGATGTGTTGCGGCGGCTGGCTGCTGGCCAGGGGTTTGTTCAATGCCTTGAGGATTTCAGCGGCAAGCTTGTTCTTGTCGTCCGCGGTGATCAGCGAACTCGGATCGCGGTTCGACAACAGACTGAGAATCCGGCTGCGCGTTTCCGGCAGATATTGGACAATCTGCGCCTGGGTTTTGGCGTCCGCCACTTTCAAGGTCAGGCCGATATGCAGGAAACGATCGCGGTCGTCCGCTTGCAGATTGACGGTGAACGGATCGAGCGCAACAAAGATCGGTGTCTCGGGGACCGGCGCCGCGACGGTCTTGGCGCTGGCCTTCTGGCTGGTGAAATAATAAGCAGCTCCCGCCGCAGCCAGGGCCGCGGTGAGGATGATCAAGATCAGTCCAAGCTTGCTTTTCTTGGGTGTTGCCACTGCGTCGTTAGTGATGGTTGCCATGATTTTTCCTGCATCAAATTCCAGCGTCCATTCTTTGCCAAAAGGGCGTCGAACCATCGGCTGATATAAAGGGAGAAAGCGCTTCAGATCCTGCATTTGTTGCGCCCGGAAATTCGGTTTTTTTTCTGTTAGGCAAAAATGTCAACTTTGCCATTGCCATTCCTGCTTGCTACAGCCGGGCTAGGTTCGGCCTTGGCGCTCAGATCGCTTATCGCTGCAGCAGCTTGAAACTGACTGCCCGAACCTCTGTTGCCGCTCTGGTTCTGGGCAAACGCGCTTTGCTGCTGCGATTGCTGGGTGTCAGAGCTGACCGAAGTGTTGCCCAGGTTGATGCCGTTTTCGGCCAGGCTGTTGCGCAACTGCGGCAGCGCCGCTTCCAACGCCGAGCGTACTGATTGGTGGGCAGATACAAACGTGGCTTGGGCCTGGTTGTCATTGATCGTCAGCGTGACTTTCAAGGGGCCCAGGTCGGGCGGGTTGAGGTGCAGTTCAGCGCTCTGGTTGTTGGTATTACCCATCCAGACCACTTGTTTGCCGAGCGCTGTGCCCCAGCCGTCGCTGCCTACCGTGGGAGTCAGCGCTAACTTTACGGCGGCGGCCGGCAGCGGCGCAGTGGTTGCGGAGGCCGCGGCAGGGCCGTGCGCTAGCGCTGGGTTCATCTGCGTGCTTATCTGGGTGTCCATCTGCAGATTTTGCTGGCCGGAGTTAGCTGCGCCAGCTTTGGCCGTGGCGATCTCATTGGAGCCGCTATTGGCGTTGGCCGCGGCGTCTGTCTGCCCGGCGCCGACCTTGGCAGTGGCTAGGCTATCTTGCCGTCCCGCTTTTTCCAATTTTTCATGCTTGCCGGCGTGGGCGTCGTCAGATGTGGCCTGCTGTCCGGCGGCGTTGCCTGCGCTTGTCCCGCTAATCTGTTGTTGCGGGCCAGGTGTCAGCGCGGTGTACTCGCCGCTGCCGGCATCGTTGCTCGTTGCCGCGCTTTGCCTGGATGGTGCTGCGCTGGCTTGGCTTGCCAATTGCGTCATCGGCGGCAAAGTCGCTGCTGCGGGACTGTTGCTTTTTTCAGAGGCCTGCGCGGCTGGTGCAGCGGCGGCAGCGAGTGCAGTGGCTGCAGTGGTTTTGCCGGTTGCAGCGGCAATCGCCGCGTTGAGCTGGCTCTCTGCGGCGGATTGCGGCGGCGTGTCGCTGCCGGATTGGGGATTGGCTTCGGCCGTTTTTGCGGCGACTTGCGGCAAGGCCAGGAAATTTAAAGCCGGGTTTAAAGCCGATGAGGCGCTCGGATCTTGCTGCAGATCGCTATCATTACCGGCGCCTGCCTGCCGCCGCGACGGCGCCCGGTCAACCGGTTTGACGCTGTCGGCGGCGGCATCTGCGGCTGCGGCCGGCTTGTCGGCGCCGGCCAGCGAACGATTCAGGACCTTACCGAAATTATCGGCGTCGGCGGGTTGCGGATTCGCCTGCTTGCCGGCGCTGCTGACTGACGGCGTGGCTTGCAGGGCGGCGCTGCTGGATGAAACAAGTAGAGACATGAGAGTTCCTCGATTGATTATTCTGCCGCTGCGGTCATGCGCAGCCGGAACTGGCGCGCCGCGTGTTCGTCGCTGGCGTGTTGTTCGCGCTTGTTGAGTAGTTGCGCCTGCTGTTGCTTGACGCGCTCGGCCAGCGTGTCGAATGAACTCAGGCGGCGCTTGTTTTGCTGCCAGTCGCTGCGGCCGTAAGCCAGCCGTGAATCGGCTTGGATAGTGACCGCGCGTTGCTGCTCGATCGCGTGATCCAGGGTGGCGATGAAATGCTGGAAATTGCGCCAGCGTGAAGAGGAGACGCCGTCCTGCATCTGCGATTGCAGCTGGTCGTAGTATTCCTGGCGATAGCGGATCAGCATCTCCAGTTTTTCCGCGGCGCTGACCTGGGCCCGCTGCAACTGCCCCAGGCGGCGGGTGGCGTCGTCGGTCTTGTTTTGAGCCAGTTCAATCAACATGGCGAGTGGTAATGTTTTTGACATGATTTCCTCTCAAACTCTGATCGCTGCGCGGGGCCGTGATGACGGCTTATCTTGGTATTAACGGCAGTTCCTGCAAAAAAATGCAGATGACTTTTGTCATGCTTGATGAAACTCTCAATAATCCGCTTGAAACAACTGCTCCAGTTGCGTGATCGCTTCTATATAGTCAGCGCGCTCGCTCATTCCCTGCTGCAAAAACGCTTCGATTTTCGGATACAGGGCAATCGCCTTGTCCAGTTGCAAATCATGTCCGGCGGCGTAAGCGCCGACACTGATCAAGTCACGGTTGCGCTGATAACGCGACAGCATTTGCTTGAAGCGCCGCACCGCATCGAACTGCGCCGGTTCGATCAGCGAGGTCATGGCGCGGCTGATCGAGGCTTCGATGTCGATCGCCGGGTAGTGGCCGGATTCGGCCAGGCTGCGCGACAGCACCACGTGGCCATCCAGGATGGCGCGGGCGGCGTCGGCAATCGGGTCTTGCTGATCGTCGCCCTCGGTCAGCACGGTATAGAAGGCGGTAATCGCGCCGCCTTTACCCGAAGCGTCACGGGCGCCGTTGCCGGCGCGTTCCACCAGCGCTGGCAGCTTGGCGAAGACCGAAGGCGGATAACCTTTGGTGGCCGGCGGTTCGCCCACCGCCAGCGCGATTTCACGCTGCGCCATGGCGTAGCGGGTGAGTGAATCCATGATCAGCAAGACATCCTTGCCCTGGTCGCGGAAATATTCGGCCAGCGAGGTGGCGTAGGCGGCGCCCTGCAAACGTAGCAGCGGCGAGGTATCGGCCGGCGCGGCGACCACTACCGCGCGCGCCAGACCCTCCACGCCTAGCGTATTTTCAATGAAATCCTTGACCTCGCGGCCGCGTTCGCCGATCAGGCCGACGATGATCACTTCGGCGCTGGTGTAGCGCGCCATCATGCCGAGCAATACGCTTTTACCGACGCCGGAACCGGCAAACAATCCCATGCGCTGGCCACGGCCGACCGTGAGCAGGGCGTTGATGGCGCGCACGCCGACATCCAGCACGCTGTCGATAGGGGCCCGCGCCAGCGGGTTGATGGGCGCTGCCGAGAGCGGCACTTCACGGCTGAAATCCAAGGGGCCGAGGCCATCCAGCGGCCGGCCGGCGGCGTCGACCACGCGTCCTAGCATGCCTGCGCCTGCCGGCAGGCGCTTGCTGCCGGGCTCGGCTGGCGGATTGCCGTTGGCCGACGAAGCCGTAGCTTCTAGCGGGTAGACGCGAGCGCCCGGCAACAAGCCGGCGACTTCGGTCTGCGGCATCAGGAACAGGCGATCGCCGGCAAACCCGACTACTTCGGCTTCGGTGGTGCGCTGCGCATATCCCGGCGGCAGTTCGATCAGGCAATCGCTGCCCACCGGCAGCCGCAAGCCGACTGCCTCCAGCACCAGGCCGACGGCGCGCGTCAGGCGGCCATAGGTGCGGATCGGAATGCTGCGGCCTACGCTCAGGCTGGCGTTGCCCAGCCTGTTGCGCCAGGCTTGCAGATGGGGATTGTTGGCCGGCATCTCTGTGGCAATCGAGGAATGATCAGTCATGGGATGGCGCGGCGATACTGGCCTGGCTGCGGCCAAGCGCCGCCACTACGCGTTGCCAGCGGGTTTCCATGGTGGCGTCGAGCTCGCCGCTGCTGGCTTGCACCCGGCAGCCGCCGCGTGTGATAGCGGGATCGCTGCGCAGCAGCCAGCCGGCGGCTTGCAGATCTTCCGCCAGATATTGCTGCACCAGCGGCATGTCGTCGGCGTGCAGCAGCAAGCGCGGCGTGCCGCTCAATGCCGGTTCGGTCTGCAACAGCTCGCGGACTGCGGCCAGGATCAGTTGCGGCTCTAGCGCCAAGGCCTGGCGCACTACCTGGCGCGCAATATCCAGCGCCAGTGTCAGCAAATCGTCGGCCACTTCTTTTTCCGCCTGGCGCAAGGCGTCAGGCATGGCCATGCACAATGCGCGCAGGCTCTCAGCTTCGTTGCGCGCATTCTCCAGGCCGGCGTTATAACCTTCCTGCCAGCCTTCGGCATGGCCCTGCTGGCGGCCCTCGCTGGCGCCGGCTTGCTGTGCTTGCTGGCGCAGGCGCTGCAATTCTGCTTCGTCTATCAGCAGTTTTGGCGCCAGTTCCGCCAGCATCGGCTCGGCCGGGAGCGATGTCGCTGACGACTTCGCATCGCCAGGATCAACCGGCAATTGCGGGTCTGGCCGCTGTACATCCGTCATCTCCCAACGCTGCCAGGCAGTCATCTGCTGTTTTGGCAGATTGGCGGCAGGCGGCGTTGTGCGCCGTGGCGGTAACCGACGCTGAACTTGATCCAGATCAGACATAAGCATCGTTGCCTTGGCCGCCGATCACGATCTCGCCGGAATCCGCCAGGCGGCGTACGATCTGCAGGATAGTCTTTTGCTCGGTCTCGACTTGCGAAACTCTGACCGGGCCGCGCACTTCCAGATCTTCGCGCAGCATTTCGGCAGCGCGTTGCGACATATTGCGCAGGAATTTCTCGCGCAACTCCGGCGCTGCTCCCTTGAGGGCGATGATCAGCGATTCCGATTCGACTTCCTTGAGCAACAGCTGGATGCCGCGATCTTCGATTTCCAGCAGATTCTCGAACAGGAACATCTCGTCGATAATCCGTTGCGCCAGATCGCCGTCGTGTTCGCGTACGTGCTGGATGACGATTTCTTCCTGCGTGCTGCTCATCAGGTTGAGGATTTCCGCCGCAGCTCTGACACCGCCCAGGCGGCTGCGCTTGACACCCTGTCCGGACAACAGGCCGGACAACACATCGGTCAGTTCGCTGAGCGCGGCCGGCTGCACGCCGCCGAAGGTGGCAACCCGCAGGATGACGTCGTGCCGCAAACGTTCGGTGAACAGTTCCAGCACTTCGGAGGCCTTGCTGCGATCCAGATGCACCAGCAGGGTGGCGATGATCTGTGGGTGTTCGTCGCGGATCAGCTCGGCCACTTCGTTGGCTTCCAGCCAGTTCAGGGTATCGATGCCGTTGGTGGAGTTGTTGCCGGATTCGAGGATGTCTTCGATCAGGCTGGCGGCGCGATCGCTGCCTAGCGCCTTGTTCAGCACCGCCCGGATATAGCTGCTGGAATCCAGGTTGAGCGCCGAGAACTGCTCGGTTTCAAGACGGAACTCTTCCATCACTTCGGCAATCTGTTCGCGTGTCACCTGGCGCAGCTTGGACATCGCCATGCCGAGCTTCTGCACGTCCTGCGGGCTTAGGTGCTGGAACACGGCGGCAGCACCGTCTTCACCCAGCGACATCAGCAGGATCGCGCTTTTTCTGATTCCGTCGTCACTCATTGTTGCCCATCCAGTTCTTGATTACCATGGCCACCAGGCGCGGATCTTTCTCGGCCAGGTCCTGTGCGTGCTGCATATTGTCCTGATGGCGGTCAGCCTCGCGTTGCCTTGCTTCTTCATTGCGCTTGACTTGCTCGGGCGACGGTTCACTCATTGCGTTGGCAATTGCCGCCGCTGCTTCCGCTTCTGCCGCTGTGGCAGTTTGCGGCCCTTGCAAATGTTTGCGCAGCAGCGGCCGCACCAGGCCGAACCACAGCCACAGGCCGACTATCGCGAGCAACAGATACTTGCCTGCGGTTTTGGCCAACTCGATATTGTCAGGCTGGCGCCACACCGGCAACTCAGGTTCCGGCGCATCGCCGGCAAACTGGCTGTTCACCACATTCAGCGAATCGCCACGCTCGGCGCTGTAGCCCATTGCCTGCTTGACCAGGTTTTTCACTTGTTCCAGTTCGGCCGCCGGCAGTGCTTGCGCCACTGCCTTGCCCTGGGCGTTGGCGGCGCCGCGGTAGTTCACCACTACCGCCACCGACAATCGTTTGATGGCGCCGGCGCTCTGCTGTACATGGCTGATCGTTTTATCCACTTCATAGTTGGTGGTGACGTCGCGCCGTACGTTGCTGGAGCCGCCGCTGCGGGGTGCATTGTTCGCGGCATTGGCCTGATTGTTTTGCGCGTTGGCCCCTCCTGGCTGATTTGGTGCAGTAGTGCTGATCGGTGCAGTCGGATTGCTCGGCGGCTGATTCGACAAGGCTCCCGGTACGCCGCCCGGCGGGGTCGCTCCTTGTTGATTGGCGTCGCTCGACTGCTGGCTGCGGATGGCGGCCTTGGTCGGGTCTTGGTTCGGCGTGTATTTTTCGTCGGTCTGCTCGACCGTCGAGAAATCGATATCTGCCGCGACTTGCGCCCGTACATTGCTGGCGCCGACTATCGGTTGCAAAATTGCTTCGATGCGGCGGATATAGCTTTGTTCGATTTCCTGGGAATATTTAAGCTGGCTCGCATCCAGGCCGCGATTGCCGGTGGCTGGCGTCGACAGCAGATTGCCGCTTTGATCGACTATCGTGACATTCTTGGCGTTCAGTTCCGGCACGCTGCTCGATACCAGGTGAGCGATGGCGCTGACCTGGCCGTCATCGATGGCGCGCCCGTGATGCAAGGTGAGCACTACCGATGCGCTGGGCTTTTGCTGGTCGCGCACGAACAGCGAAGGTTTGGGCAGCGCCAGATGGACGCGCGCCGCTTCGACTGCTGAAATCGATTCTATCGAACGCGCCAGTTCACCTTCCAGTGCGCGCTGGTAGTTGACTTGTTCGGCAAACTGGCTGACGCCGAATTTCTGGTTGTCCATCAATTCAAAACCGACCGAGCCGCCCTTGGGCAAGCCTTGCGAGGCCAGCCGCAAGCGCGCTTCATGGACCTGCTCGGCAGCCACCAGCACCGCGCCGCCGCCTTCGGCGAACTTGTAGGGGATATTCATCTGCTGCAGCGAGGCGATGATGGCGCCGCCGTCGCGATCCGACAGGTTGCTGTACAAGACACGATAGTCGGGGGCCCGGCTCCACAACCAGAAAGCGGCGAGCGCCGCCACCGCGAGCGAGGCGCCGATCATCAGCGGCAGCTTTGGATTGGCGCGCAACTGTTCCAGCAACGACGGTTTCTTGTCGCCAGGGAGGCTGGCGCCGGTGACGGCAGCATTCATGCCGGTACCTCGGATGAGGACTGGCTGTAACGGCTACTGGTGTTGGCTATGCGCTTCTGTGTATCTGACATACAGCAGGCTTCCTTAGAATGGGGTAACAGTTGTCAACAAAGGTAAGTCGCCTAAGCCAAGACAGCCTGTGTCGACGCTAATGATTGTCAACGGCGAGCCGGTATTTCGATCGCTCGAATAGCTGTGTTTTTTCCCATCATTTGCCGCTATGCAAAAAAATCATTGCTGTTACGCTGCTTGGCAATAGCTGATCGCCAGGAGCAGAAGGCGCATAGAGCAGATTTAAGGAGCAGATTTAGGGAACAGGTCATGTGCGCCGGGTTCAAGGGTGGTCATGAGAATTCAGAAACACCAGGCAAGAGAGGATGAAATATGGCGATATCTGCGATTGAATCGGTTTTGCAGCAATTAACGGCGACGGCGCAAATTGCCGGCGGCGGTGGCAGCATAGGCAGCGCAGGCAATGCTATCGCCGGCGGCGGTTTCGCCGACGAGATGAAAAGGTCGCTGGAACGTATCAGCAACAGCCAGCAGCATGCAGCCGGGCAGGCCGAGGCATTCGAACTGGGCAAGCCTGGGGTCTCGCTGAATGATGTGATGATCGATTTGCAAAAAGCCAATGTCGGCTTTCAGATGGGGCTGCAGGTGCGTAACAAGGTGGTTGCGGCCTATCAGGAAATCATGAATATGCCAGCTTGAGAGTCAGTTTTGGATCAAGCATGTTTAGATCAGGGCGCTAGTTATCTGCTGCAGAATGCGGCCGATATCGAAAGTATCTTGCGCGAGCTGGAGCGTCAGAACAGCCCAATGACCATGCGCCTGGCGGTTGGCGGCGAAGCTGTCGCTACCCGTCTGGTGGCGGTGGCGCTGGCGCACGACATCTTTATCCATGCCGGCGACGCTGACGGCAGCGGGGCGCATTACCTGCCTGGCGACTTATTATGTTTTGACGGTGCGCTGGATGGCGCCGGGGTGCGCTTCGTGACCAGCGTTGCGCGAATCAGCATGAGTCCGTGGCCGACCGCGTTGGCGGCGGCGCTGCCGACTTGCGTTGCGTTTTTTCCGCATCGGAAATTCATTCGCATCGGCATGCAGCCGGCTGAAGCATGCGTGGTGCGCGCCAAACGCCGCGACGGCAACGATTTTGTGCTCGATGTCCACGATCTGAGCGCGCGCGGCATCGGTTTGCGCTCGACCTATGTCTCCTTGCAAGCGCTGCCGGTGGGTACGGTATTGCCGGCGGCGGTGCTCGATTTCCGCTCTTCCGGCAGGTTGCTGGTGGATTTACGGGTGGTGTTTAGCCGCATCGTGCAGGGGCCGGATGGTCTGGTCAACCATTTCGGTTGTTATTACGTCGACCTGGATCAGGCCAGACAGAGCCTTGGCGGTTTATTGAACACCTGAGGCGGCGCCTCGCTTTATTTTTGATGATCGGCCCTAAATGTTTTCCGGGCAATTGCCGATAACCTGAATAACGGTGGCTTGCTTGTCCTGGTAGTTGTTTTTGCCCGGGAGCGAGTCCAGCGTTACGGCGGCTTGCCGGAACCCATAAACTTTAGCAACAGGAGTTATGCCATGTCTGTCATCAATACCAATATTCTGTCACTGGTAGCCCAAAACAACCTCACCAAATCGGCAGCTTCGCTGAGCTCGGCGATTCAACGCCTGTCTTCCGGCATGCGTATCAACAGCGCTAAGGATGACGCTGCTGGCCAGGCTATTGCGAACCGCTTCACAGCCAACATCACCGGCCTGACACAAGCATCGCGTAACGCCAACGACGGTATCTCGCTGGCGCAAACCACTGAAGGCGCGCTGACTGAAGTCAACAACAACTTGCAACGTATCCGTGAATTGTCGGTACAAGCAGCCAGCGGCACTAACTCTTCCAGCGATCTGCAATCGATCCAGGATGAAGTTGGCCAGCGCCTGAAGGAAATCGACCGTATTTCCTCGCAAACTGACTTCAACGGCGTCAAAGTTTTGGCAACTAACCAGACTCTGAATATTCAAGTCGGCGCCAACGACGGCCAGACTATCGGCATCGGTTTGCAAAAAATCGATTCGACTGCGCTGAAACTGAACACGTTGAACCTGGCTGGTCCTACCGGCGCGACAGCGACGTTGACACCTACCGGCAAGGACAACACCGGCGCCGCAACCGCCGTCACTGCAGGCGGCTTCACTGCTGTCAACCGCGATCCGGCAGCAGGTTTCACTGCAGCTGTCACCGATCTGGTTACTGACGCACGCGGCAATACCTACGTCAAGAACGGCGCCAACTTCTACGCTGCTACCGTGACTGTAGCGGACGCGACTCAAGGCGGGACTGCAGCTGCTCCTACTGCGACAGTGACCTATGACTCGTCGAAAGCGTTGACAGCCGCCAGCAGCAGCCCGTTGACAGCAATGGACAGCGCCTTGTCGCAAGTCGACAGCCTGCGCAGCTCGCTGGGTGCCGTGCAAAACCGTTTTGCTTCGACCATCGCCAACCTGGGCACTACAGTGACCAATCTGTCGTCCTCGCGTTCCGGCATTCAAGATGCAGACTACGCGACTGAAGTGTCGAACATGACACGCTCGCAGATTCTGCAACAAGCTGGTACTTCGGTGCTGGCGAAGGCGAACCAATCGACACAAAGCGTTTTGACATTGCTGCAATAAGCGTCAATCAACGTTGAGTGACTCCGCAAACACAGCTTATGCAGCTTAATGCGTTGGCTGAGATTTGCGGGAATCGTGGGCTGGCCGGTGTTGCAACATACCGTGCGGCCGGCCCACTCTTGCAACAGGCTTGTTTCAATAGCTTTGTCCAGTCAGTTTTGCCCAACTTTGCCGGAGCAGAACTGAGCGGACAAGGAAATGATAGAAGAGGGCGTTATGGCTATCGATGGGATTTCTGCAATCAACGCGCCGGCAGTTGAGGCTTCAGTTGGTCTGAACATTGCTGCCGGTGGCGATAAACAAGTTGCGGGCCAGACCACCGCCGCCGATGGCGCTGTCAGGCATGCAGGCGTGGCGGCGTTGGGCGATAAGCTTGCCGCCGTGCCTGAGCGCTCGCAGATCCAAAGCCAGATCGATGCGCTGAATCGTCAGTTGCAGCTTAAGGCGGTTAGCGTGCAATTCCAGATAGACCCCGGTTATAAAGATGTGATTTTAAAAGTCGTGGATCAACAGGATGGCAAAGTGGTCTTGCAAATCCCTAGCGAGGAAGTGGTGCGGATTGCCAAGGTCATGGGCCAGCTCAAAGGTGTGCTGCTGGAAAAAACTGCATAAAACCGCGTGAAGACCGCGTGAAGACCGCGCGCAGATCGTGTAAGCACTGACAACGCAATTTAGTAAAAAGGAAATGAGATGGCTCTAGTGACTTCCCTGGGTTCCGCATCCGGACTGCCTCTGAACACTTTGCTCAGCAGCATCACCGTCGCCGAAAATGCGCCGCTGAATGCGTTGACCAATCAGCAGACTGCCTATAACGCTAAATTATCTGCCTACGGCACCGTGCAAAGCGCCTTGAGCGCCTTGCAGGCTGCGGCTGCACAGCTGAGCAGCCCGACCCTGTTTCAAAGCATCGCGCCGACCTCAAGCGCACCCGCCGTGTTAACCGCCACTGCCAGCACCACCGCCACCAGCGGCTCGTATCTGATCAATGTCAGCCAGCTGGCGCAAGCGCAATCGCTGGCCACGCCGGGTGTTGCCAACGCGGCTTCGACCATAGGTTCCGGTACCGTCACGCTGCAATTCGGCACGGTCGCAGGCGGCACGCTGGATCCCGTCACCGGTAAATATAGCGGCGCCACTTTTACCGCGGACAGCACCCGTGCAGCAACTTCGATCACGATCAATTCCAGCAATAATTCGATGGCGGGGATTCGCGATGCAATCAATGCCAACAAGGCGATGGGCGTTACCGCAACGATCGTCAACGACGGCAGCAGCAGCCCTAACCGCCTGGTGCTGACTTCAAATACGACCGGCGCTACATCCAGCATGCAAATTTCAGTCAGCGGCGACGCAGCTTTGTCGAACCTGCTGGCGAACGACCCGGCCGGGACGCAAAACCTGCAGCAGACCGTGGCAGCAAAGAATGCGCAGTTGACGGTGAACGGGATCGGCGTCACCAGCGCCAGCAATACCGTCAAGGAAGCGGTGCAAGGCGTGACCATGACGCTGCTCAGCACCAGCAGCAGCACGCTGTCATTGCAAAACAATACCGCCAGCGTACAAGCTGCGATTACTAATTTTGTCTCCGCTTATAACAGCTTGCAATCTCAGACTGCGCAGTTGACCGCCTTTAGTGCAGATGCGGCAAGCCATACCTATCAGCAAGCGCCGCTGGCCGGCGATGCGACCTTGCGCAACATCCAGATGCGGATCCGCGACACCATGAATACGCCGCAGCCGGCCCTGGTCGGCGGTACCGGCGCGCCGTTGACCATGCTGGCGCAGATCGGTGTGACGTTCCAGGCAGACGGCACCATGGCGGTCGATTCGACAAAATTGACAGCAGCGCTGAGCACTAATCTGAGCGGCGTGCAAAACCTGTTCACCAGCACCAACGGCACTACCGGCTTCGGTTCGACCATGTCGACCTTGCTGACCGGTTTCACGGCAAGCAACGGGCCGTTGAAGACGGCGGTCAGCGGTTTGAACAGTTCCTTGAAAACGCTAGCGACGCAGATGACCAGCACGCAGTCGATGATCAGCACCACGATTGCGCGCTATACCAAGCAATTTACCGATCTCGATTCGTTGATCGCCGGCATGAACCAGACCAGTAATTATCTTACCCAGCAATTCGCGGCAATCAACGGTACTTCCAAATAAGGCGGGGTTACATGTACACATCATCTGCAGCCGTGCCGGTGCGCAATCCAGGCGCTCGCGCCTATGCCCGGGTCGGTATCGAGAGCGCGGTCATGAGCGCTTCGCCGCAGCAGCTGTTGACCATGTTGTTCGATGGCGCCAAGGCGGCCATCAGCATGGCGCGGCATCACATGGCAAGCGGCGATATCGTTGCCAAAGGCAACGCCATTTCGAAAGCGGTCAGCATCATCGACAGCGGCCTCAAGGCCAGCCTGGATGCCGAGGCAGGGGGCAGCGCCGGCGCCGAGCTGGCGGCTAACTTGTCGGCGCTCTACGACTACATCAATCAGCGCTTGTTGTATGCCAATCTGCACAACGATCCCGGCATGCTGGACGAAGCTGAGCGTTTGCTGGAAAACATTGCTTCCGCCTGGCGCGAAATCAATGCCGCGCCAACAAATCCAGCGCCAGCCAGCCTGGCTGGCGGCGATCTTTCGATAAGGGGATGAGATGAGCACGCCCCAACATGAAGTGATGGACTGTTACGAAAAAATCGCACCATTGACTGGCCGCATGCTGGAACTGGCGCGCGCCGGCGACTGGGACGGCCTGGTGCTGTTGGGACAGCAGTTTCAAACTTGCGTCGAACGTTTGAAAGGGATCGAATTGGCGCATCCCCTGGAGCCGTCGCAACTAGTGCGCAAGCATAGCTTGCTGAGCCGGATCCTGGCCGCCGACGCGGAAATCCGCGACATCGTGACGCCAGAGCTGGCGCAATTGAGCAGCTTGCTAGGAAATATGCATCGCCAGCAGCATCTCAATCATGCTTACGGTCAGTAACAGCGGCAGTAACAGCGGCAGTAACAGCGGCAGTAGCGGCGGCAGTAACGCTGGCCACGCAGCATGAACGGCGGCACGCCTTTAATTGACAAATTGCTGGCGCCGGCATCCGCGCAACGTTCGGATCTGGTGCCTTTGAAAGGGCAGCTTGCGATCTATGCAGCGGACGCCGTCACCGATATCGAAGCGATCGCCAACGATACCCGCTTGCCCTCCAGGGCAGCGGTTGAACGGCAGCTCGGGGTCGATCCTGGCCAGTTAACGTTAACTCGGTTAACTCAGCCAGGCAGCGCCCGGCCGCCAGCCCAGTTTGCCGACGGTGCCCGCTTGAGCGCGGCTGCGCGCGTCATCAGCGAACTGCTGGGCAGCACGCCGGCTAAGGGCGATGCGGTACGTGGCAGCGCTCCCTTGTGGCCGGCCGCCACCGCGCCGCAGCCGCAACAATTGGCGGCGGCGCTGGCGCGTAGCGTTGCTGGCAGCGGTCTGTTTTACGAATCCCATTTATTGCAATTTTTCAGCGGCCAGCGCTCGCTGCCGCAACTGCTGCAGGAACCGCAGGCGCAACTGATGTTGCCGTCTGCGGCAGCCGATTTCCAAGCTGATTCCGTTACCGCTGCTGCTACCGCTTCTGCAATCGTTTTTGCAGCCGATCCTGCCGCCGATTCGGCAACCAGCACTAGCCCCGCCACCGTCTCCAGCCATGTCTCGGCGAGCATCGCTGCGGACGCCATTCCCTTGGTGCGCCAACAGCTTGAGTTACTGGCGTTGTCGCAATTCCGCTGGGGCGGTGAAGCCTGGCCTGGCGTCGCCATGGGGTGGGAGATCACGGAACAGGGGCGGCGCCAGCAGGGCGCTAATGAGCGTGAGAGCAATCCGGAGCAGCACCCGCCCAGCTGGAGCACCAGCCTGAGCCTGACTTTACCGCGCCTCGGCAGTATCGAATTGCGCCTGAGTCTGGCGGGTGATAGCTGGCGCGCCGATCTGGGCGCGACGCAGGCGGCCACGCTTAGCGCGATGCGCGCTGACAGCGCACAATTGCGGCAGCGATTTTCGACGGCCGGCATGCATTTGAGCGATTTGCAAGTGGCGCAATTGCCACAAGCGCCGGTAGAGCAGCAATCGGATGAAAAAAATGACATCAAAGATAAATAATTGTATTAGAGTAATGTTTTTTGCCGCAAGGATATGTTTTTTGCCTGTAAGGCAAATCGGCATGGGTCAGATCGACGGCGGCAGCAAGCGGGTGCGCAGCAGTGGCAACTGAGGATTCCGTTCGTAAAAGCGTGATAGCGTTATCACATGCACGCAAGGACCAGGCGCCGCTGGTGGTGGCAAAGGGTTATGGTGTGGTGGCTGACGCCATTCTGCAACGGGCGCGTGAAAACGGCTTGTATGTGCACGCGTCGCCCGATCTGGTGAAGCTGCTGATGCATGTCGATCTGGACCAGCAGATTCCGCCGCAACTTTATCTGGCGGTGGCTGAGTTGCTGGCATGGGTGTATGGCTTGGAAGAGCGCCAGGAGCAGTCTGGACCCGTTTGAATCTTGCGATAGCGAATATCAATATTATTCATTTGGCATCGTTTGCCGGCATCGTAGCAAAATATGTGCGAATTGTAGATATAGTTGCCTTCCAGTGTTGTGCTGACTTGATCGCGGATCGATAATGCTCGTTCCTTGGGTGTGAATTGGGGTTGTTCAAAGAGTCATGGATATGAAAGTTGCATCACCGATTCGGGTATTGATCGCTGATGATCATCGCATTGTCAGGCGCGGGCTGCAGCATATTCTGAATGCCAGCCCGGGCATTATCGTCGTCGGCGAAGCTAGCGATTACAACGGCATCACCGATATCCTGAGGGACCAACCGTGCGACGTCCTGTTGCTGGATATCTCGATGCCGGGCAAGGACGGTATTGAAATCCTGCATCTGCTGAAGAAGCGTGAACCTATGCTGCGCATCATGGTGTTGAGCAGCCACGGCCCGGAACAATTCGCAGTGCGCGCCTTGAAGGCCGGCGCCGCTTCCTACCTGACCAAGGATGGCGCACCGGATGAGTTGGTGGAGGCGGTGCGGGTGGTTGCACGCGGCCGTAAATACATCAGCAAAGGCTTGGCGGAATCGTTGGCCAATCATGTCATTGAAGAAGACGACCTGATGCCGCATGAACAATTGTCCAACCGAGAGTTCCAGACGGTGCGGATGATCGCTTCTGGCCAGACTCGCACCGAAATTGCAAAAAATCTCTCTATCAGCCCGAAGACCGTCAGTGTCTATCGTTCCCGCGTATTCGAAAAAATGGGCGTGCGCACCAACGCCGAGTTGACTCGCTACGTCATCGAGCATGGTTTGCTCGAATAAGTAGCAATTCGATCCTGCGCCCGATGGCAGCCTTGCCATGTTTCCAAACCTCAAATAGAGGGCTTTTTCAAGCCCTTTTCGCGACATCGATAGCGCTTGTTCCTGTTTATATTGAATCGCTTAAAGTGCTGCGTGAAGCCGGACTTCCGAGATCCGGTGCGACAGCAAGTGCCTTTCAATTTATCAAGGATCAAGTTCATGACGCTTGCCGCTCAAACGCCGACGCAATTCCACCGTTCCACTGTTCAAAATGAGGTCGCCGGCCACGAATTCCTGACCTTTACCTTGGGTAAGGAGGAATACGGCATCGATATCCTCAAAGTGCAGGAACTGCGCGGTTATGACAATGTCACCCAGATCGCCAACGCGCCCGATTTCCTGAAAGGCGTGGTCAATCTGCGCGGGGTCATTACACCCATCATCGATATGCGGATCAAGTTCAAACTGGCTGCCTCCAGCTATGACCAGTTTACCGTGGTCGTGATCCTGCATCTTGGCCAGCGCACGGTAGGCATGGTGGTCGATGGCGTGTCCGATGTCATCACCTTGTCCAGCCAGCAGATCAAACCGGCGCCGGAGATGGGCACGGTCCTCAACACCGATTATCTGATCGGTCTGGGTACGCTTGACGATCGCATGCTGATTTTGCTGGATATCGACAAACTGATGTCTAGCGATGAAATCGGCCTGATCAATAAGCTGACCGCAAACTGACCGCAAGTTGAAAGCTGGTTGAAAGCAAGTTGACGTCAAGCTGACCGCCTGACCGGCAGAGTCGCTGAAACAGGAGGGGACATGAATTTCAGGAATACAAGAATAGGGGTCCGGCTGGCGGTCGGATTTACGCTCATATTGCTGCTGGTAGTGGCGATTACAGGGATCGGCATCTGGCGCTTGCAGCAAACCGGCGCGGCAGCCGACGCCATGGTCTCGCAATCGCTGGTGCGCGAACGACTGGCGGCGGAGTGGCGAGATGCAGTGGCGGTCAACGCGGTGCGTACGATGGCGGTGGTGCGCAGCAACGACAGCAAAACCCAGCAGATTTTTCAGTCGGAAATGAGCGCGACATCGGCGCGCGCATCGGAGTTGCAAACCAAGCTGCATGGGCTATCCAACGAAGAGGGCAGGAAGGCGCTGGCGGAGATCGCCGCAGCGCGCGCCGCCTACACCGAATTGCGAGACGCCGTGCTGACCACGCGCCAGTACGGCAGTGCAGAAAGTGCGGCTGCCATGATAGAGAAGGAGCTGGATCCAGCGCGCAAGGAATACCTGAGCAAGCTGCAAAAACTGGTCGATGCCCAGCGTCGGGAAATCGATGATTCGGCGCTGGCTATCGCAGCCAACTATCAGTCCGGAAAAACTTTACTGATTACTTTCAGCGCCCTCGCAATTCTCCTCGGCGCGGTGTTTGCCTGGCGCCTGACCGGCGGCATCGTCAAGCCGCTGCGGGCGGCAGTCGGTGTAGCGCAGCGGGTGGCGCAGGGCGATCTTAGCGCCAGCATCGAGGTCAACAGCAAAGATGAAACCGGGCAGCTGTTGAGCGGCATTGAAGAGATGATTTTTTCTTTGCGAGACACGGTCAGCCGGGTCCGCAACGGCACCGAAAGTATCGTCAGCGCCTCGCGCCAGATTGCCGCCGGTAATCTGGATTTATCCAGCCGCACCGAAGAACAAGCCGCCAGCCTGGAGCAAACCGCTGCTTCGATGGAGCAATTGACTTCAACCGTCAAGCAAAATGCGGACAATGCGCGACAGGCCAACCAATTGGCTGAAAATGCTGCTTCCGTGGCGCTGGGCGGCGGTCAGATGGTGGCCGAGGTGGTCGCCACCATGACCTTGATCAAGGACAGTTCGCACCAGATCAGCGATATCATCGGCGTCATCGACGGCATTGCCTTCCAGACCAATATACTGGCGCTGAACGCTGCCGTGGAAGCAGCCCGGGCCGGTGAACAAGGACGAGGTTTTGCGGTGGTGGCGGCCGAGGTGCGCAATCTGGCGCAGCGTTCGGCGCTTGCTGCCAAGGATATCAAGGCATTGATCGGCGCCTCGGTCGACAAGGTCGATGCTGGCAGTAAACAGGTGGACGCGGCTGGCGCCGCCATGAGCGAGATCGTCGCCTCGATCCGGCGCGTGGTCGACATAATGGCCGAAATCGCCGCCGCCAGCGCGCAGCAGAGCAGCGGTATCGAACAAGTCAACCAGGCCGTGGGGCAAATGGATCAGGCTACCCAACAGAATGCCGCTTTGGTAGAGCAGGCGGCAGCAGCAGCGCACAGCTTGCAGGAACAGGCCGGGGAATTGCTGCAAGCGGTCAGCATCTTCCGTTTGACAGAGGGCGCCGGGCAGGAATATTCAGGCATATCTGAAAAACAAGGTTTTGCAGAATCGACCACACTTCTGGAGCCAACAGACCCGCATCACGCCGATGGCCGGCCCATGCCCGCATTGGTAAGTGTAAATTGATGAGCTACAGGGGCGCACGATGCGGGATAATGGCAAACATGCCTGAGCTACGCCGGTGACGACACGATCGTCGCCGACGGGCATCACGCATTGTGGCGGTAATATCCGTCACAGTTTCCAATAGATTGTATGCCCATCGTAATGCAAAGATTTACCTCTGCCTGGCGCCGCCTGCTAACCGTTTCAAAGACGGACAACATTTTTTGCGGACCGCGTTTCTTGCGCCTGGTCTACGCGATCGCCGTGACTGCCATTCTCATCATTGGCTACGTCTGGCTATACGCCGGTTATCAAATCGGTTCCGAGTACGAACGCGATATCAAAACCATCCAGCTCAGCCACACCATCGTGGTGCGCGATTTCTCCCAGCGTTTGCTGCGATCCATAGATGAACGCGATCGCTTGCTGAGATTGGTACGCGACGATTACCAAAGTGCCGACGGCAAAGTCGATCTGCAGCGCTACACAAAGATCTTTGGCAGCTTGTACACGCAGCTGACGATAGTGGACCAGACCGGGAGCCTGGTCGCGTCGACCCGGCAAACGGCAGCGGCCGATTGGAGCGGCAACGATTTGTATATTGCACATCGCGATCATCTGGATGACTGCTTGCGGTTTGGCCGCCCGCGCAAATTGCCCGGCAGCGGCCAATGGCAGATGCACGTGGCGCGGCGCATCTTTTCCGCCACGGGTGATTTTGCCGGCATGGTCGAACTGGAATTTGCAGTAGATCGCCTGCCAGCGTTGTATGCGAGCCTCGATCGGATTCGCGCCAGCGAGCGGCAGGTGGTCGGCAGCGACGGTATTGCCGCCGACGGCGCGCTGGAAGACGAAAGAATGATTTTGCGGCGGATCGATGAAACGGTCATGGTGCTGGACGACAGCGAGCTGAGCAAGAATCAGCTTTTCGCCGATCATCATACGCCTGACGACCAGCATTCATGGGTATCGCGCAAGCTGGAACCGTATCCGCTCCTGCTGTCGGTGCAACTGCCCTACCCGGAGCCGTTGCCAGGGCAGGCAAGTCTCAAGCTGATGGGGTATGTGACGTACGCCGGCGTGCCGACCTTATTGATCTTGTTATTGATCGGTTTAGCTTATCGCACCATCAAGCGTCAGTATCAAGTGGTGCGCAAATACGATGCGATGCGCCGGCGCGCGAGCGACGCCAACAAACGAAAATCGCGCTTTCTGGCGACGGTGGTGCACGAGCTGCGCACACCTTTGAGCGGCGTCCACGGTTATTCCGAACTGGTTCGAGACACCAGCAGCGATCCACAGAGCCGGGAATTCGGCGACCTGATTCATCAAAGCTCGATCTACCTGCATGGTTTGTTGAACACTTTGTTTGACCTGGCCCGTATCGAAGCCGGCAGGGTGGTGATATTTCACGAGAATATCGACACGCTGGCGTATTTCGAATATATCGGCTCCATGCACAAAATCAATGCCGATAAAAAAGGCTTGAGTTTCCAGATGCGGCTGGCGCCGGACTTGCCCGGCAATTTTCTGTGCGATCGCGTCAGGCTGTCGCAGATTCTCAATAACATGCTCGACAACGCCGTCAAATTCACCGTCACCGGCGGCGTTACGATAGAAGTCACCACGTTCAGGAACAAACTCAAGATCCGGGTGCTGGATACCGGTCCCGGCATCTCCAAAGGCGAATTGAAACATTTGTTTGAATATTTCTATCAGGCTGAATCGGTGCGTACCGGTCGCAGCCGCGGCCTGGGTTTGGGTTTGTCGTTGGCCAAGGAGTTTACCGATTTGATACGCGGCAGCATTCGCATCGATTCTGAAGTGGGAGTCGGCACCGTGGTCAATCTGAACATACCTCTGAATGCACGTTGAATGGTCTGCCGCCAAGGCAGATCTCGGGTTTACTACACTAGATGACAAGGATGTTGAAGCAGGATATCTTCTCCGCTAGGAGGTGGCGATGCGTTCAGCATTAATTCTTGTAGTCGAAGATCATCCTATCAATCGCCGCATGCTGCAGGCGCAGCTGGCGGCGGAAGGCTGGCAGAGCGAACTGGTGGCGACTGGCGCCGAAGCCTTGCTGTGGCTGACGCATACGCGACCGGTTGCGGTGATTACCGACTATGTGCTGGAAGACATGTCTGGCGTCGAATTGTTGCACCGGGTGCGGCGCTGGGAGGCGGATGCATCGAGCTTGCCGCCGATCCCGATGATTCTGTATAGCGGCATGTCGCTCGAATATTTGCAGCGCGAATCCAGAGGCCTGGATTGCACTGCCATCCTGACTAAACCTATCAGCCGCGAACAACTGCGGCAGACGCTGGCGCCGGTGGTGCCGCAGAAATTGGCAGCGACCCTGTCCAGCGCGCCCGACGACCTGCTAACGGACTTGCTGCAATTCGGTTATCTGCAACTGGCCAGTCTCAAGCTCAGCATTAAAAACAGACAATGGGCGGAGACGGCGAGCATCGCGCACGGCTTGCGCGGCGCCGCCGCCGTATTGCAACAAAAAGAAATTTCACAAACTGCAGCGGAAATCGAGAACCAATCGCGCAATCGCGAATCTGAGAATATCGAAGAAGCCTACTATCGCTTGCAAAACGCGTTGGACCGGCTGGCTTTGCAACTCAAGCCAAACCCGGCCCTGCCGGCGCCGCTGTCGTGAACGTTGCGTGAACGTTGTGTGACCACTGCGTTACCGCAGCAGCGGCCGTTCCAGCGCTGTTCCGGCTGTATCACTCTGCTATTTTATCTCCACTCTCCTGGCTGCCGTGCAATGCGGTGCTGACGTAGGAACAATGCCTACATCAATTCAGCCAAAAGTTTCATTCATATCGAGAACCTTACCGACTTATTTCCTTTTTGAAACATCCCATAATTGCCTGGAAGCAGCATAGAACTCATTTCATCAACATCCGTGAGATGTTCTTGCCAGAAGAGGTGCTGGCAAGGCGTGCGACGCGTCCAATAGCGAGCTATTGGCAAGGAGCACAACGCGGCCAGCGCCTCTTCTGGCAAGAACCCTTCGGGAACGGCTGCAGGCGTCGCATGCCGTTGTTGCAGCTCCTTGCCGTAGTGCCGCTACGTCGCGTCGCCGCGCCTAGGCACGCAACGCCTGCCGCGCGTTCGCACTCGCGGATATTGATGAAATGAGTTCTGAAAATACAAAAACTAAAAGATTGCTCACACATTGCCGTTATCACTCATAAGTAGTTTCAGTCTGGGGAAAAGCATGGACAGTAATGGATTTGTAAACGAGATAAGCGAAGTCAATCTGTCATATCTACTGCTGGCGCAACGTCTGTTGCGCGAGGATAAAGCGACAGCCATGTTCCGTATGGGATTGAGCCGGGAACTGGCCGAGCTGCTAGGTAATCTGTCATTATCGCAAGTGGTAAAGCTGGCTGCATCCAGCCTTTTGTTGTGCCGCTTCCGGTTTGACGATCACGCGATTCTTTCATCTCTGACGCATGCCGACAAAGACAACGCCTTGCAACAGGCACACGCCTCGATCCTGCTGGCAGGACAACCGCTGGAGGGGATCCGATGACATCATTCATGCGGACCATCGCAACTGCTGCAACGGTGTTCACCTTGGGAGCCGGCAATCGTGGCTACTAACAAAAGCGTGATCCTGGAAGCCCAGGAAATCCAACTGGCCATCGACCTGATCAAACTCGGCGCGCGCCTGCAATTCCTGGAGGCGGAAACCTCCTTGAGCCGCGATCGCCTGATCAAGCTGTACAAGGAAATCAAAGGCATTTCTCCACCCAAGGGATTGCTGCCGTTTTCCACCGACTGGTTCATGACCTGGTTGTCGAATATCCATTCATCGATGTTCTACAACATCTACCGCTTCATGCTGGCGCATGGCGACGGCCAGCAGATTGTTGCGGTGGTCAAGAGTTACCGGCTGTATCTGGAGCAGGCCGAACGGCAAGGCAGCAAGCCGGTGCTGGATTTCACACGAGCCTGGACCCTGACCCGTTTCTTCGACAGCGGCATGCTGCAGCTAAGCACTTGCAGCCGCTGCAACGGTCGCTTTGTGGCGCACGCCCACGATTTGCAAAACGGTTTCGTCTGTGTCTTGTGCCGGCCGCCGTCACGTGCCGGCAAGACACGCAAGCTGAGTGCCTCGCATGTCGCGGATCAGCAGCTCGATACCGGCCACGGTTATATGCCGCCGCCGCTGCAGCCGCATCGGATTGCCAGCCATGCCAAAGGCGGCGTCGCCTGAGTGTAGCGAGAACGGTGATCCGGACGGCCGCATAAGATTCATTTCAAGGGGAATTAAAAGTGCTAGTTCTTGTTGGCTATATCGTTGTTATAGCTTCCGTGTTTGGCGGTTACGCCATCATGGGCGGCCACCTTGGCGTGTTGTTTCAGCCGATCGAATTGTTGATGATCGGCGGCGCCGGAGTCGGCGCTTTTGTGGTCGGCAACGATGGCAAGGCCATCATGGCCACCCTTAAGGAATTACCAAAACTGCTGCGCAGTTCCAAGCACAATAAAGCCTTGTACATGGAGTTGATGGCCCTGCTTTACGTATTGCTAGCGAAAGCCCGCAAAGACGGCATGCTGGCGCTCGAAGGGGATATCGACGATCCCTTGAACAGCCCCATCTTTGCTCAGTATCCGCTGGTACAGCATGATCCGCGCGTGATTGAATTCCTGACCGACTATCTGCGCCTGATCGTCAGCGGCAATATGGATGCCTTTGAAATCGAATCGCTGATGGATCACGAAATAGAAACCTATAAGCACGAGGCTGAAGTGCCGGCGCACAGCCTGGCCAAGGTTGGCGACGCCTTGCCTGCATTCGGCATCGTGGCGGCAGTCATGGGAGTGGTGCATGCGCTGGCCTCCGCCAACTTGCCGCCGTCGGAAATGGGTGAGCTGATTGCGCATGCGATGGTCGGCACTTTCCTGGGGATCTTGCTGGCCTACGGCTTCGTCTCGCCGCTGGCAACGCTGATCGAACATCAGGTGGCGGAATCGGTAAAAATGTATCAGTGCATCAAGGTCACTTTGCTGGCTAACCTGAACGGTTATGCGCCGCAACTGGCGGTGGAATTCGGCCGCAAGGTGTTGTATTCCACCGAACGCCCTTCGTTCACGGAACTGGATGATCATGTGCGCCAAGTCAAGAGCCGCTAGTTTTGCTGGTTCGGTCGGAATGGCGACGGAGGCCGCATGAGCAAGACTAATAAGCAGCGCATCGTCGTCAAGCGGGTAAGCGCCGCCAAGCATCAGGCGCATGGCGGCAGCTGGAAGATCGCCTACGCTGACTTTATGACGGCGATGATGGCGTTCTTTCTGGTGATGTGGCTGCTGTCGATTTCCTCGCCCAAGCAAAAGGAAGGGATTGCCGAGTATTTCAAAATGCCGCTGAAAGTTGCCATCAGCGGCGGTGAAAAGAGCAGCACCAGCAGCAGCGTGATTCCCGGCGGCGGCACCGATTTCACCCAGGTCGACGGCGAAGACAAGCGCAGCAATCCCGACGCCGCCGATAGCGAAAAGCTGCGCTCGCTGAAGCGCCGGCTGGAACAGGTGATCGACGCCAATCCGGTGCTCAAGCAGTTCCGGCCGCAGTTGCTGATCGATATCACCAGCGAAGGTTTGCGGATTCAAATCGTCGATAACCGTAACCGGCCGATGTTCGATATTTCCAGCGCCAAGGTGCAGCCGTACATGAGCACCATTTTGCGCGAGATTGGGCCGGTGCTCAATGAGCTGCCTAACAAGATCACCCTGGCCGGGCACACCGACGCCACGCCCTATGTGCTGGCGTCGAAGTACTACAGCAACTGGGAGTTGTCGGCCGACCGTGCCAACGCCTCGCGGCGCGAATTGATTAGCGGCGGCATGACCGAGCAAAAGGTGTTGCGCGTGATTGGCGTGGCTTCGACCATGGATTTGAACAAGGAAGATCCGCTCGATCCGATCAATCGACGCATCAGCATCGTAGTGTTGAATCACCGGGCGCAGGCGCAGATCGAACAGGAAAACGCCAGCGGCAGCAATGCCGGCGCCAAGCTAGATGGGCAGAAGGATAGCGCCAGCCAGTTGCGGCAGGAAGCGCTTAAGCCGCCGCCAGGCGCCACAGCAAAAAAGCCATGAGCAGAAACCGATATGACGACTAGAACAATACTGGTGGTGGACGATTCGGCGGTAATGCGCAAGCTGATTGCTGCGACTCTGGCGGGAGATGTCTATCAGGTTCTGCTGGCAGAAGACGGTGCGGCCGCGATGCAGCATGCACGCACAGCAGCGATCGACCTGGTGCTGACCGACTGGAATATGCCGACCATGGGCGGCCACCAGTTGATTCGCGAGTTGCGGCAGTTGGCAAGCCATGCCGAGACACCGATCCTGGTGCTCACCACAGAAGCCAGCGATACCGAAAAGGCCGATGCGCGGGCAGCTGGCGCCAGCGGTTGGCTGAGAAAACCGATAGAACCTGCAACCTTGCTGGAAGTGGTTGCCAGTTTACTGGATGCAGGATAGCGACGATGGCTTGGCAAGGATCTTTGCCATCCGAGTGCAGTAGCGGGCCAAACAATCAAAGAGCGCAGTAAGGAGATCACAAACGATATGGATATCACCGAGTTTTACCAGACCTTCTTTGAAGAGGCGGATGAACTGCTGGCCGAAATGGAACAGTTGCTGCTGGGGCTGGATATGGATGCGCCCGACAGCGAACATCTGAACGCCATATTTCGCGCGGCGCATTCGATCAAAGGCGGCGCCGCCACCTTCGGTTTTACGGCGTTGACCGACACTACCCATCTTTTGGAAAATTTACTGGACCGTGCTCGTCATCAGGAAATACGACTGCGCAAGGAAATGATCGACGCATTTTTGGAAACCAAAGACGTGCTACAAGAACAGATAAGTGCTTATCGGGCCGGTGCAGAACCTGATCCTGAAATGGTCGCGCGGATTTGCGCGATATTGCAACAATTGGCGCAGGAAGAAAGCGCCGGCCCCGCTGCTGGCAACAAGGCGGCTGTAGCAAAGGTGCCGGTTGCCGTCGCCGTACCGGTGGCTGCGCCGCCATCCGCGAGCGCCGCCGGCAGCGCGCAACTACGGGTGCGATTTTCGAAAGTATCCGAGAGCGATCGCAAGTTGTTGAGCGCGGAGCTGGCGAATCTGGGCGAGGTGGCAGCGCAGACGCACACCGAAGACAGTTTGACCCTGTGGCTGGAAACCAGCTGCCAGGCAGACGATATCATCGCCGTGTGCTGCTTCATTATCGATCTCGATCAGATCGAGATCGTGCAGGAATCTGCAGTGCCGGCGGCAGCGGCGCAAGCGGAAATCGCATCGATCGACCTGGTCGAACCGATGCCGGCGGTGGCAGCAGAATCGGCAGAACCGGCAAAGGTGATCCCGATTGCGGCGGTATCGGCAACATCGGCAGCGCCGAAGGCTGTCGTAACTGCAGCCAGTCCGGCCGCAGCAGCGGCGCCCAAAGAGTCCAGCTCGATCCGGGTCGATGTGGAAAAGGTCGACCAGATCATCAATCTGGTCGGCGAGCTGGTGATCACCCAGTCGATGCTGGCGCAGACCGCGGCGACGCTGGATCCGGTGTTGCATGAGCGCCTGTTGAACGGCATGGGACAACTTGAACGCAACGCCCGCGATTTGCAGGAATCGGTGATGTCGATCCGCATGATGCAAATGGATTATGTATTCAGCCGCTTTCCGCGCCTGGTCCGGGATCTGACCGACAAGCTTGGCAAGCAGGTGCAATTGGTGACCTTTGGTAAAGCTACCGAGCTGGACAAGAGCCTGATCGAAAGGATCATCGACCCCCTGACGCATCTGGTGCGTAACAGCCTTGACCACGGCATCGAAAAATCGGAGCAGCGTATTGCTGCCGGTAAGGATCCGGTCGGCCAGTTGCTGTTGTCGGCCCAGCATCAGGGCGGCAATATCGTGATTGAAGTGAGCGATGACGGCGCCGGTTTGAATCGGGAAAAAATTCTGGCAAAAGCGATTCAGCAAGGGATGGCCATCAGCGACACGATCAGCGACGACGAAGTCTGGCAACTGATTTTTGCTCCCGGTTTTTCTACCGCGGAAAAGATTACCGATGTCTCCGGGCGCGGCGTCGGCATGGATGTGGTCAAGCGCAATATCCAGGAAATGGGCGGCCATGTCGAGATCGCTTCGCGTCAGGGCAATGGCACTACTACCAAGATTGTATTGCCGTTGACGCTGGCGATTCTGGATGGCATGTCGGTCAAGGTCGGCAACGAAGTCTACATCCTGCCCCTGAACTATGTGATCGAATCCTTGCAGCCACGCGCTGAAGATATTCATTCCGTCAGCAATGAGGAACAGGTGCTGCATGTGCGTGGCGAATATCTGCCGCTGACCGAGTTGCATCGTGTATTCAGCGTCGCCGATGCACGTACCGATCCGACCCAAGGCATCGTGGTGATTTTGCACGGTGAAGGAAAACGTTTCGCTTTGCTGGTAGATCAGTTGGTCGGCCAGCACCAGGTAGTGGTGAAAAACCTGGAAACAAATTATCGCAAAGTCCCGGGCATTTCTGCCGCCACCATTCTTGGCGACGGCAGCGTTGCGCTGATTGTCGACGTGGCAGCGTTACAGCGCGCCAACCGCGAGAAAGCGCCGTTGCTGGCGGCAGCCTGAGCTGCTGCGTGACTGATGCAGCATAAAAATCTTGATGAAGAGAGAGAATGGAATGGTCAATGATCACAATAAGACTCTGGCAGGGCATGATGAGTCAGAGGGACAGAAATTCCTGGTGTTCACACTGGGTAGCGAAGAATATGGCATCGATATTCTGAAGGTGCAGGAAATCCGCGACTACGAAGCCGTGACCCGGATTGCCCACGCGCCGGAATTCATCAAAGGCGTGACCAATCTGCGCGGCATCATCGTGCCTATCGTCGATCTGCGTATCAAGTTCCGCCTCGAAAATATCCAATACAACCATCAGACAGTCGTGATCATTTTGAACATCGCTGAACGTGTGGTCGGCATATTGGTTGACGGCGTATCCGATGTGCTGACTTTGGGGCGCGACGAAATCAAACCGCCGCCTGAGTTTGGCGCCGCCTTGTCGGCCGAATATCTCAGCGGCCTCGGTACGGTGGAACAACGCATGCTGATTTTGATCGATATAGAAAAGCTCATGTGCAGTGCAGACATGGCTTTGTTTGATACCCCCGAACTGGTTTGATGTGGTGACAATCTAGTCATTTGCAGACAGGAAATCAAAGATGAAACTTCGTGATAGTCAATGGCAAAAACTGGAGCCTTTATTGATAGGCAAACAGGGCGATCCTGGCGCAAAAGGCCGGGATAACCGCTTGTTTATCGACGCTGTGCTTTGGATCATCGACAGTAAATCCATATGGCGCAAGCTGCCTGCCGAGTTTGGTAAATGGAATACCACCTATATGCGTTTCCGGCGCTGGAACGAGTGCGACATCTGGCGCCAGCTGGAACAAGATCTGTACGATGATGCGCTGCTGAAATCCATGTTCCACGAGATCGTTGCGTATGGCGACCAGCAAACCGGGCGCATCAAGCAAAGGCTGGCGAGACGTGCGAAGAAACTGGTTTACAACTCATCCTTGGGCAAGGGCGACGCTGCTGGAAAAAGATCATTCGGCGTGGACGAATCGACTTCGCATTGGGTTGGCCTGGTGATGCGGGGCATCGCGCTTTAGCAACTGTTGTGCAGCAGTTTTGCAGCGATTTTGCAGATGTTTTGCAGCTGCTGGAATTCAGTTTTCGTGAAGTAAAAATATACAGAGACAGCTCCCGACACACTCGTAATTTGCCGTTCAAGAAAGCCCGACGACGTCCGTTAATACAGTAAACGGATGGCCTGTCAGGCCAATGATAGAAGCAAATATTCTGAGGATGTCATGAACAAGGAACTGTCTGCTCGATATTCGTTATCGATGATTGCCATGGCTGTCTCGGCCGTGATTTCAGGTTGCGGCGGGGGCGGTGGCGGTAGCAGCAGTGCCAGTCCGCCGGCGTCCGCGGTGCCAACCACGCCACCGGCCTCAACTACGCCGCCTGCCTCTAGCAGCGGCAGTGCGGTAACACCGCCACCGGCGCTGTTGAATGTACTTGATCCAAGCAATGTCAAAGCTGCCCGAGCACAGGGGCTGACCGGAGCCGGGGTCACGGTTGGCGTGGTCGATACCGATTTCAATGTCAGCGATCCCCAATTCGCCGGGCGCATCAGTAAAACGGTTTATAGTCCCGACGGCGCCAACGGTAATACGCACGGCACGGAGGTGACGGAAATATTGGCTGGCAATACCTTGGGTATCGCCCCCGGCGTATTCATACAAGCGGCAGCGTCCGGCACCACCGGCAATAGCTTGCTGTTCAATAATCAGATGTACCAGGATCTGTTCGCCAAGGGTGCGCGGATTTTTAATCAATCCAACGGCATCAGTGCGGTCGGCGCTTCGGTCGGCCAGGCGCTTGCCTTGCACGCCTTGTATCAACCTTATGTGGCGCAGAAGAGTTTGTTTATCTGGTCTACCGGCAATGACAGTGCGGCGCAACCGAATCTGAACGCCAGCCTGCCGAATTTGTATGGCGATCTGCAAACCGGCTGGCTGGCGGTGACGGCGGTCAACGCCGTCGGCGGCAGCAACGGTTATGCCGCCAGCGACACCGTGCCGGGGGTGATTTCCAGTTACGCCAATCGCTGCGGTCTGGCCGCCAACTGGTGCCTGGC
>NZ_DATMRK010000076.1:0-13700 GCF_035566375.1 Collimonas sp.
CGGGGCCGTCATGCACAAAATGACGCATCTTATTTACGGGGTGGTCCGTACTGGCAAGCCCTTCGATCCAAATTATTTAACCAACGGGCTTGCTATTCAAGACGGTATCTGACCCCACATGACGGATTCGGAGAAAGACAGAGCGCACTGGGTGGTTTTGTTCTTTTTAAAGGCAGCTACTCCGTGGCCCGCTAAGTGGGGTCAGAGTGAAGTTTCTGCAAAAAGCGCACAGAAAGTTCACTCTGACCCCAGTTAGCTGCGGTTGTTAAGCGCAACCAGGCAATAAGTAACTGCGGCAGAGCTTCGATCCTGATTGGATAATTCTGGTGACTGATGGTAACAAGCTATGGCGACACTCATTTTCACTCCGCAACTTGCCCGTTTCATCGCAGCGCCGGAAATTCATACCGACGCCCTCACCTTGCGCGCGGGCCTGGAAGCAGCGTTCTCGTCGAACCCGCGCTTGCGCGCTTATCTGCTCGATGAGCAAGGCTGCCTGCGGCCGAATGTCGCCATTTTCATCGACGGCCATACTGTACGTGACCACGTGCATCTGAACGCGCCACTGACGGCGCACAGCAAGGTGCACATTCTGCAAGCTCTCTCCGGAGGTTGACCATGACTGAACGGGCCTGGATCGCAAGCCGCAAAGGATTGTTTGAACTACTCAAGCAGGATGGCAGCTGGAGCCTGGGACCGATTGCCTTTCTCGGCGAGCCGGTCTCCATGGTGTTGGCGGATCCGCGTGACGGTGCTGTCTATGCGGCGCTGAATCTTGGCCACTTCGGCGTAAAACTGCATCGCAAGGATGGCGGCAGCGAGCACTGGACTGAAATTGCTGCACCGGCCTATCCCCTCAAACCGGAAGGCTCAGGCGACCCGGTCGAGTGGACCGTTAAATTCATCTGGTCGCTTGCTAGCGGCGGCGTCGACCAGCCCGGCGTGATCTGGGCCGGCACCTTGCCGGGCGGCCTGTTCCGTTCCAGCGATCGAGGCGAATCGTGGACGCTGATGCATTCCTTGTGGGATGCTCCCGAGCGCCGCGAATGGTTCGGCGGCGGCTACGATGTTCCAGGAATTCACAGCATTTGCGTCGATCCGCGCGACAGCCGTCATGTGCTGGTCGGCATATCCTGCGGCGGCGCCTGGGTCACGCGTGACGGCGGCGCTAGCTGGAGCTTGAGCGCCAAGGGCATGCACGCGGGCTACATGCCGCCGGAGCGCGGCGACGACCAGAATATCCAGGATCCGCACCGGATCGTCGGCGCCAGGGAAACCCCCGATCAGCTTTGGTGCCAGCACCACAACGGCATCTGGCGCTCAGAGAACTTTGGCGCAGACTGGCAGGAAGTCAGCACTGCGCCCTTGCCGAATTTCGGTTTCGCCGTAGCCGTGCATCCAGGCGACGGCAATACCGCCTGGTTTGCCCCCGCAGTGGCCGACCAGACGCGGATCCCAGCGGACGCCGCCCTGGCAGTCACCCGCACCAGCGACGGCGGAAAATCGTTTACGGCCTTGCGCAACGGCCTGCCCCAGCAGCACTGCTACGACCTGGTCTATCGGCACGGCCTGGCGGTGGCGGATGATGGCCGCACCCTGCTGATGGCCTCGACTACCGGCAGCGTCTGGCTGTCGGAAAATGCCGGCGACAGCTGGCAGACCATTTCCGCCAACATGCCACCGGTTTATGCGGTGTGCTTTGGCTGAGCGGTTTCATTATTTATGCGACGTCGATAGCGGTGAAACAGCTCGACATATCGATAGAGCAAAAATATATTGGACGCGGCTGCAGCCAGCCCCGATACTCTCGGATCGTCTGGCTCAGGTCACCTGCTCAGCTCACCTGTTTACGCGCCTGTTCCAGGCCTGCCATACTCCTTACCCTCGGCGTCGCAGGCAGATGCCCCTGACATTCCATAAATTAATCTATGAATATTTTCTCTCTCTGGTTCCGCATCCCTTTTTGGCAACGCGTGCTGGGCGGCTTTGTGCTCGGCGCCCTGGCCGGCTGGCTGGTAGGCGCACCCGCCGAAACCTGGTTTGGCCCGCTCGGCAAGTTGTATGTCACGCTGATCAAGATGATCGCTGTGCCGCTGGTTTTCTTTGCCGTCACCAACAGCATTTCAAGTTTGCATGGCATGAAGAGCGTCGCCGCACTGGGCGGCAAGACCTTCTTGTGGTTTGCCGTCACCGCCGTGCTGGCGGTCGGCGTCGGCCTGCTGGTAGCCAATTTCACCAATCCCGGCCAGAACCTCGGCCAGCTCAGCATCGCCGCCGATTACACCGTGCGTGAAGTGCCGACGCCGATCCAGGTGCTGCTGGACGTAGTGCCGTCGAATCCGTTCAAGGCGCTGTCCGAAGGTAAGATCCTGCAAGTGATTTTCTTTGCCGCGCTGCTTGGCATGGCGCTGGTCAAGCTGGGCGACAAGGTCAAGCAAGTGCGCGAACTGATGGGTGAAGCCAGCAGCGCCATGATTCAGATCACCCGTTTTGTGCTGGAAATGACGCCGCTCGGCACCTTTGGCTTGATCGCTGCGCTGGTCGGCTCCTACGGTTTTGAGCGTCTGCTGCCGCTGGGGAATTTCGTCTTCACCTTGTACCTGGCGTGCGCGCTGCATATCGTGGTGGTGTACGGCGGCCTGCTGCTGAGTCATCGCCTTAATCCGATCCGTTTTTTCCGCGGCGCTTTCCCGGCGATGCAAGTGGCGTTCACCAGCTCATCGAGTTTCGCATCAATGCCGATCGCCCTGCGCAGCGTGGTGCATAACCTCGGCGTGAAACAGGAATATGCAGCGTTTGCGGTGCCGCTGGGCGCCAGCATCAAGATGGACGGCTGCGGCGCGATTTATCCGGCGATTGCTTCGATTTTCGTGGCGCAGTATTTCGGCCTGCATCTGGATTTGTCGCAGTATTTCATCATCATGCTGGCTTCGGTGCTGGGCTCTTTCGGCACCGCCGGCGTGCCCGGCACGGCGATCGTGATGGTGACGCTGGTGCTCAGTTCGGCTGGCCTGCCGCTGGAAGGCATCGGTTACCTGGTGGCGATCGATCGCATTCTCGACATGATGCGCACCATGACCAACGTCACCGGACAAATGCTGGTGCCGGTGCTGGTGGCCAAGGAAGAAGGTTTGCTGGATCTGGAAATCTACAATGCCGCCAACAGCGATGTCGGCCTGGACCAGAACAGCAACGCTGCTGCCTGATCCATCCAAGCTTGTTTTTAAGGCTCGCCATCCCAATAGTCCAGGTCGTTTTCAGCGCGCTGGATGACATCGAAGACCCGTTCGCCGCCGGCGGACGCCATCGCCAGGAACTTGCCGGAATCGGGGTATTCGCATACCTCCGGCTGTTCCCTGGTGCTGACCGAAAGATACTTCAAGGGCTGGTCTGAGGTATTCACTATCTGATGCGGATACTCCGGACCGGGCGGAATGAAGATGATGTCGCCGCTAACCAGCGGCAGCATTTCTCCCGCCACCCTGAGCGAACCGCTGCCCTCCAGAATAATAAACATCTCCTCCTGCGCGTAGTGGAAGTGGTACGGGCAAGATATTTTGCCGGGGGCGACGACATCAATGCTGGCGCCCAGCTTCTGTGCTGCGGTGCCTGTCGCCAGGCGCGCGCAAAGCGAGTCGTACAAAGGCTCGCGCAAGTCATGCTTGAGCTCTGCGGTATTGAAGTTGCGAATCAGGCGACGGCTCAAACTCTCTACGTTTTCACTCATTCTTTTCTCCGGAATTATTGGCGCCAGAACTGAACCCGGCGCCTGCCCAGCAGAATACACGCAAGCGTGCTCCAAAGTAATTCCCGGTTTATTTCGGCCACTAAATACACATGCACCGATGCGGACAATCGCAACACAGAAATGGTGCAAAGCCGCATTTCAGCACAATCGAAGCACCATCGGCGCACCACTTCCGCACACACGCGATGACACAAAATACACATCCCAAAAAAGAAAATAAATTTCCATAAATTTTCTTTACTTGCGAACGAAATGAAAATATATTTACACAAATTATAAAAATCAAACCAAGAGGCAGACGGTGCAACATTCCGCAATCACAGCATGGCAACGCGAAAGTGCGGTCGCAGCACGCATAGGCAAAGCCTATCCAGAGTTATCGAAAGCGCATCGCAAGGCAGCCGACTATGTACTGGCGAACGTGTTCCATACCGCCACCATGACCATCGACGAACTGGCCGATGCGGTCGGCGTGTCGTTGGCGACGGCTAACCGTTTCGCCCATGCATTGGGATTCGACGGTTATCCGGCATTCCGGGCGGCGCTGGTGCTGGATTTTGCTTCGTCGCTGGCGCCGGTTGAAAAACTGCGCGACCAGGTGCTGCGCCCCGCCAGCAGTGCGGAAATCATGGCCGCGGCGCTGACCGCGGACATGCAAAACCTGGAAGCCACCCGCCGCGCCCTATCGCCGGCGCATTGCGACCAGGCGGTCAGCATGATTCTCAATGCGGATCGGATATTCATCATCGGCTTCGGCGCCAGCGGCTTTCTGGCCGGCCTCATGGCGCACGCATTGGAACCCTATTGCCGCACCGTGATACCGGCCGCCGGGCCAGGCGGGCCTTCGCAAGCAGGACGCCAATTCTTTAAACTCGATCAGCGCGATCTGGTGATTGCGATGGCTTTCCCGCGCTACGTCACCGATACCGTGACGCTGGCCAGTCGCGCCAAGGAACGCTCGGCACAAGTGCTGGCGTTTACCGATGGCCCGACCTCGCCGCTGGTGCCGTTGGCGGACGTGACCTTGTACGCACAGACCGAACGCCTGTTGTCGCCGACCTCGGATGCGGCGGCGCTGGCCTTGATCCAGGCGGTATGCGACGCCGTCGCCCATCGCGCCAATCGCTCAGTGCATGCGGCGTCGAAGATGACGGAGGCAGTGCTGCCCTGGCTCCATCACCCGGACGGACAACGGCAGCCGGGTACACAGAACAAGGCCGGCAAGGCCGCCTCCAACAAAATTGCAGCGAAGGCGAAATAACTTGAATACCAATGCAACTCCCTCAAACCACACTGCCACCATCGCCATCCACGGCGGCGCCGGCACCATCTTGCGCAGCGCCATGAACACCACACAGGAAAAGGCCTACCACGATGCGCTGAATGAAATCCTCAGCGCCGGCCAGAAAATCCTGGCGGCCGGCGGCAGCGCGCTGGATGCGGTTGCCTGCGCGGTCAGCATGCTGGAAGATTGCCCGTTGTTCAACGCCGGCAAAGGCGCGGTCTACACCCATGCCGGCACCCACGAACTGGATGCGGCGATCATGGACGGCGCCACTCTGGACGCCGGCGCCATCGCCAACGTCGAACATGTGCGCAATCCGATACTGGCGGCGCGTGCAGTAATGGAACATAGCGAACATATTTTTCTGGTAGGCGCGGGAGCAGAAAGCTTTGTCGCCCAGCATGGCGTGCAAATGGTGGAACCAGACTACTTTCATACCGAAGCCCGGCACGCGCAATGGCTGCGCGCGCGCGATCAGGAAGGCATGCTGTTGCTCGATCACGACGCCACCAGCCAGGCGGCAAGCGAGGCAAGTGCGGCCAGCGAGATCGAAATTGCGCCCATCGATCCCGATGACAAATTCGGCACGGTCGGCGCGGTTGCGGTCGACATGCACGGCAACCTGGCGGCGGCCACCTCGACCGGCGGCATCACCAACAAGCGGGTCGGCCGGGTTGGCGATTCGCCGCTGATCGGCGCCGGCTGCTACGCCAACAATCGCACCGTCGCCGTTTCCGCCACCGGCACCGGCGAAGCATTCATGCGCACGGTGGCGGCTTACGATATTTCGGCACGCATGGAATATGCTGGCCAGTCTATGCAGGACGCAGCACAACAAGTGGTGATGGATCTGTTGCCGCGTTATAAGGGCCGCGGCGGCTTGATCGCCATCGATGCCCAAGGCAATGTAGCGCTGCCATTCAATACCGAAGGCATGTATCGCGGCTTTGCCAGGGTCGGCGAAGCACCGGTAACGGCAATCTATAAATGATGAAAAAAGCGATGCAATCAGCGACAGAAAGCGATCCCATGAACAAGCAAATTGGCCGTCGGGTGCTGACGGTGGAACAAATGAGCGTTGGCTTCACCACTTCCGAACGCAAGGTGGAAGCGGTGCGCGATCTGTCCTTCCATATCGACGCTGGTGAAACGCTGGCAATCGTCGGTGAATCCGGCTCGGGCAAATCGGTGTCGTCGCAAGCCATCATGCGTCTGATCGATTATGGCGGCGGCCGCATCACCGGCGCCCGCATGAATTTCCAGCGGCGCGACGGCAACATCGTCGATCTGGCCAGCGCCGATCAGCAAACCATGCGCCACATCCGTGGTTCGGAAATCGCCATGATTTTCCAGGAACCGATGACCTCGCTCAATCCAGTGTTCACGGTTGGCGAGCAGATCGCCGAATCTATACGCCTGCATCAAGGCAAGAGCATGGCCGCAGCGCGTGCCGAAGCCTTGCGCATGCTGGAAATCGTGCGCATCCCGGAAGCGCGCCGCATCCTGGATCGCCATCCGCACCAGCTCTCCGGCGGCATGCGCCAGCGCGTGATGATCGCCATGGCGCTGTCTTGCAAGCCATCGCTGTTGATCGCCGACGAGCCGACCACCGCGCTGGACGTGACGATCCAGGCGCAGATCCTGCAACTGATACGCGCACTGCAGGATGAAATGCAGATGGCAGTCATCTTCATCACCCACGATATGGGCGTGGTGGCCGAGATCGCTGACCGGGTAGTGGTCATGTGCCGCGGCGAAAAGGTTGAAGAAAACAATGTGCATGCGATCTTTGAAGCGCCGCAGCATCCCTACACCCGCGCCCTGCTGGCAGCAGTACCGCGCCTGGGCGCCATGCATGGCACCGACCTGCCGGAACGGATTGCCATTGCAGGCGCAATCGTCACTCCTGAAATGGAGGCGGAAGCGAAAATCATACGCACCATTCCCGGTTCCGATCCGCAGCAGCAACCGCTGCTGAAGGTGCGCAAGCTGACCACCCGTTTCGATGTCAAAAGCGGCGTCTTCAGCCGCGTCAAGCAACGCGTGCATGCGGTAGAACAAATCAGTTTCGACTTGTATCCGGGCGAAACGCTGGCCTTGGTGGGTGAATCCGGTTGCGGCAAATCGACCACTGGCCGTTCGCTGCTGCGGCTGGTCGACATCACCAGCGGCAGTGTCGAATTCGGCGGCCGCGATCTGGCCAAGCTGCCGCGCTCGGAACTGCGTTCGCTGCGGCGCGAGATTCAATTCATTTTCCAGGATCCGTTTGCTTCGCTGGATCCGCGCCTGACGGTTGGTTATTCGATCATGGAGCCGCTGCTGGTACATGGCATGGCGGAAGGCGCACAGGAAAAAGTCGCAGCGCTGTTGGAACGGGTCGGCCTGCTGCCAGAACATGCACAACGCTACCCGCATGAATTCTCCGGCGGCCAGCGCCAGCGGATCTGCATCGCCCGCGCATTGGCGCTGAACCCGAAGATCGTGATTGCCGATGAATCGGTATCGGCGCTGGATGTATCGATCCAGGCGCAGATCGTCAATCTGCTGCTGGATCTGCAGCGCGAACTGGGTATCTCATTCATTTTCATTTCGCACGACATGGCGGTGGTGGAACGCATCAGCCATCGGGTTGCCGTCATGTATCTGGGGCAGATCGTCGAAATCGGTCCGCGCCGCGCGATCTTTGAAAATCCTCAGCATCCTTATACCAAGAAGCTGATGGCGGCGGTGCCGGTTGCCGATCCCAATCAACGTCATCGCCAGCGCGAAATGCTGCCGGAAGAAATTCCCAGCCCGATCCGCAATATAGATGACCTGCCCGTGGTCGAACCGCTGAAGCAAGTCGGCCCCGGACACTTTGTTGCAACTCACCGGATTGCCGGTGCTTTTTAAGCGTTTTTTTGCTTTGTTTGTTCTACCTTCATTGATCTTTGAACCAGGGGAGTAACACATGCGCACTACTCGATATTTCGGCAAGGTACTGGCGACTACCGCGGTTGCATTGACCGCCCAATTTACCGTCGGCCAGGCTTTTGCGGCCAAGGACGTCACGCTGGCGGTCGATTCGACCTTTACCACGCTCGACCCATATGACAGCAACGACACGCTGTCGCAAGCGGCCATCAAGTCCTTCTATCAAGGCCTGTTTGGCTTCGACAAGGATTTGAAACTGGTCAATGTGCTGGCGGAAGGTTATGAAGTCAGCAAAGACGGCCTGGTCTACAACATCCGTTTGCGCAAAGGCGTCAAATTCCAGGACGGCACCGACTTCAAGTCGGATGCAGTGAAAGTGGTGCTGGAACGGGTTATCAATCCGGACAACAAACTCAAGCGCTTCAATTTGTTCAACCGCATTTCCAAGGTCGACATCGTCAACGATTACGAAGTCAAGATCACGCTGAAAGAGCCGTTCTCGCCTTTCATCAATACCCTGGCGCACTCGTCCGCCGCGATGATTTCGCCGACTGCGCTCAAGAAGTACGGCAACAAGGATATCGCTTTCCATCCGGTCGGCACCGGCCCGTTCAAGTTCGAGGAATGGAAACAGACCGATTACCTGAAGGTCAGCAAATTCGACGGCTACTGGAAGAAGGGCTATCCGAAGATCGACAGCATCACCTGGAAACCGGTGATCGACAACAATACCCGCAGCGCCGTGATGCAGACAGGCGAGGCGCAATTCGCCTTCCGTATCCCTTTCGAGCAAGCCGATCTGTTGAAAGGTAAGCCCAACCTGGACCTGATCTCCTCGCCGTCGATCGTGCAACGTTACATTTCGATGAATACGCTGCAAAAACCTTTCGATAATCCGAAAGTACGGCAAGCCATCAACTACGCCATCAACAAGGAAGCACTGATTAAAGTGGCTTTCAACGGCTACGCAACGCCACAAGATGGCGTGCTACCGCAAGGCGTTGATTACGCGCTGAAAACCGGACCATGGGCATACGATCCGAAAAAGGCCAAGCAATTGCTGGCTGAAGCCGGCTATCCAAACGGCTTCGAAACCGAATTATGGTCTGCCTATAACCACACTACCGCACAGAAGATCATCCAGTTTGTGCAGCAGCAGTTGGCGCAGGTCGGGATCAAGGCCAAGGTGATGGCGCTGGAAGCCGGCGTACGTGTAGAGAAAGTGGAAAGCGCACCGGTCGCGGCCAACGCGCCGGTACGCATGTACTACACCGGCTGGTCGTCCTCGACCGGCGAAGCCGATTGGGGTCTGCGTCCGTTGCTGGCGTCGGAATCGTTCCCGCCTAAGCTGTTCAACACGGCTTACTACAAGAACGACAAAGTCGACGCCGATATCGCCAAGGCGCTGACCACTACCGACCGCACCGAAAAAACCGCGCTCTACAAAGATGCGCAAACTGAAATCTGGAAAGATGCGCCGTGGGCTTTCCTGGTGACTGAAAAGCTGTTGTATGCACGTAGCAAGAACCTGAAGGGTATCTATGTGATGCCCGATGGTTCCTTTAATTTCGATGAAATCGAGTTGAAGTAAAACGGTCGCCGGATGGTTTAAGCAACCATCCGGCGTACGCCATATATCGAATTTACTCAAACCAGGCAAAGACCTGGTGAGACATATAATCCGCGCCGGATCTGTCGTGACAGAGCGGGCAAAACCAGAGCACGCCATGTTTCCTTACATCTTAAAACGCCTGCTGGGCCTGTTGCCAACCTTGCTGATCGTGGCGGTCATGGTATTTCTGTTCGTCCACCTGCTGCCGGGCGATCCGGCGCGGCTGGTGGCCGGGCCTGAAGCCGATTCGCAGACTGTGGAGCTGATCCGCAAGGATCTCGGCCTGGATCAGCCGATGCATCTGCAATTCATCAACTATTTCAGCAAGGCCGTGCGCGGCGACTTCGGTCTGTCCCTGCGCAGCAAGCGCCCAGTCAGCACGGAAATCGCCGAACGTTTCTGGCCCACCTTCTGGCTCACCGTCACCAGCATGGCGTGGGCAGTGCTGTTCGGCCTGGTGATCGGCATCGTTTCTGCGGTATGGCGTAATGAGTGGCCGGACCGCCTGGGCATGACGCTGGCGGTATCCGGCATTTCTTTTCCTTCATTTGCACTGGGCATGCTGCTGATGGAACTGTTCTCGGTCCAGCTCGGCTGGCTGCCGACCATAGGCGCCGACAGCTGGCGCCACTACATCCTGCCGTCGTTGGCGCTGGGCGCCGCGGTGGCGGCCGTGATGGCGCGTTTTACCCGCTCCTCTTTTGTCGAAGTGCTGCAGGAAGATTTTGTCCGCACCGCACGCGCTAAAGGTTTGTCGGAAACCATCGTGGTGCTCAAGCACTGCCTGCGCAATTCCCTGATTCCCGTGGTCACCATGATGGGCTTGCAATTCGGCTTCTTGCTGGGCGGTTCGATCGTGGTGGAAAAAGTGTTCAACTGGCCCGGCATGGGACGGCTCCTGATCGACGCCGTTGAAATGCGCGACTACCCGATCATCCAAGCCGAGATCCTGCTGTTTTCGCTGGAATTCATTTTCATCAATCTGGTGGTTGACGTGCTGTATGCCGTCATCAACCCTAGCATCCGTTACAAGTGAGGCCGCCGGTGTCTACTCCAGTCAATACTCCGCTCAATCCTGTCGCCGCGATTGCCGCCGCGCCGCTGCCGAATACCATCCGCACACCATGGAGCGAATTCTGGCGCAAGTTCAAGAAGCAGCATCTGGCGGTCGCCGCCGGTTGTTTCGTACTGTTCCTGATCGTGGTGGCGATTGCCGCACCCTGGCTGGCGCCTTACGACGCCGAGAATTATTTTGACTACGACGCCTTGAACGCCGGGCCGTCGTTGGCGCACTGGTTCGGCGTCGATTCCCTGGGCCGCGATATTTTCAGCCGCATCCTGATGGGCACCCGCATTTCGCTGACCGCCGGTTTTTCATCGGTGGCGGTGGGCGCCGTGGTGGGTACCCTGGCTGGCTTGATCGCCGGCTACTACGAAGGCTGGGCTGACCGCATCATCATGCGCATCTGCGACGTGCTGTTTGCCTTTCCCGGCATCTTGCTGGCGATCGGCATTGTGGCGATTCTCGGCAACGGCATGTCGAACGTGATTCTCGCGGTGGCGATTTTCAGCATCCCGACTTTTGCCCGCCTGGTGCGCGGCAATACGCTGGCGCTGAAACACCTGACTTTCATCGAAGCGGTGCGCAGCATTGGCGCCAACGACCGCACCATCATCTTGCGCCATATCTTCCCCGGCACGGTGTCTGCCGTGGTGGTGTACTTCACCATGCGTATCGGCACCTCCATCATCACTGCCGCCAGCCTGTCCTTCCTCGGCATGGGCGCCCAGCCGCCAATGCCGGAATGGGGTGCGATGCTCAATGAAGCGCGGGCCGACATGATGACGGCGCCGCATATCGCGATTTTCCCCAGCCTGGCGATTTTCTTTACGGTGCTGGCGTTCAATCTGTTGGGAGATGGTTTGCGCGACGCATTGGACCCTAAGATCGATCGTCGCTAATGCTTGCTCTTCCTCTGACCCTGCCTCATATAGGCCGCCTGCCTGCCGGCCCCTTGAACGCCATCAGCGATGTCGCCGGCGTCACGGTCGGCCACGCCACTCTGGCGCAAGGCCCGTTACAGACCGGCGTGACGGTGATTCGCCCGCATCAGGGCGATTTGTTTCGCGACAAGCTGCCAGCCGCAGCAACGGTGTTCAACGGTTTCGGCAAAAGCATCGGGCTAGTGCAAGTGCAAGAATTGGGCGTGCTTGAAACGCCGATCGCGTTGACCAATACCATGTCAGTCGGCAGCGTCGCCACCGCGCAGATCATTTCCGCGATCCAGTCCAACCCCGAAATCGGCCGCAGCGACCCCACGGTCAATCCGCTGGTGTTCGAATGCAATGACGGTTATCTGAACGATATCCAGGCCATGGCCATCACGGCCGGGCATTATCAGCAAGCGCTGGCCAGCGCCGCGCCTGAGTTTGCCCAAGGCGCGGTGGGCGCCGGGCGCGGCATGTCGAGCTTTGACCTGAAGGGCGGGCTCGGCTCGGCTTCGCGTTACGCCAGCATCGGCGACAAGCAATATTGCGTCGGCGCGCTGGTGCTGTCCAATTTCGGCAAGCTGGCGGGATTGACGCTGGCGGGCCGGCATCTCGGAGAGGAGTTGCAGCGTCTACGCCTGCCGCAGCCGTCGCCAGAGGCGCCCGAGATGGGCTCCATCATCATGATTATTGCCACCGATGCGCCGCTCGACGCGCGCCAGCTGGGACGGCTGGCGACCCGCTGCGGCATCGGGCTCGGCCGTACCGGCTCGATCTACGGCCACGGCAGCGGCGACCTGGCGCTGGCTTTTTCAACCGCGCAGACCGTGCCATATCGGCCCCGCAGCATGCTAGGACGGAGCTTTTCCTTGTACGACAATCTGCTGGACCCCCTGTTTGAAGCAGTCGTGGACAGCACCGAACAAGCCATCGTCAATGCCTTGTTCGCAGCGGAAACCGTGAGCGGACGCGATGGCCATCAGCGCTTGTCGCTACGCGACGCCGCAGCCGGCCTGTCTTAAACTCTTACCAGAAAGCCACAATGAAAATCCTGATTTCCGTTGATATCGAAGGCGTTGCAGGTGTTTTTAACATAGAACAAACCCGCGCCGGCAATCCCGAATACGAACGCGCGCGCCGCCTGATGACAGCCGAAGCCAACGCCGTGATCGAAGGCGCGCTGGCCGGCGGCGCCAGCGAGATCGTGGTGAACGACTCGCATGGCGGCTTCCGCAACCTGCTGCCCGACCTGCTGCATCCGGCCGCCAGCCAGATCCTCGGCAAGCCGCGCCTGCTGGGCATGATGAGCGGCGTCGACAGCGGCGTCGATGGCGTGATGATGGTCGGCTACCACGGCCGCGCCCAAAGCCGCGGCATCCTGGCGCACACCATCAACGGCTTTTCCTTTGCCCGCATCTGGCTCAACGACCAGGAACTCGGTGAAGCCGGCATCTACGGCGCCCTCGCCGGCGAGTTTGGCGTGCCGGTGATTTTCGGCAGTGGCGACGATGTCTTCGTAGCGGAGAACCAGCCGCTGTTTCCGCAAGCCACGCTAGTCAGCGTCAAGACCGCGGACGGCGCCGCCAGCGGTACTTCGCTGTCGCCGCAAAGCGCCCTGGCGCTGCTGGGTGAAGGCGCCAAGGTCGCAGTCAGCAAGCTCGCCGACTGTCGTCCCTTTGTCCTGCAGCCGGCCATCACCTGCAGGTTGCAAACCACCAATCCGGCGCTAGCCGACCTGTTCTGCCTGCTGCCGATCGTGGAAAGAGTCGACGGCGTCAACCTGACGTTTTCAGCGCCGTCCGTCCAATATGCCGTGCGGGTGCTGAACAGCATGTCGGCCATGTCTTTCATGCTGCGCTAGCGGTGTAGGCAAAGTACAAGGAACGGGTTTTTGAGGTTGCAGCTGGTTTTGAAGGTGCAGTTGCAGTTGCTTTTGCAGTTGCAGTTGCAGTTGCTTTTGCAGTTGCTTTTGACGTGCCCCGCATTGGGACGTTGCCAAATGTAGCGGGTGTCAGTCGGGAATTGTGGGAGGACATGTTTGAGCGTAGCGAGTTGGTCCTCCCACCCGACTGGCACCCGCTACATTTGGGGACCTGACCGAAGGGAAGGCAACGGCTTTGCGGTCGCCTTTTCTTTGCTTACTTTCTTTTGGC
>NZ_DATMRK010000077.1:0-39471 GCF_035566375.1 Collimonas sp.
CTTCATCGCGAAACTTGACTCTGACCCCACATGACGGATTCGGAGAAAGGCAGAGCGCCCCAGGTGGTTTTGTTCTTTTTTAACGATAAGGCAGCTACTCCGTGGCCCGCTAAGTGGGGTCAGAGTGAAGTTTCTGCAAAAAAACGCAGAAAGTTCACTCTGACCCCAGTTAGCTGCGTTGATTAAGCGCAAACCGGGCAAGCGTTACAGCGCGGATTGTGCAGCCTCTTCCGCCTTTTTTATGAATTTTGTAAATATAGCGACGTTGTCCAGATCGCTCTTCGCTGCGCTCACGCCCTCCGCATCTGCAATTGCCTTATTGGCCCCGGCGCGGGCAGATCTTCCGATGGATGCTGTCATGCCAGTCTCCTTTGATTACCTGTAAAAAAGCTGCGCATCCGGCGCAACGCTTACTGTTGGTCGTTAATGCTTTTTGCCATGGTATTGAAAATCTTCAGCTTCGCCAGTGAAGTCGCCTGTTGCGATACCCAAAGCTGGAATTCCATCGCCTCCGCCGATCCTTGCTGCGCGCCTTGTATCATGGCGCTGCCGCCGCTCCTGGCGCCAGGATTGTCGGGCGCTGGATAGCCGTTGGAACCGCTGGCGATTTTGCTCTGAAAAGTGCTCACGTTATGCCCCTCATATGCAGATGAATGAAAACGACAGCATTGCGGCGGCGACCATGGTCGCTCTTAGCGCTATCGTGGCGTTGATGCAGATGGAATAAGAGATGGGATAGGCGATGCCACCCATCCGCATCGCTTATCCCCAGGACTAGCTGCGCCCTGTTGTTTGACGGCCGCTTAAATCAAGGCTAACGAATTGTCGCGGCCAGCCTTTGCCATCTTCAGTTTTGCATTGTCTGCATCCAATGCTTCTTTTGCTGCAGCGGTAGCTTCCTGATCAGCGATGCCTTGGGCTGCGCCGATTCCCGCCATGATTCCAGTTATTGCCATAATGACCTCCGTGGTTGATAAACAAAACCGCCGCTCATCCTGCGAAGTGATCGAGACGGTCGCCAATTAGTGGACGGCCGAAGTCTTGCAGTTCCGCATCCAAAAGCAAATATTAAAAAATATAAAACAGCTCGGCGAAAATCACTTCGTGAACGCGTTGCTTCGCAGTCGGCGTGGAACTCATCATTTTTTTTTGTTACCCATGTTCGCAGTAAAGAATATTCCCCCACCCTTCAAAGGAAATACCATGAGCATTAATATTTCAGGTCTGTCAGGTCTCGCCGGCATCCCCAGTCCTGCAGAAATGGGCGCGTTTTCATCCGGCCTCAAAGGAAGTTCGACCAACGATTTGGTGAAGATGCTGGGGCAACCCGGTATGGAGCCGTGGCAAAAGGACGCCATCAGCAAGGAACTGCAGACGCGCGCGGAAAGCTCGCAGAGCGCCGGCGGCGGCGGCTCGGGTGGCGAAGACATCCAGAAACTCTTGAAGAAACTGGAAGACGGCACCATTACCGATGCAGAGTTGAAACAGCTTGCCGGCATGCTCGGCGTCGACCCTACTACGCTGGAAGCGGCAAAAGGCAAAGGCGGCGGCAACACCGGCGGTGACAGCGGCAATCACGATATTCAGGGCGGCTAAGCACTAAGCGCTAACTGGCAGCGCAAGCTGCCGATTAGCGCGATGCCGATTTCAGCGGTTCTGCTCAAAAATAAAATAATCGTTGTTCCAACGCGCAGCCATTGCCGCGAAATAGCTTAATAACTCTAGCGTCGAATCCAGCGTCGCTTGCGACAAGGGGAAACGGCACATCAGCACGATGTGGTTTTTTTTCGAGTTATAGGTAAAGGCCGGACTATTGGCGCCGAACAGATACATATTGGCTTCCAGCAGCCGCAACAACACCAACTCCCGCGTTTGCACCGGCAATTCGCCAAAATCGCAATACATCAATACGCTATCGGGCAAGATGACGCCGCCGTGGTAAAGGGTGAAATCCGCGTCATACACGTGCAAATGGGCTGCCTGGTACATTGCCCCCGGATCGGGAATACTGAATTCCGCACAAATCTGGTCGATCAAGGCGTGGTAGGTTTCTATCGACATATCACCTCTTTCCTGGCGTGAATGAACTTGCTCGGCTTAAGCATGCATAAGTAGAAATTGCCGCGCAGCTGGTTCCAGAAATTTCAAAAGCAAGCCAGGAGGAATTGCAACACGCTAATAGCAATTTTGTTCCAAGCGCAGGCCCGACGGGAGCCGCTTGGAATCAGCCTTAATCGCGTAAGTCTGCAACCGGCGTTGCACCGAAATTCTCGCTTAGCAGATAGTCAACCAGGCCTTGTGCACATGCGGCCGGACTGGACAGTTCGCCGTTGCGCTGCAACGCCTCGAAACGTTCGCGCATCGGAAACCGCGCCAGCGGGCTGGCACGGATATCCGCTTGCATATCCGTATCGATCACGCCCGGCGCCATGCTGCAGATGCGCAACCGGGCGCTTTGATCGAGCGCGACCGCGCGCGCGTGATGATCGAGAGCTGCCTTGGTCGCGCAATAGATGCTCCAGCTGGCGTAAGCATTGCGCCCGGCGCCGCTCGATATATGCATGACGCGCCGCTCCGCCGCGGCGCTGCCGGCGGCAGCGAATGCTGCGGTCAGCATCAGCGGCGCCGTTACATTCAGGCCGACTGCCGCCGCAATGGCAGCGCAGGCTTGATGTTCGATCTGTCCGACCGGTTGCATGGTGCCGGCATTGTTGATCAGGGCAATGCTGTCGCTGCCGGCAAGAAATCTCTGCAGCACAGGGCCGGCCAGCCATTCTGCGCATAGCGCGGGATCCGACAGATCGAGCGCATGCTGCTCCAGCATCTGCGCGAAGCGCTGTTGCAGATCGGTATTACCGGCGCGTGACAAGCCCAGCACTGGGATCCCGCGCGCCAGAAGATTGGCGGCAATGGCGGCGCCGAGGCCGCGGCTGTGGCCGGTGACAATTGCTTTCATCATTTATCCTTTTTCAAGAAGCGCTCGCTCAGGAAACGCCATGGTTCAAGTGGTGAATCAAGTTCGTCTGTGTTCTCCTACTGTGCATCGTCGGCAGTGTAGCGTCATTTCACGCCTGCTTGTTTGCATACATGGAACCGGCCCGGCGCTGACGTCACTCACATGGGAAGCATCACAATCCCAGTAAAACAAACACCGCAAGGCGCGCGACACAGACTCGGCGCCGGCCATTCCTGACCAGGATTCGACATGCACGATAGCGTTGATCAAACACGCGGCACCAAGGAATACCAGGCTATCCATGCGACTCGTCATTTGCATCCTTTCGTCGATCACAAACAGATCGCGGTCGAAGATGCGCGCGTGATGGTCAGAGGCAAGGGCATGTATCTATGGGATAACGAGGGCCGGCGCTTTCTCGATGGCATGTCGGGCCTTTGGTGCACGGCCGTCGGCTATGGCCGCGAAGAGTTGATTAGCGCGGCTGCCGGCCAGCTGCAGACGCTTTCATTTTGCAGCCAGTTCTTCAACACCACGCATCCGGCGGTGGTCGACTTGTCCGCCAAGCTATTCAGCTTGCTGCCGCCAGCTTACGGCCGTGTCATCTATACCAATTCCGGTTCCGAAGCCAACGAGACCCTGATCAGGGTGGTGCGGCGCTATTGGGATCTGCTTGGCAAGCCTGGAAAAAAAATCCTGATCGGCCGCGTCAATGGTTATCACGGCTCAACCACCGGCAGCGCATCCCTGGGCGGCATGCAGGCGATGCATGAAATGGGCGATTTGCCGATCCCCGCTATTCACCACATCGCTGAACCTTATTGGTATGGCTATGGCGGTGCATTGAGCGAACAGGAATTCGGCCTGCAATCTGCCGCTGCATTGGAACAAAAAATCCTGGCGCTTGGTGCGGACCAGGTGGCGGCATTTGTCGCTGAGCCGTTTCAGGGCGCCGGCGGCCTGATCTTTCCACCCGCCAGCTATTGGCCGGAAATCCAGCGCATCTGCCGCAAGTACGATGTGCTGCTGTGCGCCGACGAGGTGGTCGGCGGCTTTGGCCGCACCGGCGAGTGGTTCGCGCATCGGCATTTCGGATTCGAGCCTGACACCATCTCGATTGCCAAGGGCCTGACCTCGGGTTACGTGCCGATGGGTGGGCTGATTCTCTCGCATCGGATGGCCGACGTCCTGGCCGATCAAGGTGGTGTTTTTGCGCATGGCCTGACTTCTCAGGGACATCCGGTTGCCGCCGCCGTCGCCCTCGCCAACCTGCGTTTGCTGGACGAAGGCGGCATCGTCGAAAGGGTAAGATCCGACACCGGTCCTTACCTGCAAAACAGTTTGCGCGAGGTATTCGGCAATCATCCGATGGTGGGCGAGATTCAGGGCGTGGGAGCGGTAGCCGGGCTGCAACTGGCGCGCAACAAAGCAGAGAAAAAACGCTTCGCCGCCGAGGCCGCGATCGGCGCGTATTGCATGCACATGGCTCAGCAGGAAGGACTCATCGTGCGGCCGGTGCTGGCGCGCATAATCATAGCGCCAGCGCTGATTGCCACGCATTCTGAGATAGACGATCTGGTCGAAAAATTGAAGCGCGCGGTTGATCGCACTGCGCAGGAGCTGAACATGTTGTAAGCGATGAATCAATCTGAATCAGTCCAGCCGTATCAATCGAGCGGCATCAATCCAGAAGTTCCAGCCGGTACCCCTGGGTATACGCGGTACGGATCATGACGCCGCGTTCACTGCCGAGATTGAGTTTCTTACGCAATTTATAGATGTGCTGCTCAATGGTGCGGCCGGCGATATCACTGCCAACGCCCCAGATTGCGGTACTGATTGCCTCACGCGAGATATATTTTCCCGGCGTCGAAAAGAATAACCAGGCCATGGTGAATTCGCGCGGAGTAAGCTCGATCGCCAGCCCGCGATCCTGAAGGCTGTTGGCGCCGCGATCCAGTACAAAGTCGTACAGTGCAATGGTGCGCCGTACGCTCTTCCGGTTGACCCGCCTGAGCAAGGCATGAATGCGCGCAACCAGGACAATCGCCTCATACGGTTTTTCAATGAAATCGTCGGCGCCGGCGTCCAGCGAGAACGCGACCTGTTCGGCCGCCACCGGCGGTGAAAGCATGATGACCGGCATGTGTTCATCGATACGGCAATTGAGCCATGACAGCAGGCTTTCCTTGTCCGGTTGCGTGCCGCCGACATCGACCAGGATCAGATCGAAAGCATGACGGCGCAGCGCCCGCAACAGCAGCGCTTCTGAAAGGAAATGTTCGCAGGCAAACCCGGCGCGCGCAAGCACCGCCTGCAACTGCGTAAAAGACTGGCGATCCGGGACGCAACATGCAATATTCACACGCCGCTCCCGGTTGAAAAAATGGTGCGGGCGGCAACCGCCCTGAAGGGAAATCGAACCGGCGGCAGTGACGGCAACATCGATATGAGTGGCATACTTTTACTCGGATGAGAAAAACTGCGTGAGCCACTCCAGCGCAACCATCCTCTGGATGAAGCTGAGATATAAAAAACAATACTGTACAGCAACACACAAGAAATTCTCAAGCTAATTCCATCTCTCTGCGGCTGCAAAAATCGCTTCACCGTAAAGGTAATATTTGTTGAGACATGCAGAAGCAATCTATTTATACAATCCCGATATCGTGTCGAACTGCATTTCAGGAGGCTCCGCGTGGCGTTTGTCATGTCCGGTTGACCAATGACAATGCTATTCTTGACGCTATTTCTAACTTGAGAGTAATCATGAGCGACGACCACTTCCCACTGCGTGATTTGATCTACGAAATCCTCGATCTGGTAAACAGTGGGCGTACCTTCACTGACATCCATATCGAACAAGACGCCCCGATGATGATCAAAACGCCACGTGGATGGCAAGAGATCAACAACCGGCCGGTGATGCTGGAAGATATGCGTCCGGTGCTCAAGGCGATTGACGAAGATTGGGAAGACAAGGTTTTGGAAGGAGCGCTTGACCGGCCGTTCGTGCTGACCCAATGCCGTTTGCGCTGCAACGTTTACCGCATGAACGCTGCTGAAAAAATCACTATTTCGATCCGGCGTTTGCCGCTGCATCCCATCCCGCTGGAGCAGACCGGCCTGCCGCAGTATGTAAAAACCATGCTCGAAGCAAGCAAAGGCATCATTCTCGTCACCGGCCCCACCGGCTCCGGAAAAACCACGACGATCGCCTCGATGCTGAACTACATCAACATCCATCGCAGTTCCCACATCATCACGATTGAACAACCGATCGAGTATGAACTGGAGCGCAAGCAATCGATCATATCGCAAAAGGAAGTACCGACCGACACCCCCAGCTTTTCCTCGGGCCTGCGGGAAGCGCTGCGGCAAAAGCCGGACGTACTGATGGTGGGGGAAATCCGCGACTTCGAGACCGCCGATACGGTACTCCATGCGGGCGAATCCGGCCACCTGGTGCTGGCCACGATGCATACCAACAGCGCCGTCAGTGCGATCACCAAATTGTTGGCGTTCTTTGCCTCCGAACAGCGTGAACAGCGCGCAGCTTCCCTTGCAAATGCGCTGATCGGCGTGATTTGCCAAAGCCTGATTCCAGCCGAAAGCGGCGAGACCTTCGTACTGGCCAGCGAAATGATTTTTAATAACAACCAGCAGGTTTCCTCCCTGATCGTCGATCCAGGAAAAATGCATCTGATCGCTGATTTCATGAAGCGGAAAGAAGACAACATGTCACGCAGCCTGAACGAAGACCTGTTGCAACTGATCAGCAAGAAACTGATTTCAACCAAAGATGCAATGCGTGCTGCACATAATCGAATAGAACTTCACGAAATGATCAATAACAAGCGTTAGAGCCGAGGGCTGATCCTCGAATTTCGGCAGGCTGCCTGGCCGGTATCTGACCAGGCAGCCTGTGCAATCTGCAGCAAAGCCGCGCTGTCGGCCTCAATCGCCTGCCTTAATCGCCTGCCTTAATCGCCGGCCTGCTGCGTCGCCACACCGTAACCGCCGCCACCCGGGGTTTCTATCACGAAAACGTCCCCCGGCTGCATGCTGGTGCTGGCCACAAAACCAAGTTCCTCATGCTCGCCGCTACTGCGAATCACATAGTTCCTGCCGCATTTCCCCGAGTCTCCGCCGGCGGCCCCGAACGGCGGCACAATTCGATTGTTGGACAGGATGGACGCCGTCATTTGCTCCAGGAAGCGGATTTTGCGAATGCCGCCATTGCCGCCATGCCAGCGCCCCTTGCCGCCGGATCCGGGATTGATTTCATAGCTGTCCAGCCGCACCGGATAGCGCCATTCCAGTACCTCCGGATCGGTCAGGCGGGAATTAGTCATGTGGGTTTGCACTACATCCGTGCCGTAGAAACCGTCTCCCGCGCCCGAGCCGCCCGAGATCGTTTCGTAGTACTGATGCTGCTGGTTGCCAAACGTGAAGTTGTTCATGGTGCCGGCAGCGGAAGCCAGCAGGCCCAGCGCGCCGTACAAGGCATTGGTGATGCAGCTCGATGTTTCGACATTGCCTGACACCACCGCCGCCGGGTAACGCGGATTGAGCATCGATCCTTCCGGGATAATGATATTCAACGGTTTCAGACAGCCGGCGTTGAGTGGAATATCGCTATCTACCAAGGTGCGGAAAACATACAGCACCGCTGCCGTGCAAATCGAACTTGGCGCATTGAAATTATTCTTCAACTGCGGCGAGCTGCCGCTAAAATCGATATCGGCGCTACGCAAGTCCTGGTTGACGCGAATCTGAACCTTGATGACGGCGCCATTGTCGATTTTATATTCGTAGCTACTGTCCGCCAGGGTGGCGATGACGCGGCGTACCGCCTCTTCGGCATTGTCCTGCACATGTCCCATATAGGCTTGCACCACTGCCAGGCCAAAATGGGCGACCATCTTCAGCAGCTCGTCGACGCCCTTTTGATTGGCTGCAATCTGGGCCTGCAGATCCACCAGGTTTTGCGGAATATTGCGGGCCGGATAGCGGCCCGAAGAAAGCAAGGAAATCGTTTCCTGTTCGAGGAAGCGGCCCGCTTTTACCAACTGGAAATTATCGATCAGGACGCCTTCCTCCTCGACCACGGTGCTGTTTGCCGGCATCGATCCCGGTGTTATCCCGCCGACATCGGCATGATGCCCGCGTGAACCGACATAGAACAGGATTGTTTCCCCGGCTTGATCGAACACTGGCGTAACCACGGTGATATCGGGTAAATGCGTGCCGCCGTGGTATGGATCGTTCAGCATGAAGACGTCGCCCTGCTGCATCTTGCCGGCATTCTCGCGCATGATGGTTTTGATGCTGTCGCCCATCGATCCCAGATGCACCGGGATATGCGGCGCATTGGCGATCAGGTTGCCGCCGGCGTCGAACACCGCACAAGAAAAATCGAGGCGTTCCTTGATGTTCACCGAGAACGCCGTGTTTTGCAGCCGCAAGCCCATCTGTTCGGCGATACTCATGAACAGGTTATTGAACACTTCCAGCATCACCGGATCGGCCAGCGTGCCGATTGCTGTGCGCTGCGCCCGCGCCTCGACCCGTTTCAACAACAGGTGGTTCAGCGGCGTGATCTCCGCGCGCCAGCCGGGCTCGATAATGTTGGTGGAATTTTTTTCTGCAATGATGGCCGGGCCGTGAATCACATCGCCCGGACGGACCTCATGACGTTGATACAAGGCAGTGTCGTGCCACTTCCCGCCCGAAAACAACTGTACCGTTTCTTGCGCTGTCAACGGCCCCTCACGTGGCTTCGGTGGCGCCAGCAACTCGCCGCATCCATCCTTGTCGGCGGCGACGCCGATCGCTTCCACCGAGATCGCCTCGACCATCAGCGCTTTATCCTGCATCAGGAAGGAGTAGCGTTTTTTGTACGCCACTTCAAATTGCATCAGCATCTCATCGACAGTAGAGAACGGCGTGACGATGACCGAATCGGTTCCTGCATAACGCAGATGCACGCGTTGCATCACATGGATCTGCTGCTGCGTCACGCCTTGCGATAGCAGATCGCTAACCGCGGCATCGGACAGGGATTTCAGATTTTCTTGCAAGCTTGCCATCGCAGCCGAGGACAGGACGATCTCCATTGCCTGTTCGCGCATGCTGGTCTGATCGGCCAGGCCCATGCCATAGGCCGACAACACACCGGCAAAGGGATGAGCGAAGACGCTGGTCATGCCGAGCGCATCGGCCACCAGGCAGGCGTGCTGGCCGCCGGCGCCGCCAAAAGTGGTCAGCGTGTAGTCGGTGACATCGTGCCCGCGCTGCACCGAGATGAACTTGATCGCATTAGCCATGTTGCCAACGGCAATTTCAATAAAACCTTCTGCGACCTCTTCCGGCGTACGACGGTTGCCGGTTTCCGCATGAATCCTGTCCGCCAGCTCGGTGAATTTCTGCACCACTGCGTCGCGGTCCAGCGCCTGGTCCGCATGCGGCCCGAATACCTTGGGAAAATGGTGCGGCTGAATCTTGCCCAGCATGACGTTGCAATCGGTAACGGCCAGCCGGCCTCCGCGCCGGTAGCTTGCCGGTCCCGGGTTGGCGCCGGCGCTGTCGGGGCCGACGCGATAGCGGCTGCCATCGAAATGCAAGATGGAGCCGCCGCCCGCAGCGACGGTGTGAATGCTCATCATCGGCGCCCGCATCCTGACACCTGCCACCTGCGTTTCAAACTGCCTCTCGAATTCCCCTGCGTAGTGCGAAACATCGGTTGAGGTTCCGCCCATGTCAAATCCGATGATCTTGTTAAAGCCAGCGGATTGCGCGGTACGGACCATGCCGACAATGCCGCCTGCCGGCCCCGACAGAATCGAGTCTTTGCCCTGGAAGCGATGGGCGTCCGTCAAACCGCCGTTGCTTTGCATGAACAATAATCTGACGCCTTCCATCTGGCTAGCCACCTGATCCACATAGCGCCGCAAAATGGGGGACAGATAGGCGTCAACCACCGTGGTATCGCCGCGCGACACCAGTTTCATGATGGGGCTGACGCGATGCGACAGCGACACTTGCGTAAATCCGATTTCCTGTGCGACATGACCGATCAGTTTTTCATGCGCCGTAAAACGGTAGCCATGCATCAGCAGCACCGCGACCGAACGATAGCCGGCTGCATACAGGATGGAGAGTTCACGTCGCACTGCCGCCGGATCCAGTTCTTTCAATATATCGCCCCTGGCGCCGATTCTCTCATCCACCTCCACTACTTTTTCGTACAATAATTCCGGCAGCACGATCTGCCGATCGAACAGACGCGGCCGATTCTGATAGGCGATGCGCAAGGCGTCGCGGAAGCCTTTGGTCACCACCAATACGGTCGGATCGCCTTTGCGCTCCAGCAGCGCATTGGTCGCCACCGTGGTACCCATTTTTACCGCCGCTACCAATTCCGGGGAAATATTGTCAGCCGGCTTGAGCCCCAGCAAGTGCTTGATGCCAGCCACCGCCGCGTCTTTATATTGCTCAGGGTTCTCCGATAACAGCTTGTGCGTGATGAGCTGGCCGTCGGGACGGCGCGCCACGATGTCGGTGAAGGTGCCGCCGCGATCGATCCAGAATTGCCAGCGGGGATCTGAAATAGGTGTTGCGTGATTCATGCTGATTTCTCTCTGCTTGTTGTCAAGGTTAGCGTCAGGATTCAAGTTGCTTGCCGCGGGTTTCAGGCAAGGTCAGCGCGGCGATGATCATTACGCCGTACGCTGCTGCTGCGAACATGCCGATGGCATATCCCAGCGGCATGTTCTTGCTGGCCAGGCCAATCAGGAAAGGAAACAAAGAACCGACGGCGCGGCCCACGTTGTAACAAAATCCCTGCCCCGATCCGCGTATCCTGGTCGGGAACAGTTCGGTCAGAAAGGAGCCCATGCCGCTGAATACGCCGGAGACAAAAAACCCCAGCGGGAATCCCAGCACCAGCATCACCGGATCGGTCAACGGCAAGCGGGTATACGCCAATGCTATGCACAGCGAGCAAAGCGCAAACAAGATGAAATTCTTTTTGCGTCCGAGGCGGTCGGTCAGGTAAGCGCTGACGATATAGCCGACATAGGAGCCGAAAATGACCATCGCCAGATAACCGCCGGTGCCAAGCACGGTAAGGTTGCGTTCGGTCTTCAGGAATGTCGGCAGCCATGTCGTGATGGCGTAGTAACCGCCCTGCGCGCCGGTTGTCAGCAACGCAGCGCGGAGCGTCGTAGTGATCATGGCGGGAGAGAAAATCTCTGTAAACGGCGCCCTTGCCGCACCGTTTTCTTCATCGCGCTTTTGCTGGCGAAACACTTCCGGCTCTTCCACGAAACGGCGGATGAAGATAACGAATATGGCAGGCAGCACGCCCAGCAAAAACAGCGCCCGCCAGGCTTTTTCCGGCGGCAGCAGCGAGAACATCAATGCATACAGGATGGCGGACATGCCCCAGCCCAAGGCCCATCCGGCCTGCACCATGCCGACCGCCTTGCCGCGATCCTTGGCCCGGATCACTTCGCCGATCAGGATAGCGCCGGCGGTCCATTCACCGCCGAAGCCGAAGCCCATCAATGCCCGCGAGATGAGTAGCTGATGAAAATCCTGGGCGAAACCGCACATGACGGTAAAAAAAGCAAACCACAGGATCGTGATCTGCAGCGTTTTTACGCGGCCGATACGATCGGAAAGAATGCCGGCAACCCATCCGCCCAGCGCTGAAGTCAACAAGGTTGCGGTGCCGATCAGTCCGGCGTCGCCCTTGCTGATGCCCCAGGTCGCGATCAGGGTAGGAATCACGAAACTCAGGAACTGGGTATCCATCGCATCGAGCATGTAGCCGATCTTGCAGCTCCAGAAGGTTCGCCGTTCTCCGGCCGATATTTCGCGATACCAGGAAAAGAAACCGCTGCCGCTATCGGATTCCGGGCCGCCTAAAACGATTTCTGCTTTGCCATCCATACTTGCCTCCTGAGTTGATGTAATTTATAAACCGGAACCATCTATTTCATCGTGGCTTTTTTGAAGCGATTTCAGCTGCGCACAAGAACCCGGGATCGTCAAAACACCGCCAATGTCGAATTGGGAATATCGGTGACCAGCATATGGCCTGGCTTGTGGGTGACCACCAGCGGCAGACGCGCGCTGCGGATCGCATCCTGCGGTGTCACGCCGCAGGCCCAGAACACCGGGATCTCGTCAGCGTTAATCGAGATAGCGTCACCGAAATCCGGCTTTTGCAGGTCGGCAATGCCGATCTGCAGCGGCTCGCCGATATGGATAGGTGCGCCGTGCACTGCCGGAAACCGGCTGGTGATCTGGACCGCCTTGATCGCATCGCTTGCCTTCATCGGGCGCATGCTGACCACCAGATTGCCGCCAAACGGCCCGGCCGGCTGGTTGGCGATATTGGTCCGGTACATGGCGACGTTTTTTTTCTGTTCTATATGGCGCAAGCGGATATTTGCCTGCAACAGCATTTGTTCAAACGAGAATGAACAGCCGATTGCAAACACCACCAGATCCGCTTCCGCCAGCCCTGCCAGCGACGACAAGTCTTCCGCCAGCTCGCCGTCGCGATAAATATAGTAGCCGGGCACATCGGTCCGGATATCGACATCCTGCCCCAGCGCCTCCATCACCCATTGCCCAGGTTGACCAACCGATAACAACGGGCATGCCCTGGGGTTCAGCAGGCAAAACCGCAGAAAGGCATCGGCGTAGGCTTTCGCAACAATAACCAGGTTGGCTTGGGCGAATTCGCCGCAATAGCCGGCCGTCGGCAGTCTGAACTCGCCGGCGCGTACTTTTTTCCGTAATTCGAATGGCGTCATAAATTTGTCTTTTGAATATGCATAGTTAAAAAAAGCCGACGTCACAGAATAGTCACAAAAAAAAATTTGCGCGATCTAGTTTTATTGAGGCATTCCTGTATAGTTTTGCTTAACACCCACGCTATCCCTCACACGCCATGAATACGCGGTTTGTTGAAACGTTTGTGACACTGGCGCGATTGCGCAGCTTCCGCGCAACCGCGCGCGCATTGCATGCGACCCCGGCCGCCATTTCCTTACGCATGAAAAGCCTGGAGGAAGAACTGCAGACGACGCTGATTGATCGCTCGTCCAAAGAGTTCCGGCTTACCGCCACAGGAGAATATCTGCTGAGTTATGCAAAATCCGTGCTCGATGCAGCGCACCGGATGCAGGTAGCGGCCAGCAAGGAAAGCGTGGTGCGCGGACGTTTGCGGCTGGGAGTGATCGAGTCGGTGGTGCATAGCTGGCTTGCACAATATGTGAAGCGGCTCAATGACGATTACCCTGAACTGGAAATCGACCTGACGGTCGATATGAGCAACGTCCTGGAAAAGCGTCTGCTGGCAAAGGAACTCGATCTTGTGATTCGGGTGGAAGGCATCAACAGCAGCGAAATCGTGTCAGATGCGCTGGCCATCTATCCAGTCAGATGGATTGCCAGGAAAGGTTTGTTTCCGGTGCTGAAGAATGGTTTGCTAAAGAACGGCGCGGCCAAGAACGGCTTGCTCGAACGCCTGCTGCAGCTGCCGATACTGACCTTCGGACGCGGCACCTCGCCGCAACGCGCGCTGGAAGATATCGTCGCCAATCTCGGCAACCAGGTCGGCATCCCCATTTCGCAAACGCGGATCACCTGCTCGCCTTCGGTAGCTGCGATTGTGCAGTTGGTGAAGGATGGCTACGGCGTTGCCGCCATCCCCAGCCTGTTTGTAGAGAGTTATGTCGAAAGCGGTGAGTTCGTGGAGTTGCCGATAGAGCCGATTCCGCCCTCGATCATCGTTTCCATGTGCCGTCACGCAAACGCCGACATGTTCGTCCATGCTGCGGCAAACGCGGCGCGGCTGGCATGTGCAGCCTATTGCGCCAAGGTCGACCGGCGTTTCATTGATGCGGTGAGTTGATCGCTAAAACTGCTTGGCCCACGAAATACTAGAAAAATTTCGAACAGATGACTTTTCGCGAATTTCGTGGGCAGTTTGAAGAGTTTAAAGATTAAGCCGGATCGTTCCACAAGCGTGCGGCACGATTGCGGCCGGCAACGCCGCCTGCCTGCTTTGCTGCGTTGTCATCGCCGGGCAGCCGCAATGCTTCAATCCCGACATCTCCCACAAAACGGATCAGCGTATCGAGCAAGCTGCGGCCCAGCGCTTCATCGTCCAGCTCAAACCCGAACGAATAAAACAGATGGCCGGTTTCAGGATGCAGGCTGATCACGCCGCGCTCGCCGATACCCAGCTGGAAGTTGATCTTCAGCATAGTCTTGTAGGTCTGTTCCAGGTCGCCGGACGGGACGCCCATGTCGACGTAGACCAGCATGTTCTTCGGGTCGTAGGCCTGGTTGTAGATGAATGAAACGCGGTAGTCCTGGATGCGCAGTTTGCCGCCGTTGACGAGCAGGCCGTGGTCTTTGAAGCCGACCAGTTCGCACAATTCCTTAACCACGCGTTGATAGTTCGATGTTGTCATGATGATTCTCCAGATGATTGACTATATGAAATTAGTTGATGGTTGGGGATTGGCCGTCGTCGGGTTTCTTGAACGGTAGGAAATTGGGCGGCAGAGAGGATGCCGACTTTGTTTCCGGTGATTTGACAAGGTGATCGGCCAGCAATTCGAGGGAGAATTTTTTTCCGAATTCGCTCTGCAAGACGATCGCCTTGTCACTGCCCAGCAATGCCCTGGCCGATACATCCACGTTGCTTTTGACACCGGTGGTGACCACGATCGGATCAGTGGTTTCGCGGCGTTTGGAGCGATCGAGATCCTGGATGGAGTTCAGATGATCAATGATCATCTCGGCTTGATACTCCATTGGATCGATCACCTCGATATCCCGGTTATTCTTTTTCAGCGCTGCTTCGATCTGCCCCTTCAGAGCCGGATAATGGGTACAGCACAGCCATACAGAAGTGGCGTCGACAGGAATCTTGTCGACGTATTTCTCGACCGCGATCCGTACTTTTTCTACTTTTTCCTTTTCCTCGCTCAAATGATCGAGATCGTTGATCATGCCTGCCCACTCCGTTGCGCCGATGCGGAAATCCGGCGGTAAAGACACTCTGCCTTCCGATGCTTGCTTGACCTTGTCGTCATACATGTTTTTCGACGAATCTCCTTCTCCTTTAGCGGTTGCCGGAGTCGATAGAATCGCTGGCTTGCTTCCTCCCAGCCTGGCAATCGCGCCTGCCGTCACTTCAATCAGATCAAGCACTTTGGTATGCGGTGACTGGTCCAGTGCTTCCGGAAAAGCCGTACAAGCCGTATTGCAGGCCATGGCGATGACATCGACACCGATTTTTTCCGAAGTCTGCAACCCATTCCCTACCAATTTGATCAGGGCGTCGCGAGATTTTTCACCATAGGGTGCATTGCCGTGATCGACCACGATCGCAAAGCGCGCCGTATGCGGTGAACGTGCTGCTATAAATCCGGCCAGGTTCTTGGCGGCGATCAGGCCGCCATTGCTGGAGTCGAAGGCGCCGATCAAAAAAGGCTGACCGTCGCGCGGCGTCTTCTTGGCGACGATGCCAAGATTCATGCCGCCTACAACGTTTTTCAACATTTCCAGCCCGGCGGCGTGCACCATCGGCGAGAAACCGTCGACGCCGGTTGTTGTTTTACCGTCGTCAGACAACGCGCCGGCAACTTTCTTCCGAGTGACACCATCGACCGCACCTGCGTCCAGCATGGCGCCTATCATGGCGGTCTGCTGCTCAGGTGTATGCAGCTTGTCGAGTTCGCCATGCTTGGCCAGGAAGGCCGCGGCAATGGCCTCGCCGCCCAGGTTGGAGTTCCAGGCCGTCACCTGATGCTGCGCCGGCACCGCCGATTTCATTTCCGTTCCATCGAGCGCCGTCGGGATGCCGTCCAGCCCCCCCATGCCGGCCTCGTTGCCGCCGTCGCCGACACCGACGGTGGTAATGCCTGCTTTCGCCGCTTCCAGCAGCAAGCCATCGACTGGCGGGTTAAAAGGATTGATATCGACGCCGCGCATATTGCGCCGCACGCCTTCCGAATTACGGGCCGGCAGTTCAATCGCCACCACCGCATCCGGTTTAAGTTTCTCCAGCAAAGCCTTGGCCGCCGGATCATTGTCTTTCTCGTGGGGGGCAGAGAATTTGACAATCCTGGAATATTTCGCTCTGTCGGGATTTAGTACTGCCAACGCCTCCCTGAGCACCTTCTCGTTGGGGCCGTCGGTAACGTAGGTCACCACTTTTCCCATTTCGGCAAGCGCATTCCCCAAGGCGGCGGTACCCACCGGCCCATCGGTTTCCGGCATGCCTTCAGCCACGTTAAAACCGGTACACAACATCACATGTTTGGCGGCGATCAGCGCTTGCGCCGCCTGTTCCGTTCCGCCGTGGTTAAAAAAATTGGCCACGCCCCGGCCGTTGTAGGCCTTCAGAAAATGGTCCAGGTTCGATGCTGGCAGTTGAGGCAGCGGCTTATCGGCAGATGGCGCTTGCAACTCATGGTCGGCATGGGATATGCCGGGATTATTCGGTGATACTGGGTTCAACATTGGAACCTCCTTGTTTTATTAGATGAATATCTGGTCGTATGCATCATCCCGATCACTCGATGGAGTTTTGATCGCTGATGTGCACCGTGGTATGTGGCGCGGCGGCGGGCAACGGTTCCGTTGCCTGTTGCGGCGCCATGCCGAGTTCGGCCAGATGAATATCCGACGACGATGAATTTGCCTGGGAATTTGCCTGGGACCGTTCCTGAGAATTCTGCGGAAGATTTTGCGGAGAATCGGCATGGCCGGTAACCCGGCTCAAACCGCTGTGCAAACCGTTGGCGATATCAAACGCAATATGTCCCGGTAATCCCAGCAAACCTTGTGCACTGTGGTAAGGCATTTCGACAGCCTGCAGAACCACATTTGCCACCTGCGCCACAGCACTGCCCGGCTCGCCGACCAATAAGGTTGCCAGGCTCCCTGGAGAGGTTCTTGGATCGATCTTCTTGAGCGCATCCAGAGTTTCCGCCAAGGCCGGGCTGTCTGGACTTCCTCTGGCAGCCAATCCCAAATTGGCAAAAAATCCCCCTTCCAGCGGCGTGACACCGCCAGCCATGCCATTTGCGAAGCGCTGCTCCGGACTGGCCGCAGGCTGGACGCCGGGACTCTTGATTAAGGGCTTTCCAGGATTTTCCGCCTGGACGTTATGGGCAATTTTTGTCTGCACCGCGGCCAGAGACATCAGGGCAGAACCGTTCGCCACCGCGCGCATCCCGAGGTCTTTTAAAATCGGTATTTTTTTGAGCGAATCGAGCAGCATGTCGCCCAGTTTTTTGGCCGGGATGATGGTGTGCGTAAGCTGGCCGTTGACCCTGGTCGTCATGTTAAGCAAACCCCATCCTGCTCCCATCAGCGTACCTCCGCCGAGAGAGGCCATTGCGCGTATCGGTGGCGAACTGGCGTTGGCGCCGGTATAGATGAACGGCTGCAGAGCGGACGCCAGACCGAACCCTGCATCGCCGATCAGATTGGCGGTCAACTGACCCGGCCGGCCCACAGCCTGCATCTTCGACATGGCTTGGCGACTCTTGTCGATATCTGCCTGGCGGGCGGCAAAATCATGATCGGATTCATGCTCTTCCCGTACCGCATCCGGAAATGCCTGTTGCGGGTCAACCGGCGCAATACTGCCGCGCAAAGCCCATTGCACCGCCGGCGCCAGCACCACATTGCCGACGTAGTGTCCGACTGTCAGAAATGGCGCAACAAACGCAGCCTTTTCAAGATTCGAAGCATAAGACCCAGGGTCATATGCATCGCCTTTTATGTGCAGATAGAGCGCTTCCGCACTGCATTTAGCCAAGCCCCAGCCTACGTAGGCGGCCACTCCTTGACGCGCCGCCTCCACTGCCACGCCATGCGCTACGGTCCAGCCGCTGCGGTCCTGTCGTGCGGTATCCGGGACGACACTGTCCTGATGCGTGCTGAGGTCAGGGTCCGAGGCAATCCTGATCGAGACAACTGATGAAGATGGTTGATTGAGCGTCGGTTGATTGATCGTGGGTTGATCGATCTGCGCTTGATAGTCCAGCGTGGAGAGGACAGATGGAGCATGAATGTTTTCCATGATTCAGCCGCCTGCAGGCGCATCTGTTGCGGCCGCCGACAATGCCCGCCGGATCAGCGCCGCTCCGGCATTCCGGGCGTTAGCGTGGACCGCGCTATTGCCGGCCTCGTGTTCCGTATCGAGTAGAAAATATTTTTCGCGCCATTGCGCTGCATACGAAGAGAACTCGCCCATAGCCCGCAGCAGCGAGGCCGCACTGACCTGCGATAGCGCCATACGCGCCATCATCACGACCCGGCCATTCTCCTGGTTGAATCCAAAACTAGGTGCGCCGGCCGCACTGAACATATACAAATTCGTTTCCAGCAGGCGTTGCAGGGCCAGCGCTCGCCGTTCCGGCGCCGGCTTGCCAAAATCGCAGTACATGCGAAGGCCGTCATCATCGCCATTTTCGTCATGGATCAGGGTGAATGGAATATCGTTGACGACAATATTGCCACTCGCGTATACCGACTCGGTGTCGGTAAGATTGGCTTGGCTACAGATATGCCCAAGCAGCTGACGGTAACTCTCTTTTGACATGCCATCCCCCTATTGATCGAAATCCGAACGGCGCCTGCGGCGGCGTTCGGGTATCCGGCAATAGGTGGTTGCAAGCTCTGATCTTGTTCCATCCTGCATTAAGCCAGGAGGAAATAGTTTGTGTAGACAGCTCAGAAAAGCTGATCAAGGCGCAACATAATTTCAGGTATTCGCTTCTACTTCCTTGAACCGGGCGTCGCCCTTCCGTGCAAACAGGTGTTTGAGCCAATGCTCGAACTCATCGATATAGGTAAATACCACCGGCACCACCAACAGACTCAAGGCTGTCGAGGTCAGCAAACCGCCGATAACGGCAACCGCCATCGGTTGCCGAAAACTGGCGTCGGCGCCAAACCCCAGGGCAATCGGCGCCATGCCGGCAATCATGGCGACGGTTGTCATGACAATCGGCCGCGCCCGCTTATGACAGGCGTCTATCAATGCGTCGAACACCGACAAGCCGCGGTCGCGCTTGCCGACGATGGTGTATTCGACCAGCAATATCGAGTTCTTGGTCACGATACCCATCAGCATGACCAGACCGATCATCGACGGAATATCCAGTTCGCTATGCGCCATGAGCAGCGCCAGGAAGGCGCCGCCAAGCGATAAGGGAATCGCCGACAGAATCGTGACCGGCTGCAGGAAATCCCGGAACAGCAGCACCAGCACGCAGAACACGCATAGCACGCCGATAATGATCGCCATGATAAAACCGGCGCCCAGCTCCGCTGCTATTTCCGCATCGCCGGTCTGGATCAGCTGCACGCTGGACGGCATCTGCTTGACCGCCGGCAGCGCCTTCGCTGCCGCCAAGGCTTCGCCCAAAGGCATGCCGCCGAGATCGGCGCTGACCGTGACGTAACGGCGGCGGTCGTATCTTTCGATTTTCGACGGCCCGCTCTCCACCGACAAACTAGCCACCGAGGCCAGCGGCACCAGGCCGTTACGGCCCAGCACGTGCAGATTGGCAAAGGTGCTCAGGCTCTGGCGGTCGGCGTCTGGCATGCTGACATTGATGTCGACCTGCCGGTTGTCCAGGTTAAGCTTGGCAAGATTTGCCGAGAAATCGCCGGCGGTGGCGATGCGCACCACCTGGCCGATGGCGGCGGTCGAAACACCCAGTTCGCTGGCGCGCTGGAGGTCGGGCCGGACGATGATTTCCGGGCGCTCCAGGCTGGCGCTGGAACTGATATTCGACAGCGTGCCGACGCCGCGCAACTGGCGCTCCATCGCCTGGGCAGTGGCCTTCAGCGCATTTTCATTGTCGCCAGCAAGGATCAGTTGCATCTTCTCGCCAGGGCCGCCCGCGCCCACCGTGAAACGGGCGCCCGGAACATTCAGCAAGGCCCGCCGCACAGCCTTTTCGATTTCAGTCTGGAGCGGACGCTTGGCGCGCTCCGCCAAGGACAGGGTGAGCGAGCCGTTGCGTACTTCGCCGGCCTGAAGCTGACCGCCGCCGACTACCTGCGACACGCCCACCGTCGTGAAAATATTATCGATGCCGCCGACGCTGCCGAGCGCACCGCGCGCCCTCTCGGCAACCGCCAGCGTATTTTTCAGTGAGCTGCCCGGCGGCAGTTCGACATTGACCGTGGTATACCCGCGGTCGGCCGGTGGCATCAAGCCGCTGGAAATGAAGGGAATCATTGCAACCGAAGCGACAAAGAACAGGGTTGCCGCCAGCATGGTGGTTTTGCGGTGCGCCAGACACCAGCGCACGGCATGCAGATACCAGCGCATGATCTTGCCGTCCTGCTGTTCCACCGCATGCTTAGCCTTCAGCAGATAGGCGGCCATCATCGGCGTCAGGATACGCGCTACCAGCAGCGAGGTCAGGACGGCGATCACCGCGGTCCAGCCGAATTGCCTGAAGAACAGGCCCGGAATGCCGCTCATCATGGCCGTCGGCAGAAACACCACGACCAGTGTCATGGTGGTGGCGATCACGGCCAGTGCGATTTCCGTCACCGCATCGCCGGCAGCCTGCAAGATAGGCTTGCCCATATGCGCATGGCGCTCGATATTTTCGACCTCGACAATCGCATCGTCCACCAGGATGCCGACGATCACCGCCAGCGCCAGCAAGGTCAAGGTGTTCAGGGAAAAGCCGAACCATGCCATGGCGGCAAAGGCCGGCAGGATCGACAAGGGCAGCGCCGACGCGGCGACCAGGGTGGCGCGCCAGTCGCGCAAGAACCACCACACCACCAGCACCGCCAGGATGGAGCCTTCGTACAGCATATCCATCGAGCCCTCATATTGCTCCTTGGTATAGCCGACCGTTCCCGAAATGCGCGTGAATTTCAAGGCATGGTTGTTGACTTGCAGCTTTTCCAGCGCCGCCGCGACGTTTTTCGCAATCACGGTTTCGTCGTAACCCTTGGCGCGGAACACCTTGAAGCCGACCACCGGCTTGCCGTCCAATAAGGCAATCTGGGCCCGCTCTGCACTGGCGTCGCTAATGGTAGCGATTTGATCGAGCCTGAGTTTGCGGCCGTTGGACAGGGCCACCGGAAATGCCGCCAGCTCGGAGGCCTGGCGCACTGTCGCGATCACACGCGCCGATTGCTCTTCCAGGCCGAACTGGCCGCGCCCACCCGACGACTCCTGCTGCATATTGCGCAAGGCCTGCGAGACGTCAGCGGCAGTCACCCCTTGCGCCGCCATGCGGACCGGATCGACGGCGACACGCACCTGGCGCGTCAAGCCGCCCACCCGATCCATGCGGCCGACGCCCGGCACCGCCAGGATTGCCTTGCCGACCGTATCGTCGACGAACCAGGACAGCGATTCTTCATCCATATCGCCTGCAGCGATGGCGTACACCAGCACCGCATCGCCGCCGACGGTCACCGCGCTGACGGTCGGTTGCTGCAGGTCGGTCGGCAATTGGGAGCGCACGCTGTCGACTGCGTTCTTGGCGTCGATCAAGGCGTCCGAGATATTTTTCTCCAGCACGAATTCCACCGTGATCTGCACCTGGCCGTCGGTAATCGAGGTCCGCAGATGCTTGAGCCCGCTCATGGTCGCCAGAGCATTTTCTACTTTTCGGGCCACCTCGGTTTCCAGCTGCGCCGGCGCCGCACCCGGCTGCGTCAACGTGATATTGACGGTTGGCAGATCGATGTCCGGCAGGTTTTGAATCGGCAGTTTATGGAAACCCATGATGCCGGCTATCGTCAGCAAGGCGAACAGCAGGATCGCCGGAATCGGATTGCGGATGGACCAGGTTGCGAAATTCATTTGGTCTCCTTTGCTGCCGGCGCTGTACCCGTATTTGCATCAGTACTGGCAACCCGCACCGTATCGCCCTCATTGAGGAAACCGGCGCCGAGCACCACCACCTCATCCGCTTGCGCAACGCCTTTGACAATCTCGATATCAGTCCCCTGCCGGCGCCCGGTGACGACCGCCAGCCGCTCCACTTTATTGCTGCCGTCGCTGCGCAGCTTGAGCACATAAGAATGACCGTCGCGGATGACGATGCTCTGCGCCGAAACCACTAGCGCCGGCGTCGGCTTGAGCGCAATCGAGCCGTTTGCATACATACCGGCCCGCACCGCCTGGCCGTCGGCGATATCGGCATAGACCATGCCGAGCCGCGATGCGCTGTCCAGCGACGGTGCGGTCTGGCGCACCACGGCAGACGCGGTGCCGCCGTCCGGCAGCGCCAGCGCCACCTGCTGGCTGGCGGCAATGCGGGTCAGTTGTTCCGCCGTCACTTCACCGCGCCACTCCAGACGCCCTTTCAATATCATGCGAAATAATTCCTGTCCGGTCGAGACCACGGAACCGGGGGTGGCGGAACGCGCGCTGATGACGCCGTCGTCGGCAGCGATCACATCGGTATAACGCAGTTGCAGCTGCTTGAACGCAAGTTGCGCGCGCGCCGTCTTCGCCAGCGTGGTCGATTGCAGCACATCCTGGTCGCTGATGCCGCCGCTGCCTTGCAGGGAGATCGCGCGCTTGGCGTTGGCTTCGGCTTGCTCGTAAGCGGCGACCAATTGCGCCTCTTCGGCGCGCAGCAGATCGGGATTGAGGCGCGCCAGGATCTGGCCTTTTTTGACATGGTCGCCGACATTGACGCGCACCTGGTCCAGTTGATAGCCGCCGATCTGGCTGCCTATGATCGCTTCCTGCCAGGGCGCAACGGCGCCGGATGCGTTCAGGGTCTCGGCCCAGCTGACTTGGGTCGGCCGGGCGATGGTCACTGTCAGCGCTGGCGTGGTCTGGACCGGCTTGGCTTCAGCCTTTCCGGATTTCACCGTCATGATCACGCCGGCGCCGACCGCTGCAGCGGCAAATGCGATGGCGACGACGATCGCGATGACCTTGCGCCGCGGAGGGGATTTGACTTGCACTATCGATGGTTCAGACGCATTCATGGATGAATTTCCTGGTGTGTTGCGATCGTATTGTTGTGTCGTATTGTTGTGGATTACGGTTGCGTGCATAGGTACAGCCGGTCGCTAGCCCGGGCTATCGATTTGCCCGGTCGCCTGCATCAGGCTGATCCAGGCCTGGCCCTGGTCGCGTTTGGCGGCAATGAAATTCTCTTCGGCGGTCTGGCGCTGGCGCCTGGTGTCTTCCAGCTCGAACATGCTGATGGCGCCGGCCCGCCACTGCGCCTGGCTGGCGCGGAAACTGCGCTGCGCGGCGTCCACCGCATCCTGCGACGATTTCACGCGTTCTTCGGCCGATGTCTGGAAGGCCAGCGCATCCTCCACGTTCTGCACCACGGTACGTAAAGTCGCCTGCAATGTTGCGGCCGCTTCCTGGTAGCGCCCGGTCGCCGCGTCCACATTGGCCGCTCCGGCGCCGCCGTCGAATATTGGAACGGTCAATGCCGGTCCGGCCGACCAGCTGGTGAAATTGACCGAATTGCCGACGGCGCGCAGCCATTGGCCCGACAGCATTGCACTGAGACTGATGGTTGGGAGTCGCTGCGCGCGAGCCACGGCGATATCAGACCATGCTGCAGCCAGCGAGCGCTCGGCGGATACCAGGCTCGGATGGTCGCGCAGCACTGTCGCCGGCAGCGCCGGCTGCATCGCTGGCGGGGTCGGCATGACATGTGCGACGTCATCCAGAATCGCGCTGCTTTCCTCTGAATCGGCACTGCTCGCTGCCGGCAGCAGCATGCGGCGCACCGCCGCCGCCGGCTGCCCGGTCAACGCCACCAAGGCATCGACATTACGCGTGCATTGCTCCTGCTGGCTGATGCGTGCGGTGCGCGCGTTGGCCAGGTTGGTCAGTGCGCTAAATTCCGCCGAGGGCGCGATATAGCCGACTTCACGCCGCTTGCGCGTGAGGGCCAGTTCGGTTTCCCTCGACGCGATGTCGGCGTCGCGCACTTGCAGCGAATAGGCGCAGGCGCGCAGGGAGAGACTGGTATTGGCGACTTGCGCCGCTAGCGAGAGCCGGGCGCCTTGCGCATCCGCGGTCCGTGCATCCAGCCGTCGTTGTGCCGCGGAGACCGACTCCCTGATGCGTCCCCAGAGGTCGATCTCCCAACTGAAATCGGCGCCTATGGATGAAGAGCTCGTGAGCATGGTGGTAGAACTGCCGACACCTGCGGTGTTCTGGCTTTGTGCGCGTGTAGCGTTGGCGCTGCCATTTAGCGCAGGCAGGCGCTGTGCAGTTGCCACACCGGCTGCGGCCTTGGCCTGGTCTACCCTGGCTACTGCCTGGGCCAGCGTCGGGTTATCGGCAAACGCGGACGCAATCAGCTTATCGATGGCCTGATCCCCCAGTTGCGTCCACCACTGCCCCGTCGCTGCGACACTCTCCGGCTTTCCGCGGTGCGGCACATTTTCCCAGTCGGAAGGAAGCGGCGGCTTGGGCGGCGAATAGGCGGGCTGGGTCGCGCACGCCGTCAACGCCAGGGCAAGCGTCGCGACGGCGAACAATCTCATGCGAGATCCAGGTAGTGCAAATAATTTTGGCATTGATCTAGGCATATTCGTAGCAATCCATTCCGGCTTTAGCTGGAGCCCAATCGGCTCTGTCGATGCCGATCCATATAATAGATCGAACAATCTATCTATTATATGCAGGAATGAGCGGCCGTCAAATTATGTTAGATTGATCACTCTATTTTGTATCTATTTGGTTATCAGGAGACGGCATGCGTAAAATCGACCCGGTTAAACATGAGCAAAAGCGGCGCGATATTCTCGAAGCCGCAGGCCGTTGTTTTGCCAAAGACGGGTTCCGCGGCGCCAGCATTTCAAATATTTGCTCTGAAGCGAAAATCAGTTCCGGGCATCTCTATCATTATTTCGTCAGCAAGGAAGCGATCATCGAGGCCATGGCCGAAGTTGGCCTGGAACATGCGGAAGCGCGCTTTAATCATCTGATGAAAAGCGACAATCCCATCGAAGGACTGATAGCGGAGATCGCGCAAGCCAGCAGCCGTAGCTGCATGAAGCAGCAACATCACGCCGAAATGCGCGCCAAGAAACAACTGCATCTGGACATGCTTGCCGAAGCCGGCCGCAATCCTGCAATGGCTGACATTGTAAGAAAGCATTCTGCGAAAATAAACGGCATGCTGGCAACGCTTCTGAAAGCTGCCCAGCAACGCGGGCAGGTCGATCAGGCACTCGATGCAGACCTCGCCGCCGCCATCTTGCTAGGCACAATTGAAGGCGTCGGCAAGATGACGATCCGCAACCCCGATCTTGATATGAAAAAGGAACTGGATATGCTGACCACGCTGATCAAGCGCTTTCTGGCTCCCGGCTCAAGTAAATGAAAATGGAGCCGGGGCTTCTGCGACAGGGGCCGGGTTACCGGGCTACATCACATACCTGGCTTGCGCTCCTCTGCATTCGCATGCATGTCGTTGAGCACATCGATATAGCCCTCCGCTCGGTCCGACAACATACCCGCAGCGGCCATTGCCATGCGAGCCAGATTTTCGGTGTCGGCCACATTCAAAGGCGGTGGACAGGTATCGTCGCGCTGCTCACGCGCAAGATCGCTGGCGCAAACCAGTGAGAGACAAGTTTGAATACCTCGGCTGATATCCAGTGTGGTTGCCATGAATTGCGCTGATGTGTTCATGTGCAGTTCTGCGGCTAACCAGGAAAACGGTTTGTGATCGGCTTTGGTTGGAGTGCGAAGGGATTGAGTGGGCGTGTTGATGCTTGCCATAGTGATCTCCAGAGTTGCAGTTAAGCCGCGTTCCGCTTCCTAACGGGAGGGCGGCAGATGGCAGGGTAGGAAGACCGGCGCAAAACGGAAAACCGGCAGCCCGAAGGCTCCCCACCATTGCCGCCCGTGGAGAGCATGCAACGGTGTACGCACGAAAAAAAACCGCATGGCGCGGTCAGTGCGCGTTTTGCAATTCAGGCTTCCTAGACCTGATCCCTGTTTTTTGCAGGGACGGGCAAACTATAGACGTTCTTCTAGGGCATGGCAATCGGCAGTTGCTATGCATTTGGCCTAATCCGTCCTTGTTAGCAGTGGCATGTTCATGGCCGCATCCAGCGACTTTTCTACATTTTCAAGGTTTCCATGGACAAGCAACTAGTATTCATTTGCTTCCTAACGTTTGTCATCCACATCATTGGCACCCTGGCGTACTCCGTACGCATCGCCGGGATTAGGACAAGACGGATTGCGGTTTCGCTTGCTCTATTCAGTATTCTTGTTCTTGTCTCACGGACGTCGAATTCATTTCTTGGGCCATTCCTGGCCAAACGCGTGGAATCAAATATCGGCAGGCAGTTTGCAGCAGAAAGTTTGCTTTCTGACTTCCGCTGGCTACTTATCTCCGCATCGCTTGCGACCATCGTCGGAGCATTGTTAATTCCAACTTTTCAGCGGGGTTTTTGTCGAGCAGTCGAGCATTTTCAAGTTCATCGTTCGGTACCAAAATTGATTCTGCATGGGTTTTTCAAGGGCGGGCTATCCTACATCAAAGACGTCGCAATCATGCCGCGAACTGCAAACGTGGCAGGACTTCGCGATAGCGGTAGCGTCTCCGCATCTATGACCTCACTAAACGTTGCTGCTGTTGCGCTATGGACCGTGGGTGTGTTTGCTGCGCTATATGCCGGCGTTCTGGATCCGAGTGTCCGAGTAACATCCAGTACGCTTTCGTCAATCATTAACGGAGGGGCCACCGTCATGATGGCGGTATTTATTGACCCACACATGTCGGGCATGACTGATGATGTCATTGAAGGTCGCGTTAGTGAATCGCAGTTTCGGCGCGCAGTAGTTTGGCTGGTGGGTACGAGGTCACTCTTGTATCTGACGCTCACACAACTCACGACAAAGCTCATCTCTCGGCTCAGCAAATCGTGGCGCACCACAACGCGACACTCCCATCCATTCAGAGTCTTGGCGCACCCATCAAAGCGGCTCCCTCCGATAAGCTCTGGCATAGCTAGCGGTCCGTGGCGCATCCCGCGAATTTGATGGTGTTATTGCAATTTGCATGGCAACTTACTCAATATTCGACAGGCGGGTACATTTAGGCGAACTACTACAGGAGGGACTATGTCTGAGCGCGACACTAAGCTCCACGGTTGCTGGCGGTTGGTTTCTTTTGATACTGAGCTTCAGGATTCACAGGAGCGCACTCAACCGTGGGGCGCCGACCCCAATGGGTACCTTATTTTCGGCTCTGATGGGCGAATGATGGTACTAATTTCCGCAAAGGCGCGGGAGCCAGGGAATACAGATGAGAAACTGGTGGCACTTTTCCGTACTGTGATGGCCTATACAGGACGGTATCGGATAGATGGGGATAGGTTCATCACAAAGGTTGACTCATCTTGGAATGAAGCCTGGAACGGCACTGAACAGGAACGATTCTACAAGCTTGATAGAGACACGCTCGACGTCTTTACGGCCTGGATGCCGAATCCGTTAGTATCAGGAAATTCAATAGGAAGGGCTATTCTCAGTTTTAGACGCGAGTAATTTTCCCTACGCTGAGTTCGCATCCAATCGCTATCGCTAATTCGCCGGTCGTCGATGCGACATATAGGGGCCATCAGCAGCTGAATAGTTTTACCCAAATCGCATTTTCCACAGCGACAATTCTTCTCTACAGGAAGCCATCCTTCCCGCTATCGCGTCGGCCATACATCCGGCATTCTGCAGCCAGCGCCAACAGGTTGGGATCCCTTTCCCTGTTCTTAGGTAGCAGCAGAGTAATCTGCTGGCGGGACGCGTACCTTTCTTCAAGTGGAATCAGCTCGATGCGAGAGCTGAATTCGCCGACGCGTCCAGGCAGCAGGCTGTAGCCGATTCCTCCGCTGATCAGGTTAATCAGCGAAAAAATGTCTTGTACCCGCATGCCAATATTGGGAAGAAAACCCGCGAGTTCAAAGCAATGATGAAAGTCTTCAGTGGTCGCAAATCCGTCACTCAGCGTGACAAATTTTTCTGCGCGAAAATCCTGGAGATCGATCTGCTTGTTACCGGCATATGGCGAACCGACCGGCGCCGCCAAAAAGATATCATCATAAAATAATGGCACCGAAACCAGTCCGCTATTTTCATTCTCGCCATGCAGACCGATAACAATTGCGTCAAGCTGCCCATCCACGAGACTTTGCAGCAGCTCCCGGTTTGAGCCCATGGTGAGATCGATATCGAGTTCAGGCTTGCGCAACTTGAGGCCGATCACCAGTTGCGGGATGCACCTTAACGTCAAGGAATAAAGAGTGCCTATCTTGAGCCGGGGGGCGTTAAATCCGCCTGCATCACGTACCTTGCGCACACCCTCCTCGCATTCATCGATTACCCGCTTCGCGTATTCGGCGAAGGTATAGGCGGTCTGGAGAGGAATCAGGTTGCGTCCTTCGTGCTTGAAAAGCGGACAGCGCAACGCCTCTTCAAGCGAATGCAAGGCACGGTGCACGCTCACGGTACTTTGTCCAAGGCTTTCCGATACCCGCGCCATATTGTTAAGCGTCATGAAGGCTAGAAAGACTTCCATTTTTTTCAGCGTAATTGCATCATCAATTGCCATTTTCCCTCCGGAAAATTATTTGAACACACCGCGGTACAAGTAACAGTCTGACACAAACATATGAGCCAAGGCAGGCAATGCATACCTCCTGCTTGCATATCGACACTTTCTCAACTGCTTAAAAAAAGTGGCTCCTTTGAGGGGAGCCACAAAGTCACGGCAATAAGTCACGGCAACGGGAGACCGGATTGATCAGAAAAAGTAGCGGGCGCCGAGGCCGGCCTGGAAAATCTTCCGGTTGCCGTTAAAGTAGCTGGTATTGTAGCCACCGCCGACATAGGAATAGTCGAAAGCCAGATACAGGTCAGTCTGCTTGTCGAGGCGGTAAAACGCCGCACCGTATAGCGTGTCCCAGGTTCCGCTCGCTGCCGAAGTGAGACCGCTGGTCAGGTCAAACGGCTGCAGTGTATTGCCGCCAGAGGTGCCGGCATTTTTGGCCTTGATACGATAGTAAGCCAAGGCATAGTCAAACTTCCCTTTGGGATAAATCTGGGCCGATACCGTAAACGCGTTGTCGGTCCGTTTGCCGACTGCTTGCGGCTGGTCGATATCGGCATGGAAAAGTCCACCGTTCAGGCGCAGCCACTGAAGCGGGCGGATGTTGCCGCCGATGCTTTCCACCATTTTGCCGAAGCCGTCATAGTTGGCGTGGGTAATCGATGCGCTGGCATGCCAGGTATCGTCGCTACTGTTGTAGCCGATGCCTCCGGCCTGTTGGGTTCCCTTGTAGTGGCCGGTATCAACCACATCTGTTCCGCCATTGGCGGGTTGCGTATTCTGCAGTCCGCCGAACTGATAACCGAGATATGAGACCCAGTTGTCGCCCCACTTCTTCTTCCAGACCGCGGCGCTATCCCATCGGTTGCCGGTAGGAGAGCCGGAATATTCCATCATCTGGTACATGACCTGGTTGTTCATCCAGCCGCCTTCATCGTAGCCGTTTTTGGCGGTGCTGAAGGGATTGGCCCAAATCATGGTGACGTCGCGCCCCAGCGTGTCCTGCCGTCCAACGGTCAGTTTTCCGATAGTAGGACTTTGCACACCGATCCATGCATCGCGATTAAACAGAACCGGCGATGAAAAACCGCCGTCGAAGTTGCCGGTGGCGAGTTCAAACTCACTTTCCAGCCTGAAGACAAGCTCGGTGTTGCTGCCCTTGTCGATCACATGGCTCCCGGTCAAACCCCAGCGATTGCCGTTCATCCACGACACATCCAGGCCAACCCAGTGGCTGTTGGTCCTGCCGTTGGTGGCGCTATTGGGATTGGCGTTTGGCCCGCCGGACGACGATGCCGCAGCAGTCAAATCAATCAGACCGAACAATCCAAGAGACGTGGTCTCTGTGTCGATAAGCCGGTAGCCGCCTGGAGTTTCAGTTAACTTTACGGCGTCCTTGTTGGGGGCGCTTGGCTGGGCGGCAGCGACAGCTTCAGCAGCTTTGCTCGACGTCGCCTGCGCTTGCGTGGCCGTCGCATCGGCTTTCTTCGCCGCATCTGTGCTGGCCTTCACCTCAACGCTCAGATTTTGCAATTGCTGTTGGAGCTGCAGAATCTGCTGCTGGAGTTGTTCCACCACCTGCTGGGTGGAACGGCTGCTTTGAGCGCTTGCCGGTCCCGCCACAGCCAGGGCCATCCCCATGGCCGCAGCCATGAGGGTATTTTTTTTGATTCTCACAATCGTCTTCTCCAAGGTTGATTTTTATCGTTCTCACCAGTGTTCACTCCGGTTCACTCCGGTTCACTCCGGAATTTTGAGCCGGAGCGTCCGTAGATTAGATTGATGATTTCCCTGGTTCAATCAACCAAGCCGTCGCGTCATTACCTTGAAGTTAATGAATCGCGGCCGCGTTCATTAACTTCACAGTAATGAACTGTGCATAAGGTTGATTGAAGACGCTTTTTGAAAATTCTATTGTGTCTCCGTGATGATCGATTTCCGGAGTAACGATGCAAGCCAGACCTCAACTTAACCCGCAGTGGAGCAAACGCCGGACGGAAAAAAATCGCCGCCTCGATCTGGTCCGCCACCTGGCCAACGGCCCGGTCCTGCCTGCCGGCGACATCATCGCTGTGCTCGAAGCGCTGATCGCGCCTGGCGATCGCGTCGTGCTTGAAGGCAATAACCAGAAACAGGCTGATTTCCTGTCCCGTTCGCTGGCGCAGGTCAATCCGGACAAAGTGAACCAGTTGCACCTGATCATGCCGAGCGTCAGCCGGCCGGAGCATCTTGACCTGTTCGAACGCGGCATCGCTCGCAAGCTCGATTTTGCCTATGCCGGCGCGCAAAGCCTGCGCATTTCGCAGTTTTTGAAAGACGGCTTGCTGGAAGTCGGCGCGATTCACACCTACATCGAACTGTATGCGCGGCTCTATGTCGACCTGACGCCGAACGTGGTGCTGGTAGCCGGTTTCAAGGCGGATCGGCAAGGTAATCTGTACACCGGTTCAAGCACCGAAGATACGCCGGCGCTGGTGGAGGCGGCAGCTTTCCGCGACGGCATCGTGATCGCCCAGGTCAATGAGATCGTTGACGATCCGGCCGATCTGCCGCGGGTGGACATCCCTGGCTCGTGGATTGACTTTGTGGTGCAGGCCGACAAGCCGTTTTTCCTTGAACCGCTGTTCACCCGCGATCCACGGCTGATCAAGCCGGTCCATGTGTTGATGGCGATGATGGCGATCCGTGGCGTGTATGAACGCCATCAGGTGCAGTCGCTGAATCACGGCATCGGCTTCAACACCGCTGCGATTGAACTTATCCTGCCGACTTATGGCGAAAAGCTGGGGCTCAAGGGCAAGATCTGCAAGAACTGGACGCTGAATCCGCATCCGACATTGATCCCGGCGATCGAAACCGGCTGGGTCGAAAGCGTCCACTGCTTCGGCGGCGAACTGGGTATGGAGAGTTACGTTGCCGCCCGCCCCGATGTGTTTTTCACCGGCAAAGACGGCTCCATGCGTTCCAATCGCGCCTTCTGCCAATTGGCGGGCCAGTACGCGGTTGACCTGTTCATCGGCTCCACCTTGCAAATGGATGGACTGGGCAATTCATCCACGGTGACGCGCGGCCGCCTGACAGGTTTTGGCGGCGCCCCCAACATGGGCCACGATCCGCGTGGACGGCGTCACGCCAGCCCGGCCTGGCTGGATCTGATCGAGACCGACGATCCGCTTGCGCGCGGCAAAAAGCTGGTGGTGCAAATGGTGGAAACCTTTCAAGGCGGCGGCCAGCCAACCATCGTCGAAACCCTGGACGCAGTAGAGGTCGGGCGCGAATCCGGCATGCCCATCGCGCCGGTGATGATTTATGGCGATGACGTGACGCACGTGCTCACTGAAGAAGGCATTGCCTATCTCTATAAAGCACGCTCGCTGGAGGAGCGCAAAGCCATGCTGGCTGCAGTCGCCGGCGTAACACCGATCGGCATGACCCATGATCCGGCGCGCACTGCACACTTGCGGCAAGAAGGTTTGATTGCGCTGCCAGAGGACATGGGCGTCAACCGCAGCGAGGCGACCCGTTCACTGCTGGCAGCCAAGAGCGTTGCCGACCTGGTGAGCTGGTCCGATGGCTTGTATGAACCGCCTGCCAAATTCCGGAGCTGGTGATGACAGCCGTTCTTGAACAAAACCAGCCGCTCGCACCCACCGTATTGGCCGCCGCATCGGCCGACTCATTGGCCAACTACCTGGCCGATGCAGTCGTGACGGCGCTGATCGACGAGGTCACGCTGACGCCTAAACCGGGCCTGGTCGACATGCGCGGCCGCGGCGCTCATCGCGACCTGAACTGGGATTTGATGTGCCATTCGGCCTGGGCCTTGCATCCGACTTTCCATGCCATGGCGGTTGCCGGGCAACACATCGCCGATCCACAGCAATTGCGCGAACAGATCGGCCTCATCGGGCGCCAGGGCGAAGCGGTAATGATGGCCGCTACCGGCGGTGTCAACACCCATCGCGGCGCGATCTGGGCGCTCGGTTTGCTGGTCACGGCAGCGGCGCAAGACCATAACGCACTGGCTCCGGCAACGGTGGCCGCGCGCGCTGCCGCGCTGGCGTGGCGACACGACAGGTTTGCGCCAGCCGTGACCGGCAACAAGGGCGAACTCGCTTGCCGGCAATACAGCGTCGACGGCGCACGGGGGCAGGCGCGAGCCAGATTCCCGCATGTAATCTGGGTCGCGCTGCCTTGGCTGGAACACTGCCGCAACCGCGGTGACGATGAAAACACCGCCCGGCTCAACGCGCTGCTGGCGGTGATCGCCAATCTCGACGACACCTGCATCCTGGCGCGCGGCGGACAGGCGGCATTGACGGCAGTGCAAGCCGGTGCGCTACGGGTGATGGCCGCCGGCGGCGCCGCCAGCAGCGATGGCCGGAACGCGCTGCAACAATTCGAACAGGAGCTGCTGACACTGCACGTCTCACCTGGCGGCGCCGCGGATCTGCTGGCGGCGGCATTGTTCCTGGATAGCATCAGGACTTAAATCGAAAGAGGCAAACCATGGAAAAGATTTTCTATGAATATCCGGCAGGCTCGCCTGCCAAAGCACGGGCGTTGACTGGTGTGGTCGGCTCCGGCGATCTGGAAGTGCTGCTGGAACCCCACACTGCGGGCCTCACCACCATCGCCGTCAACACCTCGGTCGATGGCATGGGTCAGGTATGGGCGGCGTTGTTGACGCGCATTTTTGCCATGTCGTCGCTGCCGGCCGCCAAAATCGAGATCAATGACTTCGGCGCAACGCCGGGCGTGGTGCGCATGCGGATCGAGCAGGCGTTCGAAGAATTGCAGTTTGCAAGCACAAAGTAAGGAAACCATGAACACCGAACAACTGCTGCAACGCGACAGCTTTATCGAACTCAATGCGCGCAGCCGGGCCAGCGCCTTGCTCGACGCCGGTTCCATGCGCGAACTGATCGGCCCCTTCGATCGCGTGACATCGCCCTGGCTGGCGCTGCAAGGCGTGGTCACGCAGTCGGACGACGGCGTGGTAGTGGCCAAGGGCACCTGCGACGGCCAGCCAACCGTGGTCCTTGCGATCGAAGGCGCATTTCAAGGCGGCAGCCTGGGAGAAGTCGGCGGCGCCAAGATTGCCGGGGCGCTGGAGCTGGCGGCGCAAGACAATCGCGATGGCGTCCCGACCCGGGCGGTCATCTTGTTTGAAACCGGCGGCGTGCGCCTGCAAGAAGCCAACCTCGGGCTGGCGGCGATTGCCGAAATCCATTCAGCCATCGTCGATCTGCGTCGCTACCAGCCGGTGATCGGCATTACTGCCGGCACCGTGGGTTGTTTTGGCGGGATGTCGATCGCGGCGGCCCTGTGCAGCTATCTGATCGTGACCCGCGAAGCGCGGCTGGGGTTGAACGGCCCGGCGGTGATAGAACAGGAAGCCGGTATCGCCGAATACGATTCGCGCGACAAGCCGTTTATCTGGAGCTTTACCGGCGGCGAGCAGCGCTATCGCTCGGGGCTGGTAGACGCTTACGTCGAGGACGACGCCATGCAGATCAGAAATATGGTGTGCGAACTGTTCCAACGCGGCATGCCCGAGCAAAACCGTAGCGACATGGTGCAGGGCTTTCTGGCCCGCCTGATCGAAGTGGACGCCAGCATACAGGCAACGCCTGAACTGATTCGCACGATTTATCAGAAAGGATTCGCATCATGAGCGCAGCCATGAGTTCGGCTATGAGTTCGGCCAATAAGCAAAGCCGCGGCGCGGTCTGGTTCTCCAGGTTGACCGGCGAGGCAACGCCAATTGCCGGATATCCAGCTTCGGTGCTGGTGGCCGACGCCGATCTTGCAGGTAAAAGAGCGCGCTACATTGCGGTAGTGCCGGACCCGGACAACCGTTTCCCGCGCGCGCGCGACGGCGAGGTCGGCCTGGTAGAAGGCTGGCAACTCGCACGCGCGGTACAAGAACTGATGGCCGCCGACCGCGGCAGCAAAACCAAGACGCCGATCGTCGCGGTGATCGATGTCACCAGCCAGGCCTATGGCCGGCGCGAGGAAGGCTTCGGCATCCACCAGGCGCTTGCCGGCGCCGCCGGCGCCTACGCTGAAGCGCGGCTGGCGGGTCATCCGGTTATCGGGTTGATCGTCGGCAAAGCCATGTCCGGCGCTTTTCTGGCTCACGGTTATCAGGCCAACCGCCTGATCGCCATCCGCGATCCGGAAGTCATGGTGCACGCGATGGGTAAGGCGTCTGCGGCACGTATCACGATGCGTTCGGTCGATGCACTGGAGTCCCTGGCCTCGACCATACCGCCGATGGCCTACGACATTGAAAGTTATGCGTCGCTGGGCTTGCTGTGGCGATGCCTGCAAGTGGCGCAGCCGGATGCGCCGTCCGCCGCCGACATCGATACCGTCGAAAGCAGCCTGCACGCCGCGCTCGAAGACATCTTGGCGGACAACAGCCGCGACCTGACTAGCCGGCTGGGGGCAGAACACCGTCAGGCGTCGAGCAAGGTGCGCGACATGTTGCGCATCCAGTGGAGGGCCAGCCAACCTTAACCTGAGAAGGAGCAAACACCATTTTTCTGTAACGCTATAAAAACAAGATTTGACAAGCCGCTGATGTCATCAATTAGGAGACAAAAATCATGATTATTTACGGAACCGCCTTACTCGCCTGCTGCCACCTGCTGGGGATTTTCCTTGGCGATCTTCTCGGCCAGCTGATCGGCGTCAAGACCAATGTCGGCGGTGTCGGCATCGCCATGCTGCTATTAATTTTCGCCCGCCTGTACATGCAGCCGAGGGGACTCTTGCCCAAGCCAACCGAAGCTGGTGTCGGCTTTTGGGCCGCTATGTATATCCCGGTGGTGGTCGCCATGGCGGCCCAGCAGAATGTGGTTGCCGCATTGCGCGGCGGGCCTGTGGCGTTGCTGTCGGCCTTTGGCGCAGCGGCTGTCTGCGCCTGTTGCATCGCGTTGATCAATCGCACGGAGAGTCAGGCTGAGATTGACGCGGCCATGAGCGACCTGGCGCCGTTGGCCGAATAGGAGACATCATGTTAGAAATATTTCAAAAAGCGGTCCATCAAAACGGACTCGTCACCGCCTTCGCGATGATCGGGATCATTGTCTTGTTGTCGGGATTCATCTCGCGCAAACTCACCTTCGGCCGCGTCCATGGTTCGGCGATCGCCATCATGCTCGGCCTGGGGCTGGCGTACTGGGGCGGCATAGTGAGCGGCGGCAGCAAGGGATTGACTGACATTTCGCTGTTCAGCGGTATTGGCCTGATGGGCGGCGCCATGCTGCGCGATTTCGCCATCGTCGCCACCGCTTTCGAGGTACAAGCGACCGAGGCGCGCAAGGCCGGACTGATCGGCGTCGTGTCATTACTGCTGGGAACGGTATTGCCGTTCATCGTCGGCGCCAGCATCGCCCGCGCCTTTGGCTACTCCGACGCGGTCAGCATGACCACCATCGGCTGCGGTGCGATCACCTATATCGTCGGTCCGATCACCGGCGCGGCAATTGGCGCAAGCTCGGATGTGATGGCGCTGAGCATCGCTACCGGCCTGGTGAAGGCTATTATCGTCATGATCGGCACCCCCATCGCAGCGCGCTTTCTCGGCCTGAAAACACCGCGCTCTGCGATGGTGTTCGGCGGTCTTGCGGGTACCGTCAGCGGCGTTTCAGCCGGCCTCGCCGCGACCGACCGCAAGCTGGTGCCGTACGGCGCACTGGTGGCGACATTCCATACCGGCATCGGCTGCCTGCTAGGGCCATCCGTGCTGTTCTTTGCCACCAAGGCAATCGTGGGCTGATGGGCTGATCATGGAAGCCGTATCGCTCAAGCAAGCAGGGGACAAAACCGTGGGCACATCCGCATTTGAGGGCGTCGGCGCGGGCATGCTTTGCCCGCACGACTTGCTCTGGATCGAAGACGCCAAGGCGCTGACGACGCTCACTCCACTGCCGTCTTGGGCGAGCGCTGACCGGCTCTTACTCTTACGCGCGCCGGTGGTAGTGCGGCGTGAGAAAGTCGGCGATCCCCGCCTGGTCCCGGTTGGCCTGCGTGGCAAGACACGAAGCGAGCGCTTTGCTGCCTATCTGGATCGCAATGCGGTGGCACGCTGCATCAGGCCGGAGATGATGGTTGAGCATGCTCCAGCTCATATCGAAGAGCAACGCAGTCGGCTGCCGGCCTTCGAGGCACTTGCGGTTCTGGCGCCGGCGCTTGATGCAATCGGCTTGCCTTGGGGGCCAACCGGCGGCGTCGGCTTTCAGCTTGCATCGCGGCTGCCGGTGGTCCGCGAAGACAGCGATCTCGACATTCTGCTGCGTTCGCGCACGCCTCTAAGTGCTGAACAGATGCTGGGGCTGCGGACGATATGTTCATCTCCAATATGCCGTATCGATATTCAGATCGACACCGGCCATGGCGCATTTTCATTTTGCGAATGGGCCAAGGTCAATGCGCAATGGGCCAACGGCAATGGGCGGGTGCTGCTCAAAACTGACGCCGGCCCGGTCTTGACTACCGATCCCTGGCGCACGAACAACTGGCAGGATGCAACAAGCGTGAATCCATCATGATTCTGTTCACCTTTCCCGGCCAAGGCGCGCAGCGGCCTGGAATGCTGCGTGCGCTGCCTGATCATCCAGCGGTCACGCGTACGCTCGACGAGACCTCTGACGCACTCCGCGATGACCCCTTAACTCTGGATACTGCCAAAGCACTCGAATCCACAGTTGCCGTGCAGCTGTGCCTGCTTATAGCAGGCGTCGCAATGGCCAGATTCTTCGTCGCACACAATGCCGGCCCGCACATGGTTGCGGGCCTGTCGATAGGCGCCTACCCGGCTGCGGTGATTGCCGGCGCCCTCGAATATGCCGACGCGGTGCGGCTGGTGGCGCGGCGCGGGCAACTGATGGAGAACGCCTATCCGCATGGCTACGGCATGGCGGCGATAGTCGGTCTCGATCGCGCTCAGCTGGAACCGCTGATAGCACGCGTTCATGGCCCTGCTGCACCGGTCTACCTGGCCAACCTGAATGCGAACCGGCAGTTGGTGATTGCAGGGGCTGACCAAGCGATGCGCCTGGTCATGCGACTCGCGCTCGGACAAGGCGCGACCAAGGCGGAGCGTCTGGCAGTTAGCGTGCCGTCCCATTGCGAACTGTTCGATGCGGCGGCAGTGGAAATGACAGCGGCTTTTTCAAGAGTCCCAGTACAGCGTCCGCAGCTGACTTATCTGAGCAGCAGCATCGCACGTGCTCTGTTCGAACCGCGGAGCATTAGCGATGACCTCGCCAACAATATGGCGCGACAGGTGCATTGGTTTGACACCGCCCGTCTTGCCTGGGAGCGCGGTGCGCGCCTGGCGCTGGAAATGCCGAGCGGTTCCATACTGAGCAATCTGACAGCGTCGGTATTCACCGATGGCCAGGCGCTCTGCTGCGACAACAACCGGATTGATACGCTGCTCGCTTTGCTGTCACGTGAGCAGGCTCAATTATGAAAGTTTCATAATTCATGACATCGCCACGACTGGAGTCATGTGGGGTCAGAGTCAACTTTCGCAGTGCTTCATCGCGAAACTTGACTCTGACCCCACATGACGGATTCGGGGAAAGGCAGAGCGCACAACGCGGTTTTGTTCTTTTTAACGATGAGGCAGCTACTCCGTTGCCCGCTAAGTGGGGTCAGAGTGAAGTTTCTGCAAAAGGCGCGCAGAAAGTTCACTCTGACCCCAGTTAGCTGCGTCTGTTAAGCGCAAACCGGGCATGGGCATTGTCATGCGCATTGTCATGTTTCATGAAACTCTCAACAAATCATTAATCACATCATATTGGAATAAAAACCATGGCAGACATAGAGACCTTCAAGCAAGAAGACCGGATTTTCGAGCCGGCGGCCAGCTTTGTGAAGACTGCAGCGATATCCGGCATGGACGCATATCGTGCTCTGGCGGCCGAAGCCGAGCAGGATTATGAGGGCTTCTGGGGCCGCCTGGCACGCGAGAACCTGCAATGGCAAACGCCGTTCACCAAGGTGCTGGACGAGTCCGATGCACCGTTCTACAAATGGTTCGACGACGGCAAGCTGAACGTCTCCTACAACTGTCTCGATATCCATTTGCACAATGGCAACGCCGATAAAGTCGCGATCATCTTTGAAAGCGACAGCGGCGATGTCAGCAAGATCACGTATCGCGAGTTGCACAAAAAAGTCTGCCAGTTCGCCAACGGCTTGAAATCGTTAGGTATCAAGAAGGGCGATCGCGTTGTCATCTACATGCCGATGTCGGTCGAAGGCGTGGTGGCGATGCAAGCTTGCGCCCGTATCGGCGCCACCCATTCGGTGGTGTTCGGCGGCTTCTCCGCCAAGTCGCTGCAAGAACGCATCATCGACGCCGGCGCAGTTGCCGTGCTGACCGCCGACGAACAGGCGCGCGGCGGCAAACGCCTGCCGTTGAAAGCCATTGTTGACGAGGCGCTGGCGCTGGGCGGTTGCGACAGCATCCGCAACGTGGTGGTCTACCAGCGCACCGGCGGCGCCATCAATTTTGTCGCCGGCCGCGATCTGTGGCTGCATGAATTGGTAGCCAACCGGGCCGAGGCCTGCGAACCGGAATGGGTAGGCGCCGAACATCCGCTGTTCATCTTGTACACCTCTGGTTCCACCGGCACGCCAAAAGGCGTGCAGCACTCGTCCGGCGGCTACCTGCTGTGGGCGGCGCTGACCATGAAATGGGTGTTCGATATCAAGCCGGACGATGTCTACTGGTGCACCGCCGACATCGGCTGGATTACCGGCCACACCTATATCGCCTACGGCCCGACCGCAGTCGGCGCCACCCAGATCATTTTCGAAGGCGTGCCAACCTATCCCAACGCCGGCCGT
>NZ_DATMRK010000078.1:0-23852 GCF_035566375.1 Collimonas sp.
AAGTTGGAAACCCGACGAACCCATCGCGATGGGAACGGCGGATTATTCATCGGCGCAATCAACTCTGCTTGCGCTAATGAATTCGGCACCAGCTGAACTGCTCCATCCCCTCATTGATGCAGCACTTCAGCCATTGTTGGCTAAGGTCTTTTCCCCAACTCCAGATTGGGGAGAAGGTATTCGCATCACCTGTCGGCTGCGATCCTTGGCCAAAAAAACGCTAGCGGCTATGCCAGCGTCGGAATTCTGTTACAAATACCACTTAGTTTTTTCCAAAGAAAACGCCGCCAAACCCGACTGAATCGGGGTAAGCGGCGACAACAGATAAGTACGTTTCTGTCTTTGACTGTTCATTAAATTTGGAAATCACCTTTCAGTTCGCAGACTTTTTTATAGTACTAAGCGCTGCGTATCTCCTCCACCTCGTCCATCCCATCCATTATTCTTGTCCGAGATCTGAAGCCTTTATTCCCAGTTCAGTGCACCGCCGGTTTGATATTCGATTACGCGAGTCTCAAAAAAGTTGCGCTCTTTTTTCAGATCGATCATCTCACTCATCCAGGGGAAGGGATTTTCTTCCTGAGGGAACATCGGGTCCAGTCCGATCTGTTGCGCACGACGATTTGCGATGAACCGCAAATAACCTTTGAACATTGGCGCATTCAAACCGAGCACTCCACGCGGCATTGTATCCTCTGCGTAGCGATATTCCAACTCTACTGCGCTTAAAAACAACGCTTTAATTTCATCGCGGAATTCCGGCGTCCACAAATGCGGATTTTCCATCTTGATTGTGTTGATCAGATCGATCCCGAAATTGCAGTGCATCGACTCGTCGCGCAGAATATATTGATACTGTTCCGCCGCACCCATCATCTTGTTTTGACGGCCAAGGGCAAGGATCTGCGTGAAGCCGACATAGAAGAAAAGTCCTTCCATGATGCAGGCAAACACGATCAGCGAGCGCAGCAATTTCTGATCGTTTTCAGTAGTGCCGGTCTTGAACTCAGGATCGGTCAGCGTATTGATGAAGGGGATCAGGAATTCGTCTTTGTCGCGGATCGATTTGACTTCATGATAGGCGTTGAAGATTTCTGCTTCGTCCAGACCGAGCGATTCCACGATGTATTGATAGGCGTGGGTGTGGATCGCTTCTTCAAAAGCCTGACGCAGCAGATACTGGCGGCACTCCGGCGCAGTGATATGGCGATACGTGCCGAGTACGATATTGTTGGCGGCAAGCGAGTCGGCGGTGACGAAAAATCCCAGATTGCGTTTGACCAGGCGGCGTTCATCGTCGGTCAGGCCGTTCGGGTTCTTCCACAGCTCGATATCGCGCTGCATATTGATTTCCTGCGGCATCCAGTGGTTGGCGCAGCCGGCAAGGTACTTGTCCCAGGCCCATTTGTACTTGAACGGGACCAGTTGATTGACGTCGGTGTGGCCGTTGATGATACGTTTATCCGCAGCATTCACGCGATGCGTGACATCGACCACAGGTGCTGCAGCCGATTGCCCCATCACCGCAGGGTTGAGAGCGGTATCGGACATCTGCGGACGTGCCGAAGGAGCAAATCCCGGTTGCGCCGGCATAGGCGGGGTACGAGGAGCGGGCGCCGAACTTGTTTCTTCATCCCAGGAGAGCATACTTTTTTCCTTTATCTTTCATCTGGCAGGGCCGGATAATTTACCCGGCTACGCTGGTTATGTAACCAGCCCCAACCATTTTCTTTGCAATTTACGTTCTATCTGGTCAGTCGAGGACAGAGTAATTCGCCACGAGGTTAGCCAAGTGGCTCCTGGACTCTGCCTCCAAATAACTTAATCGTTTTACTGGCAGGCTTCGCATTCTTCGAATCCTGGATCACCGGGACGCATGGTGCATGCCGGTCCATCCAGTTCTTGTGGCGCTGCTGCAACAGGAGCAGTACCGTAAGTCGCCGCTGCACCGCCGCTGGCGCCGCCATCCACCGAAACGGCATTCAGCGCACCGGTCTTCGATGTCGATTTCTCGGTATGCGTCGCGCCTATGGTGCGCAGGTAGTAAGTAGTCTTGAGACCGCGCAACCATGCCAGCTTGTAGGTTTCATCCAGTTTCTTGCCCGATGCGCCCGCCATGTAGATATTCAACGACTGCGCCTGATCGATCCATTTCTGACGACGCGATGCCGCCTCTACCAGCCAGGATGGTTCGACTTCGAATGCGGTGGCGTAGATATCGCGCAGATCTTGTGGAATGCGGTCGATCTTGGCCAGGCTGCCGTCAAAGTACTTGAGGTCGGAGATCATCACTTCGTCCCACAAACCACGTGCTTTCAAGTCGCGTACCAGGTATTCATTGATTTCAGTGAATTCACCGGACAGATTCGATTTCACGTACAGGTTCTGGTAAGTCGGTTCGATACAAGCAGATACACCAATGATGTTGGAGATGGTGGCTGTCGGCGCAATCGCTACGCAATTCGAATTACGCATGCCGAATTCCTTGATGCGGCCACGCAGTTCGGTCCAGTCCAGCGACTCGGACATATCGGCTTCAAGATAACCGCCGCGCTCTTCCGCCAGCAGTTTCAACGAATCCTGCGGCAGGATGCCACGATCCCACAGGGAACCGCGATAGCTGCTGTAACGGCCGCGCTCTTCTGCCAGTTCGGTCGATGCCCAATAGGCGTGGTAGCAGACTGCTTCCATCGAGGTATCGGCAAATTCAACCGCTGCTTTCGAGGCATAAGGTAAGCGCATCATATGCAGGCAATCCTGGAAACCCATGATGCCGAGACCAACCGGACGATGCCGCAGATTGGAGTCGCGCGCCTTCTTAACTGCATAATAGTTAATATCGATCACATTATCCAGCATGCGCATCGCGGTATTGATGGTTTTCTGCAATTTGGCATGGTCCAGCTTGCCGTCTTTCATGTGGGCCGGCAGATTGACCGAACCCAGATTGCACACGGCGATCTCGGATTCATTGGTATTCAGCGTGATCTCGGTGCACAGGTTGGAGCTGTGGACCATGCCGACGTGCTGCTGCGGCGAACGGATGTTGCATGGGTCCTTGAAGGTGATCCATGGGTGGCCGGTTTCAAACAGCATCGACAGCATCTTGCGCCACAGATCCAGGGCCTGGATCTTCTTGAACAGGCGCAGTTCGCCACGGGCTGCTTTGGCTTCATAGCCGGTATAAGCTTCCTCAAAAGCTTTGCCGACCTTGTCATGCAGGTCCGGCGCATCGCTTGGCGAGAACAAGGTCCAATCGCCCTTTTCCATGACGCGCTTCATGAACAGGTCCGGAATCCAGTTGGCGGTGTTCATGTCGTGGGTGCGGCGGCGATCGTCGCCGGTGTTCTTGCGCAGGTCGAGGAATTCCTCGATATCCATGTGCCATGTTTCCAGATAAGCGCACACAGCACCCTTGCGTTTGCCGCCTTGGTTGACTGCCACTGCGGTATCGTTGACCACTTTCAGGAACGGCACCACGCCTTGCGATTTGCCGTTGGTGCCCTTGATATGGGCGCCCAGTGAACGCACCGGCGTCCAGTCATTACCCAAGCCGCCGGCATATTTGGCCAGCAAGGCGTTTTCCTTGATGGCTTCGTAGATGCCGTCGAGATCGTCGGCAACCGTGGTCAGATAGCAAGACGACAGCTGCGAACGTTGCGTACCAGAGTTGAACAAGGTTGGTGTCGAGCTCATGAAATCGAAACTGGACAACAGGTTGTAAAACTCGATGGCGCGTGCTTCGCGGTTAACTTCGTTCAGCGCCAGGCCCATCGCCACCCGCATATAGAACGCTTGCGGCATTTCGATGCGGATATCGCGGACGTGCAGGAAATAACGGTCGTACAGGGTTTGCAGGCCGAGATAACCGAATTGCAGGTCGCGCTCAGGCTTCAATGCTTCGCCCAGTGTTTTCAGGTCGAACTGTGCCAGCTTGGCGTCGAGCAAGTCTGCTTCAATACCTTTTTTAATAAATTTCGGGAAATATTCAAGGTATTCAGCCGGTGCATCGGCTTGCGCCACTTCTTTGCCAAACACTTCCTTACGGATCGTGTGCATCAGCAGACGCGCGGTGACCTGGCTATACGCAGGGTCTTTTTCCATCAGCGCGCGGGCTGCCAGAATCGCCGATTTGTGCAGCTCTTCAACCGGCACGCCGTCATACAGATTCTTGACGGTCTCGGCCAGGATGGCTTCGGCGTCGACGTGTTTTTCCAGGCCGATACAAGCGGCGGTAATCAGGTTGCGCACCTGATCCATGTCCAGCGCCCGGCGTTGGCCATCTTCCGTCACAAACAATTCCGTGCCGGCCACGGTTGCCTTGGCGCCGGTTTGTTGTTGCGAACGTTCTTCCATACGCTTGGCGCGATACAACACGTAAGCGCGTGCCACGTCATGCTCGCCGGAACGCATCAGGGACAATTCGACCTGGTCCTGGATGTCTTCAATATGGAAGGTGCCGCCATTCGGCTGCCGGCGCACCAATGCGGCGACGACGTTAGAAGTCAATTGCTCAACCAGTTCGCGCACCCGTGCCGATGCAGCACCCTGGCCGCCGTTGACGGCGAGGAATGCCTTGGTGACGGCAATCGAGATCTTGGATGGTTCAAAACCGACCACGGCGCCATTGCGGCGGATGATTCTGTAATCGCCGAAACTGTTGGATACCTTGACGGGGGAGCCGCTACCGGTTGATGGCGGAACACCAGCGACTTCGGCTGATGATTTGACGGAAATTTCTTGAGTAGATTGCACTGAGCCTCCCGAGACTGTGAAAGCAGGCGAAACAATTACGCCTGCTGTTATTAATTAGAACCTTGGAACCGTTGATGGTTCAGATACTGCCATTCCTGCATCAGCCATTGCCGCATCAGTCACTGATTCATCGACTGCTTGTCCGCAGGCGTTCGTGACCGATGCCCAAATTAAGATAAAAAGAGAAAAATCAGCTCTAAAAGAATGGTTGACGAAGACCGGCAACAAACCCAGTGGCCGCTGAGCAGCCTGTCCGACACCTGCATTTATACTGATATGAGTACAAAAACAAAACACCACATAGGTGGACAGGCCATGCAAAGCAAACCAAGGACGAAATACACAAAAACACTACATATAGTTTTCTGGATTTGATTTTTACTAATTGTAGTGCCTCGGAGTCGCCGATGCAATCTTTAAACACGATCTTTTTTACATACGAAAACAGAGTATCTAATTGACTTTTTTGTCTATAACAGGAAAGCGCAAGGGCAGATTACCCGAGGTTTGCGGCGCATGCCCGGCTAAGGCTTGCTGGTATTGGGTCCAGTCAAAAAACGGACCGGGATCGGTCTTTCTACCGGGGGCGATATGTTCATGCCCGGCTACCGCGGCAAGAGGGTAACGCAACTGCAAGGCATGGGTCAACATCGCCAGCGCTCGATATTGCAGATCGGAAAATGGCTCGAAATCGGTCCCCTCCAGCTCGATCCCTATCGAAAAATCGTTGCACCGCTCACGGCCCTCAAAACATGAGATCCCGGCATGCCAGGCACGATCGTTGGCGGATACGAACTGGACCACGCCACCGTGGCGCAGTATCAGGAAATGGGAAGAAACCCGCAGCGGCCGCAATTGCTCGAAATAGGGATGCGCATCGTAAGCCAGGCGGTTGCCGAACAGGTCTGCAATATAAGGACCGCCAAACTGCCCCGGTGGCAAGCTGATGTTGTGAATCACCAGCAAATCAATAGCGCAGCCGTCGGGCCGGGCGTCGCAGTTGGGCGACGACTGGCGCACCACTTCATCGGGACGACACCAGCCGTCTGCGCCGATTGCAAAACATGGGGGAAGCGTTTCCGGCTGCTCCGTCATTGTTACCCGATCCTAATCTTGCTCACTAATCTTGCTCATGAATCGACAAGCGCTGCATCCGGTAGCGTAGCTGGCGAAAACTGATGCCCAGCAGATCGGCGGCCTTGGTGCGATTGAAATGCGTGCGCGTCAACGCCTGCCGAATCACGTCGCGCTCGATATCGTCAAGGTAGTCCGGCAGCGATGGCGGCAATTCTGAGCCGCTGAATCGCGCTGCAATACCGGTCACCGCAGGCACGGCAGCCACAGCCGGTTCGAAGCTCGCCACGCTGACCGTCACCCCGGTTTCGCTGTAGTGATCGACAAGGTCCGGCGGCTCAACCGGCCGCCCTTGGCTGGCCCCCTTCAAACCCAGATCCGCCACTTCAATCACGCCGTCGTTGGCAAACGCCAACGCTCGCTCCAGAATATTTTCCAGTTCGCGCACATTTCCCGGAAACGCATACGCGCGTAGAGCCGACAAAGCCGCTGGCGCCAGCGTCACTTGTTCCGCCTGCGGCGTAAACATCGACAAGCGTCCTAAAATCGCAGCGACCAGCAGACCAATATCATCCAAACGCTCCCGCAGCGGCGGCAATTTTAATTCGATGACATTCAAACGATAGTACAAATCCTGGCGAAATCTACCTGATTCGACACACTCAGCCAGATTCTGATGCGTGGCGCTGATCAGACGGACATCCACCGCCTCCTCCACTGTGGCCCCGACCTTGCGTACCCGGCGCTCTTGGATTGCGCGCAATAACTTGACCTGCATCGCTAATGGCAAGTCGGCGACCTCATCTAATAATAAGGTGCCGCCGTTGGCGGCCTGAAAAAATCCGTCCCGGTCATCGGCGGCACCGGTAAACGCCCCTTTGCGGTAGCCGAAGAATTCAGCCTCCATCAAGGCTTCCGGGATCGCCCCGCAATTGACGGCAACAAAGGGCTTGTCGGCGCGCGGACTGAGCGCATGGATATCCCGCGCCGCCAATTCCTTGCCGCTGCCAGACTCGCCGGTAATCGCCACCGGCGCCATGCTGCGCGCCAGACGCACGATCTGCGTACGCAATTCCTGCATGGCGGTAGATTGACCGATCAGGCGCAATGCAGAACCGGCACGGAGTTTCAAGTCCGCTGCCGGGCGGATGCTGTCGGCCGGCTTACCGACGCGCAATGCCGATTGCACCATCAAGCGCAGTTGATCAAGCGCCACCGGCTTCGACAAGTAATCGAAAGCCCCCGCTTTCAATGCCATGACGGCGTTATCGGCACTACCGTAGGCCGTAATCACGGCAATCGGTATTACCTTTTCGCCGGCGGTGACTTCGCGCACCAGCTCGATTCCGAGCCCATCCGGCAGGCGCATATCGGTCAAGATCAATGCGTATTCATTTTGCGCCAAATGGCTACGCGCTGCGGACAAGCTGTCGGCACTGTCGACATCCAGCCCCATTTTGACCAAGGCGATTTCCAGCAGTTCGCGCAGGTGCGCTTCGTCGTCGACAACCAGAATACGGGGTGAAGTCATGGCATTCGTCTTTTTTCAGTCAATTCTAGTCGGCAAGAGACACCGGGTCATGGGCAGCAAACGCAATAACAAAACGACCACTCACATGGCTGGAATTCTGTCCTTGAACATCATGCCGGTATTCATAATCGAGCAACGCGCCGTTATTCAAACACAACTCGCGCGCTAAAAACAAGCCTAGGCCGGTACCCTTGCTGGACGTGGTATAAAACGGCTCAAACAAGTGCGCCCGCACCGCAGGCGAAATCGGCTCGCCGTCGTCTTGCACATGCAGCTCCAGACGCCCGGCTACGCTAGACATGACGTGCAAGCGCATCCCGCCCGGCCGGCCACTGGCGTAACGTACCGCATTCGACAGCAGATTTGTCACTACTTCACGCAGATGCAGCGGGTCAAACCAGACACTCTGCCGATCTGCGGCGTCGATCTGCAAAGCGATCACAGACGGCGCCACCGCATGGGTTTGCCTGAATTCCTTGACGATATCGTGCAGCAAGGGCGCCAGCAGAATCGGCTCAAGCTGCCGCTGCGCCTTGCGCGACAGTTTCAGAATATCCTCAATCATGCGATTCAGGCGCGCCACGTTGTCGTCGATAATCGTCAGCAGGCGCGCTTCTGCCTGATCGGTCGCCTCCTCCGCCAAAAGGGTGGCGGCATAGGAAATCGATGCCAGCGGATTGCGGACCTCATGCGCGATGCTGGCGGTCAAGCGGCCCATGGCCGCCAATTTCAGTTGCTGAGCCTGATTTTCAATTTCACCAACATCCTGCAAAAAAATGACCGCGCGGTACTCGCTCAATTCGCGCATCCTGACGGCGGCAAAGCGCACCTTCAAATGCGCTACCAGTTCGCGTCGCCTGCTCCAGTCGATTGTGGCGGTTTCCTGGCCAAGATCGTCGGTATGCTTGATGGTGACGAATACAGCCGCCCCTACCGCCGGCGAAACCGCATGCGGCAGATCGCTTACGTGTGACTCCCAGGCAAACAATGCATCAGTGATCGGCGCCAGCACCGCATAATCGCTCAGTTTGTGCTGCGGCTCGTCCTCAGAGAGGGATAAACCCAGCATGCGCTCTGCCGCCGGATTAGCCATGATCAAGGTGCCGACCGGATCGACCACCAGCAAGCCATCGCCCATGTCCTTGATTGCGATGCGATTAATGTCCATTTGCACCCGCAGATCCCTGCCGCGCTGGGTCGCAAGCTCCTCTTGCTTGATCAGTTTGTCGGCTAGGCGGTTAATCACCAGCACCGCAAAAAAGAATGCCCCGCCATATAGACCGGCTTGCAGAGTGGAGACATCGGCTGTCGATTGCAGAATCTGGTAAGCGCTTTCCGATAGCAATACCATGGTCGCAATCGAGACAAACAACAGCGCCACCAGCAGCGGCGCCAGAATTGCTGCGCCGGCCAGAGGGAAAAGATACAAGATCGCCAAGCCGCCCTTGGCGCCGCCGGCGCCTACATACAAGATCGACACCGCGATCATGTCCACCGTAATCGGCAGCACTATCTGCGCCATGTAATAGCGATGATAGTACGCCGTGATAGCCGTGAAGACGGCTGCAAACAACAGATAGACGCTGCAAGTTTGCGGATTCGTAAATAGTTGGGAAAACCAGATCTCGTTTTTGCTTTGGGTGCTGAGATAGGCCAGCATCACCATCGCAACCACGATCCGCGTCACGTTGAATGTTTGCAACGTCCGCCAAAACGTATCCGGTTTGTCGTTCAGCTGGGTGAGGCTGGAGCTGGTCATGCGTAAACGCCCTGTCTCACAGTGGAACTGGAAAGCGATCTGGAAAGCCCCGACTGAACGCCCTCAAGCGCCGGCCTCGGCATGGAATAAGCGTAACGGCTCAAAGTAGACAGAGCTTAAGACGAATGCAGGCGACGGTGTTCCGCACTGCAAAAAACTGCGCCGGAAGCATCGGCAAATGCTTCCGATGCTGGAAAATGAATGCCACATTGTGCACAGGCCACCATGGCTTCGGCCTGCGGAGGCTCGTTAGCCGCGCCCGCCGCGCCGCCCTTGGCAAAGGGCGAGCCGCCTGAAGCGGAACGGTCCCGGCCAAGATTTTTTTTCAGGCGCTGCAGCCAGACGATCACTGCCAGCGCGATGACAATTAATATAATCAGTTTCATACCAATACCCGATGCAACACAACTTCAAGCACGAAACGGCTCCCTACGTACGCCAATAACAAAATGGCAAATCCAGTCAAAGTAAAGCTAAGGGCGGTGCGGCCGCGCCAGCCCTGCCATTTGCGCCCCGCCAGCAGCATTCCAAACAAGGCCCACGACAACATGGTGAAAATGGTCTTGTGATCCCATCTGAATGCCTTGTTAAACAACTCTTCAGAAAACACCACGCCCGACAGTACCGTCAGCGTCAACAGGAAGAAGCCGAAAGCGATCAGGCGAAACAATAATTTTTCCATGGTAAGCAAAGCCGGCAAGCGGTCCAGCGCGATGCCGAACCAGCCGCTTTTGGCTCCGCCCGGCCGGGTATGCAGGCGTGACTCCTGCAACACCATCAATACCGCATGGAATGCGGCGATAGTCAGGGTGCTATAGGCCAGGATGGAAATCACGATATGCCATAGGAAGACCGGTGACTTACCGTCCAGAGGCACCATATTTCCCGGGAACACAGCTGGCAGAACCGCCGCCAATGCCGCCATCGGCAACACCAGAACCCGCAGGCCGTCCAAAGTATAGTTGCGATTTTCCAGCCAATAGGCGGCTACCGAAACCCATAAGGTGGCAGACAGCATCATCGAAAATCCGACTCGCAACTCTCCAGGCCCGACGACATCGGCCCATAACACGCCGCCGTGCAGCAACCAGGCTGCGGCAACGACGATGGAGATAGTCTGGCGCCGGCTCGACGGCAAAAAGGTGCAACCTATATAAAGCAGCGCCACCAGAACGAAAAGATATGTTTGCATCGTGTAAGTTTACAACATGTGGCGTCTGCGCGGCGTGCTCAAACAACACGCCTGTCCAGCCAGATATGGCGGACCGTCATTTCTTGCATCTTGTATATCATTCCACGCTATCCTGATGCATCGGCCCTTATTCTGGGGCCGGCCTGCTAGGTGTTTGCCCTGCATCAGGTAAAATGGCTGTTTCCGCGTCCATTTTAATGCGCGTTAGCGTGTTGCATACGCGAAAACTGGTTCATATTGACCGATTGCACCTCTTCTGGAACGCCGTTACCCATGCTCGACAATCTTACCCAACGCCTCGCCAAAGTCGTCAAAACCATGCGCGGCGAAGCGCGCCTTACCGAAACCAACACCGCTGAAATGCTGCGCGAAGTACGTCTGGCGCTGCTGGAGGCCGACGTTGCTTTGCCTGCCGTGCGTGAGTTCATCGCCAACGTCAAGCAAAAAGCGCTAGGCGAAGAAGTGATTGCGTCGCTGACACCGGGCCAGGCCCTGGTCGGTGTAGTGCAACGCGAACTGGCCTCATTGATGGGCGCCGATCTCGGTCCTGAGGCCTCGCAACTGAGTTTCGCCACCCAGCCGCCGGCGATCATCCTGATGGCAGGTCTGCAAGGCGCCGGTAAAACCACTACCGTCGGTAAGCTCGCCAAATATTTGCGCGAACAAAAGAAGAAAAAAGTACTGACCGTCTCCGCCGACGTCTACCGTCCGGCCGCGATCGGCCAGTTGCAGACAGTGACCGCACAGGTCGGCGCCGACTTCTTCCCGACCGCAACGACGGACAAGCCGGTCGATATCGCATTGGCTGCGCTGGACTATGCCAAACGCCATTATCACGACGTCCTGATCATCGACACCGCCGGCCGGCTGGGTATAGATGAAGCGATGATGAAAGAAATCAGCGCGATTCATGCGGCCGTCAAACCAATCGAAACCCTGTTCGTGGTTGACGCCATGCTCGGCCAGGATGCGATCAATACCGCCAAGGCCTTCAACGACGCCCTGCCGCTGACCGGCATCGTACTGACCAAACTTGACGGCGATGCACGCGGCGGCGCGGCGCTGTCAGTCAGACATATCACCGGCAAGCCGATCAAGTTTGCCGGCACCGCCGAAAAACTGGATGGCCTTGAAGCCTTCGATCCGACCCGCATGGCCAACCGCATCCTCGGCATGGGCGACATCCTGGCGCTGGTCGAAGAAGCCCAGAAAGGCGTCGATGTCGCAGCTGCCAAAGATCTGGCCCACAAAATCAAGGGTGGCGGCAAATTCGACCTGAACGACTTCAAGGCGCAACTTGGCCAGATGAAGAAAATGGGCGGTTTGTCTAACCTGATGGACAAGTTGCCGGCGCAATTCCAGCAGGCCGCAGGCGGCGCCAATATGGACCAGGCGGAAAAGCAGGTACGCCGGATGGAAGGCATCATCAACTCGATGACCGCCCAGGAACGGGCCAAACCGGAGCTGATCAAAGCTTCGCGCAAACGCCGTATCGCCACCGGCGCCGGGGTGCAGGTTCAGGAGGTCAACCGCATGCTGTCGCAATTTGACCAAATGCAGTCCATGATGAAAAAACTCAAAGGCGGCGGCATGATGAAAATGATGCGCGGCATGAAAGGCATGATGCCGGGCATGCGCTAAGCGCTGCGTCGCTACTGCCGCAACGCCCTGAAAAGCCTTGCAAGTCATTGACTTGCAAGGCTTTTCGTCAATTTAGGGCGATTGCGGAAAGCGCCGAACCGGCTGCTACCGCCATTTGTTACCTTCCCAAATCCCGGTAACCAGCCGCACAAGCCCGCCAACCGGGCGTTTCACCAGTCATGCCGACCACTCCGCTTCCGTATCAAATCCCGCACAAACCCGTAAAAAACGCTTGCATCGCCAGGAAAAGCGCAACACTATTAGCGATGCGTGCTTGACGCATTTTTTCACTATCCCTGAAGGAGGCTCAAAGATGGCCACAGCCAAAAAACCAGCAGTTGCAGCAAAGAAGCCAGCAGCGACCAAAGCAGCCCCGGTCAAAGCAGCAGCCAAGCCTGCAGTAAAAAAAGCCGACGCTCCGAAAGTAGCGCGCAAGCCTAATGCGGCATTCATGAAAGCACTGACACCATCAGCTGTTCTGGCTGCAGTCGTTGGCGCGACCCCGCTGCCGCGCACTGAAGTTACCAAGAAGGTTTGGGAATACATCAAGAAGCACAAACTGCAGAATCCAGAAAACAAACGCAATATTCTTGCTGATGAAAAACTGAAAGCTGTCTTTGGCGGCAAAAAAGAAGTGTCGATGTTTGAAATGACCAAACTCATTTCCGATCACTTGAAATAATGCTTAGGGCCAGTTGGACTTTGTTCAATGCGCCGCCCTGAGTGCCAAACAAAAACGCCCGCATCACGCGGGCGTTTTTGTATCTGCAGATACCGGTATCAATCCAGCAAATCCGAATAATCGATTTCTGCATAGCCCGCCAACGTCTGCCACGGCAAGACCGGCGGCGCAGCAATCACGCTGACCAACGTCTGACGCCGTGCATGCCCATGCGCATCGAACGACTCCACCCGACGCGGGTATTGGCCTTTGACATCCCAGCTGACCCGCACCGTCAACTCTCCGCGCTTGCTCTCGTATAGCTGGACGCCATCTTTGACCGGACCGACGGTACGCATGTTTTTCAAACTCTGCGGATCGCTCAAATAGAAGCTGCTGCCCCAATTGCCGTTGAAGCCGATATTGCCGTAGTACTGAGAATCGACTTTGATGGTGCGACGCTGATGGCGCTCAATCAAGCGGGCATCCAGCGAGCCGTCGGCCTGACGTCGCACCCACATCGGCGAGCTGCCGGCATCCGGATGATTATGCCCGCTGTGGTCGTGTTCACCGGCGGCCTCACTGGCGATCAGGCGTTCGGTCCAGACTTGGTCGTTGCGCCGGTACATACGCTCAGTGAATGTCGTTTCGCGCTTGACGCCGTCGCGCCCCAATACCATCGAATAATGCTGGACCTGCAAGTTCTGGTCAGGTGCATTGACAGCAGCCAGCGTAGCCGACGCGATCGACAGCAGCGCCAACGCAATCGCCGGCATCTTCACGCTGCTTATCCAATTTTTCAAGAAAGCCATTTTTCCACCGAAATAAAAATTGCCGCCATCACTACGATGGCGGCCTAAACAATATTTAAGAAAGATTCTTACAGGCCAAGTGCATTTTTAACTTTGCCAAACACTTTGATGTTTTCAAATGTGCCTTTGAAACTGTCGCTGCCGGCGCCGGCAGAGAACAGCATCACGTCACCGCCGCCATGTGTCTCCGAACCTGGCGAACCGGCAAAACGCACGCCAACCTGCTGCAGATAATCGTCGGCTTCCGTATCGACACTGGTCAGGTCCGCATCTTCCGGACGGCGCGGCGCACTGCCGTTACCGAATACCAGTGTGGTGTAAGGTTTGCCATCGGCAGCCAATGCCAGTTTGCCGTCGTAATAATTGGCGACTTTGCCCAGGATCGGATTGCCGCGTTTGGGATAGCCGTTGAAACCCATCGCATGATCATGGTCGGCAGTGACTACGATCAAGGTATCTTTCAAGTCAACCAGTTCCAGCGCCCTCTTGATCGCGGCATCGAAAGCCAGGGTATCTTCCAGCGCGCGCTTGGCGTTGGTACCGTGCAAAGCATGGTCGATGCGGCCGCCTTCGACCATCAGGAAATAACCTTTTGGATTTTTCTTCAGTACACCGATGGCTTTTTCCGTCATCTCAGCCAAGCTCGGCTGGTTCAGTTTTTTCTTGACCCGGTCCAGCTCGTAATCCATATCGCTGGCGGTGAACAGGCCCAGTAATTTGCTGACGCCGGCCGGATCGACGTTCTTCAATTCGCTGCCTGAAGCGACATAGGTATAACCGGCCGCCTTGAACATGCTCAGCGCATCGAGCTCGTCATTACGCTTGCTGGCTGGATTGCTCTTTGGCAGGAAATGCCGCAAGCCGCCGCCCAGCAAGACATCGACGCCATCTTTCAGCGCAGTGTTGTAGCGCGGCGCGCCCGGTGTCGCCTGTTCCGTGATGGTGTTGTAGGCATCCCGATTGCAGACATGCGCATAGGTCGCAGCCGGTGTCGCGTGGCTGATGCGAGTGGTGCTGACCGCGCCGACCGCCTTGCCGGCGCCCTTAGCCAACTCCAGCAAAGTCTGCACCGGCTGGCCGTTGCCGGCGACGCAGGTCGAGTCCGCATTGCTTTGATACGGCTTGCCGTTGGCGTCAAAGGCATTGGTATCGGAAGACATGGAAATCACATCGTTCTTCATCTTGACTCCGGTCATGTACGCCGCCATTGATGGCGCGCTGTCGGTGGTTTGACCGTCCAGCGAGAAGGTTTTGACGCGCGCAGTGCGGGTCAATGTTTCCATCGTCAGGCGGCCTGCTTCGCCATGACCATAGATACGTGCCGCAGTGACCGTCACCGGCCCCATGCCATCACCCAGGAAGAAGATGACATTTTTAGCGGTTGCAGCGTCAGCTGCCATGACATTGGCAGTGAATAGTATCGACAGCGGTGCTAACGCGCACAGCGTTGCGCATTGGTAGATCCGACGTTGGAATTGCTTACTGTTTGGCTTAATCATTTTCATGTCTGACCTTTGCATACTTTGTGTATATTCGACAAATTCGTTTCATGGGCTACAGGCAGCATCAAAGGCCGACGGCTTTCTTCACCAGGCCGAACACCTCGGTGTTGTCGAGCACGCCGCGGATGTTTTGTGCGCCCATGCCTTGCGCACCGATAAAGACATTGGTGCCGCCGTGGGTTTCGCCGCCGGCTTCAGTCGGGATCACCGACTCTTGCATGTAGTCTTTGTCAGCCACTTGCATATCGGACAGGGCGCCGCGCGTCGCCAGATGATTAGGACCGTTGCCGAAGCCGATCACGGTGTAAGGATTGTTGTTGATGTCGCGTTCCGGCTGGCCGGTCAGCACGTTTTTCACCAGCCCGAGTACCCCCGGCTCGCTGCTGGTGGTTTTGCCGGTGCGCTTGGCGTAGCCGTTCAACAGGATCGAATGATCATGGTCAGCGGTGACCACCACCAGCGTGTTTTTCAAGCCGGGATCGACTTGCTGCATCTTGTCCAGCGCAACCTTGATTGCGTCATCGAAAGCGACGGTTTCCTGCAACGCGCGGCGCGCGTTGGTGGCGTGCAGGGCGTGGTCGATACGGCCGCCCTCCACCATCAGGAAGAAGCCAGTCTTTTTGCTATTCAGCAGGTCTATCGATTTGCCAGTCATCTGCGCCAGGCTCGGCTCCTTGGCGGCATCGCGATCCAGGTCGTAGGTCATGTGATCCTTGTTGAACAGGCCGACCACTTTTGGTGTTGCATTGCCGATCTTGTCGAACTCGGTAAAGTTGCTGGCATAGGTATAACCGGCGGCCTTGAATTCGGCCAGCAGATCGCGGCTGTCGCTACGCTTGCTGTCGGCATCAGTCTTCGGCAGGAAATGACGGCGACCGCCGCCAAAAATGACATCGACGCCATCGCTCAGCTTGCTGTTGAAGCCGGCGCCCTTCGGCGTCAATTGCGCAGCGATATTGTTTTCGCCGTCGCGGTGGCAGATGTGCGAATAAGTTGCGGCCGGAGTCGCATGCGTAATCCGCGTGGTAGTCACGACGCCGGTGCTGTAACCCTTGGCCTTCATGATTTCCAGCAAAGTATCTGCCGGTGTGCCATTGCTGCTCGGGCAGGTGCTGTCAGCGCCGTTGACATAGCCTTTGCCGCTGGCGTCGCGGGCACTGGTATTGGCTGACATGGAGATCACTTCATTATTCGCCTTGATCCCAGTCATGTACGCCGCCATCGATGGCGCGCTATCGGTCACTTGGGCGTCGTTGGAATAGGTGGTAACGAAGCCGCTTTCCGGCAGGGTATCGATGGTCAGATCACCCTCTTCGCCCACCTTGTAAATGCGGGCCGCGGTCATGGTGGTAATGCCCATGCCGTCACCCAGGAAGAATATGACGTTCTTGCCGGGAACCTTGGCTTCAGGCCGCTCCACCGGCGTCTCGACCAGCGGGTTGCTGGAACCGCTACACCCCGCCAGCGCCATCGATCCGATGGCGGCGGTAATCAAAATACGTAATTTCATTCATCGCTCCGTGTTGTCAATCAGAAACATGCAGTAATTTGTAATAATGTGTAACAACTGTAACTAAAACTTATTACACGCCGATGACAAGAGAGCAACGATCTTCATTGGAAATGAGAAATTCTGGCTCAGGAAGAACCGGGAGGCGATGCGCGATTGACCCGAGCGCTGCCGGGCCAATCAATTACATGTTTTATAACGAGGGGGAGCTAACGATTACTGTGCGCGCCGATCACGCCGGGAACAGGCGTCGCAATTGGAATACAACGGGAATATTTACTTGCGAGCGGAAACTGTCTGGATTGGCTGATCGTCCTTATACTCCCAGCGTTTCCACGCCGCCAATACCGTGTTGGGATATTCGGGGCGCCCGCGACTGCCGTTGTAACGGCCGAGCGCGAGATAAAGGTTGCCTTTTTCCATATCGATGTACATGCGCAGAATCGAACAGCCGTAGCGCAGGTTGGTCTGCATATCGAACAATTTGCTGCGGTTGGCGTCGCCGATCACGCGAGTCCAGAACGGCATGACCTGCATGTAGCCGTGGGCGCTGACGCTTGACAGCGCGTACTTGCGGAACGCTGACTCGACCTGAATCAGGCCCAGCACCATGCCAGGATCCAGACCGGCGCGCTTGGCTTCATACCAGGCGGTTTCCAGGAATTCGATGCGCACCTGCGTATCTGGCAATTTCTTCTTCAGGCGCTGCGACATTTCGCCCAGCCAATACAGATATTGGATACGCTGATCGATTTCGGAAAATTGGGGTTTCGGCGGACGGGCGTCATTGATAGCGCGCGACAAGGCCAGACGAACCGAGTTCGCCAGCTCTTCTTCTTTTTGATTTCCGGCATGCGCCAAGCTGCCAAACAACAACATAGACAACAATATCGGCAACAAGCCAAGCCAGCGAGACCAGCGCAATCGACACTCCCCAAAAGTAACTTTCTATTTTTGGAGGAGTATACAAAGAAAACGGCGCAAGAAACCGTTGCGCCGTCACTTTGTTGTTATTGGGAAACCTGCGCAACACTCAGCAGCTCCGCCACCACCATTGCCACCACTATTTACGGCTAGTTACGCCAGGCGAGTCTTAATGAACTCGGCCATATCTGCCAGCGGCACCGTGGTGGCCTCGGTATCGCGTCGTCCCTGATACTCAAACTGGCCGTCCTTGAGGCCACGATCGCCGATCACGATGCGATGCGGCACGCCAATCAGCTCCCAGTCGGCAAACATAGCGCCCGGGCGCTCGCCGCGATCGTCCAGAATCACGTCAACGCCAGCCGCCAGCAGTGTTTCATACAACTTGTCGGTTTCGGCCTTGACCGCCTCGCTGCGGTCATAGCCCATAGGGCACAAGACCACTTCGAACGGCGCGATGGACGTCGGCCAGATGATGCCCTTGTCGTCGAAATTCTGTTCAATTGCGGCGCCCAGGATGCGCGTAATGCCAATCCCATAACAACCCATTTGCAGCATCTGCGGCTTTCCGTTCTCATCCAGGAAAGTCGCTTTCATCGCTTCCGAATAGGCGGTGCCCAGCTGGAATACGTGACCGACTTCGATCCCGCGCAGGATAGCCAACGCGCCCTTGCCGTCTGGCGATGGATCGCCTTCGACCACATTGCGGATATCGAACACCATTGGTTCCGGCAAGTCGCGACCCCAGTTAACGCCGGTGAAATGGAAATCCACCTCGTTGGCGCCGCTGACAAAGTCGTGCATGTTGGCGACGGTCACATCGGCTACCACGGTGACCGGCTTCTTGGTATTGACCGGTCCCAGGTAGCCTGGCGGCGTGCCGAAATATTCGACGATTTCCTCTTCTGTGGCGAAACGATAACCAGCCAGGCCAGGGATTTTATTGGCCTTGATTTCGTTCAGCTCATGGTCGCCACGCAGCATCAGCAGCCAGATTGTCTTGCTTGCCGCCTCTTTATCGGTTGCTTCTTTTTCAACAGCGAGGACGATCGACTTGATGGTTCGCGCCAAAGGCAGTTGCAGCGACTCCGCTACGGCTTCGCACTTCGCCTTGCCGGGTGTTGCGGTCTTGGTCAGCGCCTCAGCCGGTGCGGCCCGGGTAGGATTCAAAGGCAGGGATTCGGCCGCTTCCATATTGGCGGCGTAATCCGAATTCGGGCAATACACGATCGCATCTTCGCCGGTGGCGGCGATGACGTGGAATTCGTGCGAGCCGGTGCCGCCGATGGCGCCGTTATCGGCGGCAACCGCACGGAATTGCAGGCCGAAGCGGTTGAAAATGCGGACATAAGCGTCATACATGATCTGGTAAGACTGTTTCAGGCCGTCCAAATCGCGATCGAAGGAATATGCGTCTTTCATCGTGAATTCGCGCCCGCGCATCAAGCCGAAACGCGGCCGGCGCTCATCCCGGAATTTGGTCTGGATATGGTAAAAATTCACCGGCAGCTTGCGATAAGAACGCAATTCGGTGCGAGCGATGTCAGTAATCACTTCTTCCGAAGTCGGCTGGATGATGAAGTCCCGGCCATGACGATCCTTGACGCGCATCAGTTCGGCGCCATATTTTTGCCAGCGCCCGGTTTCCTGCCAGAGTTCGGCTGGCTGCACTACCGGCATCAGCAATTCGACTGCTCCCGAACGGTTCATTTCCTCGCGCACGATTTTCTCGACCTTACGGATCACCCGCAAACCCAAGGGCATATAGGTATAAATGCCGGAACTGATGCGTTTAATCATGCCGGCGCGCATCATCAGTTTGTGGCTGACGATTTCAGCGTCGGATGGAGCTTCTTTAAGCGTGGAAATAAAAAAACGGGAGGCGCGCATGACGATGAATTCTTTTTAAAAAGAGAGGGTTATAATCAACTCAATTTTAAAGGATTAGCTGGCTGATGCGCCTACTCTTTGCACAATTGATTAATGTTCTGGCCATTGTAGCTGCTGGCCGGGGCGGATTGCGCGCCTAGTCGGGCGAGGACAGAGCTTTGCGCCTATTGGCGGCTCTATGAATCTGTTCCGCAATGATGACGGCAAGCAAGGAATCCAACAGAGTGAGCAGTAGAGCCGCCCGGCCGCAGAAAGTTTTGAGGTAACAACATGCTTGACCGTGAAGGCTTTCGCCCAAACGTCGGCATTATCTTGCTCAACACCCAGAACGAAGTCTGGTGGGGCAAGCGTGTGCGCGAACATTCGTGGCAATTTCCACAAGGCGGCATCAAATACGGTGAAACCCCGGAGCAGGCAATGTTCCGCGAACTCGAGGAAGAAATCGGGCTGAAGGCGGAACACGTCAAGATCATCGGCCGTACCCGTGACTGGCTGCGCTACGAGGTGCCTGATCATTTTATCAAGCGTGATGTGCGTGGACATTATCGCGGTCAGAAACAGATCTGGTTTCTGCTGCGCATGGTGGGACGCGACTGCGACGTCAATCTGCGCCTGACCGAACACCCGGAATTCGACGCCTGGCGCTGGCATGATTACTGGGTTCCGCTGGATGTCGTAATCGAGTTCAAACGGGACGTCTACCAACGCGCCTTGCAAGAATTATCACGATTCCTGACACGCCCTTTGCAGAATTTGCCCCATCACGCTCGTCATTTACGCACCGGCCACGGGCCACGTGCGTCGACCGAATCCCCCCCGGCCTGTGCCGAACCCGAAAAAAAGTGAGCACCTCTATGGCTTTTGATTTTGCCTGCCGTATTCCAGCTACAAAGAAGATATCGCAACTGCTGGCCGCAAGCCTGCTGTTGCTAGGTGCTGCTACACAAGTGCATGCCGCCGACCCGTTCTACCCCAGCGCCGTTGCGCAACCAAATTCTGGTTTGTCCGACGAAGACTTCGACGACGACAGCAAATCATGGCAAGAAATCAAGACTGAAATTCCACCAGCGCCGCAGGTGGCCAATCTGGTGTCGTTTTACGTAAGTCCTACCGCCACCATGAATTTCTTTATCGACCTCAATTCGATCTCGGCCGGCAAGGATGGCGTGGTGCGCTACACGCTGGTCAGCAAAAGCCAGGCCGGCGCTGAAAATATCAGTTACGAAGGCATCCGTTGCCAGACTTATGAAAACAAGCTGTATGCATTTGGACAGAAGGACGGCAGCTGGTCACGCGCACGCTTGAGTGGCTGGAAGCAGATCAACGAAACATCCGGGAACCGGCAACATGCAGCATTGGCCAAAGACTTCCTTTGCCAGGATGCGATGGTGGCCGGTAAAGTTGACGATATACGCAGCAGGCTGCGCAGCAATCGTCCGATCAAGCCAGGTAGCTGATCGGCAATACCCTCAGCGCCAAACAAAAACGGCTCCCGCAATCTGCGGAGCCGTTTTTTATTGCCCAAGACTACTGGTCTTGCTGCTTAAAGCAACACCATATTGTCCCGATGGATCAATTCCGACTCTTCGACAAAACCCAGAATCGCTTGAATTTCCGCCGACGGATGGCGCATGATGCGACGTGCTTCCGAGCTGGTGTAATTGCTGATGCCGCGTGCGATTGCATGGCCGTCGACATCGGTACAGGTGATGACATCGCCGCGGCCGAACTCTCCTGACACTGCGGTCACCCCGATCGGCAATAAAGATTTCCCCTCATTACGCAATTTCTGCACCGCGCCGGCATCCAGCATGACCTTGCCGGCGGTTTTCAGATGATCCGCCATCCACTGCTTACGCGCGGTGAGTTGCGCTGTTTGCGCCGTCAATTGCGTGCCGATCGCTTCGCCACCGGCCAGCCGGGTCAACACCGCGTCTTCGCGGCCCCAGGCAATCACCGTGTGCGCGCCCGAAGTAGCGGCGCGCTTGGCGGCCAGGATCTTGGTGATCATGCCGCCGCGGCCGATGCTGGTTCCGGCATCACCCGCCATCACTTCCAGCGCCGGATCACCGGCTTTGGCTTCATGCACAAACTCGGCATTCGGATCCTTACGCGGATCGGCGGTATATAAACCCTTTTGATCGGTCAGGATGATCAATGCATCGCCTTCGATCAGATTGGCAACCAGCGCCCCCAAGGTATCGTTGTCGCCGAACTTGATTTCATCGGTAACCACCGTATCGTTCTCGTTGATGATTGCCACCACGCCAAACCGCAACAACGTGAACAAGGTCGAGCGGGCATTCAGATAACGTTCGCGATCCGCCAGGTCGGCGTGTGTCAGTAGTACCTGTGCGGTACGGATATTGTGGGCGCGGAAGCTGGTTTCATAAATCTGCGCCAACCCCATTTGACCGACCGCGGCACAAGCCTGCAATTCGTCGATGCTGGTCGGCCGCTTGTCGAAACCCAAGCGCTGCATGCCTTCTGCCACGGCGCCGGAACTGACCAGCACGACTTCCTTGCCCATCGCCCGCAGCTCGGCGATCTGGGTCGCCCATTTAGCGATGGCGCCGGCATCCAGACCCTTACCGTCATTGGTCACCAGGGAGGATCCGACTTTGATAATGATGCGCTTGGCTTTTTGAATGACGGAATTCATATTTTTATCTATCGCGGCCGCCTCGGCCGGTATGCGACCAGGCGGCGGAAAAAAATAAGGCCAACGCCGGCGGGGGATTTACATCGCCTCCCTCGCACCTGCATCGGCCGCCAACTACTTGCTTAGTCCAGTATCTTGAAGCGCGGATCGTCAGGATCGATAGACAGGATGGCTTGCGCTTCCACCACCATATGCTTCTCTTCCGAGCGCGTTTCCTGCTGGCGCTTCTCGGCCAGATAACCGTAGATTTCCGTCACCAGCTCAGGACAGCCGTCGCGGTTCAGCGCGGAAATTTCGAATACCGGGCCTTTCCAGCCGAAACGCTTGATGAAATCCTTGACGCGCTTGACCCGTTCGCCTTCTGGAATCACGTCGATTTTGTTGAGCACCAGCCAGCGCGGCTTGTCGAATAGCGATTGATCGTATTTTTTCAGCTCCTTGACGATCGCTTTGGCTTCCTTGACCGGATCAACCGTGTCTTCGAATGGCGCCAAATCGACAATGTGCAGCAGCAAGCCGGTGCGCTGCAAGTGCTTCAGGAACTGGATACCCAGCCCGGCACCTTCCGCCGCGCCTTCGATGAGGCCCGGGATATCAGCGATCACGAAGCTTTTTTCGTGGCTGACGCGGACTACGCCGAGATTCGGATGCAGCGTGGTAAACGGGTAATCGGCGATCTTCGGACGGGCATTCGACACCGCGGTGATGAAGGTCGATTTGCCGGCATTCGGCTGTCCCAGCAGGCCGACATCGGCCAGCACCTTGAGCTCCAGCCGCAATTCGCGGCGTTCGCCTTCCTTGCCGTCGCTTTTCTGGCGCGGTGCACGGTTGGTCGAGGATTTAAAGTGGATATTGCCCCAGCCGCCTTCGCCGCCCTTGGCCAGCAATACCTCTTGCCCGTGATCGGTCAGATCGGCGATTGCTTCGCCGGTATTAACGTCGACAATCAGCGTACCGACCGGCATACGCAGCTTGATATCGTCGGCGCCCTTGCCGTAGCAATCCGAGCCACGGCCATTTTCACCGCGACCGGCGCGATGCATCTTGGAGAAACGGTAGTCGACCAGCGTATTGATATTGCGATCGGCAACGGCCCAGATACTGCCGCCTACGCCGCCATCGCCACCGTCCGGGCCGCCAAACGGGCGGAATTTTTCACGGCAAAAACTCGCAACCCCATTGCCGCCATCGCCGGCAATGACTTCGATTTTTGCTTCATCTATAAACTTCATTCGAAGGTCCTAATGAGGTTGGAGGTTAAATTCTTATTGAAAGACACAGGTAACTTTACCGATTTTTGGTCAATATTGCAGCGCAGGCCACAGCCAGGATTGCAATAATGCCATTACTTCAGGCACAACTCGCCGCAAGCGGAATAGATTCGCTGCGTGTTCAAGTTGCCCGAGCAGTGTTTTACGACCAGAAACTAAAAAGGCTCTACCAGCGGCAGAGCCTTTCGCAACAAGGCTCTAACGCCTTGCTTATGTCGAAGCCTAAAGAAACTTAAGCTGCTACGACAGTAACGTAGTTACGCTGGGTAGCGCCCTTGGTTACGAATTGTACTTTGCCGTCAATCAGTGCGAACAGGGTGTGATCCTTGCCCATGCCAACATTTTCGCCTGGATGCGTCTTAGTGCCGCGTTGACGAATAATGATGCCGCCAGCGTTGATCGCTTGGCCACCGTAGACCTTGACGCCAAGTCGCTTTGACTCTGAGTCACGGCCGTTGCGCGTAGTGCCGCCGCCTTTTTTATGTGCCATTTAAAACTCCTGGTATCTGGTTAAGTCAAGCAACGCTATTAAGCGTTGATCGAAACGATTTGAATTTCGGTGTAATTTTGACGATGGCCTTGATGCTTCTGATAATGCTTACGACGACGCATTTTGAAGATCTTGACTTTATCGTGGCGACCTTGCGCCAATACCTTAACCGACACCG
>NZ_DATMRK010000079.1:0-59000 GCF_035566375.1 Collimonas sp.
GAGTGGAAAGCCGTGGACAGCGAGGCCGAATTGTTCGAAGGACGCGACCGCAAGACCGGCGCGGTCAAGTACACAGGCACGCGCAACGATCTGATCTTCGGTTCCAACTCGGTGCTGCGGGCTTATGCCGAGGTCTATGCAAGTGTGGATGCCAAGGAGAAGTTCGCTAAGGACTTCGTCGCGGCTTGGGTCAAGGTCATGAACGCGGACCGCTTCGATCTCGCGTAATGCCGACTGCCAGGGGCCTTGTCTGGTTCAAGGACAGACAGGGCCTGCTGCGCTAGCGTCTGCGTGGCGACGCTAGTCTTTCAACAAATAATGCGGCCAATTTGTTTCAGACCTCGACCCAGTCAGGGCAGTAACAACAACCCTGTCAAGACGCAGGAAAACGATCTGTACCCCTTGCGAACATTCCCTCAGTGGTCGCCAATCGAACGAATGACCCGCGCCGGATTTCCTCCGACAAGAGTATTCGGGGGAACGTCCTTGGTGACTACTGAACCTGCCGCGACGACCGAATTCTCGCCTACTGTTACGCCACCAATGATGGTCGCGCCGGCTGCGATCCACACGTTTTTCTCAATCACGATGGGCTTTCCGACTGTGGTGTTGCGTCGCCGCGAGGGTTCAAGGGGATGGCCCGCCGTGATGATACTCACGTTCGGCCCGATCATCACATCGTCTGCGATGTCGAGGCCGCCAAGGTCATAGAAAGTGCAGTTTTGATTTACGAAGACATTATTCCCGACGCTGATTTCATCCCCACCGGCAGTATAAAACGGAGGGATCAGTAAAAAGCTCTCGTCTACCTTTTTACCGATAAGTTCGCTGAACAAAGCCCGAATTTCGTCCGCATCGTTGAACGTCAAACGGTTAAGCGTGGCGGTGATCGTCATCGCTCGCTTGATGTTTGCCAACATGGCCGCTGATTCCGGCGTCCTGCTGTAAATTATCTTGGAGCGATCGTCATTCGGCATTCGTTATTTTCCTTGGGTTACGGTTGAGGGAGCGTTTCTGCGCACGATGCGCCGCGCCGAGATTTGTCGAGTGTAGCCACAAAGCGGAAGCGGCGGGAATCAATACAGTCGCTTTGATGTTGCGAAACAAATATCGAATTGATGTCGATGACCAGTGACCGTTTTTACACAGTCTGGGCCCGGAGCGGACGGATTCGATCAACTTAGTCGGCCTTCAGCGAAGCGTTCCCGTTCAATGCCAATGGCAGCGACCTGGCCCATCGATTGGCCGAAAGCGAAAAAGTCAGCGCGCGAACCTGGTGGTACCACCCGGCAGGCACATACAGAAGCTCACCGGGTTGCATGATGCATTCGATCACTGCTGCCTGGCGGGCAAGTGGAAATTTCTCGAAATCTGGCTCCTCAGGGTTAAACGGCGAGCCGAACAGGATGGCGTTCGCCTCGCGGGGATAAAGGAATTCGTCGTGGTGTGGCGGTGACAGGAAAATACGCTTGGTGCCCCAGATCTGCGCAAAAATATTGTCGTCATAGTCGCAATGCAGCGGGGTCACTGTGCCGGAGGGGCCAAGCCAAAAGCGAGGTGGCCCCATTTTTTTAAAATAGACTGGCCAGTAACACAGCCTATTCAATTCACGCAATTCCAGATTGCCCAGATACGGTGGCAGGTCCTGCGTGTTATCAGCGACGAGCTCAAGGTACTCCAGCAGCGACATATCCTGCATCGCCCGGTCAGCCGCGAAAGCGGTATTGACATAGTCGCCCACCCTCGCGCGCACGTGCAGCTCGCCAAAGCGGTCGCGCAGCGTTTGCGGCGTAAGGGTGGAAAGTGGCCAACGATTGACCAGCCCGGTTATGACGAATGGCAGGCCTTCTGCTGCACGCATGCGAAACGTCGCGGCGTCGAGCGTACCCATACGTGGCACTGCGGAAATGATCGGGAGGTCGCGCCCCGCACACCTTATCGCTTCACGCATTTCCTGTATTGAGGTGACGCCACGAACCAGCGCATCCTTTCGCTCTCGCGCCCGTTTTTTGACAATGGCGTCTTCGGGCGAGATGGATGTCGATGACGGCCGCAGCGGCAGCAATCGTGACGATAGGCGTGTCTCTCGCCGTTCATGATTAGCGGCTACCGGATTTTTCATATGTCCATTTTTCTATAGCTGTACAGATTTATGTCTTAACGGTGATTAACGCCGATGCGCATAAGCGTCGGAACGCCCATATATCGGCACGTTACTGGAAGGATCAGGCCTCGGGTTCGTGGCAAACCACTTCGATGTTGTGCCCATCCGGACCAATGACAAAAGCTGCGTAGTAGTTCGCGTGGTAGCGCGGGCGCAGGCCAGGCGCACCATTGTCTTTGCCACCCACCTCCAGAGCCGCGCGATAAAAAGCGTCGACTTGCTGGCGATTCTCGGCCGTGAACGCCAGGTGAAGATGCGCCGGCCTCTCCTCAGTTTGGTACAGGCACAATGAAGCCTTACTCGTTGGGCCAATAAGCTCGACACCATACGTCGGCGGCCCCTCCGAGGCAACAACTACGCCGAGCGGTTCGAGCGCCTTGAGGAAGAAAATTTTGCTCGCTGCATAGTCGCTGACGCCGAATTTAACGTGGTCAAACATGAGTTCTCCTGAAGTGTGTGGGTCTGCGCGGGGGCGGTATTGATCTCGCAAGATATTCATGTCAGCATGCCCTCCGTATAACTACCCGATAACGGAGCGTCCGTCGTGATGCAAGACCATTTTCTTGCCGCTATTCTAGCCAACCATAGCAATCGCGTCATCCTCGATCGTTGGAACGCCCTGGCGCTCCCAGATGCCTGGCTGGTCGCAGGGTGCCTCTTCCAGACGGTCTGGAATCTGCAGGCCGGCCGCGCACCAGAAGCGGATATCAAAGACTACGACCTGTTTTACTTCGACGCCGATGATCTGAGTGAGGCGGCCGAACGGAATGTGCAGGCACGTGTTGACAATATGCTGGCCGACTTGGGAGTTCAGATTGAAGCATCGAACCAGGCCCGGGTGCATCTCTGGTACGAGTCATACTTCGGTCATTCGTGTGAGGCGCTGCGTAGCACATGCGATGGCATTGACCGCTTTCTTATTCCGGCGACCTGCGTCGGCGTTCGCCCGGGTTCGATCTATGCACCAAACGGACTTGCAATGTTGTACGAAGGCGTACTGACGATGAACCCCTTGACACCACACCGCGATTTGTTCGAGCGCAAAGCGGCGTCGTACCGGGCCCGCTGGCCGTGGCTTCGGCTTGAGTAGGTGATGTGTTTGTCTACCTGAAGACGCGCTCCGGTCTACGGAGGGCGATGATGCCATCAAACCTTTCCTTCAAACGGCAGCTTTGCTGGATAAGCCGACGTAGCCGCTACTTCCGCCATCGGCGGTTCAACCCTCTATGTGGCCATCGGTGATTTCCCCATGGTTGGTCCAACGCATGTGAAGCAGCCAATCGGCGAATTTTCATTGACGCTGATTTTAAAATCGCCTATATTAAACCAATAGGTTAATTAACTAATTGGTGTAATAAATATGAATACTGATTCGCTCAGCATCACCTTCGCCGCGCTCGCTGATCCAACGCGTCGCGCCATTCTTGCGCGACTGGCACTGGGCGAGACATCGGTTACCGAGCTTGCCAAGCCGTTTTCGATAAGCCCGTCAGCCGTAACGAAGCACCTCAAGGTGTTGCAGCAGGCCAGACTGATCACACAAGGTCGCCAGGCGCAATGGCGCCCCTGCCAGCTCAATGCCGCACCGTTGCACGAGGCTGCCGATTTTATCGGCCAATATCGCCAGCACTGGGAGCAGAGTCTCGATCGTCTGGATGTGTATCTTAAAAACCTTCAATCTGTGGAGACGAAAAGTGCAGGAAAGAAAAAATAACGCAGCGAACAATGCTGATACCAGCGACCGCGAAATCATCATGTCGCGTTTGATAGACGCGCCACGCGAATTGGTATGGGAGGCGATGACCAAACCTGAACATGTCGTGCATTGGTGGGGTCCGAATGGGTTTACTAACACGCTGGAGAAACTGGATTTTCGCGTGGGAGGCGAGTGGCACCATGTCATGCACGGGCCGGATGGACGAGATTATCCCAGCCGCAGCGTCTATACCGCGATCGACAAACCTCACCACATCGAGTTTTGCACCGGCGGCACATACAAGGGCGACCCGAAGGCCATGTTTGAGGCGATGTGGACGTTCGAGGCAGTGGGCGGACAAACCAAAGTGACGATCCGTCTGTTTTTTCCTACTGCGCAGGCACGCAATATGGCGGTAGAAAGAATTGGTGCGATTGAAGGCGGCAACCAAACTCTGGCGCGGCTTGCCGGCTATGTAATCAAAACTTGAACACGGAGAAAATCATGAGAAAAATCGTTTCGTTTGTACATGTGTCACTGGATGGTTTTGTTGCTTCCACTGCGAAGGGCTCGGCGGGCCTCGGCTGGATAAGTATAAGCACCGATTTGTTTGAATACGTGGAGCAGCGGATTCGGCAGACCGACACAGCTTTATACGGGCGTACCACCTTCGAGATGATGGAGTCGTACTGGCCAACCGCTGCCGATAAGCCTGACGCCAGCCCGCATGACCATGAACATTCACGCTGGTATAAATCCGCACGCAAAGTGGTGTTGTCGAAAACTTTGTCGGAAAAAAGTCACGTTAATACGAAAATCATCAGTAGCAATTTGAGCGATGAAATCAACAAGCTCAAGCACAGCTCGGGCAGCGAGATCTTGATGTTTGGCAGCCCCTCCGCCACTCACGCGCTGATGGCGGAAAACCTCATCGACGAGTACTGGCTATTCGTCAATCCGATACTGCTGGGCCAAGGTATTCCCTTGTTCAAAAATATCAAGGACAAAACCGCACTCATGCTGGTAAATAGTAAAATTTTTCCGTCGGGCGTCGTATGCCTGCAATACGAGGTGAAACGAAATTAATAGTGCAAAGTTGTGATATTCCGTGGCGAGGCGATTGAATGAGCGTCCAAGGAAAACGCTAAACTACGAAACACCGGCCGAACGATTTCATCAATCTGTTGCATCTACCGGTTGAATCCACAGTCGTTTCCGGACAGAGATTCATACAGCGAATGTCAAATCAAGTCTGAGCAAGTACAAATTACCCTTTCTCTTCGAATAAAAAATCCGCTCCCAACCTTACCTACTGCGCAGGGTTGTAGAACGGATTTTTTGCGGCAGATGCTGCGATTAAACGTCAGTCTTAGTCACAGGTAATCATCAAACACCCGGTCATGACTCTGACGCGTACAGTGGAGTTGGGCTCGAACCCGGTTTGTTTCATGCCGCTGCCATGCAATCGTATCCAGAGCGTTTCGGGATTGTCGTCTTGATAGAAGGACACAGTGAGCCGTTGTGCTGCATTTACTACCGGCGTGTTGCTGTCTCGCGTAGAATTGCGCTTAACCATATTGACTACTCCTTTTAGTTGATTGGCTAGCGGGTTGGGGATGCTGTTACATCCCTAATCCGCGTCTTCTTTAAAACCTGCCAACACCAGCGCAGGCACTTCAAACACCTTTGCTTCACCTCATTGTTTTACCGTTCGGCCCTTGTTCCGGTTCATCGATTTAACTGCTCGCCTTTTACTAAAGGCTCGCCCAAAATACCATGTAAGAAATCGCAAATACATCTTAAAAGGGTAATTGATGAAGGTTTTAAGGCAAAGCATAGGCAAAACTTCGTATCTCCGGCGGCTGGCAGGAGCGGCTAACAAAAGGAGTTTCTTGCGGTATCTATTTTCCGCGATGCTCCTGCTTGCTTGCGGAGCTGCGTCAGCACAAAGCACCTACCACACCTCCGGCCAATGCGACGGTTATCCGCGCCTCGATCTCAAGGTGGCGCAAGGCATGTGCATCGGCTTGCTGGCCGAGCACCTCGGTTTCGTGCGCGGCGTTGCGGCGATTGGCCAGGATATCTATGTGCTGGACATGGGCGGCTGGGTCAACAAACGAGGGCGCTTGCTGCGCTTGAATCTGAAACAGGGAAGCAAGCCGGAAGTGCTGATGAGCCAGCTCGACATGCCCAACGCGATTCTGGCGACGCCGGACAAACGGCTGCTGATCAGCGTGCTTTGGCGCATCGTGCGGATCGATCCGGCGGCCAGGAATCCCGCCGCCACCATGCAGGATGTCGTGATCAATCTGCCAGCCACTGGCCGCCATCCGCTGGCAGCGATGGTGCTCGGGGCTGACGGTTCGCTGTATATCAATGTCGGCTCCGCCACCGATAATTGCGAAAGCAAGCCAGATCAACCCGGAAAATCGGCATTTCCTTGTCCCGAAATAAAAGAGACGCCGCCGCGCGGCAGTGTGCTGCAGGCAAAGTTGCCAGCCAACGGCCCGCCGCTTGACGCCCGCACCATACCGGTCCATGCGCGCGGCTTGCGCAATAGCATGGCGCTCGCGCTTACTCCCAATGGCAAGCTGATCGCCGCCACCAATTCGCGTGACAACATCAACGTAGCAGATCCCAAATTGTCCGACGCGGCGCTGCCGCACGACACCCTCAGCTGGGTGCTTGCCGGCGCCGATTATGGCTGGCCTTATTGTTTCGATAAACTCAGGAGCAGCCCTGAATACCCGGATTTCGATTGCAGCAAAAAGACCGCCCCAAGCCGTCTCCTGCCGCCGCATGCGGCGCCGCTTGGCATGCTCATTTACAGCGGCAAAAGCATGCCGGCATTGGCCGGCCGCTTGATCATCGGCTATCACGGTTATCGCGCCACCGGCCATAAACTGGTCAGCCTGGCTTTGAATGCGGCATATCAGCCGGCGGGGGAGCCGCAGGATTTGGTGTCGGGCTGGAATTTTCTATCGGGTAAACATCCGATGGGTGCGCCGCTGGGGCTGGCGACGCTGGATGACGGCAGTATTGTGATTACCGAAGATCGAAACGGCACTTTATTGCGTCTGGCCGCTGATCGGCGCTAGGGTGCATCGGTGAGGCTTTGCTTGATCGATATGTGAGGAGATTCTAGCCATCCAGTGCTATCTGCAAAGTGACAAGGCTATGAATGAATCTACTCACATATCGACAATCACCGCGCGACAATCACCGCGCGATATCCAAAGTGAATCTGGAACAGATCTTAGCGCGGGATTATTACAGGCGTTTGACATTGTGATCCGGCCCTCGAAATTCACCTGCACCAAAATCCCCCCAAATTGCCCTGAGATCAATGTTGCCACAGTGCAAAGACATGATAATATTTTCAACTTGCGAGCAGGCCGGCTTTGACTTTGAATAACGCCGACCGCTTTGCTTGAATCTTATCGATAGGGCTGACAGGCGCCGCTGCTGGAAATTAGAAATCAGAGCGCCAGGCCCGCAAAACCAGGGGGAGTGGATGGAAAATACGTATCCGGCAGGGCCGGCGAGCGTGCCGGGGGATCTGGCCAAACCAACCAAGGCATACAGGAACCGGGCATGGCTCGCGGTAGGCTGCCTGGCCCTGTTCATCGCGCTGTATTTCTTTCTCGCCGGCTGGTTCGCGCTTACCGCATATCGCCTCATAGAATACGCGCGGACAACTGAAAAAAGTGCGGGTGTAAGCATCCTGGCCGCGGGCTGTGCAGCGTTCCTTGCCATCTTCATGCTCAAGGCGCTTTTTTTCACCAAGCAGATCGTCAAGAGCGACGATCCGGAAATCACACCTGAACAACAGCCGCGTCTTTTCGAATTTCTGTACCGGCTTGCCGACGAGGCGGGTGCGCCGCGTCCGCACCGGGTATTTTTATCGGCGCGCGTGAATGCTGCTGTCTTCTACGATCTGTCGATCCTCAACCTGATCTATCCGTCCAAGAAAAATCTCGAAATCGGCTTGGGCTTGGTGAACGTGCTTTCCCTGGGCGAACTCAAGGCGGTCTGCGCGCACGAATTCGGACATTTTGCACAACGCTCGATGGCGGTCGGGCGCTGGGTCTACACGGCGCAACAGATTGCCGCCCATATTGTCGCCAAGCGCGACGCCCTTGACAGTTTTCTGGCGAGCTTGTCACGTTTCGATATCCGTATCGCATGGATTGGCTGGGGCTTAGGGGTGATCATCTGGTCAATACGGTCGCTGATCGATCTGGCGTTTCGCGGAGTGGTCCTGGCGCAGCGCGCACTGGCGCGTGAAATGGAAATGCAGGCCGATCTGGTGGCGGTGTCGCTGACCGGCAGCGATACCCTGATACATGCCTTGCATCGCCTGGGAGTGGCGGACGATGCCTGGGACAGGGCGCTCCGTTTCTGTCAATCGGAGGCTGCCGATAAACGGCCGGTCAAGGATGTGTTCGCGGTGCAGTCGCGCATCATCGAGCTTTTTGGCGCGCTGCTGGCTGATCCGCTGTACGGAAAATATCCGCCGCTGCCAGCTGACAACGCGCAAGGCCATCGTGTGTTCAAGGCTGACTTTGCACTGCCGCCAAGCATGTGGGCGACGCATCCGCTGAATTATGAACGGGAAGAAAACGCCAAGCGCAATTACGTGCCTGCCGCATCGGATGACCGCAGCGCCTGGACCATCTTCGACGATGCGCAGTCCTTGCGCGAACAAGCCTCCGCGCGTTTGGCTGGTGGCCAGGATGACGAGCCGGCAGCGCTCGACGCCTCCCTGGCAAAACTGGAGGGGCAGTATGCGCGCGAGTATTTCAATCGGGCTTACCGCGGCGTTTATCTGGGCCGCTCTGTGACGCGCCAGGCCAGGCGCGCCGAGGATCTGTTCGATCCGCAATGGCAAGCGGACCAGGCCGATCTGCAATTACTGTATCCGGAATCGCTACGGCAAGATCTGGAGCAAATGCGCAACCTTGAAAAGGAGGTGCTGTTGCTCGAATCTTTGCAAAGCAAGGCCTTCGTGCCGGCCGACGGCGTGATCCGTTACCGCGGACGGCAATTGCGCCGCAGCGAGCTGCCGCAAGTTATCGAGGAATCGCGGCGCGAGGCAGCGCAGGCGCGGGACAAGATCTACACACACGATCGTCTGTGCCGCACAGTGCATCTGGCCGCCGCCCGCAAACTCGGACACGGCTGGGAGGAATACCTGAAAGGATTGATCGCCTTGCTGCATTACGCCGATCATACCGACGCCTGCCTGCGTGACGCCCAGGCTGGATTGCGGCAGGTGATCGCGGTGGAAACCGCCGGTGGCCGGCGCCAGGCCGGCAACGATGGCGCCGAGCGCATCGTACAGGCAGCCGGCGAGCTGTATCGAAACCTGGCGCAGGTATACAAGGACGCCGCCGCGGTGGTGTTTGACGCCTCGTTTGTGCCACGTATCGGCGCGGAATCCTGGCAAACCGCGCTTGGCGAGTTTGAGCTCAAGCCGCCGCACCGTGAGAATCTCAACGATTGGATACGTATTATCGATTGGTGGTTGAACCGGACACTCAACGGCTTGACGTCCTTGTCGGCTTTTACGCTGGAGAGGCTGCTGTTGAGCGAAGCAGCCGTTGCAAAATGGACCCGGGGAAACAGCGAACCCGAGGCAGCGCCGGCGCCCGCGCAAGCGCCCAAGGACTGCAGCACGCTGGTAGCCGGCAATGAGCCGGTGCGAGTGATCCAGGCCGGCTGGTGGCAGCGTTTTCAATCGGGCCACGGCTGGGCGCATGGCCTGGCGCGTTTCACCGTTGCCGGCGGCGTCATCGGCGCCGTACTGTTGGCCGGATCGTCCCTGTCAACGCCTGAGATCACCATCTATAACGGCCTCGGACGCGCGGTGCAAGTCAGCATTGCCGATCATGCCGTCACTGTTCCCGCATTTTCATCGAGCAAGGTCGAAGTTCCCCATGCCAGCAGCTACCACGTCGAAACGCACGATGAACGAGGCCGCCTGATCGAGAGTTTCGAGGGCGCTATGGGCAGCGGCCAATCCGACACCTTTTATAACGTCGCCGCCGCCAGCCCATTGGTGAAATGGACGGCGGCCTACGGCGGCTATGAGGCGCCGCCGCCGCAGCGCTTGGGCGTCACCCGCTGGGGACAGTCGTCGGCAGATGTATTGTTTGCCGAACCGCCGAATTCGATTCAAGCCAAAGGCGGCGGCTTGCGCACGGTATTAAGCGGCGCCGGCGACGCAGCGCCATCTCACATGCTGAACTGGGTGGCGCCAGAAGATATGCCAAAAACAGTCGCAACGCATGCGCGCTGGAGTGCTTCGCATGATCCGTATCTGATGGCCTGGCTGAGTCTGGCGGCAGCACAGCCCGGTTTTGGCGATATTTTGCAGCAGCGCCTGGCGGATGACCCACGCGATATGGTTGCCCTGCGCATGCAGCAGGACAGTATTGCTCCGGCTGAGCGCGCCAGCTGGTGCGCGCAGCACACCGCGCTTGCCGCTGCCGCGCCGGACAATCCTGATCTGCGCTACATCGCGGTGCGCTGCATGCCGAATTCGCTTGCCAAAAATCAGGCGTTCGACGAGGGCCATCGACGCTGGCCCGGTCACGGCTGGTTTGCTTATGCGGCAGGATATACCGCCGAGGAAGGCGCGCATTGGGCGGACGCCAGCGAAGCCATGATCTCGGCAGTAAAAAACGAGCCGGCGCTGAAAGATGTCCTTAGCGTCGATATTGCACGTCTGAGGCGCATGCAAGCGGCGAATCCACAAATCGACATAGCCGACCTGGCGCGCAGCTCGCCGAGTGTGCGTACTTTGATGGTGCTGGAGACAGGGGAGGGCATCGGCCAGGATCCGGCCGCTGCGTATCACGAACTAGCGCTGGGACGCATGGAAAGCGCGGTGGCAAAGGCCAAGGGCAGTGTGCATGAGACACGGGTGCTGCGTCTGGCGGCAGCCAGCAGCGGCGCGCCACGCGCTTTGGTGGCGCAGGCTCTGGCTTTGCCGCTGCTGGACAGCGATGCCGATGAGGTTAGCGTATTCACCGCGCTGGCGCTGGCAATTCGTGCCGGCAAAGACATAGCCCCTTATCGTGCTGCACTCGGTCGCCTGGGGCAGAATCGGATGGATCCCGCTATCGTGGCGCCCATGCTGCGCTTTGCCGATGCGCTGCGTGCCGGCAATCTCGCGCAAGCACAGGATCAGCTTGACGGCTTGCCGATCGATTTGCGGGCGACGGCCTACAGCATGGGTGTCACGGTGCTCGGAGAGCGGGCGCCTGCCGACTGGCGGCTCGGAGCCCGCTGCCTTTTGTTCGCGTCGGAACGCCCTTACTTTGGATGATTAGTAGCCGTAGTTAGTAACCGTAATTTAGTAGCCATAATTCCTGGCGACCGTATTACCCAGATATCCGCCGCCAACCACGCCCGCTACTGTCGCCAATGTACGGCCGTTGCCGCCGCCAACCTGATGACCCAGCAAGCCGCCGATGACTGCACCGGTGGCGATGCCCAGCGGGCTGACCTGCGACACCGGGCGGGCTGGCTCGGCCGGAGCCTGGTATTGCGGCGCCGGTCCGGCTTGCGCATACGAGGGATTTTGATTGCGGTAAACGTGATGCACTATGGTTTTCTGCTTAGGCGCAACGTTGGCCGGCTCAACCTGATATCCCGCCGCCACAGGTGCAGTTAGCGGTTGCATGTATTGATAGCCGTTCGCGGTCTGCACCAATACCGGCGCAGTAGTGGTCGCAGCTGCCGGAGTCATTGGCGCCGCGGGATTTGCCATTGGCTGTTGCACGGCAGCGGTTGCTTCCGGACTCTGCGTCCCGGCCACATTGCCGTGAGAACTCGGGAGGAAGCCGGTCATCGCTGCGACGCCAAGCAAGCTCGCCAGAGTGACGGTTACGGCAGCGCCGGCGACCAGTGGGTGCAAACGAGTGGTAGTTTGGATGGCTTCCATTTGATTCTCCTTCGACGTTGACAATGATTTGATTCTACAAACGAAGCGGCCGTGAACCCATCCGGATTGTGTATCAAGTGTGTCAAATTGAAACGCAGTGTTGTTTCACTCTGACCCCACTTAGCGGGCCACGGAGTAGCTGCCTCATCGTTTAAAAAAACAAAACCGCGTAATGCGCTCTTCCTTTCTCCGAATCCGTCATGTGGGGTCAGAGTCGAGTTTCGCGATGAAACACTGCGAAAGTCGACTCTGACCCCAGATGACTCCGACCCCAGATGACTTTTGCCGTGGCGATGTCATGACTTATTTTCGACCAGAAATTGGCTGCGTCAAAACTTTCTGCCCCTCTGGCAGAATCAGGACAATCTGACGCAGCAGCCCGCTCTGCGTGTCCGGCAGCACTGCGGTTTGCATGTCTGCCTGCAGCAGGCGTGGAATCAGCGATGCGTCCGGAAAACCAACTGTGCGGCCCAGCGTGAAAAGATGCCACGGCCGCCGTAATTCTTCCTGGTAGAGCGCGCCATACCAGATCGGCACGTTGCCCCGATGGGCAGGATCCTCCAGCAGGTAGTCGGACTGCCACAACCGCAATATCATCCTGGTCATAGGCCGCGCCGGATCGAGGGCAACAAAAGCCAGCTCCGAGCTTTTGCCCTGATCGTATTTTGGCAGCACCGGCAGATCTTTCACCTCTGTATTGGGCGCGAGCCATAGCAATGCCGCTGGTAGCGACCAAGCTGCTGCCGGCTGCCAACCGGCAAGTGCCAGGCGGTTTTGTAGTGTTGTAGCACTGTCGGCCCATTGCAGAGAGAAAAATTCCTCGTTGTCGCCACTGATCTCGGTTCGCTGCCGAGGCAACTGGCGCCATTCAGCGTGGAGCCATTGATCCAGCCTGACAGTCTTAAGCTGCGCTGCCGGAGTGTAGCGCGCGAGATCGGCTGGGAATTGCGTGTGCATGCTCCAAGCCGCACCGGCCAGTAGTGCTGCCATCGACAGCGCCCCCAGGATTCTTGGGTGCAGCTCTTCCTTCACCTGATGATTGGTATAGACGATCGCCATCAATACAATCCACGCAAGTCCAAGACTCCATCCTGCCAACACATCCGACAACCAGTGCGCACCCAGATACAGGCGAGAGAAGCCGATGAGCGCGATGCCAACCACGGTGACCGCGGCGATAAACATCCGCACCAGCGGCGGTTGGCGGCGCGCGATTAAAAACGCCAGGAAACCGTAGATGACCATGCTGGAGGTCGCATGGCCGCTCGGGAATGCATACTGTTCGACGCCGCTGTACAGGTTCAGCGGGCGCGGCCGGCCTATCGCCCATTTGAGCAGTTTCACCAGGACCTGAGCGAAAGCGGCCGTGATCACCCAATAGCCAGCCGTGCGCCAACAGCGCCGCGCCAGCAGCCAGCCCAGTACCGTCAGCGCCACCACCCACAAAACGCTGGCGCCGCCAAGCTCGGTGACGCCGACCATCAAATGATCGACTGCTGAAGTCCGCAATCCTTGCAGCCAATGGAAAATGGCCGCATCCACGCCCACTAATGGATCGCTGGTGATGACATCTTCCACGATGCCCAGAAAAAGCCAACTGCTGCCCACCAGCAGCAACGCCAGGACGGGCAATATCTGCGATTCAGGACGGCGCGGGTCAAGGAAGAAGAATACCCAGCTCTTGATCCGCGTAAATCGGCCGCCAGGTTGCCGGCTGGCCCATTGTAAGAGACGGTCGCGCCACTGCTCGACGACAGGTAAACCGTTCCTTATCCCGAAGCGCGTGGCCCAGCTTGCAGACCACACCAGTGCCACCAGCATCAGCAAGATCAGCGCCAATCTGCCACTTACCGCTTGGGCCAGCTGAAGCGAGGCGCCGAAGACGACGCCCGGCAAGATGTGCGCGGGCGACCACGCCAGTGCGGAACCGAGATTCACTGCATAGAATTTGGCGCGCGGCATATGTGCGATGCCGGCAATCGCGGGCACTACCGCCCGTACCGGTGCAAAGAATCGCGCGAACAAGATGCTCTTGCCGCCGTGTCGTTGAACAAATTGTTCTCCGCGATCGATCATGGCGCTGCGCCGCTTGACGAATTGCCAGGTTCGGAGGCGCTGGTAATACGCACGTCCCACTTCATAACTCAGGCCGTCGCCAATCACCGCGCCGACTGCCGCAATACCCAGCGTCAGCCAGACATTCAACGCCCCGGCGCCGATCAACGCACCCGCGGTAAACATCACAATCCCGGCGGGGACAAGCGTGCCAATAAGTAGCAATGATTCAGCAAGCGCGACAAGAAAGACGACCAGCAGCACCCAATGCGGGTGAATGGCAATATCGTTTAGTAGTGCATGCATTCGCAATTCCTTAGCTAGTCGACAGATTGTCTTCATGATACCGCTGTGTGTTACTGTCGAATTGCCTGAAGCGCGGATGGTGTCAGTCTAAATAGATAATAATCAGCAAAAGTTTTCTTATTTTCTCGAGAGTACTCACTTGCAGACCACCGACACCGCAAAAAGTACATTGCGCCAGATCCCGGCCGGAATATGGGTACTCGGCATCGTGAGCATGCTGATGGATATTTCTTCGGAAATGATTCATAGCCTGCTACCGCTATTCATGGTGACCACACTCGGCGCCAGCGCCTTGGCTGTCGGGCTGGTGGAGGGACTAGCCGAAGCGACGGCTCTGATCGTCAAAGTATTCTCGGGCACATTGAGCGACTACCTTGGCAAGCGCAAAGGATTGGCGCTGTTCGGCTATGCGCTGGGCGCGCTGAGCAAACCTCTGTTCGCCGTCGCGCCAAGTATCGGCATCGTATTGTCAGCCCGTCTCCTGGATCGGGTTGGCAAAGGTGTACGCGGCGCTCCGCGAGACGCCTTGGTTGCGGACATTACGCCCGCGCATCTGCGTGGCGCGGCATTTGGCCTGCGCCAGGCCCTCGATACGGTGGGTGCATTCCTCGGACCATTGCTAGCGGTTGGTTTGATGCTGCTTTGGGCTAATGATTTTCGCGCCGTGTTCTGGGTCGCCGTGATTCCGGGTTTGATGGCTGTCGCGGTACTCTTCGTCGGCTTGCGCGAACCAAAGCATCAGCAATCCGAAAAACGCATTAATCCGATTCGGCGCGAAAATCTGAAGCGGCTTGGTAGTTCCTACTGGTGGGTAGTAGGCATCGGCGCGGTATTTACATTGGCGCGGTTTAGTGAAGCATTCCTGGTTCTGCGTGCACAGCAGAGCGGCATTCCGATTGCCTTGGTGCCGCTGGTGATGGTGGCGATGAATCTGATCTACGCCTTGTCGGCGTACCCGTTCGGCGAGCTCTCTGACAGGATGAGTCATAGAAAGCTGCTGGCAATCGGCCTGGCCGTCCTGATCGTATCGGATCTGGTGCTGGCTGCCAGCAATCACTGGGGCGTGGTACTTGCCGGTGTCGCGCTCTGGGGCCTCCACATGGGCATGACGCAAGGCTTGCTGGCAACCATGGTGGCGCATACCGCACCCGCCGATTTGCGCGGCACCGCGTATGGCTTCTTCAACCTGGTCAGCGGGCTTGCCATGTTGTTGGCAAGTGTAGTGGCTGGGTTGCTGTGGGATAGCTTTGGCGCTTCATTCACCTTCTATGCCGGCGCGATTTTTTGTGTGGTGGCGCTTGCGGGTTTGGTCAAGACAGTCAGAAATTTTTGACTAGGCATGTCAGGATGTGGCCAATGGGCGTTCGCATCGCGCACGACTGGAATTGCTTGTATTTCTACCAGTATGAAATGGTTGTTAATCATGATAAATTTTCCTTTTTGGAAACTATCTACGAGGGACATATGCCGCAATTCGAGACGGAGCACAAAGGGAGCACGATCAAAGTCGCGAGCACGATCGTCCGTGGCGGGAAGTATTGCTGGTCCGTTCTGATTGACGGGGTATTGCAACAACCACCGGCGGTTGAGCCGTCTGGTACATGGAACTCCGCTCGCGATCAAGGATTGACGTTCGCAAAGAATCTCATCGATGCTGGTAAGTGAGTTCATGCTGTCATCGCAATTTTGCAAGGTTGGTTGTACAAGAACTCTCTTGTCGGCAGCGCGTTGGACATGAGGCATCAATTTGAATACAAAGGCATCTCCTGCTCGGTTGATGTTTATTAAGGCGCAAAAGGGCAATGGGCCTGGTCTTATCAAATTGCGAGCGGGGCGATTTATACATGTAGAGACCTGCCACTGGATAATGAAGAAATCGCGCTCAGCGAAGTGAAACGCAAAGTTAGATGGATGATCGATCATGGAAAATGACTTCGTCATCCTCTCGATTTTGCGCTTGTGAGCGAAGTCAGATTTCATATCAGCGCTTACTCGATGCCTGCCAACGTTTTGATTTCCTTCGTCGTCATGCCGGTGGCAATCTCTGATTCACCTGTGAATCCAGAGCTTTCTTTCGGTCGCAACAAGTTCCTACAACCTGCGGCAGATCTAGTGGATGCTATCGGGTGATAGTGTGAGCTCTCCCTGGAGAGCGCGCATTACATTTACTCGGCGGACTGCGATCGCAGCCAGTCATCCGTGGATGCGGCGCGCAGAGCTGCGGTGGACGCGTTTGCAGAGGCTTAAGTTGCATGGAGTCCCTGTGTAGTTCCGTCTCGTTCTCTTGGCCGCGTCCTTGCTCCTGTAATCGACCTTTCGGCCGAGATTGTGAAGTAAAGCGAACACTTAACCTAATGTCCGAATTTCTGGGACCATTTCTTCCGCGTCACACTGTCAATTCTGCCAGCTATTTACGCTGGTTTTCTTGCTGTAATTTTCGATGTGGGCGGTTTTATTGTTACAACGCACTTTGACGCGTGATGGCATCGCTCATCCATGCAGTCGTGTCGGTCGTAAAAATTATCCGATCCAGTTTCGATTTAAGTCACCTTAGACAATGAATCTCGTTGCGTTTGGTTCCGAGAATTGCAAATCGGACATAGCCTCAATTTCACAAACTTCGTTGTACCAAGAAGTAAGGTGATCTCACGGCATGTTGCTGTGAGGCGCCCCAATGCAATTCACGGAAAAAAATGATGCCTACTTCAAAAATAAATTTTTGGTTTGCAGGTCTGATGTTGGTCTGCATACCAATATCCGGCTACGCCGGGACGGCGCCAGATAATCTTGGCGCAGAGCCGGCATTACCTAAGCAGGCCCCAATGCCGCGTGCCAGGCAAACTCTACCGCCTTCACCTGAACAATCTAAATACAATCTGCCGCCGACCAAAAAACCACGCGTCGATTTGATCGATCCCAAGAGCCGTCAAGCCAGAGAAAATCGCGCGAAAGCGATGGCAACCACCCCGGGCTGCACGGATATGAACAAACTGGCGAGTTATGACGGCAGTGCGCTGGCCGACTACATCGTCAACTTGCCCGACTATGAATGTCATTATGGTTTGTTCTCGCTCAATACCGAGCAAGCTACCAAAGTTTATTCTGCCGGTAATTTCAACTCTGTCGCAGAGCGCTTCGTCCAAGAAAGCATGAAGTACAACGCCGACAATATGGCTTTGGTCAATCTGTTGATTTACCTGCGTGCCGGCTACTACCTAGCCAGCAGCAATGTGATTGCTAATCCATCCGCATCATTATTGGCTACCCTGCGCCCGCCAATCCGGCAACTGGTCGACGGCGTTAACCTGTTCCGGGAAAACGCCATAGCGCCGAGCACCGCCAGCGAAGTACTGAAGCTCATCACCAACATGAGCGACGAAACCTATTATCTGGACAGCATGAAGAACATATTGCTCCGCTACACCAATAGCGCCAGCAATCCGCATGCCGCTGATGCGTTACGAAAGCCGACCGCGGCCGGCGGCTTTACCGGCGTACTGACCGTGATTTTCTCTGCCCACGACAGGGCCGATGGCAGGCTGATACTGCAGAACGACATGACGTACCCCGCCGCACTGAATAATTTTGTCCTTAACAACAAAATTTCTCTCCTGGGGACCGAAACTGCGTATCAGCTGACCGACACCGCAAACGAGGCATTTCGTTTCATGAAATACCCTGCGCAGAAAACTGGCGTCAAAATCATGATCAAAAATCAGCTGGCAACAACCACTATGACCGGCGCAGATAGTGATCTTTGGTTGGCTGCAGCGACAGCGGTGAAATATTACGACAACGCCAATTGTGCAGAATACGGTACTTGCGATTTTGAAAACCGGATCGCCGATGTCGTACTGAAAAACAAATATACCTGCAGCCCCACCATACGGATCCGTGCTCAGCAGATGACGCCGGCGCAAATGCAATCGTCGTGCAATCTGCTACAGACGGAAGAGTCCTATTTTCATGACATGCTGCAAACCAATCGTACGCCTGTGGCTAACGACTATAATACTTCGTTGGAAGTGGTGGTGTTTGATGACTACACCAACTACAACAAATATGCCGGAGTAATATTCGGTATCAGTACCAATAACGGCGGGATGTATTTGGAAGGCAACCCCGCCGTGCCTGGCAACCAGGCGCGTTTTATTGCCCACGAAGCATCCTGGTTGCGTCCGGTATTTCAGGTATGGAACCTGGAACACGAATATGTCCATTATCTGGATGGCCGCTTCGACATGTACGGAGATTTCAACGCGGCTACAGCGAAGCCGACCGTTTGGTGGATCGAAGGTATCGCCGAGTATCTGTCTAAGAAGAATGACAACCAGGAATCGATCGATGCCGCCCGTACCGGCGCTTACCGCCTGAGCGAAATATTCGGCAATACGTATTCGATGGCGGATTACGTGCCGCGGGCATATCGCTGGGGCTACATGGCAACTCGTTTTATGGTTGAGCGCCATCGTAATGATGTCGATGCCATGGTAGCCAAATTCCGTATCGGCGATTACGACGGCTATCAAAATACGATGGCTTACATAGGTGCTCGCTACGACAACGAGTTTGTCAGTTGGGCCAAGACCGCGAGTACTGCCGGTGAGCCGCCGTTACCCGATGGTCCGGTACTGCCAAGCTGTGCATCATCCAGTTATCTGGGCAAGAATTGCTCGATCATGGGCTTGTCGTCTTCTGATCACGTATACGCTTATATTCAGCTGCCGAGCGGGGCAAAAAACCTTAATTTGCGCACCAGCGGCGGTAGCGGTGATGTCGATATGTATATTGCCCTTGATCGTTACCCGACCACTAGCTCTTACGATGTCGCTTCCACCAATGCTGGTAACAGGGAAAACATTGCTCTGGCAATCCCCGCTTCTGGGCGCTGGTACTACATTTTGCTAGTCGCTAAGCAAGCATTTAACGGCGTGTCACTAAGCGCTACCTACGATTAAGCTATCGGTGTCACCATCAAACGTGTTGGCACGGCATTCACTTGAATGACAGGGCCGTGCCAACACTGTGTAACGGGACCCGTGACACGTCATATCAGTATCCTGACCATCGAGCGCGATCAATCCGCTTCGTCAATATGCGTCCGCTAGCAAATTCTCCGTCAGTACACTGGGGCCGATAACGCTAGCGCCAGTAATCGTTACAGCCACTTTTTCCAAGGCTCGACCGGCAATCGATTCACCGGCCAAGGTGATGGACCCGTCTGTAGTGTTAGGCATCGAGGTAAGAACTACCGTAGTACGTGTACACAGCGAGTTTGCCGGCTTCAAAGGACAATTGCATTAAAGTTGACTGAAATAGAGCAATCGATAATCAACGATAGGAAGCCCTTGCTTTTCATCAATGACGATGGCTCTATCATCATCGCCATGAAACCTGCCGACACAGCTCAATGTGCTGTGCCCGTTCGGTCTTTGCTGAGTTGAAGACCGTCCTCCTCGGGCGGGGCTTCGATTCCTGCCGTCCACCAATATGAAACACACCAGACCGTCGCAGGCCTCGTAAATGTTTGGAGATGCCGTGTGCATGGCTTTCCTGGAGAGTGCACATTACATAGGTTCGGCTGATTACTGTTAGCGCCCGGTATGCAGAAGCTTGGCGTGATCTCCCATGGCGTCTCTAACTCTTTGCGCGTCGACATTTCCTGCCGCGACTGCCTCTGCAAGCAGCGCAACTGCTCGTTGCAATTGCGGATCTTGGGCGACGTCGGTTTCATTCAAGATCTGGCGGCCGGAGCGTTGCTCTTGGCGTTGGAGTTGCATGCTCAGCTCAAATCGCGCTTGCGAGTTGCCTCGTCTGGTCAGCTCTTCAAGCTGGGCTACCTTGCTGGCTTCTGTCGAGGCAGATTGATTACAATCGGCCGACGCTCCGCTCCCATTGCGGTGTAGCGTATTGCATGGCTCTAGTTCATGAAGAGTTTTACCGATGGAGGCAGCGGCGCTCGTGTTGGCCGCTTGGTTAGCCGACGGAGTTGAGGTATCACTCCCATTGCTGCAGTGTGCCGGGGTTCGGCCAAACGGATTTTCCGATGCATTGGCGGTGCAATCAAGGGAGCCGTATGCGGATGAACTAGCCTGCGGCTCGGAATAACTGGCGCCAACGGCGGGGGACACTGCTTCGTGACTGTTATCCGCGCGTTGGATCACGACTATATACACAACGACTAGAGCGGTTACGAACAGGATTAAGGCTTTGAGAGATAGGGCTTTGGCAAGCATGATTTCCTTTCTTGTACTTTGGCGCTAATCCGCCTCCTGGCGACAGGGGGTTGCGCGACACCAAGTGCGTCCAGGCTCCCTGTCGATGGGGCTGGACGTTTTTACGATACCGCAAGAGTTGGCTGGAGGCGACCTTGCCACGATGCAGTGAGACTTTTACGGCGGGTCGCCTGCAGCACTACCAGCCTACCGTGTCAGACAAGGTAACGGCTCCAGAAGCTGGCGTAGTCAGCGTACGGTTACCGTTATTTGGCAAATTCTCCCACGTGACCGAACCGTCGCTGTTCTTACGATAGTACTTGTAGCTAATTCCAGAACTTGCAGGCAAGTTGATCTTGTTTTTCCAGATCGGGTAGCTGCCTGGATCCACGGGCGTACCCAGATCGGTGTTCCACGATCCCAGTTCAGGTGTGCTGCCGGTCACATACATCCATTGCCCAACGGATGTATTGGCCGACACGTTCACTATCGCCTGTACCTGACCTGCTGAGGGAGCGATTGCGCAGTTGTTGTAGCGTGAGCAGACTGGCTGAGGAATATCGATGACATTATTGGCTTTAATCGATGCCAGCAGGTTGATATACTCGCCCATGGCCCAACTCAAAGGTGCAATTGATTTGGTCGGGCTTCCCGGCACATAAGGGGAAGGCGTCGTAGCTTGCCAACCACCATCGACACCAGGCGTGACCGACGCCGTATTATTCCAGACCTGTTCCGAGACGAAGCCTTCAGGTGTGGAAAATGCCTTGACTGCGCTTAAAAAAGAACTGCCGTTGCTGCCGTTGCCGCTTTTGGCAATCTCGTACATCCCGCGTTCGGCGGTAAAGATAGGCCATAGTCGTCCTCTTCCAGACGACCCGTTATAATTTGTGCCGTCGTTTTGTTCCCCATAGCCGTCAAAGTTATAGCGGAACCATGCATCGCCTTTCCCCGCCACGGTCTGCTTAATGGCACCGTCATACACCGGTATCGTTGAAATGATGGTGCTATCATTCGGGCTCTTGATCCCCATGCGCACCAGTTCGAGAAAGCCGCCGTCAATTATCTTGCGTTGATCGTGCGAGCCGCCACCATTTCCGATCGTAAAGGTCGATGCAGCATCCGGGCCGCTGGTCGGATTGTAGATCTGAGGGCCGCTGCCTGTGCCACTCTTTCCTGCCGGATTTATTCTGATGTAGTACTGGCCGTTGCCGAGTGGACCGGTATTGGTGTAGGTCCATCCCGCGACATTTTGCTGCCAATAGTCAGCAGTGCGCAGGTATGTCGCTGCGCTGGTGGTGTCGTTATTCGCCATGGCTATTTTAGATGCAGCCACGAGGCCGGCAATTTCCGCGGCGATCGTAGAAGGCGAATAGCCCGAAGTTTCTTCCCAGCGTTCTTGTTGTGTCCACGGACCATTGGCAACGATATAGTTGGCTGCCAACTTGATCTTCGGCCAAATCGGATTGTAGACCGTTGGGCCAAGACGATAGGCCAGCAAGATGGGCATGGCCTGCTCATCCATCTGTGTCCCGTTCCAATATGGCGTGCCATTGATTTGCGAATTCTGCGGGAAGCGTCCACTCGCTTGTTGTTGCACGTTGAACAGGAAACTGATGGCGGACGTTGCCGATGTTGTGTCGCCCGCTGTAATGAGCGCATTCGCGAATTTGAACAGATCGCGGGCCCATACGAGATGATAACCACCTGTATTGACGGTGTCGTCCGCGGTTTCTCCCCACGGCGTGCCCATGCCGGCAATCATCGCGCCATTCGATTTGTCCTGTATCGACTTGAGCGACATCGCAGCAAGATAGTACTGATCGTCGGCCGTGCCGCCCTGGGTATTCAGACCATTGTTGTAGGTATGCCATTCGCTATCATAGGTCGTCCGTAGCGTGGAGAGATTGTCTGCCAGGGTTGCGTTGGCGGTATTCATCGCCTCTGTTTCGGTCGCGCCGAAGCCGATCGCAACGTCGAACGAGATACTGCTGGCGGTGCTGGCGCCAAAGTCGATCCAACCCATCTGCGCCACATTACCATTCGACGCCAGTGAATAGGTATAGTCCATGGCCTTGTCGGCAGTCCCGCCCAGCAGGTCGGTCCATCCGTCATTGACGCCCACAAAACCGACCGAGGCCATGCTGGTGCCGCCGACATTCTTCCATGGTAGAGATACGCCGACGGCAGAAGCACGTGTCGATTTTGAAGCGACAAGTAATGTACGTCCACCCGATACCAACGTTTTCCCCGTGTCGCCCATGCCCGCGTCGTTCATCGAAGGATTGTGCAGAAGATAGAGGTTGAAGTTGCTGACATTCGTACCGTTGAGCGCGGTGAATGTGGTGCGCTGAATCAGGGTATTCCGTGTGGGGTCGACAAAAATTGTTTTACTGATTTGCCAGTTGTGGCCGTTATTTCCCGTGCTTGCCGTCCAGGCCATTGAGCGCTTGTCCGCTTGCGTCGACGAATAACTGGCTTGCACTTTTTCTTCGTCGACAAACGTTTTTGCGGTGTCGCCGACCAAAAACTGTAGATCAACGTTATTTGGATTGTCCAAGGTAGGGTAGAAGACCTCCGTGATAATGCTACGGTACCCAGTAAAGTAGACCCTTGATGTATTGCTTGCCGAGGTGCCGAGTAATGATTTCTGTGCAGGTGCCCAGCTAGATCCAAGGCCTGGACCGCCCGATGCGGTGCCACCCGCAAATGCCGATGGCATGCTCAGGAATGCTGCCACCAGAGCTGTCGCCATGGCCGTCAATCTGATACGTCGATTCATGCTTGTCTCCAATAATGTTGTTTTTCTAGTTAAAAAGATCCGTCTCAGTACCTCCGGCAGCCAGTTAACTCAGGCCACTATTCAGTCCAAAGCAGGTTTGAATATCTTTCTTTTAGGCAAAAAATCACGAGAAACTGCGAGCAATACAGGTGCAGCGTTGATGCGCGCTTGACGGATTTGACATTGCGTTGCCAAACGCTTGTTACGTCGTACTGTGCCTATTGATTGGGCCAAATTCTATTTTGGCCATAAGCAATTCGAGCACCCTGGATAGAACGTAGTAAAACTACAAAGTAGCAAAACTACATAATAGTCCCGTGATAAATAGTATTTTTCTTTCTTATTGATGTCAACGAAATATTTTTCTATCTATTTCGGCTCTCTATTTGGAAATAATGATGTCAAATTAATAATATTATTGAGCCGAGAACGTCGCGAGATGTTGCGTGAAAGACAGGGCGTAATGAGCAGCGGAAGGGCTGGAGTCCTATCTTTCGGACACTGTTATGCTTTTGGAGCCCTGTAATTTCGCGCCGACCGTGAATTTGACTGTCTTGGCAGCAGCGATCTCTATTTCTTCACCGGTGCGTGGATTGCGTCCAGTACGAGCGGCGCGTTGGCCAGCAGACCAAGATAACGCGTTGACGACATTGGTGATTTCGCGTCTCTCGTTTGGTACGGATCGCACGATTGCATGCCGGCGCTGGTGCAAATTGACGGCTGTGCCGGTTCTGGCTGACCTATTGTGCTGGTTCGCGCTGACCTATGCTGATGGCGTTGATCTCACAGATCATGAATGACCGACAGAGGTTTCGATGAAGCGCTTTGTCCTGGGAATGGATCGCACGCAGAGCATCCTACTGCCAGAGCAACTCGTAGATTGCCGCTTGCCAAAATCACAGATGACTACGAAGCATTGCTGTAGGGGAAAATCAACATTCCCGTAGCCCAGTAACCTCTCGAACTGCTGCGGCACAAACGCCATCCCGCCGCAAGCCACGCCCATGAATGACCGCTTACTTCATTTTTTGCCAATATGTAAAAAAGTTGTTACTATGCAGAAATTAGTTACTTTATCGTACAATTTGTTAGATTGATTTTATTGAATCTTGTCTTGCGTGCGATCTAACTCGGCAATTGGGACACCTTGAGAATTAAATTTTCTCGGTAAGAGCATCAAGAATGTGGCTTATTTGGTATCGAGAATTTTTATGCACGCAGATTTAGCCTTGCAGATGATGGCAGAGATGTTTTGGACGGGGTTGCTGGTCTGTCTGCCGGTTTTAGCTTTAAGCATGTTGGTCGGTCTTGTGGTTAGTATTTTGCAAGTTGTGACACAAGTACAAGAAATGTCGCTTACCTTTGTGCCCAAACTTCTGGCCGCAGGTGTGGCTTTAATGGTGTTTGGTCCTTGGATGTTGCATAAATTGGCCCAATTCTCTACGAAGCTCTGGTCCGATATCCCGTCAATGTTCTAGTTTGGGGAAAGTATATGGAGCCCCAAAATGCGTTGTTCGTCGATATCTCCTGGCTCCTCACCGTTTTTCTGCTGTCAATCAGACTTGCTGCGGTGTTTCTGATGACTCCCGTCATGTATGTCTTCTCCATGCCTGCCACGGTGCGCGTGTTCCTGGTGATTGCTCTTGCCGTTGCGTTGACCATCGGCTTTCCCGATATCCGTGTTTCAGCCGCACTTGGCGCCGGAGAATTGCTGCAAGCGGCTTTGACGGAAATGATCCTTGGCACGACCCTAGCTTTGGGGCTGATGTTGGGATTCGCCGCATTTTCCGTAGGCGGCGCATTGCTTGATGTGCAGATCGGCTATGGCATTGCCCAAGTATTCGATCCAGTCAGCCGGCGCCAGCTTCCAATTCTCACCAGTGCTTTCAATCAACTGGCAGTAGTGGTGTTCTTTGCCCTTAACGGTCATCACGCTTTGTTGCGCGGCTTTGCCTATAGCTTGGAGCGCTTTCCGCCTGGGCGCACCTGGTCCTTGGCGAATGCCGCCGGTCCGATCTTCAAGCAGGTTGCTGCCATGTTCAGCTTGGGTTTTGCTTTGGTTGCTCCTGTGGTGTTTTGCATCTTTCTGGTGGAGCTTGGCTTGGGCGTGCTGGCGCGCAATCTGCCGCAGATGAATATGTTTGCTATGGGGATCCCGGTCAAGATTGTAGTCGGCTTGACCGCATTGTCGCTATGGATGACCGGTGCCGGCAGCGTCACCTCGCGCATCTATGCATCGATTTTTCAAACCTGGAGCGACATTTTTGGGGGCACCCAATAATGGCTGAACAGGATCTCGACCGCAACGAGGCCGCGACGCAGTACAAGCTCAACGAAGCGCGGAAGCGCGGGCAGGTTTCCAAAAGCCCGGACGTTATTTCTGCGATTGTGTTTGCCGTCGCCGTGGTCTACGTTAACTGGCAGGGTTGGGAAAATTTCCGCGATCAGTTTCGTTTCGACCAAGCGCTGTTCAATCTGGCCGGGCGCGTGGACGCCAGTCCTGCCGTCCTGTGGCAGCTGATTTCGCATGGGCTGACCAGCAGCCTGACCTTGCTGATGCCATTTTTTGCAACCATCATGCTGGCGGCGATTGTCGGTAACTTGATTCAGATCGGGCCGGTATTTTCTACCAAACCGCTCGGCCCCGACTGGGATAAGGTGAATCCGGCAAACGGCTTCAAGCGCCTGTTTTCACTGCGTACCTTGTTTGACGGCGCCAAGGCGTGTGTCAAACTGACCCTGCTCGTCTGGGTGGTCTACCGTGCGCTAAAGAGCCTGGCGCCGCAGTTCTTCAATCTGGCGGGATACTCGCCGCAGGGCTATATCCGCACTTTGCTCGGCGATATGACGTCGATTGGCATGAAGCTTATCCTGATGATGGGGATTATCGCTGTCTGCGACTGGCTCTACACCAGGCATGAGTTCTCCAAGAAAATGCGCATGAGCCGGCGCGACTTGCGCGACGAATCCAAGCACCGCGATGGCGATCCGCGGATTCGTGCGCGTCTGCGCGAGCTCCGGAATGAAATGCTCAAGCGCAGCCTGGCTCTGAGCAAAACGGGTGATGCCGACGTTCTGATTACCAATCCCACGCATCTGGCGGTAGCGCTGCGCTACACCCATGGCGAAATGTCTTCACCGCAAATGGTTTCCAAGGGCGCTGGACTGATCGCCGCAGCGATGCGCAAGATTGCCGCAGAAAACAGGATCCCGGTGGTGCAGAACCGTACCTTGGCGCGCAAATTATTCCATGAGGTAGGTGTCGATCAGCAAGTGCCGCCGGCGCTGTATGCCGACGTCGCGCGCATTATCGTCTGGGTGTTCGCGATGCGTCAGGCGCGCGAAAGCGGCGGCCAGCCAGTGCCGGCTGCGGCTGGAGGAAAGGTTTGATGGAAATGCTACGGCGATTCTTTGGCAAGCATAGTGATATCGTTATGGTGGTGCTGGTGCTGGGCGTGTTGGTGGTGCTGTTCGTGCCGATTCCCGCCGGCCTGCTCGATTTTCTGATACTGACCAATTTCAGCTTTGCCTTCCTGATCCTGCTGCTGACATTTTATATGGCGCGGCCGGTGGAGTTTTCCACCTTTCCGTCCTTGCTACTGATTGCAACCTTGTTCAGGCTGTCGCTCAATGTGGCAGCCACGCGTCTCATCTTGTCCAACGGCGACGCCGGCAAGGTGATCTCCGCCATCGGCTCCTACGTGGTGGGCGGTAACTACGTGATCGGCCTGATCGTGTTCTTCATCCTGATTGTGGTCCAATACGTGGTGATCACCAACGGCGCCCAGCGTGTGTCAGAGGTGGCGGCACGCTTTACGCTGGACAGCATGCCGGGCCAGCAGATGAGCATTGACGCCGACCTGAACATGGGCTTCATCGATCAGGCGGAAGCCCAGCTGCGCCGTAAGAACGTGAGCAAGGAAGCCGGCTTCTACGGCGCGATGGACGGCGCCAGCAAATTCGTCAAGGGCGATGCGATTGCCGGCATCATCATTTTGTTGATTGATATCGTCGGCGGCCTTGTGATCGGCGTCATGCAGCATGGCATGCCATGGGCGCAGGCTTTGCAGACTTACACGCTGCTGACCATCGGCGACGGCATTGTCACCCAGGTGCCGGCGCTGGTGATTGCGCTTGGCACCGGCATTATCGTTACCCGTTCTGCTTCGGACGCCAATCTCAGCCAGGAGGTTGCACGGCAGATGACGTCCTTTCCGAAAACACTGCTGATCGTGGCGGCTGCGCAAGTCGGTCTGCTGCTGATGCCTGGCATTCCGGCCGTACCTGTGCTGGCCCTGGGGTCATGCGTACTGATTGCCGCCTGGTTTGCATTCCGCGCTGCGAAAGCAAAAGCGGTACCTGAAGCGACCGCCGGCAATGCCGAAGATGCGATTGCGGCCAGTGAAGATGACCCCTATGCCTTGTTGAAAGTGGAACCGATCGAAGTGAATATCGGGCGCCATTGGGTGCCGCTGGCCAACCAGGCCGGTAGCCTGTTCATGGAGCGCATTGCGACTTTCCGCAAGCAGCATGCACAGGAATTCGGGATGGTGCTGCCGCGGGTCCGCTTTAGGGATACGTCGCGGCTGGGCGCGGATCAGTACGAAATCCATCTTGATGGTGTATTAGCGGCGCGCGGCGAAGCGCGAGCCGACCGCCTGCTGGCGATACATCCCGGCGGCGACGTCAAAGCCATTCCGGGCGAGGAGACGCGCGATCCTACTTATGGCTTGCCGGCGTTGTGGATTGATGAGTCGCAACGTTCTGCAGCGCAGGCTGCCAAGTTTACCCTGGTCGATGCTCAAACTGTTTTCATGACACACCTGACCGAAGTGCTACGGCGCGAGTCTGCGACCTTGCTCACACGTGCTGAAACTGAACGGTTGCTGACCCGCGTACGGCAGGGACAACCAAGCCTGGTGGAAGACTTGATCCCCACGGTACTGGCCATCAGCGATGTCCAGAAAGTGCTGCAGAACCTGCTGCGGGAAAAAGTCAGTATCCGTCACGTAGAAGCCATCCTGGAGACGCTGAACGATGCCGGCCGCACCAGCAAGGACAGTCATTACCTTACCGAAGCGGTGCGACATCGTCTTGGCCAGGCGATTTGCCAGGGGCTGGTCGGTGACGCCAATGCACTGCATGTGATGACGCTAGATCCGGCGATAGAGAGCCAGTTCATGCACAGCATTCATTCCGCCAACGGGCAGCAGCCATTTGTGCTGGAGCCGAAGCTGGCCGAACAGTTCATTTCCCGTCTGGTGCAACAGGCTGAACGCATGATGAAAAGCAATCTGCTGCCGGTACTGTTGTGTTCGCCCGAACTGCGGCGCCATATCCGCATGCTGTCTGAGCGTGTGGTGCCGCATTTGCGGGTGTTGTCCATGACCGAAATACCGCTTTCGATTGAACTCAAATCGTACAGCGTGGTGACTTTGTGAGTGTACTTTTATCAATCCCTGACTGGCTTGAAAGATAGAAATGGAAGAATTACTGGGAGTAGCTCTGCAGAGTATGCAGCAAGACATGGCCAGGGTCGACCGCGTTGCCATGAACTTGAGTAATGCCTTGACCCCGGCATACAAGCGCGAAGTTGCGGTGGTGCGCGCTCAGTCAGCGGGGCGCGGACCTTCGTTTGCGCGCATGTGGGATGCCGGCATGGCAGAGACCATGGGACGTGAGCTGTCCGCAAGCCAGGTCGAGGTGCTGTCGGACACGCGATCCGGCACGTTGAAATCGACCGGACAGAATCTCGACCTGGCGATTGCCGGATCTGGTTACTTCGAGGTGCAGACAGACAATGGCACGGCCTATACCCGGCAAGGCAATTTCCGCATGGATGGGCGCGGACGCCTGGTGACGGCGCAAGGCTATCCAGTCATGGGCAAGGGCGGGGATATCTATCTGAATACCTCGCAACCGTCTATCGACGCGGCGGGCAACATTGTTGAAAACAAGCTGCCGGTGGCGCAGTTGAAGATTGTCCAGTTCGATAAGCCGGCAAGCTTGCGTCGTCTTGGGGATGGTCTGGTGGCGGCGGGCGATGGCATGACGCAGTTGCAGGACGCCGAAATACAGATCAAGCAAGGTTATCTGGAGAACGCCAATGTCAGCTCGATGCGGGAAATGGTCGAACTGACGCAGACCATGCGCCATTTTGAATCCATGCAAAAAGTGGCACAGGGCTATGACGAAATGTTGGGGACGGCGATTCGCAAACTGGGCGACATGTGACGGCTAAGTCGTGATGAAGTGGATTAACAACAATCAAAGTTTGAGTGAGGGATTTTATGCTTGATGCTCTTTATATCGGCGCTACCGGAATGCAGGCGCAACAGCTGAACGTCGATACGATCGCTAATAATCTGGCCAACGTGAATACCACCGGTTTCAAGAAGGCACGGATCAGCTTTGCCGACCTGATGATGATAGGCACCCGCCAGCTGGCCATGTCCAAAGGTCCGGACGGCGACGGCGCGCTTCTGGGCGGTGCCTCGCCGCTGGGCTCCGGCGTAGGGATCGCCAATCTTTCAAAAATGTTTGATGTGGGCGATATCAAGAAGACGGATTCTGCGCTCGACGTTGCGATTCAGGGCGACGGCTTCCTGGAGGTGACGATGCCCGACGGCTCTCGTGCCTATACCCGTGGCGGCACCCTGAAGGTGAACGCAGACGGCATGCTGTCTACCCAGGCCGGATATCCCCTTAGTCCAGGGATCACGGTGCCTGACAACGCGCAGAACATGGTGATCAATCCGACCGGCCGTATAGCTGTTCAGGTGCCTGGCCAATCGACCCCGATCGAGGCCGGCAAGCTTGAGCTGGTGCGCTTTGCCAGCCCAGGCTTGCTGAGCGCGCAAGGCGACAATCTGTACCGCACCACCGAGTCGTCCGGGGAGCCGATTACCGGCAGAGCCGCAGAAGGTAGCGTCGGCGTACTGCAACAGGGGTTCCTGGAAGGGTCGAACGTCAAGATGGTTGAAGAAATGGTGAACCTGATGGTGGCGCAGCGCGCCTACGAGGCCAGCGTGAAAGTGGTGCAGGCATCGGATGAGATGCTTGGCATGGTCAATAACCTGCGTAAGTAAATTCAGCAACATGTCCATCCAAGCGTTCTTTCGGCGTCCAGTGCTGCAGGCTATGGTTGGCGTGCTGCTGGCTGCTGCCGGGAATGTTTCATACGCCCAGCCGGACGCAAAAAAATGGCCGGTGAAGATTGAATTGCGCGCGAAAGTGCAGGTAAGGCACGCGCAAGTGACCTTGGGCGACGTGGCGAACCTGAGCACAGGAGATCTGGCGACTTTGTCTCAATGGATGAGTCTGCCGCTGGGCACGGCGCCGCGTGCCGGCAATATGGCCAGCTTGGAACGCGGCGAGCTTGAGCGCTGGGTCCGCTCGCGCCAGCTGACACAAGGGCTTGCAGTTTGGAGTGGCGCCGAGCGCGTTGAGATATACGCATCCGAGCAAACGCTCGCAGGTGAGAAAGTGGTGGAAAGCGCCCGTGAAGAATTGTCGCGCTGGCTGCAATCACGCGTGGCGCGCAGCGAGATAAGCGAAGTCAGCGAAGCACACGACATTTCTTTGCCTCAGGGGCAAATCGAATTGCGCGTGCGGCCTTTGCCTGACGGCAGGCCGCCTAGCCATCGCATGTTGCTGTGGGTCGATATCTGGATCGACAGCGCTTTCAGCCGTTCGATTCCGGTGAGTTTTGAAGTGCGCGCATATCAGGAAGGCTATGTCGCATCGCAGGATCTGATGAGCGGCAGTTTGGTCAATCCTGCCAGTTTTGAGCGGCGCGAGGTGGATATTGCGGATGCTCCCCATGGAAACGCGTTGTCCGTCAGGAACCCGACCGACAACGCGCTCTGGCGCGTGCGTCGCAGCGTCAACAAAGGAGATCTTGTATTGCGTTCGCAGGTCGAGGCGGCGCCGGCGGTCACCCGCGGTGAGCAGATTACCTTGCGCACGCGCACCGGGCTGGTGTCGCTGGAGGGGCGTGTCGAGGCCTTGCAGGACGGTTATCAAGGCCAGATGGTAAGGGTAAAGGCGGCAGCGGCAACCAATTCGGTCACGGCGCGCGTTGCCGGCCCTGGGATGGTGGAGATCACAGAGTGATGAGGAAAAATATGTGCGGTTTCGGTTCAAGGTTCCTGTTTGGCTGTCTCATGCTGGCCTGTGTGCCAGCATTGGCGGAGAGTCTGTATCAGGAAAATTCATATCGCCCTTTGGCCGGTGATAACAAGGCGTTTCGTGTCGGTGACGTGGTGACGGTGCAAGTGCTGGAAAATTCCAGCGCGTCGACCAATGCAGACACTACCACTCGGCGCAAAAACGGCATCAACGCCGACTTGACGTTGAGCCGCAATCTTCCGATTAACGGCAACCTGAATATCGGCGGTGATTTTGACGGCGGCGGACGGACCCAGCGCACCAGCAGATTGCTGGCGCAGCTGACGGTCGCCGTGACCGAGATCATGGAGAACGGCGACTTGCGTCTCGCCGGTGAACAATCGCTGCTGGTGAATGGCGAAAAACAGAACGTTAAGCTCGAGGGACGAGTGCGGCCACTGGATATTTCCGACGGTAATGTAGTTATTTCAAGCCGCCTGAGCGAAGCCAGGATTACCTATGTTGGCGATGGCGATTTGTCGGATCGGCAACGGCGCAGCTGGTGGCGCGGTGTGGTTGACTGGGTGGGATTCTGACGATGAAACGCTCCTGTTTTTCCGTTGGCATTACCTCCGCCCTAGCCGCAATCTTGTTGCTGACCGGCTGCCCCTCGTCCTGGGCGCTGGATTCGATCCGGGTAAAGGATCTTGGACGCATGCGCGGCTGGCGCGATAACGCACTGGTTGGCTATGGCGTGGTGACTGGCCTGGCCGGTACCGGCGATTCACCGACCAATCGCACCACCCGGCAAGCGTTGGCGAATGTGTTTTCTCAGTTCAACCTGACGGTGGCGCCGGAACAGATACAAAGTCGTAACGTTGCAGTCGTCATGGTAACTGCCGCGCTGCCGACCTTTGCCCGGGAAGGCGATACGCTGGATATCGCAGTGACTTCGGCTGGCGATGCCCGCAGCCTGGTCGGCGGCAGTCTTTTGATGACGCCGCTCAAGGCCGCCAATGGTCGCGTATATGCCCTGGCGCAAGGGCCGTTGTCAGTCGGCGGCTATCGTTACGACGCCAACGGCAACGTAGTCCAGAAAAACCATCCTACCGTCGGCTCGGTGCCTTCGGGTGCCACGGTTGAGGTCGGCGTCACAGCGCAAATGGTGAATGCCGAGCAGAACGTAACTTTCATCCTGGCTGAGCCGGACTACACGACAGCGAACCGGATTGCCGCCGCCATCAACCAGCAGCTGGGTTCGGGGCTGGCCAAGGCGCGCGATGCGGCGGGCATCGAAATTTACGTGCCGGACGCCAAGCGCGAACAATTGGTCAGCTATATGACGCAAATTGAAAACGTCATGGTCGAACCGGATCGGCGCGCTAAGGTAGTAATCAATGAGCGCACCGGAACGGTTGTTTCCGGCGGCGATGTGCGGATTTCGAAAGTCGCCATTTCCCATGGCGACCTGAAAATTTCCATCGCCACGCAAAACACCGCCTCGCAGCCGTTTTTCATCGGCCGCGGCGGCGCCGACATACGCACCGCGATCGTCACCAACAGCCGGGTCGACGTCGAGGAGCAAAACGGCCCGGGATATGTGGCGCCGACCAACGATACGGTAGCGGACCTGGTGGAATCGCTGGCCAAGCTCAAAACCAATACGCGCGACATCATTTCCATCCTGCGAGCCATCAAGGCAGCAGGCGCACTGCATGCAGAACTGGTAGTTCAATAAGTTGAGATAGATCGGGGAGAAATTGACATGACACAAGGACTGGAAAGCGTAACCACCGCAATTCTCGGTTTGGCGATGGATGCAGCGAGTCTGCGCCAGCAGGCAATTGCCGCCAATATCGCGAATGCGAATACGGCCGGCTATGTACCGCAAGGGGTCAACTTCGAGGCGCAACTGGAGGATGCGCGCCGCGGCCTGCGCACCGAGGGGCGCATAGATCCGTTTGCGATTGCAGGGGTCAAAGTGCAGATGCAAGCCTTGCAAGGCATCAGCGGGCAAGCGGGCCCGATTCAGCTGGATACCGAAGTCGCCGCTCTGGCCCAGAACACGATGCAGTACCAGGTCCTGGCAAAGGGGCTGAACAAGCATTTTGCGATCCTGGAAAGCGCATTCAGCGACGGCAAGCGATAGGAGAGATCAATGGATTACACACATACATTTGCCATCAGTGCAGCCGGCATGTCGGTCGAGCGCACCCGGGTCGACGTCGCCGCGCTCAACCTCGCCAACGCCCAGACGCTGCAGAGTGCGGACGGCAAAAGCTACCAGCCGCTGCAGGTCGTGGCCCGCACTGCCGGCAGCGACGCCGCATCGTTCAATTACCTGGTGAGCCGGGGCCTGCAAGGCGGCGCCGATTTTACCCAGAATCTGCCGGTAGCCAGCGTGGAAGCATCCAACGCCAGTCCGCGCCAAGTGTACGAACCGGGCCATCCGTTCGCTAATGCGCAAGGCTTCATTTCCTACCCGGGGGTGGATCCGGCCAAGGAAATGGTGTCGCTGATGACGGCGATGCGCTCCTATGAAGCCAACGTGGCGGCGATGAACGCCGCCCGCACGATGGCGCTGAAGGCTTTGGATATCGGAGGATGAGCATGAGTCTCGAAAGTATTGCCAGCATTGCCAACGTTTCAATCGTCGACCCGGCGTTCGGCTCGATGGCCGCAGCGCAGCAGCAGGCTGGTTTCAGTCAGATGGTGAGCAAGGGACTGGGCGAGGTTAACCAGAAACTGCTGTCGACCCAGACCGATTTGCAGCAGCTGGCGGTGGGCGACGTACAGAACCTGCATCAGGTGATGATCAACCTGGAAGAGGCTCGCATGTCCTTCCAGCTGCTGATGCAGGTGCGCAATCGTGTGCTGGAAGCCTATCAGGATGTCATGAAAATGTCGGTGTGAGATGAAAGAATCGATGAGAACTTACAGAAGTTGTGTGACGGCAGGAGCGAATCGTGATTGAGACGTTCTGGAAAGACTTAGGCCGCTCCGCCCGCATCGGACTGGTTACCGGTGTATTGCTGATACTTGCCTTCCTGGCGTTGACGGTCTGGTCGTTGCGGACCGAATATCAGGTGCTGTTTTCCGACCTGGCGCCGCAAGATGCGGCAGCAATGGTGGCCGAACTGGACAAGATGAAAGTTCCTTACAAGCTGGGCGACAGCGGATCGTCGATTCTGGTCGACCAGCACACGGTGCATCAGACGCGTCTGAAATTGATGAGCAAAGAATTGCCCCTGCACGGAACAGTCGGCTTTGAACTGTTCAACAATACCGATTTCGGCATGACCGAATTTGCGCAGAAAATCAATTATCAGCGCGCCCTGCAAGGCGAGATTACACGCACGATCTTGTCGCTATCGGAAATCCAGGCCGCGCGCGTCCACCTGGCCTTGCCCGAGGAAGGCTTGTTCAAGCGCAGCAACAATGCGCCTACCGCCTCGATTACCCTGACCATGAAAGAAGGAAAGGTGCTGCGCGCGGAGCAGGTAAGCGGCATCCAGCGCCTGGTTTCGGCTGCGGTACCAGGTATTGCAATCAGCGACGTCACGATTGTCGATCAGCACGGCGTGGCGTTGACCCATATGGCGCGCGGCGACGGTGAGGTCGAGACGACTGCGATCCGGCTGGAACTGAAGAAGGAAACCGAAAATTATTTGAGCCACAAAGCCAACGAAGTCCTTGAGCGCACTTTCGGTGCGGGCCAGGCGCTTGCCAGCGTGGACGTGACCTTGAATATGGACCAGGTGCGTACCACCACGGAAGACGTGGTGTCGCCGCCAGGACGCAACGGCCAGGTGCCGACCGGCGTCGTTGTCCGCGAACGCGAAGTGATGCGCGATAACGGTCCGCCGCTGGATACCAAGTTCTCCACCGGCGGCAGCGGCGGCTCGCAGCATGAGATCGAATATACGGTTGGCCGCAGGGTAGAGCAAGTGGTCGCCGTGCCCGGTTCGATTCGTCGGGTCCAGGTGGTTGCGGTGGTCCCGAAGTCCCTGGATGACGCCCAGGTCGAGCGTATCAAGAATGTCGTCGCGGCTGCCGTCGGCGCTTCGCGCGAACGGGGCGATACGGTCGTGGTTCAGCCTCTGAATGTCTTCAGCGCGGCGGATCACAAGCCTGCGGCTGACGCCGTGGCAGGCGCTGAAGAGCGTGCAGCGCGCGAAGCGCCTGAATCAACTGCGGTCGGCCAGGGCGGCGGTTTGCTTGATGGCATTGCCGGCGCTTCCGGCAAGACTAATCCTTTGGTGCTGGCGCTGTTTGCCTTGCTGTCGATTGCCGTGATAATGCTGGTGGTGGCTGCCCTGCTGTTTCGCCGCAAAGCGGCGCCTGCAACGGCTCCGCTATCCGACGAACAGCGGGAAGCGGTCCTGGCGCAGATACGTGGCTGGTTGCAAGAACCTGGCGTGGACAGCGGATCGCCTGCGCGAGGCAGAACGTGAGCGACCCGCTGAATTTCCGCCGTACCGCATTGTTGTTGCACGCGATGTCAGTGGCAGATCGCAACTGGATGCTGACCAGGCTCGGCGGCGCAGTGCAGACCGGCTTGAACGGTATGCTGGATGAGTTGGCTGCGCTAGGTATTCCTGCGGATCAGGACTTGCTCAGCCGCGCCGCGGAAAGTACCGCGCCGGCGCGCCATGCAGCGCTGCCTGCGACAAGCCTAGAGGAACTGGATATTGGCGATGCCGCCAAATTTTTGCGTGCCGATCCGCTGGCGCATGCTATTGCCAGCTTGAAGGATGCAACGCCGGCATCGTTAGCCCAGGTTCTGAAAGAAGAGCCGCCGGAGCTGATCGCGCGTCTGCTGGCATGTCACGCATGGAGCTGGCGCGAAGACTTGCTGGAGCAGCTTGGCCAGGCATCACGCTTACAGGTTGAGCGCTTCGCGCATGCGTTTTCCGGCAGCGGGCCGCGCCTGACGGAAGTCTTGCTTGATTCGCTGATCAGCCGCCTGAAAATTGCTCCAGCCAGCAAACAAGGAAGCAATTCCTCGCGCAAAAAAAATATCGGGTCCCGTACAGCGCCAACTAGCTGGTTCAAGAAAATCGAACATGCGTTCAAGCTCCATCGGCAATTTCCCAGCCTTAAGCGAGGCGCCAGATGACAGAGAAAGACCCTCTTTCGTCCAAAGTTCTGCATAAGCTTGAATTGCATCCTTTGCCACGGGTCTTGTCGCGTCCCGGCCGAACGCCTGAATCGAAAGAGCTTGCCAAGGCTACAGAACCACTGACGGCGGCGCCAGGAGCTGTGTTGCAGAAACCAGTGGCCGTCGTCTCCTCGAGTCTTTCACTGGTTGAAATCCAGGAGCGGGCGGCGCGCGAAGGCTACGAAAAGGGCTTGAGTCAGGCGCGTGAAGACGGCCACAGCATAGGTAAGGAAGAGGGCTTCCGCAGTGGCCGTGAGGAAGGCCTTGCCGCGGCAGAGAAAGAAAGCCTGCTGTCGGTGCAGCACGCAATCATCGCTGCCAAGGCGGTGCTGCACAAGCAGGAGCAGCAGCTGCTGCAACTGGCTCACAGTATTCCGGCGCAAATCGCCGCATGCCTGGCGTCTTCCGAAGACGACATGGTGGCCCTGGTGCATGAGTCGGTCTGCCGCATCGCCGGCAAGCTGGCGCTGTCCCCGGGTGGCGTTCGTCAGATCGTGTCGCAGGCCATGGCTCAGTTGCGCGCTAGCGAACAGATCGTCATACGCTTGCACCCGGCGGATTGCCTGCTGTTGACAGAGGCCTCGAAGGCGTCACCTCTACCTGGACGCGAAGTCTCCTACCTGCCGGATAACCAGGTTTCCTTGGGAGGATGCCTGATCGACTATCCGCAGGGAACCCTGGATGCGCGCCTGGAAACGCAACTCCGTCAGTTCACCGATCTGCTCTTGCATGTGCGCCAATCCGCTGCAGCGGCTGAAGCTGCGATAGTTGTGCCGCAACCGGCAGCGCCCGATCAGCAAGTGGGGGAGCCGGAGTGAGAACGGCCTATCTCGACACTGTGCGCGGCGCCGAGCTGGCCCGGAAAATGGGTTACGTGCGGCAGTTGAGCGGACTGGCTATCACTGCCAGCGGGCCGGATGTCGCCATTGGCGAGATTTGCCGGATTTTCCCGCGCGACGAGGCAGCTGGCGTGGGCAATGATGGCGTGTCTGGCGGTAAGAATGGTGTTTTGGCGGAAGTGGTCGCCATCAAGTCGGGACAAGTTACTTTGATGCCTTACGGCTCGGTGCAAGGCCTGGCGGCGGGATGTGAAGTCATCGCCGACGGCGCAAAGACCGAGATCGGCGTCGGCGACGCCTTGCTGGGGCGGGTTGTGGATTGCTTTGGCCATGCCATGGACGGCTGTGCCGATCCCGAAACCACTGCGCGCCGGAGCTTGAAGGGATTACCTATCAATCCGATGCAGCGGCCGCGCATCACAGAGGTGCTTGAAACCGGCATTCGCAGCATCGACAGCTTGTTGACGATAGGCCAGGGGCAACGGGTCGGCATTTTTTCCGGTAGCGGCGTTGGCAAGAGCACTTTGCTCGGCATGGTTGCGCGGCACGTCAAGGCCGACATCAATGTGATCGCGCTGATCGGCGAGCGCGGACGGGAGGTCCGCGAGTTCATTGACAAGCAATTGGGCGAGGAAGGTTTGCGGCGTTCGGTGGTAGTGGTGGCCACCTCGGACCAGCCGGCGTTGGCACGGGTGCGCGCCGCTTATGCCGCCGTTGCCATTGCTGAGCATTTCAGGGACGAAGGCAAGCAAGTTCTGCTGACCATGGACTCGATCACCCGATTTGCCATGGCCAGGCGCGAGATAGGCTTGTCGGCGGGTGAACCACCTACAGCGCGCGGCTATACGCCATCGGTGTTTGCCGAACTGCCGGAAATTTGCGAGCGTTGCGGCACGGCGCCATCCGGCGGTGCCATCACTGCCTTGCTGACCGTGCTGGTGGAGGGAGATGACCTGAACGAGCCGATCTCGGACAGCTTGCGCTCCATACTGGATGGCCATCTGGTTTTGACCAGGCAGCTGGCGCACCAAGGGCAGTATCCGGCGCTGGACGTCCTGAAGAGCGCCAGCCGCCTGATGCCTGATTTGACTACGCCGGAACAGCGCCAGCTGGCGTTGCATGCCATCAAGGTTCTCGCCTTGCTGGAGCGTAATCGCCAGATGGTGGACATCGGCGCCTACGAACGCGGCAGCAATCCAGAATTGGACCGCGCGTTGGCACTGGAGCCGGATCTGCTGCAATTCCTGCGCCAGAACCATGGCGGAGTGCGTCGTGAAGAAGCGCTGCGTACCTTGATGCAGGTGTTTGGGGCGACGCAATGAGCGGCGGCATGGCGACTGATCTGCGCGGCTTTGTGTATCCGCTGGCGTCGATACAGCAGCGCTATCAATGGCAGCTGGATATTTTGCAAGGGCAGCTGGGCGCTATACAGAACCAGATGCAGGCACAACAAGAACGCCTTGCCGAGATGAGGCGGCAAATGGCGCTGCAGACAGAGTGCATTGCAAAAGCCGTGTTGCAGCGTCTGAACCCGCTTGCACATCAGCGTTCGATTGCCTACCTGATGCAATGCAGTCAGCAGATCAAGGAGCAGGAAAAACACTTGGCCGCGCTGGAGGAGGAACGTCAACGGCTACGGCGGGAATGTATAGACCAGCAGCAGCGCCTGGAGCTGACGGAACAGCATCGCTTGGATTGTTTAAAGGAATACACAGAGCTTGAACAGATTCGCCAGAGCAATGAGGCTGATCGTGACTGGATTGCGCGCAGCGTCTGGAAAGAACGGCTGCACGCTCAGCCGCCAGTGAAGACGCCACAATTGGAGAGCAAAGTATGAGCATGATTTCAACCTCGCCGCTGTTTTCTGCCGCGCTGCGTGTACCACCAGATGGTGGGACAGAGAAGGGACAGCAGGATGTTGACGGCGGATCTCAGCAATCGGCCTGGCAACGGGAGATGGAACGTGCGCAGATGCAAAACTGGCTCAGGCATCCGGCCACAGAAGCAAAAGCGCATCAGCAGCCGAATATGCCAGATGTTGCCGCGCCGCTGGCGGCGGGCAGAGCTGGCGTGGCGCAGACGGTATTGGCGCACGACGCCTCAACGCATAGTGCGATGACCGTGGCATCTGCAGCTGCAGCCCAACTGCCGAGCCCGGACACGAAGACTCAGGTGCAAATGGCAAGTGCCGCTAAATCTGCGATGACGGCTGCTGATGGGCATGCATTGGGCCAGGATCTGCTGCAGCAGCTGAAGCTGAACTTGAACCTGCCGACGCTAAGCGAAGCCGTGTCGGAGCCTCACCTGGATACCGTGGCGTGCGATCCGCGGGAAATGGTTTCTGCCGGGACGCCGGGCGCCGTTGCCGCTGAAGAGACGCGCCAACTGCTGCGCATTCACGCGCATTGGCAGGGGCAGGACATGCAGCTGTGGCTGGGCGTCGACGGCCAGAACGAACTACTGCCGGGACAGCTTGCGCAGATCGTGCGCGAATCGCAATCCTGGCTTGCCTCGCAAGGGGCGCGGCTACTGTCCGTGGTCTGTAACGGCCAGGCGATTTATACAGCGCCTGGCGTAAGTCCGGCAGTAACAGAAAAAACTGCAGCAGCGGTACTCGCACGCACGCAACCGAGTCGTCCATCGTTTGCTGGACATTTCCCTTATTCTTATATTGATTCGCAGGAGGCATGATGGCTATCGACGCAGTCGGCGGTTCCAGTAACTTGCAAGCTAATGGATTGAACATGCAGGATTTCCTGAAGGTGCTGCTGACCCAGCTTACCTACCAGGATCCTCTGAAGCCAATGGACAACCAGCAGTTCATGGCGCAAATGGCGCAGTTCACCACTTTGCAGCAAAGCCAGCAGCTTAACAGCAAGATAGATCAGCTGATTTCAACCCAGTCGTCGCTGCAGTCGGTAGGGCTGATCGGCCGTACGGTGGATATCAACACTACCAGCGGCGCCGTCACCGGCACCGTGAAAGCGCTGGCCTTGAGTGGCGATACGCCGCAATTGACCATTCAAACGACAGCAGGGGCGACACTGGCGAACATCAGCCTATCGCAGATCGTCACAGTACGCTGAGCGTCGAACGCGCCGCATTTCTAAAAGGAATACATCATGCTTGAATCGATCTATCTTGGTATGACCGGATTGCTGGGTTACTCCCAAGGCTTGAAGGTCATCGCCAATAACACTGCGAACATGAACACGCCGGGGTTCAAGGGATCGGCCCTGCAATTTTCCGATCTGTTTTACTCCAACGGTAACCTCGGCAGCGGTAGCGGCGGCAGAAACTATGGGCAGGTCGGCTATGGCCTGGATACCAAAGGCACTACCTTCAATTTTCGCCAGGGAGAGCTAAGGCAAACCAGCAACGATCTGGATGCCGCGATTGACGGCCTTGGGCTATTTAATCTGAAGGACGACGCCGGCAATATCCATTACACGCGCGCCGGCCAGTTTCAATTCAATGCAGACGGCGTGCTGATCAACCGAAGCGACAATGCCAAGGTCATGGGCCTTGACGCCAATGGCGCATTGGCGGAAATCAGCCTGTCCGGCTTGAAGACACATGCCGGTGCGGTGACCACGACGATCAAGTTCAGCGGCAATCTTTCCAGCAGTACGACCGACCAGACGGTCAAGGGTATCACCGTGATCGACGCCGCCGACGGCGAGCATGCACTGACCCTGAACTTTACCGGCTTCACCGGCAACACTCCGGGTACGCCGCCAACGCCTGGCATCCCGACTATTCCGACTATTCCGAGCACGCCATCTACACCGGGTTTCTGGAATGTCACACTGATGGACGGCATCACGACGGTCGGCACCGGGATGATCCGTTTTCAGGATGGCAAGCCGGACCCGTCCACAGCCAAGATATCGATGACTTACAAAGCGAAGAATCTGGCGCCGATTCCGCTGACTTTCGATTTCAGTGGCGACGTCACTTCGTTTGCCGGCGGCACCCTGTCCACACTGGCGGTGGCATCGCAAGACGGCTACGGTCCGGGCGCCATGAGCAAGGCCACTTTCGATACCGCCGGCAACCTGGTGCTGACCTATTCAAACGGCCAGACCAGTAAGGCGGCTCGCCTGGCGTTGAGCCGTTTCGATTCGCTGGATGCGGTGACCGCTGTCGGCAATAACCAGTTTGCCGCCAGCGGCACGCAAGCTTGGCAGCTTGGACAGGCGGGCGACGGCGGATTCGGCGCGGTGCGGGCAGGGCAGATCGAGATATCCAATGTCGACTTGTCGCAAGAGTTTAGCGATCTGGTGGTGATGCAGCGCGGCTATCAGTCCTCGTCGCAAGTCATCACGACCGCCAATGAAATGTTGCAGGAGCTGTTCTCGATGAAGGGTAAATAATCAATGCAGGCCGTCAACAATACGATGCAGGCTGGCGTGGCCGCCGGTCAGACATTCCGCACCATACACTGGTGGCCGGAAGCGGATCTGGTGCGGCTGGTGCAAACTCTCGATGTTGCAAGAGCGCGCTGGCGTTCCGCCTGGCTGGACCAACTTCCACCTCATGCGAAAGACGAAGTCGTCACGGATATTGTCTGCATCCTGGCGCATCAGGCTGATACGCAGCCGGGCGCCGGCAGCTGGCAGCCGCTGTTCGCAGAAAATGAAGACGGCGATTCCCAGGTATGGTTTGACGCCAGCCAGGTTTCCGGCGAAGCGCTGTCGGCAGTACTGCTGAAGATGACGGCGCCGCAATCGCTGTCGGCAAAAGGTGCACCGGGCTTGGTGGCGGAACTGGTGCAGGCGGCATGGCAAGACTGCATCAAGGCATTGCGCAGCGCCCTCGGAAACGCTTCGGTTCTATACCCGGAATCCGGCAAGCAACTGCCATTCGGTACAGGCGATTGCGTCGGCGAGGCATTGCCTGCCCGTCATATGTCGGCGTGGTCGGGGGCTGTGCGCGTCTCGCTGCCATGGTGCGGCTTGCAACTGGCGTTGCATATCGGACCTGGGCGGGTTAGCAGCTTGCTGGGGGCGGATAAGAAGGAGGCGTCGCCAGCAGCGCCTGCGGCTAGCAATCCTTTGGTGCCGCTGCACAAAGCACTCAGCCAGCAGGAAACCAGCTTGCGGCTGGAGCTGTCGGCGGTTGAACTGGATCTGGGAAGCCTGCAAGCGCTGGTGGTGGGGGATGTCATACCGCTGCCGCACAAACTGGAACAGCCACTGGCCGTCAATGGCGAGGACGGCAAGCTTCTGTGCGGAGCTTTTCTGGGGCAGCAGCGAGGGATGCGTGCGATTGAACTGGTCCGCGCCAATGCCGGCGAATTCCCACCGGCTGCGCCTGCCCTTTAATTTTAATGACAATACGATATGAACAAAATGAGTGAATCTTTCGCAAACCATCAACCTGTTGCCCAGGTCATTACATTGAACGAGCTAAATAATGCTGACCGTTCTTCGGAACCAAAGATAGTAGAAACGCTTAACCCTCTGCATCAGATCAAGGCGCGTCTCAGCGTCTGCGTCGGCGAAGCCGTGATGACGGTCGGGGAACTGTTGGGCGCCCGAGAAAACCAGGTGATCAAGCTCGACCGCCAAGTTGAACAGGCGGTCGATCTGCTGCTGGAAGGGCGGGTTGTGGCGCGTGGACAGCTGGTTGCAGTGGGCGACCATTTTGCCGTGCGCATCACCGAATTGCCGATCCCGCTGAAGGCGTAATGCAGAATGCCTGATCAGATTGTGGGTTGCTTTTTAAAAGGCGGTCGCTTTGCCGCGGTGGCTGCGACGTGTTCTACCGTTGGTCTGTTGCCGAGCTTCGCGTTGGCGCAAGCCAGGGCTGCAGTTCCTGCCAGCACTTTGCCGTTCAAGCAGGATGCTGCTGGTGTTGATTTTTCGACTGGTGGTGGCGTATTGCTCAGCCTGTTGTTATTCGCCCTGCTGCTGTGCTGTCTCTACGCTGCTTGGCGCCGCAAGGGCGGTGAAACAAAAAAATCTCCTTGGCTGGCCTGGTTGCCTGTACCCCCCGCAAGCGGCGAACTCAAGGTGGTCGCGAGCGCCCGCCTGGCGGGACGTACTTCGATTCACATCATCGAATGGGAGGGCGGCAAGCTGCTGGTTTCCTGCGGCGAGCAAGGCGTGGTGCGCCTGGCCGGCATGCCCCCAGGCGTCGACGCCAAAGCATTTACCCAGGAGCCTGCGGCGGGGGGGCTTTCTTGATACCGCAATCTGTTTACTCTCTGGCTATGCGTATTTGCGCCGTCATTTTGTTGTGTGGCGCCTTTGGTTCGGCGCAGGCGGACACCGGCGCAACACAGCATGGTTTTACCATTGCAGACTCGCTGTCCGGCTCTAAAACAGCGGCTCCGGCATCTAAACCGAGCTCTGCTTCGAAAGGGAGTGCGGCAACCCCCGGCGTCGAAATTCGATTCAACGGCGGCGCTGCCGGAAAATCCGACGACACCGCGCTAGCGATACGCGTGGTTGTCGGCATGACCTTGTTGGCCGTGTTGCCGGCCTTGCTGATGTCGGTGACGGCATTTATGCGCATCATCATCGTATTGTCGATGGTGCGTCATGCAATCGGCATGCAAGAGACGCCACCGAATACGGTGCTGATCGGACTAGCCTTGTTCTTGACGATGATTACCATGTCGCCGGTATTGCAAAAAGTGAATGAGGATGCCTTCCAACCGTTCATGCAAGGAAGTCTTTCGATGGAAGCTACTTACGAAAAAGGCATTCTTCCGATTCGTGAGTTTATGGTGCGGCAGACGCGTGAGCAGGATCTCGCACTGATGGTGGAATTATCAAAAGCTAAAGCCCCGCGCAATATGGACGACATCAGCAATGTGCAACTGATCCCCGCTTTTATGCTGTCGGAATTGCGCGCGGCATTCCAGATTGGTTTTGTCATTTTTCTGCCGTTTTTACTGATCGATCTAATTGTTTCCAGCATCCTGATGGCATTGGGCATGATGATGATGCCACCTACTACCATTGCGTTGCCGCTCAAGATTCTGATGTTCGTGTTGATTGACGGCTGGAGCCTGATTTTGAAGGCGCTCGTTGGTTCGTTTCACTGAGATAGCCGGTCATCGCCGTGAGTAATTCGCGCCCGTTTGCTAGCCATCTGCAATTTCAGGAAGTTGAAATTGCCGGAACACTGATGGAAAATAGCGAAGAATCCTTGCTGTGGCAACGCTGGCGCGAGCACGGCGACAGTGCCGCGCGTGAGCGCTTGGCCTGTCACTATATTCCTTACGCACGGACCGTAGCTGCTTCATACTACGCGAAACGGTTTCACGACGAAATCGAGTTTGCAGAGTATCTGCAACTTGCATCAGTCGGCATGATGGAGGCATTGGATCGGTATGATCCGGATCTCGGCGCCCAGTTCAAAACGTATGCCGCGCGCAGGATGCACGGCGCGATTCTCAACGGGCTGGAACATCTTACCGATAAGCAACAACAAATTGCCGTTCGTCAGCGATTGTTGCGTGAGCGGCTAGACGCGGTCAAAAACCTGGATCAAGACGCAGCGGCCCAAACAACAGGAAAAACTTCGGCAGAGCTGTTCCGGGATCTGGCACAAGTGGGCGTTGGACTGGCGCTGACTTGGCTATTGGCGGATACCGGCATGATTGACGATAGCGCTGAGGCCGCGGTCGAGGCGATGCCAGTTTATCGCGGTTTGGAGCTCAGGCAGTTGCAGCAACATGTACGTGCGCTGGTACGCGATCTTTCGGATCAGGAGCGGCTGGTGATTCAGCGCCATTATCTGCAGGGAATGCCGTTCGATGAAATCGCCGGATCTCTCCAACTCAGCAAGGGGCGTATTGCGCAGATCCATCGCAAGGCATTGCGTTCTTTACGCGACACCTTGCGCGAGCAAAAGACCAGCGATGTCTTTTGGTGAGTTTTTAGAAGCAGGTATGTACAAATATTTTGAGAGCTGCTAAGAAGTTTGGCAGGGGCCTGCGCCAACTATTTTTTCAGCGGCGCCAACAACAATTTAGCCGCCTGAGAAACCGCTAAAGCTAGCCCCGGATCGCTTTCCATCTGCAGCTGCACATCTTCGACCATCTGATAAAAAGCCGGATCGTTGATCAGATCACCTCCCAATTCGGCAAGTAGTACCGATTCCAGAAAAATCCTGAAAGCCTTGCGCTCACGCTGCGGGTCGTCCGGATCGATGACCTTTACCCGCTGGGCGATGAGGGCTGCGATATCGCGTTCGTCCTGAAGCTTGCCATGTTTTGACTGGCTTTTGGAGGCGGTAGAACCGGACGGCTTGCGCAGCGATGCTACCTGGCTACGGATCAGGGCGGCTATCTCCGCCGTGGCGTTAATCGAGGTCATCTGACATTCCTTCTTCTAATTGACTGGAAACAAATCAATGAAGTCGGCTTTGATTGTAGTTGGATAACAGGAAGTGGTTATCACCAGGCTCTTCCTGGGCTGGCATTTTTTCGGTCGCCGGCGCCTGCGTTCCACGCGTCCGATGAATTTCCGCGATCAACAGCTGGATATTGCCATTCAGGGCGGGATTCGTTGTGTTGGCAGCGATACCTTGCTCGAAATAATGCTGGGCGTCGTCGAAGGCGTCCTGCATAAGCTTTGCATAGCCGAGCACAAACAGCTTCAACGGATCGGTGTCGGGCAATTCCAGCAGCGCTTGCCATGTCACCAAAGCGATAGCCGGGCGTGCGGTGACGAATTGGAGTACTCCCAATTCGAAGCGCGCGATGGAAAAGTCAGGCGCGAGTATCACGGCTCGGGCGTACGCTGCTTCCGCTTCGGTCATTCTCTCCAGTTGCGCCAGTTCTGCACCCATCAGGAAATGCGGCAACGGCGATCCCGGTTCTGCCTGGCTCGCTTGCTGGAATAGGCTGAGCGCGGTGTCGCTATCTTTGGCCTGGCTGGCGCTGATGGCCTGCTGCATCAATGGAGGGAGATTGTCAGGGAAGGATTGCATAAGGCTTCTCAAGGTTAAGCGTTGATTTGCGGCAGTGGCGGCAGTAAATCCAGCAGGGGTTCGCCCATCGGTGCAATGCGGCTGCTTAGCAGACCGTGCATGGCGTTTTGCAAGGACTGCGGATCGGCGATTTCGCCGTTCAGGACCGCCTGGGCATAACCAGCCGACAAGCTGTTTTTATCCAGGCCGGTAGCGCGCCTGATCTGTTCGATCGCACTGGTTCTTTGCCCGCGCAAGGCGGCGATGATCGCCAGAGCGCCATGGCTTTCCCCAAAATTGCGGTCAAGCTGCATGGCGGCTTCGAACGCTTGCTGCGCTGCATCGATATCTTTGTCGACCAGGCAAGCCCAGCCCAGGCTATGCCAAGTCCCGATATGGCCGGGCATCAGAGTGACTGCCTTTTGCAGGCTTTGGCGGGCTGTTGTGATGTCCATGTCGAGCATTTGCGCCAACCCTAAAGTTGACCAGCAACGGCCGTTGTCCGGCGCCCGCTGCATCGCCTGTTGCAAGTATTGGTGGGCGCGCGTCGTATCGCGCTCCGCCAGCGCCACGGCGGCGCGGGCCAGCAGGGCTTCCAGGCTGCCGTCCCCAGCTGCCAGAGCCTGGTCGGCCAGTTCCTTTGCCTTGACGGTTTGATCGGCATCGATGGCGATCAGGCTTGCTACGCCTATTGCTGCCGGCGTCAGCTTGCCCAGGGCTCGTCTTTGCTCTGCCCATTGCAAGGCAAGCTCCAGCTTGCTCAAATGATGCAGGCTTTTTAGCCAGAGCGTTTGTATGGAAGGATCAACTTCTACGGCGGGATCTTTGCTGGTCCACGGCAGCAACTCTTCGAAGCATGCCTGGTAATCGCCGCGTAGCGCAGCGATGAAAGCCAGGTTATGCGAGATTGCCGGTTGCGGTTCCATCTGTTGTTTCAACCTGGTCAGCAAGTCCTCGGCCTCTTCAAAGCGCCTTTGCGCCATTCGCAGACGGGCTTCGCGGAAGCGCCATGCATTGGGATCGCGGCCAAGTTCCAGGCCGACAGCGATCAGCTGCTCAGCCACTTCTTCATTGCCGACGTCGAATGCCTGTTCGAAGACATCAGCCCGCAAGGTTTCGTTTTGCGGATCGCTGTGCAAGAAGCTCAGCAGCCGGTCAAGGCGCTTGCTGCCTTCGGAGTTCGCTTGGCTCGATCGTGAAAGAATTGCGCTCATTGACTTCCTTGCGGTTGACTATCCTTGGTTAGACCAAGGTGTTCCATCTTGATTCGATCAAATATTGCATCAGGCGCAATATTCATTTTGTTTTGTTCCATTGTAAATCGGCATACAACTACTCGCCCGATATTTACATCGCATCCTGGTAGCAGATTCATTGGGCAATGCGCGTCGCTACTTCCTTGCCATTGCTTACCTAATATATCCATCTGTCGTCAGGAAAATTTAGCGTGACACGTTATTCGGCTGATTGTTCGCAAAAACACCATTTTAAATTGATGAAAAATGGAGATGTAAAAATATTTCAAGAAACACTAAACAAATTCTGTGAGGTCAGGATGTATTGGGAGGGAAGCGGCGTCAGGATCTGGTTTTTGGGATCTTGAAAGCTGCGCACAATACTTTATGAAGACAGGATGGAATATGGTGGCGATCGTCAGCGGCAACAGTCTGGGTGTGAGTTTGACTTCGATGAACACGCTGGGTCAGCGTGGTGCGCTGGGGGTAGCGAGCCAGGGTCGCAATGGCGAACTGGCGTATGTCAATGTCTTCAGCGGCAACCTGGTGCTGCAGGATCGTGACGATATGCTGGTGAACCACGGCATCGATATCGCGGCGCTGCGGACCTACAACAGCCAGGGCAAGTTCAGCGACGACAATGGCGACAACTGGTCCAACGGCGTCTATAACCAGCAGTTGCGGGTCAACGGCAGCTTGTCGGCGGCCGGCAGCAGTATTGTGCGCACCGGACGCGACGGCGCCGAATCGACCTATCTGTATGACAGTACGCGGCAGCTGTATGTCAGCACCGATGGCGGCGGCGCCTACAACACGATCAGCGTCGATGGCGGCAACAACCGGCTGGTCTGGTCGCATGGCAGCACGGGCCTGAAGGAGATCTACGACGGCGCCGGCTCAGGCCGGCTGCTGTCGAGCACGGACCGCAACGGCAATAGCGTCAGTTACCAGTATGGCGCCAATGGCTTGCTGTCGAGCGTGACCGATGCGACGGGGGAGGCTACCTATTACGATTACAGTGGCAGCAACCTGACACAGATCCGCACGCTAACGGCCGATGGCCATACGACGACCCGGGTGCGCTACAGCTACGACGCCAGCAACCGGCTGTCGGTGGTTACGGTTGACCTGAGTCCGGCCGACAACAGCGTGGTGGACAACCAGGTCTATCGGACCAGCTATACCTACGACGGTAGCAGCAAGCGGATCGCCAGCGTCAGCCAGAGCGACGGCAGCAGCCAGGCCTTTACCTATGTGCAAGTCGGCGCCGACTATCGGATCGCCACGGCGCAGGATGGCCTGGGCCACACCACCAGTTATAGCTACGATACGGTGAACAGCCGCACCACGGTGATCGATCCGCTGGGCCTGAACACGCTGTACGCCTATGACAGCAACGGGCAACTGACCCGCATCACCGCAGCTGCCGTAGGCGGCGTCGCGCCCAGCACCAGCTTTAGCTACAACGCCAATGGCGATGTGATCCAGGTGGTCGACGGCGAAGGCCACGCCATCGACATGCAATACGACAGCAACGGCAATCAGGTGCTGCAACGCGATGCGGCCGGCAATACAGTGACGCGCAGCTACGACGCAAATAATCAGTTGCAGACAGAAACGGCATATCTGACGCCGGATCCGGACGGCGCCGGCCCGGCTTTGCCGGGGCTGCCGCTGACGACCCGCTATGTCTACGATGGAAATAATCGCAATCTGCTGCGCTTTGTGCTGAGCGCCGAAGGGCGGGTGACGGAGTATCGTTACAACAGCTATGGCGAGCGCAGCAGCAGTATTCAATACGCCGGTGCGGCCTATGCTGTGGCAAGTCTGGGAGGGACAGAAGTTCCGCTCGAAGCCACGCTGAGCGCCTGGGCCGGCAGCCAGGATCAAACGCAGACAACGCGTGTGGACATGGTCTACGACGCCCGCGGTCAGTTGCAGACCGCGTCGAGCTGGAGCGCGGTCGATGCCAGCGGCAATGGCGTCGCCAACGGCAGCCAGACGGTGACGCAATACCTGTATGACCAGGCCGGACAACTGCTGAGCACGATTGCCGGCAGCGGCGGCGTGACCCAATACACCTATGATGGTCTGGGCCGGGTCTTGTCGAGCAAGGACGCAGCCGGCCAGCTCACTCTGACCAGCTATGACGATGCTCATCACAAGACCACGGTGACGCTGGCCAATGGCCTTTCCACCACCAGTGCCTACGATCAGGCCGGACGCCTGATCAGCGTCCAGCAAAGCAATGCGGCGGCGCAGACGCTGGGCACGACCCAATATGTCTATGACGCCGACAACCGCCTGCGCATGACGCAAGACCCAACGGGAGTGCGCAGTTTCATCCTGTACGACGATGACGGCCGCAAGATTGCCGATATCGATGGCAACGGCAGCGTGACCGAATACGTCTACAACAAGGACAATCAGCTCACGCAAACCATTACTTATGCCAGCCCCATCGATGTGGGGCAATTGGCCGATGCGGCGGGCAATCTGACGGCAGCGACCTTGGGTACGATCCGTCCTGGCGCCAGCGCCGCCGATCATAAGGCCTGGCGCGCCTATGACAGTGCGAATCGCCTGGTGAAGACGGTCGACGGCCAGCCGGGGCGGGTGAACGAATATCGCTACGACGGCGCTTCACGCCTGGTCAGCACGACCAGCTATGCCACGCTGTTTGATGCAAGCAGCCTGAGCAGCACGCCGGACGCTGCCAGCATTGCGCCGGCGGCGTCGACGGCAGACCGTATCAGCCGTAGCTTTTATGATAGCGATGGTCTGTTGCGCGCTACGCTGGACCCCGAAGGCTATCTGACCGAGCAACGCTACGACAGCGCCGGCCATCTGACCAGCCGGATTGGCTATGCGACGGCAACGGACGCCAGTCTGCGCGCTGCCGGGACATTAGCGCAATTGCTGCCGGCGGCCAGTGGCAGCGACATCGTCACCCGATTGCTGTTAAACAGCAAAGGCCAGGTCGCCGGCGAGATCGATGGCGAAGGGTATCTGACGGAGAAGGTCTACGATGCCAATGGCAATGTGACGCAGACGGTGCGTTACGCCACCAAGGTGAGCGCGTCGGTATCGGCCAATGCGACGGTGGCTGGCGTGCGTCCTGGAGCCAGTGCGGAAGACCACGTGACGACGACGCTCTACGATGCGCAGAACCGGATCAGCCAGCAAACCAATGCGGAAGGGACGCTAACGCAGTACAGCTACGACAATGTCGGCCACCTGATCCAGAGCACGAGCGCGGTGGGAAGCGGCGATGTGCGCACCCTGAATGCGCGCTATGACGTGCAAGGACGGCTCACCGGTGAGTTGACTGGCGAAGGCAGCGCCCAGTTGAGCGGCAATCTGACGCAAGCGCAGATCGATGTCATCTGGAGCAGTTATGGGCTGACGCACACCTATGATGCGGCTGGACGACGCACCAGCACGACCGACCAGAACGGCAATAAGAGCTTGTTTTACTACGATGCCGACGGCCATCTGACGCAGACCGTCAATGCCTTGGGTGAAGTGGCGGAGAATCAATACAACGGTTTGGGGCAGCTGACGGCGACAATCCAGTACGGGACCAGGATCAGCACCAGCGGCCTGACAGGTGGTTTAGTCAATCCTACGCTGACGACGGCGCTCAATGCCGTACGCAACAGCAATCTGGACAGCAAGAGCAGTTTTACTTACAACGTCAATGGCAGCCTGGCGACTTCCACGGATGCCTTGGGCAATGTCACCACACGCAGTTACGATGCGTTTGGCGACTTGATCTCCAGCAGCAAGGTGATAGACGCCACCCACGTGCTGACGCAGACCGGCAGCTATGACCGGCGCGGATTGAGCGTGGGCACTGTCACCGATCCGCTGGGTGTCAACGCCACGACGTCGACGCAATACGATGCTTTCGGGCGGGTGATGCGGACGGTGGACGCCAACGGCAATGTACGCAGCCAAAGCTATGACCGCCTGGGCCGGGTGGTGCAAAGCTTCGATCCGTTGAATGCACAGCGTGCGACGACGTATGACGCCTTTGACCGCAGCCTGACGCAGACCGATGGCATGGGCAATGTCACGCGCTATACCTACAATACGGCGGGGCGCAGCGTGACGTTGGTCACGCCGGAAGGTGTGACGGTAACGACGGTCAGAACCCGGAACGGGCAGACGCAAAGCATCACGGATGGTCTGGGCAATGCGACGCAATACAGTTACGACAAGAACGGCAACCTGCTGTCGACTGCCACACCGCTGACTACCATCGGCAACAATTACGATCATGCCAATCGCCTGGTGCAAACTATCGACGCCAATGGCAGGCTCACTGCGTATAGCTTTGATGCCGCGAATCGGGTACTGACGCGCCAGGTGGATAGCAAAGGCGTCAATCTGACGACCGTGTATCAGTACGACGCCAAGGGCCGGCAAGTGACGGTGATAGACCCGAATGGCGTTGCCACGCAAGTCAGCTTCGACGCCAAAGGGCAGAAGATCAGTCAGACACTGGATCCGAGCGGACTCAAGCTGACCACGCTATATAGTTACGATGGCAACGGCAATGTATTGAGCGTCACCAGTCCTGGCGGCAGCGTGACCCAGTACGTCTACGACAATCTGGGGCGGCGCATCGAGCAGCATGTCGATCCCAGCGGCTTGAACCTGACTACTCGCACCGGTTACGACAAACAGGGCAATGCGGTCACGGTGACCGATCCGAATGGCAACGTGACACGTTATGTGTATGACGCCAACGACCGGGTGGCTTTCGCGATCGATGCGCAAGGCGATGTGACGCAGACGGTGTATGACGCCAATGGCCATGTGACGCAAACCACCAGGTATGCGACGCCGATTCAGATCAGCGGCTTGTCTTTGACGCCTGCACTGAGCGATGTTCAGGCTAAAGTGATCGCCAATGGCGCCCAAGACGTCACGGAGTTGCGTCGCTACGATCACGACGGCCGCTTGACCTGGACAGTAGACGGTACCGGCGCCGTGACGCAAAACAGCTATGACGCCAACGGCAATGTAGTCAAACGGCTCGCTTACGCTACGCGCCTCAGTGCCAGCAATCTTGCCGCGCTCAAGGCAGACGCCGCAGCATTACCGACATCAGTCGCCGATGCAGCGCACGATAGGCTGACGCAGATTGCCTATGACGCCTTGGGCCGCGCGATTTACACCGTGGACGCCAACGGCGCAGTGGTCGAGCAGCACTACGATGGCAACGGCAACAGCATCGAACGGATTACCTACACCAAGACCATCCCGACCGGGCAGCCGGCGACGCTGGCAGCTATTGCGCAACAACTCGCAAGCACCGCCGATCCAGTCCATGACGGCCATGTCGTGAATGTCTACGATGGCGCCAATCGCCTGATCTATACCGCCAATGCGGCCGGGGCAGTGAGCCAGATTGTCTATGACAATAACAATAATGTGGTGCGTCGGACCGATTATGTAACAGCGCTGACAGCGCCGCTGACGGCGACCACAAATCTGGCCGCAGTCTCTTCCAGCAGTGCTGATCAAACCACCAATTATGTGTACGACGCGGCCAATCGGCGAATCTATAGCGTCGATGCCATGGGCGCTGTCACGCAGCAGATTTATGACGCCAATGGCCAGCTGACGCAAATCGTCAGATATGCGAAACCCGTCGTTATCCCGGTTACAACCGCTCCTACAGCGGATGACAGTGTTACGGTCTATGTGTACGACGCTGCCGGCCGGGTGACGCAGCAAACCAAAGCCGCCGGCACCGCCGCAGCGGGAACCGTCAGCTATGGCTACGATGCACTGGGCAACGCCGTCAGCATCACCAACGAACGTGGTTACACCACCATCCAGCAATTCGATGCACTCGGCAGAAAAACCGTCACCTCCGTACCCTTGAACGACGGCACGGACGGCAAAACACCGCAGTATGCAGTGACAACGACGCAATACGATGCGTTCGGCAATGCCGTCAAAATCACCGATCCGTTGGGCAACGTCGGTTATTTTTACTACGATCAGCACAACCGGGTGGTGTTGCAAATCGACCCGCTGGGATACGCCACCCAGACCAGTTACACGGCCTCGGGCAAGCCGAGCCAGGTAGTGCGTTTAGCCACGCCGGTCGGCATGCCGGTATCGGTCTCGACCCAACCTGCACTGATCGCCAATGCGGCCGACGCCACCACCAAGCTGGAATACGATCAGAATGATCGCCTGATCAAAAGCACCGACGCGGAGGGCGGTGTCGAGTTGTTCGCGTATGACGGCGCCGGCAATCGGATCAGCTATCAAAACAAGCTTGGCGGCGTGACCACCAGTACCTACGATGGCCGTGGCTTATTGCTGAGCGAAACCCTGCCGATCACCTCGCGCAATAGCGCCGGAGTGTTGGCGCCGGTGGTGAAACAGTATCGTTACGATGCGCGCGGCAACCGCATGCAAATGATCGAAGCAGCCGGTTTGCCGGAGCAACGCACCACCAATTACATTTACGACCAGAATGACCGCTTGACTACCCAAAGCGGCGATGTAGTCACGATCCGCGACGCCAAGGGATGGTCGACCGCAAGCCCGACCCAGCACTGGACCTACGATGCGGTCGGCAACAAGACGTCCTACACGGACGCCAACGGCAATCGCACCGGTTGGTACTACGACGCCGCCAACCGCAAGATTGCCGAGTTGAGCGCTGCCGGCACGCTGTCAGTGTGGAACTACGACGCCGCCAGCAATATGACCAGCACCCGGGTCTATGCCGATGCGGTGGCGCTGCCGGTTGGCGGCGCCTTGCCCGTTGCCGTCAACCCAAACAATTATCGGCAGACGAGTTACAGCTACGACAAGAGCAATCGCCAGGTGCAAACGCTGATCGACGGCGCCACCTTTGCGCAGCGACCAATCGGCGGCACCAGCCTGAACATCTATACCGGTTCGATTACGACTTCACGTCAATACGATGCGCTCGGTAATGTGATTGTCGAGAGCGACGGCATGGGTAATCAGACCTTGTCCTATTACAACGCGGTCGGCAAAAAGATCGCGCAAGTCGACGCCGAGAACTACCTGACGGTCTGGGTGCGGGACCAGAACGACAGCGTCACCATGGAATATCGTTACGCAAATCGTTTGTCGACGCCGGCCACTACCGCCAGCGCCGTCAGCCAGTTGATGCAAGACGCTGGCAGCAATAGCAACGACCGTATTACCACCTCCAGTTACGATCATCTCAACCGTCTGTTGACGCAGAGCCGGCTCAATCTGGTCACCACCAGCCTCAACGGCAATGGCGGTTTAGTTACCGCCACCGGTGCAGCGACCACGCGCTATGTCTACGACGGCCTGGGCAACGTCATCGAAAAGACAGAAGCCAACGGCGATGTCAGCGACTGGAGTTTCGATGCGTTGGGACGCCAGCTACGTACGCAAAGTGCCGGTTTTATCGATTTCGAAGGCGTTCTGGTGCGGCCTACCACCGACACTGCCTATGACGGACTGGGAAATATCACGCAATCGATTGCACGCGGCAAGAATAGTGCGGACGACCGCGTCACCAACTTCACCTATGATGCGGCCGGCCATCTGAGCGGCAAGTCGACCCTCAACGTCGATGGCCGCTATGAGTACTATTCCGATGCGGTGGGTAATGTCACTGAGACACGCGTGATAGGCAAGAATGCCGACGGCGGCCAGCGCTGGGATTCCACCGTAACGCTCTATGATGCCGCGAATCGTGAGGTGTCACGACAGGCGATATCGGCTGCTAACGGCGATCCGAGCAAAAATGTGTGGATCAGCGGCGACACCCATGAAGTACGCTACAACACCTATGGCGAGATTGTCGGCAAAGGCGTCAACGGCAGCACGGCGGAATTTACCGAGCACGACAGCCAGGGCCGGCTCTGGAAGACCAATGCCGGCGACGGCGCCACCAAGGTCTATCTGTATGACGCCAGCGGCAACGCCACGGTCCTGATCCAGTCAGCCGGCGCCGACATGCGCAATATGACGCTGGCGCAGATCCTGGCGGTCAGCCAAACCCAGGGTGTCTCTGCCGATCCTGTGGTGCAGGCGGCGATTGCCGCCGGCGGCATCCATATGACGGTGAGCGTCTACGACCGGCGCAACCAACTAGTCGACACCTATCAGCCGACCATGCAGAGCGCCCACAACCTGGCGACGATACAGGAGTTCCTGACCCAACAGGCCGGCAGCAATTTCAGCGGTGGCAGCGTGACTCTGGGGCCGACCAAAGCGACCGAAAGCAAGACGACGGCGCCGCCTGCGATGCAGGGGACAGTCGCGATTAACACGGCCGGTACGGTCGGATTTAGTTTCACGTCGACCCGTACCGTTTCCATGTCGGGTAGAACTCGACAGGTACGCGATAGCAGGACAGCGCTGATCACGATCCCGGCCGGGCCGCGTTACGGCACCGGCAGTTTGGTTTTCCGCTTTGGCGGGGTTGAATATGCGCGGGTCCCGGCCGGTACAACGCGGATTGACATACCCAGCACCAATAGATCCTGGCCGGCCGGCACTTACCCGGTATCGGTGTATCAAGATCTGCCAGACGGCAGCATAATCGTGATCGGTGAAACCTCCGTTACGATACCGGATTACCCTTTTATAAGCGCTGGTGAGTCAAACGATATCTACGCATCAGCTAGCGCAGCGACGAAACAGGTGATCCAGTTCCAGGGACAGTCGCCATCGACCGATCGGATCATTGCCATGATCCGTCCCCTTAACTCAAGCCAGCCGTGGACCTGGTTTACTCCTCAGCCGGTGCAAAACAGCGGCAACGGGATAATGCCGGGCTTATTCAACGCCGACTGGACTGGCTGGCCGGATAGCAATTGGCTGTTCCAATACTTCGCGCTGGCGCCCGACGGCACGGTGCTGAACTCGGAGATGGGCACCCTCAACACCAGCAGCGCGACGCCAAGCATGTATCAGCAGGCGCAACCGGTTGGCGGCAGCGGCCAAGTGTTCCTGACCAGGGACAATTTGGTGAGACCGGAATACACGCTCAATTTCACGCAACAGGGTGTTGCCGCCAATTCGATGCGCATCCGCTACCGTCATATCGGCTCGGGCGAAGCCTGGGCCACGCAGGTGGTTGGCGCCGCCAGCACCGGCCTGGTCAGCCATTACACCCCCGGCTGGTTCATGATATCGACCATCGGCTGGAGCGGCAATTATGAATACTCGATCGAAACCTATACCGGCGCCAATGCGACCGGCACCATGCTCAATCGCGCCAGCGGTTCGTTGGTTGCCGGCGATTGGGTTTCAAACCTGACCTCGTGGACCAGCCTCCCGGAAAACGTCGCCTTCGGCAGCCAGCCGGCCAATGCCGCCACCATGCACGTGAATTATTCGGTGCGCGGCGGCGCCAGCGGCAGCGCCGACCTGACCTGGGACGCCGTCCACCAGCAATTCAACTGGGATGCCAGCGGCCTGGTACCTGACCGTTTTAGCAATTATGTGGTTGACTACAACTACCAGACCATGGATGCCAGCGGTGCCATCGTCAATGCCGCACATGGCGCCTTGCAACTAGGTTCGGACCAGCTTGTGTTGTCGCACCTGAACGACGCCAAGCCTGCCACCATCACCTTCAATCCGCCGGCGGCGAATGCTGCGCAACTGCTGCTGCAGTACCGCAACGCCGGTTCTACCGGCGCTTACAGCAGCGTAACCTTGGCGAGAACAGCAGGCGGCAGTTTTGTCTGGAATGTCGATGCGCTTCGTCCGGCCAGCGGCAGTCTGAGCTTGGAATATGTTTACAGCCTGCTGGACGCCAGCGGCCAGCCGGTCGCCGTGTCGGGCGGCAATCCGCGTGCGCAAGGAACACTGGAAATCGGCGCCGACCGCAGCGGCACTGTGCGGCAGTTGCAATGGACGGTTACCGGCTTGAACAATACCGCGCCAGACATCCCGAATACCCAGGCCGCGATCCATCGCAGCCAGATCCACAATGCCTTCGGCGATGTCAGTACTGAAATTGACGGCCGGGGCAACCGCGTCACGCTGGCTTACGACACGATGGGCCAACTGGTCAGCAAGCAGGCGCCGGAAACCAATGTGACGCTGGAGAACGGCACTATCATTCGGGCGACGCCGACTACCCAGTACTACTATGACGCCGCCAGCCACCTGGTCGGTGTGCGCGACGCCAACGGCAATCTCAATACCCAGTTGCAGTTGGCCGGATTTGGCAATGGCAACGGCGCCCGCGTGACGACGGAATTCCATGCCGACGGCGGTGTCAAGCGCAACGCCTATGACATCTTCGGCGATCTGCGCACCGCGGCCGACGAGTTGGGACGTGTGACCGCGAATGTCTACGATCAGGGCGGCAGACTGATCCAGGTCAGCCATGCTGCACGCCAGGCCGGCACTGCCAGCAATAGCGGTGCAAGCGCGGTCTCATCGGTGGACCGATACAGCTACGATACGTTGGGCAACCGCATCAGTCACACCAACGCCATGGGGCAGCGCGAGACCACCGATTACGACGGCGACGGCCGGGTGATCCGCACCCGCAGTTTTGCGGGCCAGGAGATTAGCTACGCCTATAGCTACGATCAAAGCATCCTGGGTGTGGGCGGCTTGCCGGTAGGTGGCTGGGTAAAAACCACCAGCTATGCCGGTTCGCGCAGCGCCGTTGACAAGACCGATTATTTCCAGCACACCACCAGCCATCAGGATTTTGGCGGGCATGTGGTGACCTACAGCTACGATTATGCGGCGCATTTGAAGAGCCAGACATCCACCGCCGGTCAGAGTGTTGACTATAGCTACTACGCCAACGGCTATCTGAAGAGCACTACCGACCATGCGCTCAATGTGCTGTCGTATTTCGAGTATGACGAAGAAGGCAATCGCACCCGCGAGTCTTACACCACGGCGGATGCGCCGGCCAACCGGACCTATTACCAGCTGGCCGACATTCAATACGACGAGCTGAACCGCGTCATCGACTTCAAGGATGTGCAAGGGCACATCCAGTATCAGTACGACGCCAACGGCAACCGCCGCCGGGTGTTGAGCAACTACAACAACGGCGTCAGCGGTGCTCCGGCCACGCAAGACTTCTGGTACAAATACGACAGCCAGAACCGTTTTACGCTGACCATGGGCCAGCTCAGCAATGGCGTCATCGGTCTCGGTGCGAACGGGGTGCAGATCGGTTACGACATTGCCGGCCAGCGCCGCAGCGCCGTCTATGCCGACGGCCACAGCGAGACGTATAACTACACCAACGACGGTTATCTGGAAGACGTGCAGATCAACGGCGTGCTGCGTTCGCGCCGCGCCAACGATTTGCTGGGCCGGGTGCAGAATTACACCGAATACGCCAGCAACGGCAGCACCGTCACCTATAACAAGAACAGCGTGTTCGACGCTGACAACCGGCTCACGCAAGACACGGTGGTGCAGTCGCCGGTGGGCGGCACCGCCAGCACCACGGTCACCAGCTATGACTATCGCCTGAAAGACGCTAGTGGCAACTATACCGGCGCCGATCAAGGCGTCGTCACGCATAGCTAC
>NZ_DATMRK010000080.1:0-8172 GCF_035566375.1 Collimonas sp.
GCGAGACGAATTCTTGACGCAAGGTCATCATGTCTACATCTTTCCAGGGCATGGTTGTCAATCCTTTGGTCTTCATTCGAATGAACCAAAAGTGTTACCCATGTCCCGGCACACCTGTTACCTATGTCTCCGGTCTATACAGCGAAGCAAGAAAAGTGACTAGCCGCCGGGCTACCCCGGCATGTATCCACGGAGTAGCAACCGTTTTAAGTAACTACGGCCGATCGTTCATTGAATGCTACGACACTTACTCCGTGGTCCGTTAAAAGGGGTCAGAGTAATTTTCGCAAACCGCCGCGAAAAAAAACTCCGACCCCATTTAACTACTACAACTGCGGGTTCAATTTCTCGGACTTCGAATGCAACTTGTTAAGCGCCGACAGATAGGCCTTGGCTGACGCCACCACAATATCCAGATCCGCCCCAACGCCGTTGACGATACGGCCAGCCTTCGACAAGCGCATCGTTACCTCGCCCTGCGACTGCGTGCCAGTAGTAATCGCATTCACTGAAAACAACAACAGCTCCGCCCCGCTGGCAACCTTGGTCTCGATAGCATTGACGATAGCGTCCACCGGACCGTTACCCTCGCCCTCGCAACTCGATTCCTTGCCATCCATCGAAAACACCACCTTGGCACTGGGCTTTTCACCCGTCTCGGAATGCTGAGACAGCGACACGAAACGATAATATTCGTTGTCGTGCGAATGCTGCTCGTCAGAGACCAAAGCAATGATGTCTTCGTCGAAGATTTCCGACTTGCGATCCGCTAGTTCCTTGAAACGCGCAAAAGCGGCGTTGACTTCCGTTTCCGATTCCAGCGCAATGCCGAGCTCTTCCAAACGCTGCTTGAATGCATTACGCCCCGACAACTTGCCCAGCACAATTTTATTGGCGCTCCAGCCGACATCCTCGGCGCGCATGATTTCGTAGGTATCGCGTGCCTTCAGCACGCCGTCCTGATGAATCCCCGAGGCATGCGCAAAGGCATTGGCGCCGACTACCGATTTGTTCGGTTGCACCGCGAAACCGGTAATTTGCGAAACCAGTTTGGAAGCCGGCACGATCTGCGTGGTGTCTATGCCGATATCCAGATTGTAGTAATCGCGCCGGGTCTTGACCGCCATGACGATTTCTTCCAGCGCAGTATTGCCGGCCCGTTCGCCCAGGCCATTGATGGTGCATTCGACCTGGCGCGCGCCGCCTATCATGACGCCCGCCAGCGAATTGGCCACCGCCATGCCGAGATCGTTGTGGCAGTGCACCGACCAGATCGCCTTGTCCGAATTCGGAATCCGCTCACGCAAGGTCTTCAGCATGTGGCCATACAGTTCCGGTACGCCGTAACCGACGGTGTCGGCAAAATTGATGGTGGTGGCGCCTTCCGCAATCACCGCTTCCAGCACCCGGCACAGGAAATCCATGTCGGAGCGGCTGCCGTCTTCCGGACTGAACTCCACGTCATCGGTAAATTTACGCGCGAAGCGCACCGCTTGCTTGGCTTGTTCGAACACCTGGTCCGGCGTCATGCGCAGCTTTTTTTCCATGTGCAGCGGCGAAGTAGCGAGGAAAGTATGGATACGCTTGCGCTCGGCCGGTTGCAGGGCTTCGGCGGCACGCGCAATATCTTTGTCGTTGGCGCGTGACAAGGAACAGACGGTGGAATCCTTGATGATGCCGGCGATCGCCTTGATCGCCTCGAAATCGCCCGGCGAAGCTGCCGCAAACCCGGCTTCGATCACATCCACTTTCATCCGCTCCAATTGTTTGGCAATACGGATTTTTTCATCCTTGGTCATCGAGGCGCCGGGCGACTGTTCGCCATCGCGCAAGGTGGTGTCGAATATGATCAGTTTTTCGGGCGAGTTGGCTGCCATGCTGTGCTCCTGATTGGACTGGTAAACCATCAATTTTAAAGACTTTGACGGATTCCGGTATAAAAATAACAAAGTGACGGCCGTAAAAAAGCCGCCCGCGGCAAAGCGGGCGGCTGGCGTCGCTGCCTGGCTATCAAGCCAGCGGCGGGATACGCAGCTTCTGCCCTGGATAAATCTTGTCCGGGCTGCTCAGCATAGGTCGGTTAGCTTCAAAAATTACCTGATATTTGTTAGGATCGCCATAGTATTGCTTGGAGATTTTCGACAGGTTATCGCCGCTGACCACGTCATACCATTGTGATTCATCTGTGGCCGCTGCCACGGTCAGATTGTCGTTGACATCTTTGACATCCTTGACATTTCCGCAGCACAAAATGATCTTTTCACGGGTAGCCTGATCCGGCGCTTCGCCGCTGACGGTAACCGATGAAGACGCCGCATCGAAGGCGATCGTCAAACCACTGGTGTCGATGCCTTGTGTGCCGACGTAGGTCTTGATTGCGTCAGCTGCAGCATTTTGCAGTTCTTCGACATTAGGAGCTGCAGCGACTTCCTCTGGTTTGTGTCCCAGCAGCTTTTCGCCTGCATCTTTAAAAAAAGAAAGTAAACCCATTTTTTTCTCCAGTAATAGTTGAAAAAGGATGATGCCACTTGCCTCGCTGCCGCGCCGCTCGCAACCCAAGGTTTAACAACATTTAACCTTAGTAATATGTCACAGGCATTACTTAGTCTTTATCGTCGTGCTCTAGTTCCGTCTGCACGATACTCACCGGCTTGCCCTTGAACCAGCGCCAGAAATACACGCCAAAACCCGACAAGCCATACAGCACGAACAGGCCAAACAATACTTTCGACGGATCGCTGAAGATAGCTACCAGCGCCAGCACCACCAGGAACGCCGCGATGAACGGCATCGGCTTGCGCAGGTTGATATCCTTAAAGCTATAGAAAGGGACATTGCTGACCATGGTCAGGCCGGCGTACAGGGTGATCGCCCAAGCCGCCCAGCTTAAAGATGCGCCGTGAAAACCGAGATCGTCCATCAACCAGACAAACCCGGCCACCAGGGCCGCCGCCGCAGGGCTGGGCAAACCTTGGAAATAGCGTTTGTCGACTACCGCAATATTGGTGTTGAAGCGCGCCAGGCGCAAAGCGCCGCCGGCACAATACACAAACGCCGCCAGCCAGCCCAGCTTGCCCATGCCGCGCAAAGACCATTCGTACACCACCAGCGCTGGTGCAGCGCCAAACGACACCATGTCAGACAGGCTGTCATATTGCGCGCCAAACTCGCTCTGGGTATTGGTCAGACGCGCCACGCGGCCATCCAGGCTGTCCAGCACCATCGCCGCAAAAATAGCGATCGAAGCTTGATCGAAGCGCAGATTCATTGCCATCACGATCGCATAAAAACCGCAAAACAGCGCTGCCGTGGTGAAAGCATTCGGCAGCAGATAGATGCCGCGCCGGCGCCGGACTGGCGGGTCCGCTACATCGTGTTCCAGATACTCGCTACGCTCGATGTTCTTGTTCGGGCGCAGCACCTTGGGGAACTGCGCGATGCTACTCTTCGCTTTACGGCGCTTGAATGTGGCCATGTAAGTTCCGTTTCAATCGACTCAAAATACTAACAACGTTACTTAAAATTCAGCCAGGATAGTTTCTGTGGCGGATACCTTGTCGCCCACCACAACCTTGGGTGTCGCGGTCAGCGGCAGATACACATCGACCCGCGAACCAAAGCGGATGAAACCGTAGCGTTGGCCGCGTGCCAGCACATCGGCAACTTTGACGTAACACAGGATGCGGCGCGCGATCAGGCCGGCAACCTGGACACAGGTCACGGTCTGGCCGTTGGCAGCAGTGATGACCAGCGCATTGCGTTCATTTTCAATCGACGCCTTGTCCAGATCGGCATTGACGAATTTGCCCGGAAAATACTGTACTTTTTCAATCTTGCCGTCGACCGGCGCACGATTCGAATGGACATTGAATACATTCATGAATACGCTGATTTTCAGGGCTTCACGATTGGCGTAAGGGTCCATGGTTTTTTCAACCACGACGATGCGGCCATCGGCCGGTGACAACACCGCAGCCGGATTCTGTGGAATCACGCGGGCCGGATCGCGGAAAAACTGCAATACGAATAATGCAATAATCCAGAATGGCAGTGACCATGCAAGAGAGAAAAACGTGATCAGCAGCGCGACCGCAAAGGCGATGCCCAAAAACGGCCAACCCTCGCGGGCAATAATAGGATGGGGGTAATTATTCAACTGCACTCCGGATTGTCTTGATAAATGATGGAAATTTGAAAGCGTGGCTATTCTAGTCGAGCGGGAAATAAATGTAACCTGCTGCTTACTCGGGCGCAAAGCCAGACCTGCCAGCCGCGCCGCTTGCTTATTAACAAACACTGGGTAATAAACACTGGGTAAGTCGGTGATCCGAGACCGCCTGCATGATACTAGAGGATCTTGATGTTCATCGAAAGAAACAGCGCCTTGGCATTGTATAAAAAGACCAAGCTTTTCGCTCGATTTTATTGACCTGGGTAAATGTAGTCAGAAAATATTTTCAACATAATAACAAATCTAAAACAAGAAGCTGAGGCGAGTGCCTCAGCTTCCCTTCATTTCTGCTGTTCTTCTTCGGCTTCTCTGGCCTTGTCCCGCGCTTGTTGCAACTGTTGCTCAACCCCCTTTGCCTTTTCCAGCGCATCGATCTGGGTTTTGAAGATTTGCGGCGGCGGCGCCGCTGGCTTGCAGCCAGCCAGCGCCAATACCATGCCCAGAGTCAGGCTAACGATGATCAGGCGGTTCATTTGAAGCGGACTTTACCAACCACGCGCATGTTCAAGGTGGTTTCGCCCGGTTCGAAACTAGGCTCTTCCACAGGCGCGGCGTCATTCATGGATGCGGCCCGCATCATCATCGCTTTCGGCGCTGGCGAAGATTCCTGGGCATAGTTACCGGAACCTTCAAAATCTATCGTGTCGAGCACGGCGTCGGATACATTGCGGCCCATTGCATGGGCGATAGACGCGATCCGCTCGGTCAGGTTCTGATAGGTGGCGGCGATGCGCTGGTCATCCAGTTTTTTGCTGGTGGCGTCGCTCAAACCAAAATACAAACCGTTGAGGCCCAGGATGCTTTGTACCGCCGCCACAGTTTTCGGCAGATTGTTCAGATTGGTGGTGGTTGCATCCAGATACTGGCCGACGCGCCAGCCGGTTGGCTGACGCGGCTTGTTGGCATTGTTGCGCGGCTGCGGCTGATCTTCCGGATACACCGGATAGGTGTAATAACCGCGTGTCTGCAAGATCGCTTGCGGATCCTGGCGCTTCAGGATATCGGTGCCCTGCTTCATCTTCAGATTGACGCGGGAAGCTGCCGCCGCCTTGTCTTTATCTTGCTCTTCGACGTTGAAAGTAATCCTTACCTGGTCGTTGGCATGTTTGACTTCGCCGTAGGCCGGCACCACCACCAGGGTGCCGCTGGTCGGCACCGGCGCCGGTGCAGCTTGCGCGGCGAAACCGGTTGCAGCCAACAGTGAAGACAACATCAATTTGCGTGATCGCGACATATTTTTCTCCAAGAAAAAAATGGAGCGCTACCAAAAGTGCGCTCCAAAGATGATTAATTACAGACAACCCTTCGATTGTATTCTGTCAAATTAGTTCGCCGACAATATTGCCTGTAGTCAGTATCAAACGCAAGAACACAAAAAACTCTAGCAGCGGCTCCCGCCCTATCTTTTCGGCGGGTCCTGGTGCACATTGCGTCCCATGCGACCCTTGATTTCCGCCAGCTTATTGAATGGCTCCGCAGCGCCTGCCTCAGCATCGTATTGATAGGGTTCCAGTTTCTCGCCGCAGTGTTTGCAAAACAAGGAATCGGCTTCGTGGCCCTCGGTCAGGCAGTGGCTGCAAGTGCGGGTGGTCGGGGCGCGCTTCATCATGGTCATCGCCAGCTCGACGCCGACGATCCCGGTCGGCAAGGCGATGATGCCGTAACCCAGCAACATCGCACAGGATGTCATCAGCTGGCCTAGCGGCGTTTTCGGATGGATGTCGCCATAGCCGGTGGTGGTGAGCGTCACGATAGACCAATACATGCCGACCGGTATGCTGGTGAAACCGTTTTCTGGCCCTTCGATCACGTACATGATGGTGCCCAGGATTACGCTCATGATCAGCACCACGCCGAGAAACACCATGATCTTGTGGCGGCTGTTGCGCAGCGCCTGCCACAAAATCTGCGACTCGTCGAAATAGCGCGGCAGCTTCAGCACGCGGAATACGCGCAACATGCGTAGCAGACGAACGTCAATCAGGAAATGGAATTCCGGCAGCAGAATCGCCAGGTAGGTTGGCAGAATCGACAGCAAGTCGATGATGCCGAACAGGCTCAAGGCGTAGCGCAGAGGCCGCTTGACGCACAACAGGCGGACCATGTACTCGATAGTGAACAAGGCCGTGAACAACCACTCAAGGGCGTTCAACGCCAGGAAATCGCGCGAACGCACGGCGCCGACGCTATCGATAATCACAGTTGCCACACTGAGCAGGATGATGATCAGCAAGGCAGTATCGAAGCGGCGTCCGGCGGCGGTATCGGCTTCGAAAATAATCGTGTACAGACGCTCCCGCCAGCCGCGATCCGGCTTGCCGAATTTACTGCCGATTGTATTGGTTGCCATATTGCCTAATGATTAAAGAGAGTCGTCGCGATTGGGCTGCTGAGGGATGCAACAATCTAAACAATGTAAGGTTGCTGGTCAATTGCTTCCGTTCGGAAGCTTGAAATGAAAAAAGGGACGGCAATGCCGTCCCTTTTGTTCTGAGCTAATCGTTTTCTGATTAGTTCTTCGATTGGTCGACCATCTTGTTCTTTTTGATCCAAGGCATCATGCCGCGCAGTTGCTCACCAACTTGCTCGATCTGATGTTCGGCAGTGATGCGACGGCGGGAGATCAAGGTTGGTGCGCCAGCCTTGTTTTCCAGGATGAAGCTCTTCGCATATTCGCCGGTCTGGATGTCTTTCAGGCACTGACGCATAGCGTTCTTGGTGTCTTCGGTAACGATCCGCGGGCCAGTGACATACTCGCCGTATTCGGCATTGTTGGAGATCGAGTAGTTCATGTTGGCGATGCCGCCTTCATAGATCAGGTCAACGATCAGCTTCAGTTCATGCAAGCACTCGAAGTAAGCCATTTCCGGCGCATAGCCAGCTTCGACCAGAGTTTCAAAACCAGCTTTGATCAGTTCAACTGCACCGCCGCACAACACGGCTTGTTCGCCGAACAAGTCGGTTTCGGTTTCTTCGCGGAAGTTGGTTTCGATGATGCCGGCACGGCCGCCGCCATTGGCGGTTGCATAGGACAAGGCGATCTCGCGAGCGCTGCCGGATTTGTCTTGATAAACGGCGATCAGATGCGGCACGCCGCCACCTTGGGTGTAGGTCGCACGGACTGTGTGGCCTGGCGCTTTTGGCGCGATCATGATGACGTCGAGGTCGGCGCGTGGCACGACTTGGCCGTAGTGCACGTTGAAGCCGTGGGCAAACGCCAGTGTCGCGCCTTGCTTGGCGAACGGTGCGACGTTTTCTGCATAAACCTGGGCGATATTTTCATCCGGCAGCAAGATCATGATGACGTCAGCGGCTTTCACTGCGTCGTTGACTTCAGCCACGTTCAGGCCGGCGTTCTTTGCCTTGTCCCACGATGCGCCGCCCTTGCGCAGACCGACCGTCACTTTAACGCCGGAATCGTTCAGGTTTTGTGCGTGAGCATGGCCTTGGGAACCGTAACCGATGATGGCAACATTCTTGCCTTTGATCAGGGAGAGGTCGCTGTCTTTGTCGTAGAAAACTTTCATTTTTAGTCCTATATATATGTAATTTGGTGTGATATGCGCCGAGCGTCTCAGCGCGCTGTCTTGTTGTTTGCTTAAACTTTGAGAATGCGTTCGCCGCGACCGATGCCAGAGCCGCCGGTACGGACGGTTTCCAGAATCGCTGCACGATCGATCGAATCGATGAACGCGTCCAGCTTGCCCTTGTTGCCTGTCAGTTCCAGGGTGTAGGACTTGTCGGTAACGTCAATGATGCGGCCACGGAAAATGTCCGCGGTGCGTTTCATTTCTTCCCGCTCCTTGCCGACCGCGCGCACCTTGATCAGCATCAGCTCGCGTTCGATATGTGCGCCTTCGGTCAGGTCGACCACTTTGACGACTTCAATCAGACGGTTCAGGTGCTTGGTGATCTGTTCGATCACGTCATCCGAACCGCTT
>NZ_DATMRK010000081.1:0-14759 GCF_035566375.1 Collimonas sp.
CGAGAGCCACGATGCCAGACGCTTGGCCTTGTCGCGCGACAGGATGGTGTCGCCGAAACCGTTTTCCAGCGATTCGATAGCGACGGAGATGAAATCGCCGACAGCTACTTCGAGTTCGCCGTTGTCATTTTTAAATTCTTCAATTGGAATGAAGGCTTCCGACTTGAGGCCAGCGTTGACGATAACGAAGTTATGGTCAAGGCGCACGACTTCAGCAGAAATCACTTCACCAGAACGCATGTCTTGACGTGACAGCGATTCTTCAAACAGCGCGGCGAATTCATTAGCGCCGGCAGATGCAGGGGACAGAACAGTGATGGACATAGTTTTGACTAGTTGGCCAGTATTGCCGCGCAAGGTACTTACTAGGATGCGGTCAATAAAGGGTTAGGTTTTTCAACGTCCGGCCAGACTTTGCGTCAGACCGAACACCAAGATACAACAAAAAAACAACGTGTTAATTCATGTTTGAGACTTAAACACCTCTCACACTACTCAATCAGATTGGCTTGGTTGCAGCGTACCAGTGGAGTACTTGTTCGACCGCCTGATCGACAGTCATTGCAGAAGTATCCAGCAAATACGCCCCTTCCGCGGCCTTCAACGGTGCCGAGCTGCGGTTGCTATCGCGCGCATCACGCTCCGTCAAATCCTTTGAGAGGTCTTCCATATTAGCAGAAAAACCCTTGTCAATCAATTGCTTATAGCGCCGTTCGGCCCTGGCCTCGACGCTGGCCGTCAAAAATACTTTCAAACCGGCGTGCGGAAAAATCACCGTACCCATATCGCGGCCGTCGGCAACCAGCCCGGGATGTTGCCGAAAACTTAACTGCAAGCCAAACAAGGCTTGCCTGACTGTTGGTATGGCGGCAATCTTCGAAGCCAGGTTTCCCACTGCTTCGGCCCGGATCTCATTCGACACATCCTCGTTCGCCAGGAAAATATGCGCGCCGTTGAAATGGCAATGCAAATGCTCGGCAGCCTTGGCCAAGGCATGCTCATCGTCCAGCGGCGTAGCGCGCCGCATCACCGACAAGGCCGTCAGCCGATACAAAGCGCCGGAATCGAGATAATGAAAACCCAAGTGTTGCGCAACTTTCTGCGCCACTGTGCCTTTACCGGATGCCGTTGGGCCATCAATGGTGATGACAGGGATGTGGGGATTAGGCATAGGAATATTCGATGGATATTATTAAAATTAATGCGATTAAAATTATTGCTCGTGTGAAATGCAGCTGGCACTTACGCTAGTTATTACTCTGACTATTGCTCTGACTATTGCTCTGACAAAGGCGCAAAAATTGCCTGCAAATCGTCTTGCGTCAATCCGATACTCTGGGTTTCGCCTTCGGGAGAAAGCATTGCCTGTGCCAGATCAGCTTTCTTTTGCTGCAGCAACTGAATGCTTTCCTCTACCGTGCCCTTGGCGATCAATTTATAGACGAATACCGGCTTGTCCTGGCCGATGCGCCAGGCCCTGTCGGTAGCCTGGCTTTCTGCCGCAGGATTCCACCAAGGATCGTAGTGAATCACGGTGTCCGCCGCGGTCAGGTTGAGGCCGACGCCGCCGGCCTTCAGGCTGATCAGGAACACCGGCACCTCGCCGTCCTGGAAGCTGCGCACCGCCTCAGCCCGGTCCAGGGTGGCGCCGGTCAGCAAGGCATAGCCGATATCGCGCTGCCGCAGTTCGGCAGCAATCAGCGTCAGCATACTGGTAAATTGCGAAAATACGAGAATCCGCCGGCCTTCCTGGCGCAACTCTTCCAGCATTTCCAACAACTCAAGCAACTTGGCTGACGGCAGCTCGGCCTGCGCGGCTTCGGCTGCGGGGGATTCAGTTTTGAGCAAACGCGGATCGCAGCAAGCCTGGCGCAACTTCAGCAACGCTTCGAGGATCACGATATGGCTGCGCGCGACGCCTTTCTTGGCGACTTCTTCGCGCACCTTTTTATCCATCACCAGACGGACGTTTTCGTACAGATCGCGTTGTGCGCCGCTCAGTGTCACCGACCGCAGCATCTCGGTTTTCGGCGGCAGCTCCTTGGCTACCTTGTCTTTGGTCCTGCGCAGCAAAAAGGGCTTGATACGGCGGCCTAATAACGCGCGTCGGGTAGCGTCGCCCTGCTTCTCGATCGGCTGCCGGAAATCGCGGTTGAAGGTTTTTTCATCGCCCAGCAAACCCGGCAGCAAGAAATGAAACTGCGCCCACAACTCACCCAGATGATTTTCCACCGGCGTGCCGGTGAGGCAGAGGCGATGGCGTGCATTCAACAAGGCCGCGCTTTGCGCCACCTTGGAACGAGGATTCTTGATGTAATGCGCCTCATCCAGAATCAATAAATGGAAGGCATGCTGGCGCCAGCGTTCTTCATCGCGCGGCAGCAAGGCATACGTGGTCAGCACCAGGTCGAACTGGGCGATCTGCTCGAACTGTTCCAGCCGCTGTTTTCCCTGCAGCACCAGCACTCGCAGTTCGGGCGCAAAGCGCAGCGCTTCCTGCTGCCAGTTATCCATCAAGCTGGTGGGTGCGATCACCAGCGCCGGCGCAGTCAGGCGCCCGCTTTGTTTCTCAACCAGGATATGCGCCAGGGTCTGTACCGTCTTGCCCAAGCCCATATCGTCGGCCAGGATGCCGGCCAGATCGTATTCGCGCAGAAACTGCATCCAGGCCAGGCCGTCCAGCTGATAATCACGTAATGTCGCTTGCAGGCCGGGCGGTGGCGTAATTTTCTGGATACCGCCAAAGGTATTGAGTTTCTGTCCCATGCTGCGCAGACGATCGCCGCCCACCCAACGCAACTTGGCGCCCGCGTCCAACTCCGCGAGGCGGGCGGCGTCGAGCGTGGACAAACGCACCGGGCCATCCGATTTTTCCGCAAAATACAATTCACCCAAAGTGTTCAGGATCGGCTTGATCCGGCCCCAGGGCATGGCGACATGAACACCGTCGGACAAGCGCACCAGCAACTCGTCCTGATCGTCACGCTGGGCCATGTTGCGCGGATCGAAATCCTGGGGAGCCTGGCGGATCAAATCGACCAGCAAAGGCAGCAGGGGCACCCGCTGGCGATTGACCACGATCCCTAACTCAAGCTCGAACGAGGTGCTGGCTGATTGGTTGCCAATCTCGTCCGCCGCCTCCTCAATCTCTGCATACCAGTCTTCGACCGCAACCACATCAAAACGGTATTCGGCACGCTTGTCGATCTGCCAGCCTTGCGCTATCAGGCTTGGCAAACCCTCTTTGGCAAAGCGCAGCCAGGACGCCTGGTCCGGCTGCATGAACATGCCAGGCATCATCGCCAGGGGATGTTGCGTGCCCTGCAGAGGCTGCATGCCGAGCGCCATCAACACTTGCTTGAGAGCTGCCTCGGCTTCCTGGTCACGCACGATCTGTTCGATGCCCGCCGGCGTGTTGCGGCTCAGCGTCGGCGTAAATTGGGTCGAGACGATTTCACCGTCGTAACGAAAATGCAGTTCGGCAAAATCCTGCATCAGCGGATTGCTGACGCTGGGCAGACTCCCCAGGACCAGCAAAGGCTGCGGTGCAATATTCTTGCGAATCGTCTGCGGCACTTGCGGCGGGAACGGAATCACATCGTTCAAACCTTGGCTCAGCAATTGCTGGGCGACGGCCAGACGATCGTCAGGATCCAGCAAGGGAGCTTGTAGCACCAGATCGTTGAGCGCCTTGCTGGAAATACTGGTGTTGCGATGCGGCAGCAGCAATTCTCCACACGATAGATTATCCACATACCAAGGCGGCTCGGTCGGCAACAGGTAATCGAGATTCTTCCGTGCATGGCTGGATTTTGTCCCGCTATCGTTCCCGCTACCGGTCTCGTGTTCCGCTTCGAATTGCCAGCCTAGTTGCCACATATCGCGCACAACGTCGCGGCTGTCGTCCACCGCCTCATACCAGGCCAGGCTGGCACGACGCGTAGCGGCAAGCTGTAAAGGATAGGCGGTGCCCTTGGCCAGATCGGCCAGGGAATTGGCCCATAACAAACGCTGCTGCTGCAATAAAGCGTGCAGCAGTTGCGCGCCAAGCTTGCCACTCAATTCACAGGCCGCGTGCTGCGCATGGTTGCCATCATTTTGAGCAACGAACAAACCAATCAGATCACGATCTTCCGGGCGCAACAATACGGCGGGATCGGACAGCAAGCGCGGCACATCCGTCACCGGCTGCGCTGACAGAAACTGGCCGTTCGGACGCTGCTGCGCCTTGCATAAATGCAGTACGGCTTTCTTACCGTTATAAGCAGCGGACAGGACAAACAACAGCTGATGCGTGGCGGCTTTCTGGCGCAATCCGGACGACTGTGCCGGCGCCGATCCGAGCGTTGCGATTTCGCTTTCAACCCGTGTCAGCCAGGCCTCCATCGGCCGTGCCAGCACTGGCGTCACCTGGGATTTTGGCGCGGCCGCGCGCTTTACCGTCACGGCCGGTTGCGGCAGTGACGGTTCTCCGGCAGGGATCGCCGGCTGATCGCTGGCTGGCCGCTGCAGATATTCAATCAAGGCCGCTGCCACGTGCTTGCAATTGGATCCGACCGGACAGGAGCAGACACTATCGATGTCAGGCGTATCGCGAAATACGGATAGCGTGATTTCCTGTTGATAGATGTTGCTGCCGCTGCCTTGAACCGTCGCATTGAGGACGTCGCCATCCTGTTCGACAGCCAGCACGCGCCGCTGGCGGACGTACTCCTGACCGCGATCGTAGGTTGCCTGGTGCAACACGTCGCGCACATCGGCAAGTGTCAAATTCATGCGCGGCCCGCCGCCTTACAATAAAGTCTGTTCGGCGATTTGCGCGAAGACAGTGAAATAATCGGGGAAAGTCTTGGCCACGCATTGCGGATCATTGATGCGCACCGTAGTGCCGCGCAACGCAGCGCCGTCCAGCGCAGCCAGCGAAAAACACATCGCCATGCGATGGTCGTCATAGGTATCGATAGTCGCCGCTTGCAGTTGCGACGGCGGCGTCACGCGCAGGTAATCGCTGCCCTCTTCAATCGTCGCGCCCAGTTTGCGCAACTCGGTTGCCATGGCGCTGAGGCGGTCGGTTTCCTTGACACGCCAGCTGGCGATATTGCGCAAGGTGCTGGGGCCGTCGGCGTAGAGCGCAGCGACTGCAATCGTCATCGCGGCGTCGGGGATATGGTTGAAATCGGCGTCGATAGCTTTTAATACCCCACTCGACGATGATTCAATCCAGTTGTCGCCCATTGTGATAGTGGCTCCCATCTGCTGCAAGGCTTCGATAAAACGGACATCGCCCTGGATGCTGTTTTTGCCGACGCCTTCGACCCGCAACGGGCCGCCGGCAATCGCACCGGCCGCCAGGAAATAAGAAGCCGACGAAGCGTCGCCCTCAACATGGATGATCTTGGGACTTTGGTATTGCTGGCCGGCAGCGACCGTGAACGATTGCCAACCATTGCGCTCGACTGTCACGCCGAAACGCTGCATCAGGTTCAGGGTGATTTCAATGTAGGGCTTGGAAATCAATTCGCCGATCACTTCTATCGTCACGGCTTCATGCTTGGCCATCAACGGCGCCGCCATCAGCAAGGCGGTCAGGAACTGGCTCGAGACGTTGCCGCGCACCTGCATGCGCTGGGTATGCAACTGGCCACGCTGGATATGCAATGGCGGATAACCGGCAACGCCGGTATAAGCAATCCGGGTGCCGACGGCATTCAAGGCATCGACCAGATCGCCGATCGGCCGCTCGTGCATGCGCGCCACGCCGTGCAGCGTATAGTCGCCGCCCATTGCCGCCAGGGCCGCAGTCAGCGGGCGGATGGCGGTGCCAGCGTTGCCCATGAACAGATCGGCCTGATGCACCGGAAAACTGCCGCCGCTGCCCTGCACTGTATAAGTCTGCGTGCCTTCCGCCTGCTCCCAAACCACGCCCAACTGCTTGAGCGCCATCAACATGACCAAGGTATCGTCGGACGCCAGCAAATCAAGAATCTCGGTGCTGCCGTTGGCCAGCGCCGCCAGCAGCAAGGTGCGGTTGGAAATGCTCTTGGAGCCGGGTAGCCGGACTGTCCCTTGCACCCTCGCTACCGGATGCAAATCGATGTACTTGGGATAGTGTTGCTTGCGTTGTGAAGTCATATTAATTGCCACCTTCTTTATTCTGTTGTTCTGCCGCCTCGATGGCGCTGATCCAGTTGTGCCTGGCCTGTTGCGCATTGCTGTAGATGGCTTCCAGCGCAGGGCCGTCGCCAGCCGCCAGCAAGCCGCGCAAGCGCGTCAGTTGCAGCAGGTAAGCATCCAGCTCGCCCAGCAAGGCGCTCCGGTTTGCCAATGAAATATCGCGCCACATTTCCGGTGATGAACCGGCGATCCGCGTGAAATCGCGAAAGCCGCTGGCGGCGTATTGAAATAGCGAGTCGGCATGCGGTTTGTTGGCAATATCGTCCACCAAGGCATACGCCAGCACATGCGGCAAATGGCTGACCGCGGCAAACACGGCATCGTGCTGCTGCGCCGAGAGGCGATGTATCAGCGCGCCGCACTGCTGCCATGCGGCGGCGACCCTGGCGATATCCTGCTCGGCATTTTCCGGCAGCGGCGTCAGCACCACTTTTTTGCCGACATACAGATCGGCCAGCGCTGCCTCGGGGCCATTCTGTTCGCGACCGGCAATCGGATGCCCGGGCACAAACTGGGCGATCTTGTCGCCCAGCGCGGTGCGCGCAGCCAGCACCACGTCGGATTTGGTGCTGCCGGCGTCGGTAACGATAGTGCCGACTTGCAGATGTGGCTGGATGCTGGCCAGGATAGCGCCGGTCTGCGCCACCGGCGCCGCGATCAGGATCAGGTCAGCGCCGGCGACAGCCTCAGCCACCGTGGCGGCGATGCTGTCGATAACTCCCAATTCCTGGGCGCGCTGCAAGGTCGAGAGCTGACGGCCGACTCCGACCAGTTGCTCCACCGCGCCGGCCTTTTTCAACGCCAGGGCAAAAGAACCGCCGATCAGTCCTACACCAAATATTGCGATTTTCTTGAACACGAATGAAGCTTTAATAAAAATTAGTCGAAGCTAGAGTTTTAAGACGTCAGCGCGTCAGCGTCAGCTCAGCAGTTTTTTCAGAGCATCGATGAAGGCCGCGTTTTCATTTGGCAAACCGACGGTGACGCGCAACCACTGCGGCAAGCCATAGTTGGCGACCGGACGCACAATAATGCCCTGCTTCAGCAACGCCAGATTGACACGCTCGCCGGCAGCTTCATCCGCGCCGACTTTGACCATGACGAAGTTACCGAACGATGGCACATATTCCAAACCCATTTCATCGAAGGTCTGTGTCAGTTGCTTATATCCGTCACGATTCAGTTGCGCGCTACGCTGCAGAAAAGCAGTATCGTTCAAGGCCGCCACTGCGGCTGCCTGCGCCAAGGAATTGACGTTAAACGGCTGGCGGATCCGGTTCAGCAAATCGGTGATCACCGGTTGCGCGATGCCGAAGCCGATGCGCAAGCCGGCCAGACCGTAGGCTTTCGACATGGTGCGCGACACCAGCAAGTTGGGATATTTGCGGACCCAGGCAATCGAATCGTACTGTAGCTCTGGCGCCAGGTATTCGTTGTACGCCTCGTCCAGCACCACCACCACCTGCGGCGGCACGCGCGCCAGGAAAGCCTCAAGCTCGGCCGCCGGTACGAAGCTACCGGTAGGATTATTCGGATTGGCGATGAAGATCAGCTTGGTATCATCGGTAATGGCGGCCGCCATCGCTTCCAGATCATGGCCGTAATCCTTGGCCTTGACCACGATGGCGCGGGCGCCGACGGCTTGGGTTGCCAGCGCATACACTACAAAAGAGTACTCCGCATACATCGCGGCTTGCCCGGCTTGCACAAAAGCGTGGGTGGCCAATTCAAGGATATCGTTGCTGCCGTTGCCAAGCGTAATCCACTCTGCCGGCACGTCGTACTTGGCGGTAATCGCGGCTTTCAATTCAAAACCGTTGGCGTCTGGATAACGGCCGATATCGGCCACTGCTTTTTGCATCGCCAAACGCGCTGATTCGGGCATGCCTAGCGGGTTTTCATTGGATGCCAGCTTGATGATCCTGGCTTCGTCCAGGCCAAACTCGCGCGCCACTTCGGCAATCGGCTTGCCGCCTTGATATGGGGCGATAGCGCGTACATACTCTGGACCAAATTTAATTGACATTGTCTGCTTTCAGAACAAATTATTCATACGAGATACTGCGATGAGATATTGCGTAATATTGATTTACACGCCATCTTAAAAACTGCGCGGATACGATCCCAGCAGCTTGTAGAACGCGGCGTTTTGCTGCAACTCCGCCAGCGCCTTGGCTACCTTGTCGTCTTCCGCATGGCCCTCGACGTCGACATAGAAATAATATTCCCATGAACCCATGCGCGCCGGCCGCGACTCGAAACGCGTCATCGAAACGCCGTGCTTGGCGAGCGGCGCCAGCAACTTGTATACCGCGCCGGCCTTGTTCGCTACCGACAACACCAGCGAAGTCTGGTCCTTGCCGCTGGCGCCGTTTTTCAGGCGGCCGATTACGGCAAAACGGGTGCGATTATGCGGGTCATCCTGGATATGAGCGCTGACGATTTGCAAATCGTATTTTTGCGCGGCGATCTCGCCGGCAATCCCCGCCACCGTGGCATTTTCGCTGGCCATGCGCGCCGCTTCCGCATTGGAAGCGACCGCTTGCCGTTCAATATTCGGGTAATGCTGATTGAGCCAGGCGTTGCATTGCGCCAGCGCTTGCGAGTGAGCGCAAATGCGGGTCACGGCATCCATACTGCCATCCTTGCTCATCAGGCTGTGATGCACCGGAATCGATACTTCACCACTGATGTTGAGCGTGGTTTGCAACAGTAAATCGAGCGTACGATTGATCACGCCTTCGGATGAATTTTCAATCGGTACTACGCCGAAATCCGCGGTGCCGGCTTCTGCTGCGCGGAACACTTCATCAATCGACACGCAGGCCAGACCTTCTACCGCATGACCGAATTGCTGGTACACCGCTTGCTCGCTAAAAGTGCCAGCCGGGCCAAGATAGGCTACCGTGACGCGCTTTTCAAGAGCGCGGCAGGCCGACATCACTTCGCGGAAAATGGTTTGCACGTCGCTGCCTTGCAATGGTCCGGGATTGCGCTCGGCAACCTTGAGCAAGACTTGCGCCTCGCGCTCAGGGCGGAACACCGGCGCATTGGTCTCAGCCTTGACGTGACCGACTTCCTGCGCAATTTGTGCACGACGATTCAGCAAGGCCAGGATTTCCGCGTCAATCGCATCGATCTGCTGACGCAGGGGGAGGAGTTTATCTTCGCTCATGTTAACTGTATTTCTATCTCTGGTTCTCTTACTTGGCTAAGCAAATCATCGCTAAGGCTAACCGCGCCGCTTTTCAAATTCTTTCATGTACGCCACCAAGGCTTGCACACCGGCCACAGGCATCGCGTTGTAAATCGAGGCGCGCATGCCGCCGACCGACTTATGGCCCTTCAATTGCAACAAACCGCTTTCTTTGGCGCCTTCCAGGAACGCTTCGTTCAATGCTTCATCCGCGAGGAAAAAAGGCACGTTCATGCGCGAGCGGCTGTTGCGGGCGATTTTGGTCCGATAGAAATCGGTGGAATCCAGATAGTCATACAGCAGCGCTGCCTTGGCGATATTGCGCTGCTCCATCACGGCGACGCCGCCCTGTTTTTTTAGCCATTGGAACACCAGGCCGGCGATATAGATCGCATAGGTCGGCGGCGTGTTGTACATCGAATCGTTGTCGGCCACGATTTTCCAGTTGAATGCGGAAGGGCAAGCCGGCAAGGCATGGCCAAGCAAATCTTCACGCACCACCACCAAGGTCAATCCAGCCGGGCCGATATTCTTTTGCGCACCGCCGTAGATCACACCGTATTTGGATACATCCACCACGCGCGACAGAATGTGCGACGACATATCGGCCACCAGCGGTGCATTATTGGTTTCAGCGGCAATGTCGGGCGTGAACTGATATTCGACGCCGTCAATGGTTTCATTGCTGCAGATATGAACGTAAGCCGGGTCTTTGGAGAGCTGCCAGCTATCGCGCTCAGGAATTTGTGCGAAGTGACTGTCCTCGGAAGAGGCGGCGACATTGACGTTGCCATAGCGCCGCGCTTCTTTCAGCGACTTGGTCGACCAGGAACCAGTATTGATGTAATCGCTGGTTGCCGGCTGAGCCCGGCCGTTGCGGCCAAGCAGGTTGAGCGGAATAATCGCGTTCTCGGCAATCGCACCGCCTTGCATGAACAACAGTTTGTAATTGGCTGGGACCGCAAACAACTCGCGGAAATCGTGCTGTGCTGCTGCCAGAATCGACATGAACTCTTTGCCACGATGACTCATTTCCATCACGGACATGCCGCTGCCCTGCCAATCCAGCATTTCGGCGGCAGCTTGCTGCAACACCTCGTTCGGTAACACAGCGGGACCAGCAGAAAAATTATAGATAGGCATGATGAATATCGTCAGATAAAAAACCGAGATTGACTACGAACCAACAGATGGCGTTACGGTGTTGTTACTAGTGTTTAAACTCAAAACCTTGCGCGTCCCGGCTTGCAAGCCGGGACGCGGTACTCTTTTTATTCAGCTGCGGCGTCGGTAGCCCCACCTTCTTCGGTGTTGCCGCCAACATCGGCCTCGCCCCCGGCTTCGGCTTCGGCTTCAACTTCCACCTCGGCATCAGACTCAACCACGCGCTGCAAACCGCTCAGCTTGGTGCCGTCTTCAACCGCGATCAGCGTCACACCTTGCGTAGCGCGACCCATTTCACGGATCTCGGCAACCCGGGTACGGATCAGTACGCCGCCGGTGGTGATCAGGATGATTTCATCGCTAGGCTCAACCAAGGTCGCGGCAACTACCTTGCCGTTACGCTCGCTGGTCTGGATCGCGATCATGCCCTTGGTGCCGCGGCCATGGCGGGTGTACTCGGTGATTGGCGTCCGTTTGCCATAGCCGTTTTCAGTTGCGGTCAACACTGATTGCTGTTCGTTTTCGGCGACCAGCAAGGCGATTACCTGTTGGCCTTCTTCCAGGTTCATGCCACGCACACCGCGTGCGGTACGGCCCATCGGACGCACATCGTTTTCGTCAAAGCGCACAGCCTTGCCCGAATCCGAGAACAGCATCACGTCGTGCTGGCCGTCGGTCAGTGCAGCACCAATCAGAAAATCGCCCTCATCCAGGTCGACCGCGATGATGCCGGCCTTGCGTGGATTGCTGAAATCCGACAGCGGCGTCTTCTTGACGGTGCCCAGGCTAGTCGACATGAAGACATAACGGTCTTCAGGGAAGCTACGGTTGGCGCCGGACAATGGCAACACCACGGTAATCTTCTCGCCATCCTGCAGCGGGAACATATTGACGATAGGCTTGCCGCGCGAGTTGCGCGAGCCTTGCGGCACTTCCCAGATTTTCAGCCAGTACAAACGGCCGCGATTGCTGAAGCACAAAATGTAATCGTGGGTATTGCCGACGAACAGCTGATCGATCCAGTCGTCGTCCTTGGTGGCCATCGCTTGCTTGCCGCGGCCGCCGCGTTTTTGCGCACGATATTCGGAGACCGGTTGCGATTTCATGTAACCGGTATGCGACAAGGTCACCACCATGTCTTGCGGCGTGATCAAATCTTCGGTGCCGAGATCGGTAGGATTCAATTCGATCTGCGAACGACGCTCATCCTTGTTGCCGATGCCGTATTCGTTTTTGGCCGCAGTCATCTCGTCAGTGATGATGACGGTGACGCGTTCCGGCTTGGCCAGAATATCCAGCAAGTCGGCGATCTGCGCCATCACGTCTTTGTATTCATTGACGATCTTGTCTTGTTCCAGACCGGTCAAACGTTGCAAACGCATCTGCAGGATTTCCTGCGCCTGGTCGTCCGACAGCTTGTACAAACCGTCGCTTTGGATACCGTAATGCTTAGGCAGATTCTCGGGGCGGAAAGACTCGATGCCACCGATGTTTTCATCGCCGGTACGGGCCAGCATTTCGCGCACCATGGACGAATCCCAGGCACGCGCCATCAGCTCCGATTTCGCTACCGGCGGTGTCGGCGCGGCTTTGATGAGGGCGATAAAATCGTCGATATTGGCCAGCGCAACCGCCAGACCTTCCAGCACGTGGCCGCGTTCGCGCGCCTTGCGCAGTTCGAACACGGTACGCCGTGTCACGACTTCGCGGCGATGCGACAGGAAGCATTCCAGCATCTGCTTCAGGTTCAGCAGTTTTGGCTGGCCGTCCACCAGCGCCACCATGTTCATGCCGAAGGTGTCTTGCAGTTGCGTTTGCTTGTACAGATTGTTCAGCACCACTTCCGCGACTTCGCCGCGCTTGAGCTCGATCACCACGCGCATGCCGGACTTGTCCGACTCGTCGCGCAGATCGGAGATGCCTTCCAGCTTCTTGTCGCGCACCAGTTCGGCGATACGCTCCAGCAATGCCTTCTTGTTTACCTGGTACGGCAGTTCATCGATGATGATCGCGGTGCGGCCTTCACGTCCGAATTCTTCGAAGTGGGTCTTGGCGCGCATCACCACACGGCCGCGGCCGGTGCGATAACCATCGCGCACGCCGGACACGCCGTAGATGATGCCGGCGGTCGGGAAATCCGGCGCCGGGATGATTTCGATCAGCTCGTCGATCGTGCAATCGGCATTGCGCAGCACGTGCAAGGCGCCGTCGATCACTTCGGTCAGGTTGTGCGGCGGGATATTGGTCGCCATGCCGACCGCGATCCCGGACGAACCGTTGATCAGCAGGTTCGGGATACGCGTCGGCAGTACCGACGGTTCTTTTTCCTTGCCGTCGTAGTTCGGCACGAAATCGACGGTTTCCTTGTCCAGGTCGGCCAGCAGTTCACCGGCGATCTTGTCCAGGCGGCACTCGGTGTAACGCATCGCTGCCGCGCCGTCGCCGTCGATCGAACCGAAGTTACCCTGGCCGTCGACCAGCATGTAGCGCAGCGAAAACGGTTGCGCCATGCGCACCAGCGTGTCATAGATCGAAGCGTCGCCATGCGGGTGATATTTACCCATGGTCTCACCCACCACGCGCGCGCATTTCACGAACGGGCGATTCCAGACATTGTTCATTTCATGCATTGCGAACAAAACCCGGCGATGCACCGGCTTGAGGCCGTCGCGCACATCCGGCAGCGCACGGCCGACGATCACGCTCATCGCGTAATCGAGGTAGCTCTTGCGCATCTCTTCTTCGAGGGAAATTGGGATTGTTTCTTTAGCGAATTGATCCATTAGCGAGTCGGCGAGTCTTTAATTTTTCTAATTGCGGGACAGAGTTTAAGAGCCACCGCAGTGTGGCGAATTACTCTGTCCTCAACTAATCAGACAAAACGGTTAAGTTGCAAAGAACAGCAATTGTGGCCAGAGTCGTGACCAATACAGCGTGGCGGATTTCTCCAATACTCTGCCCTCCATTACTAAGGCCACCATTCAAAACAGGAATATCGGCATTAGCCTGATGCTGCCCGGAATGATAGCCATAAGACGTGTGATTTTAGCACGCGGGGAGGCCTGTTCCGCCTTTTCAGGGACGGATGAGATCCTGAGCGCTACGACTGGAAATCTGCCTGCCGGAAAAATATGTTTAAATGCCGCCTTGCCCGGTAATCAGGTCAGGTGATCTTAAAAACAATCCCGCTGCTACCATTTCTATCAGGAAATAATTTATGCGTTATTCAATTGCGCTCTGCCTATCGTTAGGCTCGGCCCTCGGCTCTGCACCCAATCTAGGTTTCGCCCAAACCACCGATGTCCAGGCCGCCCCTGGAAACAGTGCTTACTTGCAAGATGGACGCGGTCCAATTGTGCGTAGTCAAGATGGTTTGTGCTGGCGCTCCGGTTATTGGGAACAGAATGACGCTGTCACCGGTTGCGACGGCGCCCTGGTAGCGCCGGTAATGAAAGCTAGCGCACCGGCTCTGGTTGCAAACCCAATGATCGCCAACAATGAAAGCGCCCCGGAAATTGCCGCCGCGCAATGCAATGTCAGCGCAACGCTGGCGAGCGATCAAAATTTCAGTTTCGGCAAAGCAACATTGAGCAGTACGGCCAAGCAGCGCATCGACCAGCAGGTGATTGCCAAGTTAAGCAGCTGCACAAACACGGCCTATATATTAGTAACCGGGCATACCGATCGTCTTGGCTCAGAGAAATATAACCAAAAATTGTCAAAACAGCGCGCTGCCAATGTCGCGGGTTATTTGAAGAGCAAAGGCATCAGCAACAAAATCGAGATTGTCGGCGCCGGCGCATCCGAACCGATATTGAATTGCGGCAACAAACTGAATCGCAAAGAACTCATCAGTTGCCTGAGCCCAAATCGTCGAGTCGTAATAAAATTGCAATCGAATTAAAATAAAATAGATAGTTTTCTTACGCCGATGTAATATGTCGCCCGTGGTGGTGTTTTCATAATGCTATGTTGTATGAAAACAACGAAGCAGGCAAAACCTGAGCTGGATCATTTGGCATCCTTCGCTAGCGCTTGAAGCCTGTGGCAGAATGGTGGTCAAGTTCATTGCGTGTGGTCAACGCCACACGTAACGGCCTGAACCACGTGGTACTATCCAATTTTTGATGTCGTATATTAGTTGCGCAGTTAATCTGCGGATATCTCAACCGAGAGGAGAAACATGAATAAATTAGCAAAACTCGTCTTCGCTGCGTCCGCAGTC
>NZ_DATMRK010000082.1:0-36729 GCF_035566375.1 Collimonas sp.
ATCGGCATCGATGCCGTGTTGACCGATTTGCGCGCTCGTGGCGAAAAAGTCTAACTAGCAGAATAAAGGAAGAATCATGGCGAAATCAGGCCGCGACAAAATCAAGCTGGAATCGACCGCAGGTACAGGTCATTTCTACACAACCACAAAAAACAAGCGTACGACGCCGGAAAAAATGTCGATCATGAAGTTCGACCCGAAGGTACGTAAGCACGTTGAATACAAAGAGACCAAGATCAAGTAATCGATCTGACTCTGCAAAAAACCCCGCAGGACAAATGTCTTGCGGGGTTTTTTTATATCTTGTGCTCATCCCGCAGCAGTCATTGAGAGCCCGACACAGTAGCGTCGACAATCCCCAAGGCGAAAAAAAACGGCCCGATTTGCATGGACCGTTTTCTTGATCGAGATAAGCTCCTCAATACATAAGCGAGCTACCCCCTTATCCTGACTCAGGAATAACTACGCAGGCGCAGCGAGAAATCCTGCAGCGACTTGATGCCTGAAGCTTCAGCACGTGCACACCAATCCTGCAATTGATGCAGTAACTGATCGCGCGTGAAGTGCGAACGCTCCCAGATTGCGCCCAGCTCAACCCGCATTTCATGCATGGTTTGTAGCGCCTTGCTATGGAGGAACAGCTCGGTCAATTGCTGCTTTTGCGGCGCTTCCAGCTTGGTCGGTTCACGTTGCAGCAATTTCTTCGAGGACTTCAGGAAACCCGCTCCCAGCTTGGCCTTGTCAGTCAGATGATTGCGTTCTTCGTGCCAGGCAGTCTTCAACGATTTGGCGTACTTAGCCATGACATCGTAACGATTGGCGATCACCGATTGCAGCGTATCCAGATCCGGCACCAGCTTGGTGTGGTTGAACTTCGGCGCCGGAGCAACCTTCTTGACCTTGGCCAGGCCGCAGATTTCCAGAATCCGGATATACATCCAGCCGATGTCGAACTCATACCACTTCGACGACAGCTTGGCCGAAGTACCAAATGTGTGGTGATTATTGTGCAGTTCTTCGCCGCCGATGATGATGCCGAACGGGATGATGTTGGTGGCGGCATCGTTGCAATCGTAATTGCGATAGCCCCAATAGTGGCCGATGCCGTTGATGATGCCGGCGGCAGTAATTGGAATCCAGACCATCTGCACCGCCCACACGCTGACGCCGACGACGCCGAACAGCATGACGTCGACAAACAGCATCGCTACGATGCCCCAGGCGCTGCGCTTGGTATACAGGTTTCTCTCGATCCAGTCGTCCGGTGTGCCATGGCCAAATTTTTCCATGGTTTCCAGATTTTTGGATTCTGCGCGATACAACTCAGCGCCTTCCCAGAATACTTTCTTGATGCCGCGTGTCACCGGGCTATGCGGATCTTCCTCGGTATCGCACTTTGCATGATGCTTGCGATGGATGGCTGCCCATTCCTTGGTCACCATGCCGGTGGTCAGCCACAGCCAGAAACGGAAGAAATGACTTGGAATCGCGTGCAGATCCAGGGCGCGATGGGCTTGGCAGCGATGCAGGAAAATAGTCACTGCAGCGATCGTGATGTGCGTCACAACCAGCGTGAACACGACGACCTGCCAGGCGCTTGCACCTGTTACGCCATTCGATAAGAAATCGAGAATTGCATTGAACACTATGTGTACTCCATGTGTAGATGATGCCACTGCTTGTTTTGCAGTGATTTTGCGGTGAAATACGGCGGAAATGTGAGCTAGATACCAGCAAGTTCACAGCAAGTTCGCGGGTAGTTACCAAACAGTTAGCCGAAATTCGAGTGCAATTGTACCCTTATTATGGGCCGCTTTTAGGTTTTGGCGATTCTTGACGGCCATCTAATGGCAAATCTTGTTGCGTATCGGTGCTGAATTTACTTTTATGCAAGATTGTATTGTCCGCCGTGTTGTCCGTCTCATCATGCACTACCTTAATGTCTCGTTTCACTTGAGCAATCTTGATTTGACGGGCTTGCAACACACGCCAGATCGCACGGTTAACATCAGACAACACATTCAGGCGACCGTTCTCCGGATCCGTGATCCAGAATCCGACCTCTAGCTCTAGTCCATCCGGCCCTATCTTCAGCAGCAGCGCTTGCGGCAGGATTTCATGCGACACACGATCAACCTCGATCACCGCTTGCTCCAACAGCAACAATATGCTTTCGACATCATCCTGGTGTTCGACCATCACATGAGTCGACAGGCGCAAAACCCGATTGGTCAGTGAATAGTTCTGCACCGAATTGATCATGAAGATTTCATTTGGCACCACCGTATCAATCCCGTCCAATCCTTGCAACACGGTGTAACGGCTGTTGATCTGGACCACCTTGCCATAAAAGGTGCTGACCCCGACCATATCGCCGATCGCCAGGCTGCGTTCCAGCAAAATCACGAAACCTGATACATAACTGCTGGCGATCTTCTGTAAACCAAGACCCAGGGCCACGCCTAGCGCCCCGCCAAATACCGACAACACAGTCAGGTCGATGCCGACTAAAGACAGGCTAAGCAGCACCGCAACCAGAATCAGGAAGGCACGCGCCATGCGCGCCACCACGGTGCGGATCGAAGAATGCATGGTATTCACACGCATCAGGCGCTCTTCCAGCGTCGCGCCGGCCCACAATGCAATCACCAGCGTCACCAGCACCGAGACCAGCGCTTGCATGATCGCCAGCAGCGACACCTTGTAGCGGCCGATAGGCAGCACCGTGCTATCCAGATAGTCGAACAGATCCGGCCACCAGCCGGTGATATACAGCAGCAAGCCAATCCAGACCAGCGCGCCAAAACTCTTTTCGAACAACAGGAGGAAGGTACCGACGCCGCTATTGCGCGCAAAAACCCTGCGCAAGACATAAAACACAAAACGCATCAGCGCTAGCGACGCCACCAGCGGAATCATCAGCCGCATGACATTCACCGGCTGATGCCATTTCTGCAGGGCCAGCTTGGCCAGCACCAGCAGCAGCAAGGTCAGGATGGGCGTCAATACTTTGACGAAGCTGCCAAGCCCGATCTGCATCGCCGGCGGCTGCACCGTGCTGAGCGTGAAAGTGCGGCGCAGCAGACGGGCCAGCAGCCAGCCCGCGCCTACGCATAACAACAGCAAGCCGACCTGCAGCAGCAAACCCGGCGCCTGCAGGTTGCTTAGCAAATCGTTGAGTAACTCAGTAAAGATATCTGGCATTATTTTGTGTATGTAGCGTCCCGACGGCGAGGTTCCTGACTCAGCGCATAGCAGGCGCTGCCGGTGTCGGGTTGTTGCGTGCGATCCGCACGTTCCCGGCATTCTTGTGCACACACTCTGGGTGAAGTACCGCAGCATCCCGTGTAGAGGGATCAGTCACCATTGTCCTGTTGCGCAACGCATGTTTTTTAGGCTACCGATTATAAAACACAACGCCTCGTTAAAAATGGCGATTTCAACTCACCTGCCGACGAGTTCTTCATGACAATGCCTGACAAGCATCGTTATTACCTGATCGGATAAAGATTACATTTAATTAATGATAATCTCTCTCTGATCCACTCAATGAAGGAAAAATATCTTGTCTTTAATCGGCTTGGCTGACGATCACCCGGTAATTCTGGACGCACTGGAATCCACCTTGGGCAAGGAACGAAGCATACGCATCGGATTCAAGGCGCGCAGCGCCGCGCAATTATTCGATCTGCTGGCAACCCAGCCATGCGAGATCCTGGTGACGGACTACTCGATGAAACAGGGTGAACCCGGCAGCGATGGCCTGGCGATGATAGAAAGGCTATTGCGCCTGTATCCGCAGATAAAGCTGGTGGTGTTCACCATGCTGGCCAACCCTGCGCTGCTGCAAGGACTGCACAAGCTGAACCTGCAAGGCATCGTCAGCAAGAACGATGAGATGGGCGAAGTATTGCATGCAGTGCAGCACATCGAAGCCGGCCGCCAGCAGTGTTATCTGTCGCCCAGCATCAGCAGTGGGCTGGCGCATGGCTTGCAGGCTGCGGGCTTCGACAAGCAAGCACCGGCGCTGTCGAAACGCGAGCTTGAAGTCGTACGCCTGTTCGCACAAGGTAATAACCTGAACGACATCTCGCAAAATCTCGGCCGCGCAGTCACCACCGTCGCCACCCACAAGCACAACGCCATGCAGAAACTGGGCGTTACCAGCAATGCCGACCTGATCCGCTATGCCTATGAAACCGGCATTGCATAGCGCGCTGGGCTGGCTGCTGGCGCTCTGCTCTGCAGTGGCGCTGGCTGCCGAACCAGCTGCGCCGTTATCTCAACTATTGCAACTCGACAGCCAGGTAGCCCTGACCAATTTCGGCGCGTCCTTGTCAACCAGGGAAAGGGAGTGGCTAAGACCGCGCCCGCAACTGCTGATCGGCATGTGGGGCGATGAATATGCGCCTATCCAATTCAAGTCGACACCCGACACGGTAGCAGGAATAGCCGCCGACTACCTGGCATTGCTCGGCAACGCCATGAATATCCCGCTGCGGGTGCGCTGGTTCAATCACCGCGACGAAGCGATAGCCGCCCTGCACGCTGGACAGGTCGATATCTTGAGTTTTTTTGGTAGCAACGAAACCCGTGAAACGCAACTGGTGCAGAGCCAGCCTTACCTGCACAGCCCGTTGGCCATCGTGCGCCGCAGCGGTACAGGTACAGGTACAGGTACAGGTACAGGTACCGCTACGGCTGACAAATCCGACCTGAAGGGACGGGCGACCTTGCTCAGCGAGCACTGGACCGCCGCCGAGATCGCCAAGCGCGCTAAACGTTACCCGGCACTCGACATCAGTCCGCAAAGCTCCGTATTCAAAGCGCTGGCAGCTGTATCGCTAGGACGAGCCGACTACTATCTGGGCGATGCGGTAGCGGCCAGTTACTACGTCGAACAAAACCTGTTTTTGAACCTGCGCATCGCAAATATCGACAATAACGACACCAGTTTCTCCTTTGTCACCGCCAGCACTACACCGGAATTGAGCCGTGCCATCGCCGCCAGCATGGCTGCAATTCCATCGTGGCTGCGGGTCAGCATCTTGCGCCGCTGGGCGTCTGGCGTCACGCTAGACCTGGACGACAACAAACTCGCCCTCAGCAGCCAAGAGCTGCGCTGGATCAAGGAAAATCCGGTGGTGCAGGTAGGCATAGACCCGACCCAGGCCCCCTACACCTTCGTCGATTCCGGCGGCGAATTCTCGGGCATGTATGCCGATCTTCTGAAAGTCATCGGACGCCGCACCGGATTGTCATTCCGGATACAGCCGCGTGAATCCATCCCGGCATTGGAAGCTGACCTGCTTGACCATAAGAGCAGCATGGTGACGACTCTGATGCCAACCGCAGAACGCGAGCAGCGCATGAAATTCACGGCCAGCGTCGCCCCTATGGCTTGGGGCGTCGTGGCGCGCCGTGCGGATAGCAGCGTCGACGGCCTGGATCGCTTGCGCGGCAAGCGGCTGGCAATGGTGCAGGGACAAGGACTGGAGCAGCGCCTAAGCCGGGATTATCCCGACATCCGCCTGGTCTTTGCCCGCGATAGCATCGACGGCATGGGTATGGTCGCCCGCGGCGACGCCGACGCCTCCTTGCAAAGCATGGCGACGGCCAGTTACCTGATCGAGCGCTATTTCAACGACCAGCTGCACATCGTGGCTGTCGCATTCGACCAACCGTTCCAGGCCAGATTCGGGGTCGCCGCCGATGCGCCCTATCTGCTCAGCATTCTCGATAAAGCGCTGTTAAGCATGGTGCCCAGCGAGCGCGCTGCGATTTCGGCGAAATGGCTGGCCAACATCAATTACCCGACAGGCACCTGGGCAAGCCTGCGTCAATCGGTATTCCGCTACTGGCCGCTGGCCGCCGCAGCGCTGGCGTTGTTTACGATCTGGATTGGCATCCTGCTAAACCAGATCCGACGCCGCAAGCAACTCGAGCAGGCGCTGCGCCAGGCCAAGGAAATCGCCGAGCGCGCCAGCCAGGAAAAAAGCAATTTCCTGGCGGTGATGAGCCACGAAATCCGCACGCCAATGAGCGCCGTGGTGAGCTTGCTGGAAATTGCCAACCGCCGCAGCGAACGCGGCGAACTGGATAGGGAATCGCTGAAGCTGGCGGAGGCGTCTGCCAAAAGCTTGATGGATATCGTCGGCGGCATCCTCGATTTTCGCAAGATCGAGGCAGGCGAACTGAGTTTGCTGCGGCGTGCCGTGAATCTGCCGGAACTGGTGCAGCATACAATCCAGTTGTTTGAGCAAGTGGCCCACGAAAAAGGCTTGCAGTTAACTTGCGAACTGGCTCCCGATCTCCCTCAGACGGTATGGATCGATCCGGTACGGGTGCGCCAGGTACTCTACAACCTGCTGTCCAATGCGATCAAGTTTACCGAGCACGGCAAAATCAGCGTGACAGCAAATCCGCAAGCCGGCGCCGCGCCGCATATGGTCTGTTTTGTCATCAGCGATACCGGCTGCGGCATCCCGTCGGAGGCGCAAGCCAGCATTTTTGAAGCATATCGGCAAGCCTCCCTGCCAACCGCATACATGGGCACAGGTTTGGGCCTGAATATCGTCAAGCGTCTGGTTGAGCTGATGCAGGGGCAAATCATGCTGTCCAGCCGGCCCGGCGTCGGCACCACGCTGCGTGTATTGCTGCCCTGTCCGCCGGCCAGTGCCGAGGATGAGCAACACCATGCTGCGCCATGCCCAAGCGCGTCGAGCTTGCGCATCCTGGTGGTTGATGATCACCCGCTGAATCTGAAAATACTCAACGACCAGCTCAGTTGGTTAGGTTATCAGCCACTGTGCGCGGCCAGCGCCGCCGAGGCTCTGGCTATCTACACGGCAGGAGTGGATCTGGTGCTGACCGATTGCAATATGCCAAAGATGAGCGGACCGGAACTGGCGCAGGCAATACGCCGCATTGAACAGAGTGAAGGCAAGCCACGCACGACGGTGATCGGCTACACCGCCAATGCCTTGCCGGAAGCCCGCGCGCAATGCATGCAAGCCGGCATGGACGACGTACTCATCAAGCCGATCGCGTTGGAGCAACTGAATAAGGTATTGGCGAGCTGGTTTCCGCAGCAGATGCAGGCCTGCATGCAAACCGAAACTCAGACCGAAACGCAAACCACCCCGCAGCCATCCACGGTCACGACGCAGCAACTGGCGCAGAGCATGCAGGACGATTGCCTGGCCCTGCAACGCGCAATCGACGGCCGGCAATGGCAGGACATCGCCGGCCTCGCGCATAGAATGCGCGGCGCCAACAGCTGCACCATCGCCGATGAGGATATCGATCAATCCTGCCTGGTATTGGAGATGGCCGCTAACCGCCAGGATTCAGCCTCCGTGGCGCGGCAATACCAACGCCTGAACGCTGCCCTGCAATCGCGCGAACTCCTTGACAGCAATCTTTTGGAATAATTTTCTAGTCTGCAGATAAATCAAAAATCGAATTTATTCGATGGTGACGCCCATCTTGCTTTGGCATAGTACCGATCAGCGGCACCAATGCTTTATCACCTCACTTTAATTTATCTGCACAAAAGGAAATAATATGAAAACCAAACTGATCGCAACCCTGCTCCCCCTGTCCATGCTGCTCGCCGGCCACGCATCCGCCGAAATCCTGAAATGCTCGGTAAAAGACGCCCAGATCCAATCGCAAATCGCGTTCGCGAAAAAAGCGGGCAATGACTTTGAAGTCGTGGGCCTGGAAAAAGCGCTGAAAGAAAACCAGCAGCATTGCACCGATGCGAATCAACATCTGAGCGCTGAACAAAAAGTACGTGAAGAACAGGAAGATGTAAGCAAAGCTAAACAAGAGGTCGCCGAAGCTGAAGCCGATTTGCGCCAAGCGCAAGCGCAGGGCGATACCAAGAAAGCCCTGAAAGCTGAAAAGAAATTATCGGAAAAACAAGCCAAGCTGCGTAAAAAGAATGAAGACCTGAGCAGCGCACAGGCTGACCTGGCGGCTTTTAAGAGCTAAGACAAGACTGATTCCAGGCAGCACTTTGGCGCAGCAGATATTTGCTGCGCCAAAGTGCTTTCGGCAGCGCCGGACGGCCCTATTTAACTGTTTTCAAATAGGCGATCAGATCGGCGCGCTGCTTGGCGTCGGCCAAGCCGGAAAACGGCATCAGATTACCGGGAATTACTGCTTGCGGATTAGTGATGTAAGCATCCAGGGTCTTATCGTCCCAGGTCTTTTTTGCGCGCTTCATCGCCGGGCTGTAGTGAAAACCTGCAACCGTCGCCGACTGCCGGCCAACGATACCGAACAGACTGGGGCCGACGCCGTTGGCGTTGCTTAACGAGTGGCAGGCGGCGCATTCGGCAAACGCCTGCTTGCCGGCGTTGACATCCTGGGCCCGGGCGCCAGCGGCGAACGCCGTTGCACCGACCAGGATAAGTGTGGCAATAGCTGCCTTGTGATTCATCTTCATTGCTCTTCCTTGATTTGCATTTCCGGGGCAACTCACCCCGCGTTGATTCACGCCACGCGGCTCGCTCTCGCTGAACGGCCGCACGGCACGAAGGCTTACAGCATCCGCGGACGCTTGACGTACTGCACCAGGTCATCCCCCAGACGCAAGGCAAACGCCGCCAGCGGCCCGGTCGGGTTGTAGCCTGAGTTATGGGTAAAGACCGAAGCGCCGACTACGAACAGATTCTCCGCATCCCAGTGCTGCAGATGCGGCGACACCACGCTGTTGCCCGGATCGCTACCCATGATGGTGCCGCCCGTGATGTGGGTGCTTTGATAAATCCGGGTATCGAACGGACTCTGGCGCGGCACGGCCGGGCCGACGATATCGGCGCCGATGGACTTGGCGATCTGTTCCATCTTGGCGGTCACGAATTTCGACATTTTCATTTCATTCTGGCGCCAGTCGAAAGTCATCCGCACCAATGGCTGGCCGTAGGCGTCCTTGTAGGTCGGATCGAGATCGAGAAAATTCTCGACATGCGGATAGCAACTGCCTTGGATCGACATTGACATCGAATGCGCATACCAGTCAGCATTGGCCTGCTTCCACTGCGTGCCCCATTGCGGCGTGCCCGGCGGCAGACGGCGGCTGCCGATCGGGCGGCCGTTCGACATTGCAGTGTTGATCGCACCGCCGCCCAGAAATCCCAGTCCGCCATGGTCAAAATTATCGTTGTTGAAATCGTCGATCGCGGTGCCGGTGCAGCCAGCCGCAAGGAAGGAATTGAACCAGCGCTCCTTCATGAACAGATTGACGCCGGAATTGGTCTGGTAACAGAAATTCTTGCCAACCACGCCGTGCCCGGTCGCCGGATCGTAGGCCTTGCCGATGCCGTCCAGCAGCAACAACTTGGTATTGGTCATGGTGAATGCGGCCAGTACCACCACATCCGCCGGCTGCTCGTATTCCTCGCCGCTGACCAGGTCGACATAACGCACGCCGGTGGCGCGCTTGGTATGGCGATCGTAATTGACGCCCAGCACATGGCAGCGATTGCGCAGTTCGAAACCCTTGCGTTTCTGCAGCATCGGATACAGCAGCAATTGCGGCGAAGCCTTGGCCGAAGCTTCGCAGATGAAACGTTCGCAATGGCCGCAGTATTGGCACTCGCTCAATTTCTGGCCATCCGGATTGGTATAGTCGCCGGATGAATTTGCCGCCGGAATCGGGAACGGGTGGTAGCCGAATTTTTCCGCGGCAGCCTTGAACACCAGCTCCGCTTCGGTGATTTTCAATGGCGCTTGCGGATACTCGCCATCGCGCGGCGCTTCGAACGGATTGCCGCCGGCGATCTTGTTGCCATTGATATTCCCAGCCTTACCGGACAAACCGAACAGTTTTTCAAACAGCTCGTGATGCGGCTGCATATCCTTGTAAGTCACGCCCCAGTCCTGGAGCGGCATATCGGCTGGAATCGCCGCCTTGCCGTAGCGGTTGATGTGGTGGCTTTTCAAGGTCGGATCATATTCGGACCAACGCCAGGTCTGACCATTCCAGTGATTGCCGGCGCCGCCGACACCCTCGCCCGGCAGGAACGCTTCCATCCAGCGCACCGGCAGCGATTTCTCCATGCGCGAATGACGCAGCGTGTAAGTCTGCACCGACCAGTCCTGTATCAAACCCTGGCGCGTATCCCAGCGGTACTCGTCGCGCTGCCCCGGCAGCTTGGCCTCGGCGCCATTGCTATGATCGCCGCCGCGCTCCAGCACCAGCACTTCCACGCCCTGTGCGGTCAGCTGCCGCGAAATCAGGCCGGCAGTCAAACCGCCGCCGACAATCACCACTGTTTTTTTTGTTAATTTCTGAACCATGAATTTCTCCGTTAGCTAAAGTCGGCGATCGATTTTGGATCCTTGGCGCCGGGATAAGGCTTGCCGCGGAAATTGACGACATCGAGATGATGCGTAGCCGGCAGCCCCGGATAGCCGATCATTTTCCAAAACACCTTGCCGTTGTTGCCGCCGTAGATCGGATCGGCAAAACAAGCCTGGGTGAACAGCGGATACACCAGGTCGTTGAACCACGACGCCAGCGAGACACGCTGTCCATCGACTTTTCCGGCCGCGATATCGTGCAGGAAAGCGTCGCCGTCGGCGGCCGTCAGCATGTCGAAAGTCTTGCCGAACCTTGTCTGGCAAACCTGATTGGCGACGGCAATGCCAGCCTTGTAGAACTGCTCCGGCGTCAATGGCAATTGCGGCCCCAGTTCCGGCTTTCCTTGATGCCAGGGGCCTTGCATGTACCGCTTGACACCCTTGCCGAAAGCGCCGGCCAGCTGACGGTCGATAAACAGCGCCAGACCGCTATCGACGCCGTTAGGACTGAGTTTGTCGGCCGGGCACATGATGTTGACCATGCTTTCGGTAAATGCGGATTCATCGCCGCTGAAGCTTTGGTAGCCAAGCGCGACCGGCACGCTGGCCGGCGCTGCTGCGGCCGCATCGGCCGCCAGCGCCGCGCCGGAAACCGCAGTCAGACCGGCCGCGCCGACGAATTGCGTCGACAATGGGGCGGCACTGGCGACGGTAATGACTTGCCGCAGAAAATTACGGCGTGGTGGAGTTACGGGTGTATCACTTTTCATCTTTGCCTTCTTATGACAGTGGGTAAGTAAAAACTTATGCGCCACTTTATGGGGAGGCCCACACCATAAGACTAAGAAAATTCTCGGAATTACATGCAATAGCTTATTGAGAAATTCGAAATAGTCTCTCGATAGCGCCACCGCTTTTTTGTCAGCCCAGACGCGTTCGAGCGCCCAGGCAAATGCCGTCGACGGCTGTCATGCCTGCGACCTAAGTGGATAAATGCGAAGGGAGGGTGCCAAGCGCCACGCCGAGCAAAAGTCGGATATAGAGCGGCAATGCAGAACACAAGAACGGGACGGTAAACAATCCGAACCGATTAGCGAATACCGGTACTGACTAACGGTATAGATCAGCGATCTAGGCGAGCAGCAGACAGCTTACGGCAAACGCCTACGATCCGGATTGAGCCTTGCTTGGGTAGCACCGCAGGTTTTCAGAGTCAGGCGTCATTTCTCACTCACTAGCCATACCCAGTTCTGGCCGCTGCTCGGCATAATGCCGCTGGCCCATGAAGCACCGGTCTTTGGCTGCTCCGTTGTCAACGCAGAGTTGTAGGCAATTTTATTGTTTCTCATTGCCAGGCGACGCTTCGCGCGCTGGGTATGTTGATCGCCGAACGCAACAATCGCATCCAGCATCGCTCGCAATTCCTTGTCGTCGTTAACAAAGCCCGCGAGCTGGCGCCATACATCGGCCTGGTTCCAACGCCTGAAACGCATATAGGATGTCTGCCATTTGCCAAATTCGGCAGGTAAATCGCTCCACTTGGCTTTGTGCGCCACTATCCAAAGAACCGATCGCAAAAATAAACGATTGTCGCGGCCGGTCGCACCTGGGTCGTTATACCCGCCAAGTAACAGGGGCTGCAGTTTCTGCCATTGCTCATCTCGAAGATTCATATTGTGTTGTCAATAGTTGTTAAATGATGACTACATTTTTGAATACTTCGAAGGTAGAAACCTTAAGAAATTTCTCATTTAGCGGTATCGACGATCAGCAATCGTTAAATCAAGTTCACATTCGACATTTTTACAACAGGTGCGCCTGGATAAACATGCGTAAATAAGCAGTCTGCAAAGCCATACCGGCTTTATGGCAGAACTTTACGGAATAAAAATGGCAAAGAACACATGAGAATACGTCTCTTTCTTAAGCTCTGTCGAATGTGTCTCAATGCCAAGGCAACGCCGTTAGTAAGAGATGCGATACCCAAAGCCCGATACCGCTGGATAACCACACTGCGGTGATGGCGCTGTGTCACGTGCTGTCTGCTCAGTTGATTGAAAAATCCGGTGCTGCCGGACGGCAGCGGCTGGCAGCAATCGAAGAACTGCATGCCGGGTTGAAAGAGTCATAGAAACATGCCATTGATGACTGCATCGCCCGCTTTTGTCAATCGCGCAGCGCATGCGCAACGCGACCGGTTGCACGGCTCATTCGCTGGCCGCCGCCGCACCTTTGGCGGTCACGGCCGACCTCGCCGTCGCTTTGACGATAGACGATTCATACATCGGCACCATGTAACCGTAGTTGGTGGCTGGTTGGAAACGCACACCAGTCACTGCCGGATCCAGTTTCAAGGCCTCGTCCATTTCGGCTTTCAGCTCCGCGTCTGTGAATTTTTTTTCTTCCTTCGGTTTGCCCTCGGTTGGCGCGGCAGGATCTTTCTTCGGCATCACGACGTTCAACGTCTCGCCCGGCAGGATATAACTTTTCCCGATAAGCGCCGGCTTCCCGCTCGGCAGCAGTGCAATGTTGGGCGATAGCCTGATCACATACGCGCTGTCATTGACTACATTGAGTCGATCCGCGCCGGCTTCCCACTTCAGCAGCTTCCACCCCTCCTTGTTCACAGGCAAATCTTTCGGGTGGATGATCACCGGCAGATTCTGGCGTACCCTGATTGCGACCGTGCTGTCCCTGTCATCCTTGCGCTCGCCAATGCCGTCGAACACCACCCGCGACAGTCTCTCGGTAGTCAGCGGCGCTTTGTTGGTCAGGATGAAACGTACCAGCTGGGTTTTGCCGGCATCGACCCGCGCCACCGGCGGCGTCACGATAAACAATGGGCTTTTGTCCTCGTTGATGGGCTCGATGATGGTATGCAGCAGTGCCGGGCGTTCATCAGTGTTTGTCACCTTCATGGCGGCTTCGCCGTCGGCTTCGTCGATCAGGACCACCGATGTTGCCGGCACCATGCCTTCTGCACGGGCAAGATGCGGGACGCCGCCCATGGCCAACAGTGCGCTTAACAAGAAAGGAAGATAGTTGCGTTGCTTGCGTTGCATATAAAACTCCTAAATAAAAAAATGACCGCGTTAATAACTAGCGCGTGCTCAGGTGCCGCTTCAGAGCGCCGCTTAGTTCGTAGTTAGATCGAAACGGCTTTCGCCTTCCAACTGGATTTCATGAGACAGGACAGCGTCTTTGCGCATAAAAGCGTCTATTCGCAGATCGAGTTCCAAGCGCGTGCCGCTGGCGATTTTTTGTTCGCTGACGGCGGCGATGCTGTCGCTGGCGCGCAATTGCAGCTGATCGGCGATCTCTGTCGGTAACTGAGTCACATTGCCGGCGCGACCGATCCGGATCGGTTGACCGTCCAGCCGGGCACGCAGGATATGCAGCGTGTAATTGCCGCCGTGGCCCAGCTCCATGGCGTCGGCGCCGGCAGCGGCCGCATGAAAGCCCAGCACCATGGCGGTGCTGGTATTGCAGGTGACCGACAAAGTACGGTTGCTGCTGCCGATTTTCGGGCCGTTCTGGTCGCTACGCAGGACCGCACGTCGCGACACGCTGACCTGCCCCAGATCGACCGTGCCGTCGCTGAACGAGAGTTGGCAGGTGGCTGCGGCGTACGCTGCCGGTGCGGCCCATATGGCAAGCGCAGCCAGAATGGCGACAGGTGCGATGGAATGGTTTTTCATCATCGGTTCTCCAATTAGGGCTATCGATTTGCGCAGGATCGCTTCGTTCATCAATCAACTGCGCGACAAACTGCGTCGGCATGTTCAAAAACCGCATTCAAGTCCTGTTTTTCAGGCAGCTTGAAATGCAGTTCACATTTTTCGCCGTTCGGCGTCTTCGCATACAAGCCGGTGGCTGAAGGGTTGTCCAGGAACACCTGGCCATCGGCAACCGCTGTTGTTACATAGTGATTGTCGGCATCGAATATGCCGGAATCCTGCGGCAAGGGCCGGTCATCCGCAAAACGCGCATTCAGCAAGATCCGGCGCACCTTGACCACCCCAAAATCGACGAAACTGACAGATCCGCGGCCGGCGCTGACTTCCTGAAAACCATTTCTGACGTCGACGTTACGCGGCAAAGTCTTGGTCGCAATCTGCAGATTTGATATGCCGTATGCCGACAAAGAAGGAATCACCGCCTGGCCCCGGAAATCGGTCCATACCGTGCCTTGCGGCGTGGCGATCCTGACTCCCGCCAAATCCCCCGCCGACGCCACGCCGAAGGTATCGCCTATCGCATAGGGCGACAGCGTCAGCCCCCTGCCGGTGGCGACTACGCCGCCTTGCAATTGTGCGGACATGACCTTGCTTCTGCCGCCACCGGCGCTGCTGACGTTGACACTAGCCTGCGCGTAGCGCGGCATGAGCGCGGCACTGACATTGATTTGATCACTGCCGGCCGCCTGGCCTTGATCGGCGCTGATGTTGTAGGACAGATATTCATTCACCGCCTGGCTGGCGCGCACACCGGCGCGCACTTGCCCGCCGCTGTTGCTGACATAGCTGCCGGCGTTGACCTTGCCAAGCGGCATGGAAAGCGAAGCATACGCAGTAACGGCGCCGCTTACGCCGCCCAGCGAGCGCTCCAGGCTGAGCGAGGCATAGGCCTTGCCGATTTGACGATTCCACGACGCCATCACGCGTTGTGCGCTGCGGCCGCCATAAGTCTCAAGACGGTTGTATGACAAAGAAACGCTGCCGATTGCGTTCCGGGTCAAGCCGACGCTGGCGCCCATTTGGGTTTTGATCATGGAATCGCTGACATTGACCGGCAGTCGCTGCACATTTACGACCGGGGAGCCGTCGCCATTTAAACTCTGCTCCGGCGCCTGCTTCACCAGAGTGCTGTAAATGGAGCGATAGCCGCGGCTCTGCCAGGTTCCGTAGAAATTCGCAGACAGACCCGCAGCTACCTTGCCGTACACATTGAAAGTGGTGCTGTTGCCGATCACACCTTCAGCTCCAGCGTGCGTCATCTGGGTCTGCACGCTGCCGCTCAAGCTCTTGCTCAACGGCGCGGTGGCGTTCGCCGCCAGCGCCTGATAACCGGAACTAGCCAGCGCACCGGCCGCCAGCGTCACGCTTTGCCTGACGCGCCAGCCTTTCGAAACCGCCGCTACCAGCGGTTGTTGCATGGAAAAATCGTTGTTTAAATTACGGATCCGCCCCAACGATGCAGATAATCCCGTTGCCGGCACTGACACATTAGCGCCCAGCGACGCCGGCGCCACCTTGAAAACGCGGTTTTGCCCATCCGATTCGATGAGCTTGATTTCGACCTCAGAAATGCTGTCGATCAGCGGCAGATTGGCAAGCTTGAAAGGTCCAGCCGGCACCACAGTGCTATAAATCAGCAAGCCGGCCTGGCGCACCTCGACCCGCGCCTGACTTTGGGCGATACCCTCATACGCATTGCTGTTGGCGCGCGGCGACAAGGCATCGTCGGGCAGAATCTGCACGCCGTCGAGCGGCAGGCCTGCAAACATGGAAGTCTGGGACACGATCCGCCCGCCCTGGACTATCGAGCTATAGGCTGGAAAAGTGTGTTGGGCGTAGAAATAGGGGACCTGGACATGATTATTGCCACGCACGTTGCCGCTGCTATCCGAATGAGCGCTATCCGACGAAAATGTCTGCTGGCTGCGGACAATCCAATCACCCGCATTCACGCCGTTTTCGAGATTGACATACAGCGACTGGCTAGAACCGCCGGAGTTTTGACTGCTGCTGGTCAGGATATCGTAATTCAGCATGGCGCCGACACCGCCAGTGCTAAAGCCGTCGCCCGGCATGGAGACTTGCAAAGCGCTGGCCGGTACCACCAAGCGCACCGCATCCTGGCCCGGATCGAGTTCGACTTCGGTTTGCGACACGGTTTGGCGATAGTCGTAGCAAGCGGGTGTCGGATCGACCGCGGCGGGCGCCGGCGCGTTTCCGCTCTGCTCCGCATCCCGCGCCGTGGATACCGGCTGATCCGCAGCTGCCGCCGGCTTAATCAACCTGGCGCGCCGGATCAGCTCCGGATCGAAGCACAGATTGCCGTCTTCGTCGAAGCGGGCGTCGACACTGCCGCGCTGCGCGTCGTTGACGCTCAGGCTGACCCGATGGATACCTGGATTGAAGCGCGGCTTTCTTGCGAAGTATTCGGCCAGCGCAGGATCCAACCCACGCGCCTTCAAGGTCTCCACATCAAATTCGACCGGTTGGTCCTTCCTATGTGGAGACTGGCTCGCCTCGGGTGCAGTTTGATCTGTGCTAGCCGAAATATCGCCAGACTCGGCGTCGGCGGCAGCTTGAACGACAGCGGCCGGGATATCGTTCGATCCGCCGGAAGTTTGATTGGCGGCCACCGATTTGCCAAGCTTCACTCCCAAGCGGCCGGTATTGTAGCCGTCGGTCGGCATAGATGCCTGCAAGGCGCTGGCCGGTACCGCAATCCGTACCGAATTCTGGGCCGGGTCGAGATCAACCACGGTTTGCGACTGGGTTTGGCGATAGTCATAGCAGCCGGCCGCGGCGACGATCTCGATCGGCTTTGAGGAATTTTCGCTGTCCACCACATTCTGCACGGTCGATACCGGCTGATCCAGAGCCAATCCCGCCGGCATGATCAGCCTGGCGCGCCGGATCAATTCCGGATCGAAGCACAGATTGCCGACGCCGTCGAAGCGAGCTTCAACGTTGCCGAGCTGCACGTTGTTGACGCTAAGATTAATCCACTGCCTGCCGCCGTAGAAACGCGGTTTTTGCTTATTAAGCTTTTGCGCAAATATCCGGGCCAACGCAGGATCAAGCCCGCGCGACGTCAAGATTGTCACATCAAAATCGGCGCTCTGATCCGCGGCGACGCCGCTTGCCGCCGCCGCATACGCAGCTTGCATGCTGACCACAAACGGCAGCACGGACAGCATGGCCAACTTGCGCTTTTTGACAGTAGGCTGGAATCGCCTGACAGATGACTGGCGATCTCCAACAAGGATGAGTTTCATGGATACGACAACCGGACGAAATTAAAAAGTTCGCCAAGTGTGGCCGTTAGTCGCTCACGAAAATATAGGAAATTTCTGGCTGATAGGAATAATCCCAAGGTTTTTTTACTTGCTATAAGCAACGACCTTGTCTGCACTGCAGTGCAGTGCGTCCTCAAGCCGGAACAATGTTTTTTTACAAATTGCTGACCGTACTTTTTCCGTGTCATTTTTACAACACACCAACTTCACGGCTGGCGCCTTGCAAACATGCAGCCCTCTTCTAGGCAAATCAAAGGCCAGCTGCATGCACGACAAGCAAAAACCGGACACCTGCTGATACCTGAAAATATAAAAATAAGAAGTTTCTCGGACCACGAAGAATATTCCGAACGGACAATTCACTTCGCTCCAGCACCTTTTGCAGAATTTTCTTAACGCCAAGGTGCCAGCAATTTTTATTTACTCTCATGGAAATGTACAAATGGAACAAACTAAACTGTTCAAGGCCTTAGCTACTGCCGCCTTCGGCGCCGCTATCCTGACTGCGGGCTCATCCGCTTTCGCGCAATCGGCCGTACTAAAACTGACCGGCACAATCACGCCGCCGTCTTGCACCCCGACCCTGACCGGTGGCGGCACTGTTGATTACGGCACCGTGTCTGCCAAGAACGGTGCAACCACCGTCTTGCCGGAAAAGAAAACCACGTTGCAAATCAATTGCACGGCGCCTTCGCTGATTGGCTACAAGGTCACTGACAATCGCGCCAATACCGACGCCGGCATGGAGTCCAATTTTTTGATGAACGCCTTCCAAGCAGTATTCAGCATCGCTGGCGCCAGCGGCGGCATCTTCGGTTGGCATGATCAAATCTTCGGCCTGGGTCAAACGGCATCGAAAAAGAATATCGGTGGCTATTCGATCAAGCTCGACGGCGCTCCTACCGTCGACGGCAGTAATTTCCTTAAGGTCAACACCTATAACGCCACCAAGGAAATCCCGGTAATCGGCGGTCTTCTGCCTGACGTTTGGATGTTCAACGTGATCAGTCCGACTTATATCAGCAAGGGTGCTATCTATGCCGCGGGCGGCTTGGGTCTGCAGTCTGTGCTCGGCCTTAGCTATCCTCTCAGCGGCAAGACATTCTCTTTCCCGCTGGCGATCAATGCCATGCTGGACTCATCAAACAACATCGGCGGTTCTGCCGATGGCATCAAGATCGACGGCCAAGCGACTTTCGATCTGGTGTATCTGTAATCAGTATTTGATATCCGCTTTAAGCGGATAGTGAGTTCTGCCAGAACCTGCCTGCGGGCAGGTTCTTTTTTTTAAGCGGCGCCCGCAGGACTTTCCTGCCGATAGCGTTGCGCCAGTGTCTCCATCTCCGCGATCAGGGTATGGCAATCGTCCCTGATAGCCTGGCTTACCAGCGCAGTGCCCTTTAATTCCGAGTGAACCCGACGCGACAGCGCGTAACTAGCGTCAGCGCCAAGAAATCCAAGCACGCCTTCGATCCGATGCAGCCGATCGCCAACATTGGTCACACTCCCCTCCTCAAGCGCCTGCCTTAGCAATCCGATATCGTGACGGTAATTGCTCAGATAGATTTGATGCGCGGTCTTATCGTTGCTCTTCTGCAGCCCGGCGTCATGCGACGCCTCTGTGTCGTACTGTTGACTAATGGCCGGCAACCCGCCGTAGCTATGGTGCTTTTCCCTTACGGTGGTGAGGGCGTCGTCCAGATGCTGCAAGGTCAGCGGCTTGGTGACGCACAGATCCATGCCAACCGCCATCGCGCTTCCCATCAGCTCGCGATCGACGCTTGAGGTCATGCCGACGATAGGTAAAACGGCCGATTCAAGCCGCAGATTGCGGGCAAACTCGATGCCATCCATCACCGGCATATTGATGTCGGTAACGACCACATCGATGAACTGGTCCTTCAAGCGCATCAATGCTTCGCGGCCGTCCTGCGCGGTAATCACTTTACAACCTAGCATGCGCAACTGCTCGGCAAGAATATACAAATTGACCGGATGATCTTCTACCAGCAACACCCTCAACCCCTGATGCGGCAGAACACCGCCGGCAACCTGGCCAGGCTCATGCGCAACATGGCCGCTCTTGATAGCACCGCAGGTTTCCAGGATAGTCAGGGCGATCTCGCGCAAGGAAAGGCTCTGTACCCGCTGTTGCAATGGCGACACCGGCGTCGCCAAGCCCGATATATGCTGCGTGATTGAAATGATTCTGGGGCTGCCGGTCAGATTCGGCAGCTTGTCATCGGCGGCGTCGGTCAGCAGCAGCGCGCCCGGCGGAAAATCGTAGCCGCGCAGCGTCTCGGCGCGGACTGGTGTCACGATGCCGCCGAAATGATGGCAGATTTCCGTGATCAGCGTCTGGGTTTCGCGTTGCTCGAACATGCCATACAAGGGCTTGTCGCTCAACGGCGTATTCAGCAAATCAAGAAAATCGACCCGGCCCTGATCGTGCTGCACCGGCAAGGTAAACGTAAAACAGGAACCCAGGCCGCGGTCGCTGAGAACCTTGATATCGCCACCCATCAAGCCCAGCAAACGCTTGCAGATTGCCAGGCCGAGTCCAGTACCGCCGCTCTGCCTGAATTGGGTATCGTTGCCTTGAAAAAAAGGTTGGAACAATGCCGCCTGATCCTGTTGGCTCATGCCCACCCCGGAGTCAATCACCTGCCCGCGCAGCAGCAATTGCTCACCGTCCCTGCCGACCAGCTCAAGCCGGATCTGAATCCGCCCGTGGTCGGTAAACTTGATGGCGTTATTACATAAATTGGTCAATATCTGTTCAACCCGCACGGCGTCGAATATCAAGTACTCGGGAATCGCAGGATCAACGTACAGGAATAAGCGCAAATCCTTTTTTTCGGCAACGATGGCATGCAACTTGGCGACCCGCTGCGCAACTTCGCGGATGCTGCCGGGACGCTTGAATATCTCTATCTTGTTAGCTTCGATCTTGGAAAAATCCAGCACGCTGTTGATGATCAACAGCAGATTTTGCGCAGAATCCCAGACACTGTTCACATACTCGCGCGATACCGGTGGCAACTCCATCCGCGACAACAACTCTATGCCGCCCAGCATACCGTGCAGCGGCGTGCGCAACTCGTGGCTTACCGACGCCAGAAAAGCCGATTTGGCCTGGTTGGCGCTTTCCGTGACTTCGCGCGCACGTTCCCAGATCAATTCCGTTTCCTTGCGTTCGCTAATGTCGACAAAAACGCAGATCAGCACATCCTGGTTACGCAACTGGCTCGGCGAATAGTAGGCCGACAGGAATTTTTTGCCGGCAGCGGTTTGCAGCGACAATTCCGCGCACAACAAGGTGCCGGCGCTAACCTGTATCTCATGGGCCGAGGTATGCGCAGAAAACAGCGCATGCTGTAACGGTTCGAGCTTATCGCTATCGGCACGGCCAAGGACATCGGTTGCGGCGTGATTCTGAATCAAGATGCGCTCGCCGTTGCGGGCAAACACGCACAAGCCGATCGGTGCGGCATTGATCAGCGCTTCGGCAAAGCGCCGCGCTTCGACCAACTCCGTGGATTGTCTTTCCGCCGGCTGGAACAACTGACGGTTGATCAGAAAATAGACATAAATCAGTCCGGCGCCGCAAGCCAGCCACAGTAAACCGTAGAGCAGCAGCGTGCCGCTCAATTCGACCAGCAGCTCGCGAATGGAAATCGGCGTCAGCAGGATCCAATGCGTATTGCCGACGGTTTGTGAAATCGTCATCAGGTTGCCGACCCGGTGGATCGCCGGATGCTGACTCTCGGCCCAGCCCGGCATCGCCTGCTGCAAGGTTTTGCGATTGCGTTGGCTTTCTGCGTCATTTAGCGGATTGTTACTGATGACTGAAGTGCCGTCGCGCATGAATACCCCGAAACGGCCTTGCTCGACAGGCGGCAGGTGAAATTGCGACAAGGGGATCGCATGCGCGTTGATCAAGCGGATATCGCCGCCGCGAAATACCGCAACCGCATTCAGCACAACTTCCTGGCCGATGATGGGATCAAGGTAGGGGGCGCTCCAGAACGTGTCGTTGCGCAGCGCGGTAATCGGCAATTTCTTCAGGTTGACCGAAATCTCATTGCTGATCGGCTGAATGAACTGGCTCATCTCGGTGATGTTGCTGCTGCGCGCCGCATTCAGCACCGGAAACGCCGGCTGCACCGACAGAAAGCGCCCGTCCGGCGTCAGCACATAACTATGCTCGATGTATTTGGCGAAAATCCGGTTGTTATAGCGCAGCAGAGAAATGTAACTGGAAGCCGACAGCATGGTGTCGGTATTGCGGTCTTCGATGTCCTTGATGTCGCCGAGCAGATAAACAGTAGCCGACTGTATCAGGCTGTCGTTGGCAATAAAGTAGCCACCCTGCCCCAGCCGCACCGGCTTCACATTGGAAGTCACCAGCGGCGCCGACGGAATGTTGATAACCGCCTCGATTGCCAGGCGCGCGCGCAGCAGGGAATCCTGGCTGGTATTGGTAATCAACGCTATGCTGTCGTGAACCTTGGTGAAATTTGCGGTCTTCTGCGTGACATAACGCTCCAGCGTCAAACGCAAACCGGCAACTACGCCCAAACTCAAAATCAGAAAAGCCAGCACCAGGCAGACCGCCAGGATACGCCGCGGCGCCCTCACCAGCGCCTTTGTCAACTGGCTGGCCGCAACGTATTTCCTTCTATCGATTCTATCGACCCGGTCAATTATCACTTTCGTCCAATCCATTCTCGGCGATATAGCGCATCAATTGAACGTCAGTGTCGACCTTCAGTTTTTCCATAGCCGAACGCTTATGGTGACTGATCGTCTTCACACTGCGATGTATCTGTCCGGCGATTTCATTTGCCGTCGCCCCGCGCGCCAGGAATCGCAATATCTCCAGTTCGCGCGGCGACAAAACCTGTTTGCTATCGACGCTGCCGGCCGTGGTGAGCTGGCGCTCCTCCAACAGTTCGGCACTGCTGCGGCCCAGAAACACCAGGCCGTTGTATACCTGCGTGACCGCTTTAACGATTTCCATGCTCTCACTATCCTTATGCAGGATGCCGCTCACGCCGGCCCCCAGCAATTCGCGATACAACGGTGCATTCTTGAGCACCGTCAGCACCACCACCACCACCGCCGGAAACTGCTTGCGCACCTGGCGTATCATCGCCAGCCCGTCAACCTCGGTTTTGCTGGGCATGGAGAAATCGGTCACCAGCACATCGCATTCGACGTGCTTGAGCAACGAGAACAGAGAAAGAGGATCGTGCGCCATGCCAATCACGGATATGTTCGCGGATTGCTCAACCAAGGCTTTGACGCCCGCCAGTATCACAGGATGATCGTCAGCCAGAACGACGCGGATCTTACTCATTGCTTGGGTCTCCGTACAGGAATGATCTTTAATTATAGTATTGCCTCACATCAATCAGTGCACATTTGCTATTTCTGCGTACAAATGCGGCAGTCCATGCCGGTCGACCTGGACTGCAACCGTGTGTGCACAAGAGCTTTAAGTAAGGATGCTGCTTTCATGCGCGCCCTTCCTGCTTCAGAGGCGCCGCCAAGGATTGGCAAGTTTCCAGATGTTACACAAGGGTCGTTTATAGCGCGACATACCCTGCCGTCATCAAAAATAGGGATTCCAACAGGTGTGAGACCGTCTGCAACTGCCGTGTTGCCAGCCAAAGCCAGCAGTAAATCAAAGCCCGCAATTGTCGCCAACGCCGCAACGGTCTTCTTACGCTAACGTCGCTTACCGCATGGTTTGCATGCTAAATGTTAGTGCGGCAACAAAAAGCAAGAAATTTCTCATATTGCTGCCCGTTTCCCCTACGAACGTCAAAACCAAGTTTTGTGGCTCCTACCGCTACCGCATCTGACGGCGCTGACTTGAGGATGGTTTGCATCAATGTCGCCAACTGCCTGCGTCCGGTAAACACAACTATCAGCCCTCCCGTCTCAAGCAGGTCGCCGTCAATGATTCAGCGCCTTTCGTCGTCTTTATACGGAAAGCCGCGCGGTCAAGAAACGCCAGATAGTCGTTGAATGACATTGGGTAATAAAAGTGGGCAATCCACAACATCTTGATAAGCGACACGCATTATCAGAAATTTCTTACCCCATCGCGTCGCGCCGCCTGCCAACATTTGTGTAACGGAGATCGGAGCAAAGCGTCAAGCAATCTCGATAGGCAATTCGTTATGCCTTATCAGCTAATTGCCAGCATCGTTGATGCATATTTTCGTTTGTAAGGAATTGTATTTACTTGAAGAACAAATCTTCATAGGTACAGCAGCCATCAAATCAAAAGGAAAACTTATGAACCGCAACATTCAATCCATTGTCGTAGCCTTGTTCATGCTGGCCGGTACGGCTAGCGCCGCCAACGCACAAACCGCCGCCTACTCAGCCCCCGCAGCCGCGACGCCGACAGCAGGCTATGCCGGCCCGTCAAGCGCCGGCGGTTACGCGGGTCCGTCAGGTGTTGGCGTGACCACCGTGAAACAATTGCTGGCGACCGGTTTCGACGACCAATACGCCACCTTGCGCGGCAAACTGGTGCGCTACATTGGCGGCAAAAACTATGTTTTCGCTGATAGCAGCGGTGAGATGCGGGTTGAAATTTCGCACAAATATTTCCCAAACAGTCAGACCATCGACGCCAATACCCTGGTGGAGATAACCGGTGAATTCGACCGCGAATTCGTCGGCCAGTCGGAACTGGACGTCAAGCAAATCAGAATTATTTCAAAGTAATTCTTCCCCATATCGGCAGCAACTCTTCATAGCCGCCGAAAAAAAAACGGCAATACCCAAGCATCGCAAGCAGAACGAGTCCGGCCCAGCGAAAACCAGGCCGGCCGCCGCTTTTTTATTGCCCGTCGCTGAAGTAATCAACGATCACAGGATCGAATATGAACAAGGTATATCGCGTAATCTGGAGCAAGATCACTGGCACGTGGTGCGTGGTGGGCGAACTGGCCAAAAGTCAGGGCAAGGGTAAATGCAAGAGTGAATCTGGTGGTAAGAGTGGTAGCCGGATCGCCGTGGCTGTGTCGCTGCTGGTTGGTGGCTTAACGTTGTCTGAAGGAGCGGTCGCCGCTGGCATTTTTATCAACGACGGTACGGATTCCAGCTGTAATTCCGTACAAGATACGGGCACCACTGTGTTATCACCCGTAAATGGCAATGCTGCACTATGTGGCTCGTCTGACGCAACCACGCAGACAAATCGCATTCTGTTCTACAAACCGAGTGGCACAGGCGATGCTACGAATATTACTGTTGGCGGAAAAATTGACGTCAATAGTACTGGATCGTCAATTAACGGTCTGGATCTAAAGGGACAGAAACTGACAGGTATGGCTGCTGGCGCCAGCAACACGGACGCGGTGAATGTCAACCAGTTGAACTCGCTATCAACAACAACTTCAACCGGGCTCAGCACCACCAATAACAACGTCACTTCATTGTCGACTTCAGCTTCGACTGGCTTGAGCACTACCAACAGCAATGTGACTTCGTTGTCCACGTCAGCATCGACCGGCATCACCTCATTGTCCACTGGACTCAGCACCACCAATAGCAGCGTCACTTCGCTGTCGACCTCGGCCTCGACTGGCTTGAGCACCACCAACAGCAATGTGACTTCCTTGTCCACTTCAGCTTCGACCGGCATCACCTCGCTGTCGACTGGACTCAGCACCACCAATAGCAGCGTCACTTCATTGTCGACCTCAGCCTCGACTGGCTTGAGCACGACCAACAACAATGTGACTTCCTTGTCCACTTCAGCCTCGACCGGCATCACCTCGCTGTCGACTGGACTCAGCACAACAATCGACTCACTCTCGACCGGCATTACCACTGGTGCACTCACCGTAACTGGCTCGACTACCACACACGGTATTGACAACAGCAACCAGAAAATTACGAACCTGGCGGAAGGTACTGCAACGACGGATGCGGTGAATTTCGGTCAATTGACGTCGTTATCGACATCGGCTTTGTCCAGCATCACATCCTTGTCGACTTCGACGTCAACCGGCCTGAGCACAGCAACCAGCGGTATCAGCTCGCTCTCCACCGGCTTGAGCTCTACCAACAGCAACGTCGAATCGCTGTCAACTTCCACTTCGACTGGCTTGAGCACCACCAACAGCAATGTCGAATCGCTGTCGACTTCAACGTCGACTGGCCTGAGCACCGCCAACAGCAGTGTCACTTCGCTGTCCACGTCGGCTTCGACCGGCATCTCGTCGTTGTCAACCGGACTCAGCACCACAACCAGCGGCATCAGCTCGCTGTCCACTGGTTTGAGCACGACCGACAGCAACGTCACTTCCCTGTCGACTTCGGCTTCGACTGGTTTAAGCACGGCGACAAGCGGCATCAGCTCGCTGTCTACAGGACTCAGCACGACCAACAGCAATGTCGAATCGCTGTCGACTTCGACCTCGACTGGCCTGAGCACCGCCAACAGCAGTGTCACTTCGCTGTCCACATCGGCTTCGACTGGCATCTCGTCGTTGTCAACCGGACTCAGCACCACAACCAGCGGTATCAGTTCGTTGTCCACTGGCTTGAGCACGACCGACAGCAACGTCACGTCGTTGTCGACTTCGGCTTCGACTGGTTTGAGCACCACCAACAGCAATGTCACTTCGTTGTCCACATCGGCTTCGACTGGCATCTCGTCGTTGTCAACCGGACTCAGCACCGCAACCAGCGGTATCAGCTCGCTGTCCACAGGACTCAGCACGACCGACAGTAACGTCACGTCGTTGTCGACTTCGGCTTCGACTGGTTTGAGCACCACCAACAGCAACGTCGAATCGCTGTCGACTTCGACATCAACGGGCTTGAGCACAGCAACCAGCGGTATCAGCTCGTTGTCTACCGGTTTGAGCACCACCAACAGCAATGTCGAATCGCTGTCAACTTCGACGTCGACTGGTTTAAGCACAGCGACAAGCGGTATCAGCTCGTTGTCTACCGGTTTGAGCACCACCGATAGCAACGTCACCTCGTTATCGACTTCGGCTTCGACTGGCCTGAGCACAGCAACCAGCGGCATCAGCTCGCTCTCCACCAGCTTGAGCTCTACCAACAGCAACGTCGAATCGCTGTCAACTTCCACTTCGACTGGCTTGAGCACCACCAACAGCAGTGTCACTTCGCTGTCCACTTCAGCTTCGACTGGCATCTCGTCGTTGTCAACCGGACTCAGCACCACAACCAGCGGTATCAGCTCGTTGTCCACTGGCTTGAGCACGACCGACAGTAACGTCACGTCGTTGTCGACTTCGGCTTCGACTGGTTTGAGCACCACCAACAGCAACGTGACTTCGTTGTCGACTTCTGCTTCGACCGGTATCTCTGCCTTGTCGACCGGACTCAGCACCACCAACAGCAATGTCGAATCACTGTCGACTTCGACGTCAACGGGCTTGAGCACCGCAACTAGCGGCATCAGTTCGTTGTCCTCTGGCTTGAGTTCCACAAACAGCAACGTCGAATCGCTGTCGACTTCGACGTCGACCGGCTTGAGCACAGCAACCAGCGGCATCAGCTCGTTGTCTACCGGTTTGAGCACCACCGATAGCAACGTCACCTCGTTATCGACTTCGACTTCAACTGGCCTGAGCACAGCAACCAGCGGCATCAGTTCGCTTTCCACCGGCTTGAGTACCACCGATAGCAATGTGACCTCGTTGTCGACTTCGGCTTCGACTGGCCTGAGCACAGCAACCAGCGGTATCAACTCGCTCTCCACCGGCTTGAGCACCACCAACAGCAATGTCGAATCGCTATCGACCGGCTTGAGCACCACCAACAGCAATGTCGAATCGCTATCGACCGGATTGAGCACCACCACCAGTAATGTCTCGTCGCTGTCGACCGGACTCAGCACAACCAACAGCAACGTCGGATCGCTGTCTACCGGTCTGAGCACCACCAACAGCAATGTCAGTTCACTGTCGAGCAGCGTGTCGAACATGCAACAGTCCGGCGTCAACAATTACTTCAAGGCCGACGGTAAAAAAGACGGTTCGGACGATGCATCGGTCACTGCCGGCAGCAACTCCGTCGCACTCGGCGCTTCTTCCAACAACTTTGATGCGGATGGCGTCGGGCGTAACAATGTGGTTTCGATCGGCAGCGCCGGCAATGAACGGCAGATCATCTACGTCAAAGCCGGTACCGAAGACACCGACGCCGTCAACTTCGGCCAGTTGAAATCGCTGTCGACCACGGTCTCAAGCGGCATCAACTCTCTGTCTACCTCAATCAACAATACCAACAGCAATATGTCGTCGCTATCGACCACCCTGTCGGCTTCCACCGCAGGCGCGGGCGGCGGCGGGAGCGCATCATTGTCGACTTCGCTCCAGACAATGGCTGACTCTGCCAACTATGCCAATAGCAACGGCGCCTCGATGAACGGCACCATGAGCGGCGGCCGCAACAACGACGGCACGATGAAGACCCGTGGCAAGGCTGGCGGTACGCTAAGCAATGTCGACGCTTCCACTTGCAGCCAAGCCGGCGGCGTCGACGCCACGGCGTCCGGCCTGTGCGCACAAGCTAACGGCGACGGCGCAACCGCCATCGGCTCGAACGCACAGGCGAGCGCTGCAAACACTACCGCAGTGGGCTTCCGGGCACTGGCTTCCCAAGCCGGTTCGGTGGCGATCGGCAATAACGCCCGGGCTACCGGCGATCCTACTGTCGCCATCGGCAACGACGCTCTGGCCTCCGGCAACGATGCAGTGGCCATGGGCGCCGGCGCCTCGGCAACCGGTAACAGGTCGATAGCGCTGGGCGCGTATTCGGTGGCGAACCAGGACAATACCGTCTCGGTCGGCTCCGCCGGTAATGAACGCCGCATTACCAATGTCGCCGCAGGGATCGACCCTACCGATGCCGTCAATGTCTCCCAGCTCAACAGCGTGCGCAACGAGATCGGTGACGTCAGACGCCTGGCCTACTCCGGCGTCGCGATGAGCATGGCCATGTCAGGCGCGGTGATGCCAGCTTTGGATGCCGGTGAAAAAGGCGTCGGCGTCGGTATCGGTTCTTACCAAGGTTATGGCGCACTGGCCCTGCAATTCAAGTCTGTCAGCGGGACCGGCCGCAGCGCCTGGGGCGTGGGCCTCAGCACCACCGGCAAGAACGCCGCAGTCAGCGCCGGCTACGGCTTCAAGTGGAAATAAGCAGTTTGCCCGGCAGTTAAGGGCACTGTTCTCCGCTACTAGACAAACTCAAGCGCAACCGCCTTCTTTCGAAGGCAGTTGCGCTTTTTTTGTCTGCGCGAACAGTCGCCTATTCGCTTAAGTAACGATAACCGATCATTCGTTCATCGAATACAACGGCACGTATTCCGTGCCCCCGTTAAAAGGGGGCGGAGTAACTTTCGCAAAAAGCCGCGAAAAAAAAAGCTCCCCCCTCTTTTTAACTACTGCAGGCGATTGCCAGGCCACCCCGCAACGGCAAACGCGTTCAGTAACGCAAGCGCCCGTCGAATTCATTCCCTCCCGGCTTTTACTATTCAATAACTAAAACCCAATCAACGTCCCACTCGGCAATAAATATAAATTAATGTAACATTTCCTTTTTGTAACATTTCTAATGAGAACAACGTTGCGAGGTGGAAAATGAACAGAATTCATCGGGTGATCTGGAGCAAAGTCAGCGGCACATGGTGCGTGGTGGGCGAACTGGCTAAAAGCCGGGGCACAGGCAAATCTCTGACCCAGACCCGCAGTCACGTGACCATTGCCGCACTCACCTCGTTGACCGGCATCATGCTTAGCGCGCCGGCTCTCGCCAATCCTTCCTTCATCAACCCCGACGCTGTCGTTCTCGGCACGAACGCGAATGCGACGGGTGCCAAAGATGTCGCCATCGGTACCAATGCTTTCAGTGATACCGGAAGTTCCCCTGGCACGAATCCGTACAATTACGGCACCGTTGTCGGCACCGGCGCAATCGGGCTGGGTGGGGGCAATTCCGTTTTCGGCGGCGGCGCAACGGCATCGAATGGGATCAACAATTTGCCGTTGAGGGGCACGGCGATCGGCGCCTCGTCCAATGTTTCGGCGACCTACGGCACAGCCTTGGGTTTTGGCGCCAGTGCCGATGCCGCCTACGCAACCGCCATCGGCACCAATTCCAGCACCGGCGGCCGCGCCAATACCGTGTCATTCGGCAGCGCCGCCAACGAACGGCAATTGACCAATGTCGCCGCCGGCAGCGCCGATACCGACGCGGTCAATCTCAGCCAGTTGAATTCGCTGTCGACCACGACCTCGAACGGCCTCACATCGCTCTCGACAGGTTTGAGCACCACCAATAGCAGCGTGACGGCATTGTCGACATCAACTTCGATCGGTATGACGTCCTTGTCGACCGGCCTGGCCTCGCTGTCGACAATCATCGGCACTGGCGCCAACCTGAGTCAGATCACCAGCAATATCACTTCGCTATCGACCGGCGCCGCATCGCTGTCGACCACGATCAAACCCTTGACCGATGCAGCGGCGGCGGCGGCGGCCAAGGGCGCTTCCTTCACCGGCACCACGCTCGGCGCGGCCAATGCCGATGGCACGGTGCAGACCCGTGGCGCGACCGGGACGGCGGTGAGCAATGTGGCGGCCTCGGCTTGCACCAATGTCAGCGGCGTCGACGCCACCGGCGCCGGCCTGTGCGCGCAGGCGACCAAGGACGGCGCAACGGCGCTCGGCTCCAACGCGCAGGCGATGGCTAGCAACACGACGGCAGTCGGGTTCCGGGCATTGGCGTCACAGTCCGGTTCGGTTGCCATCGGCAACAATGCCCAGGCCACCGGCGACCCGACCGTCGCCATCGGTCAAAACTCGCTGGCAGCAGGCAACAATGCGGTGGCGCTGGGAGCGGGAGCGCAAGCCACGGCCAGCAACTCGGTGGCGCTGGGAGCCGGTTCCGTGGCCGATCAGGCCAATACCGTCTCGCTCGGTTCAGCCGGCAGCGAGCGCCGGATTACCAATGTAGCGGCAGGGATCAATCCGACCGATGCAGTGAATATGTCGCAGTTGAACAAAGTGCAGGATCAGCTTGGCGAGATCAAGCGGATTGCCTATTCAGGTGTTGCCATGAGCATGGCGATGTCCGGCGCAGTGACTTCAGCCCTGGAGCGCGGAGAGGGGCGCGTCGGCGTGGGTATCGGCTCTTACCAGGGTTACGGTGCGCTGGCCTTGCAGTTCAGGGCCAAGAGTTCCAGCGGCAATAACACCTGGGGCCTGGGGGTGAGCACTACCGGCAGCACCTGGGGCTTATCGGCCGGGATTGACTTCAAGGTGTGGTGAGCGCCGGCTCAATCATGTTGCGCGAAGCCGCCCTCGCCGATGCGGTGAATCTCTTCCAAGCGGATAACTTATTGAGAGTTTCATCATCCATGACATCGCCACGGCAAGAATCATCCGGGGTCGGAGTCATCTGGGGTCAGAGTGAAGTTTCTGCAAAAAGCGCGCAGAAAGTTCACTCTGACCCCAGTTAGCTCCGTCCGCAGGCCGTCTTGCCTGGCTCCTGGTCTCGGCTGAGCACCAGGCAATCATAAACGCTAAGAGCAAAAACAAAACGAGCCGTCAGGCTCGTTTTGTTTTATTACGCAGGCTGCGCTTAACGAAAGGGATAGATCAGTCCCACAGACATCGGCTGCGCACAAGCAAATTCGAGAAGTCACTGGAATATGTTCAGCACAATGCAAATTTGTCGGCAGCAACGCTAAATGGAAGAAATGAGCGTAGCCCCGCAAGCGGTCAGGTCGTCGTGATACGCAAGCCATTTACCCGCATGTCGCTTTCCGCTACCAGCTGGCAAAATTTCAAAATCGCCTTTGCACTGCGGGCAATGCGTCATGCAGGTTTCGCCTACCACCGGAATGCCCAGGGCTTTGGAACCGTCTAGTGCGGTGATGACAACGCCGCCGTGGCTGGTCTTATCGCCCAGCCGGATGACGCCATGGTTTTGCGAATTTTTCATAAATACCCCTAAAACTACGCATAGTTCCGTTTGGGTGCGTTTGCCATTGCGTTAAGCCGTGTCTCGCTACCGCGATACACACCCCGATAACGTAAATAACCCTCACCTTCAACGATGCCACGCATTAGTTCGCCACCCAATTTTTCAATGAATGCGGCATAGGAATCATGCACATAAGTGTCATAGAACCCGCCGACAGCTGGAGGCAAATCTTTTTTGACGATTAATCGATAAATTTCATTGGCATGCCGGTTATAACCATCACGCGCACCTTTCTCTGCCGCGCTTGGAAACACACGTGGGATCAATTCGATCTGTCTAGCAAATACCTCTTGCCCTCGCTTGTAGTAGGTCAAACCGTGAGCATCAACGGTACGCGCATATTTCACACTAGTGAGCTGTTCAAAGTAATTTGCCTTGTTCACCTGGTAGCGCCAGGTCAAATACAACAAACCATGCTGACGCAATTGCGCATCAACTGTGAGATCGTTTCCGATACCGCAACTGGCAAAATAGCTTTCGACAGAAGAACGAACTTGTGGATCCAGAGCAAACTGCGCAATCAATGGATTCTGGTCGTCTTTACTCTGCGAAGTCACCTCCAGCCACGCTTGACCAAGGGAATGAAATTCACAGGTTTTCCTAGCAGCCAGATACATATCATTGAGTGGCAATTGCGCTAGCTTCTTACTATCGTCCGCGGTTGGGGTTACGGCTCCAGAACCACCTGCGGCGTAATTGATTTGCACCGCCTTACCTTGGCATCCTGGCGGATACCCGCCGCCAACATCACTATGCGCGCCGGGGTAATAATGCTCATGGCAATTGGGAGGCAGAATACTGTCACGGCAAATACTATCCGATGGGAACACGGTACGAAATTCATGCAATGCGACGTAATGCACGCAATTCTTGACATCAGGATGGATCTGCAAATTCTCCGGTGTCGCCCAACTCCAATGACCTTCTCCGTTGTTGGCATTCGTTATCCCAACCGATGCGACCGTATCCATCAACCCCAGCATACGAACAAAGGAGGGAATGCCGAACAACTTGCCGTCAATCAGGAAATACTCATGCAGCCAATTGGTAAAGACCCTCGCTTGTGCTGAGCCCCGAGAAAATCCAAATATATCTATATAGACGCCGGCTACCCGTGGCAACGTTTCAGGCGTCTTGAGCTGTCGACTGAGCTTGTTAGCACATTCCTTTAAAAATTTACTTCTGTTTTTTTCGTGGTCCACCAGACCAGATTGCAAGCCCAGCGCTTCGAGTATTTCATCTTCCTTCCGTGTACTCGGACGCGGCCACTCATTAGGATCTTCTGGAGTCACCCAACGGTCGGTACAAAGAACTTTCATTTGCTTATCGTCGAACATCGTTCTATTGTGATTAACAAAACGATTAACCGAATTCAATACCTGCAGCAATCCCCAGATGATGCGCGGCTCTCCACCTTTTCCTGCAGCAGACTCACGCGGATCACCGCCAGATGTGCCGAATTTTCCAGGTGAAGGTGTGCCGACACCTTCAACGTAATGTGCGAAAAATCCTTCTGCCCATTCGTCTTTATAAGCGGCAAACAATCGAGCAACATTACTCTGAGAAAGAGACGGAGCGTCACGCTCCATATTGTTATCGGTGCCGTCAAAAAAAATACCGATGTTCAAATTAAAATCGCAATGTGACCCACATTCAAGCGGCAAGGCCGGCGGACAGGTTACTTGCGCTGGTTCCAGACATGATTTTGCATTGGTCATTATTATTTTCCCTGCACAGGTGCCGGTGCTTCGTCAGCAAGTGGAACATAGTCGGGAGCTGGTGCGACGGGATATGCAGGCCCAGGATAGTTAGGGCTTCCGGTTCCCTCACGGGCGTACCACACTTCAACACGATGCCCGGGCATAAAGTGAACTTTCAAGCCATCACCGTCCCCTGGAGGAACCGCGAAATGGACAGGTACGATAGCCTCATGCCAGAGCTCTTCCTTAAATGTGGTGCGATAGGTCTTCCATCTCACGGTTACCATCATCGCTGGCTTACCCGATGTCCATGGGATGTTCATGCAGCATGATTCACCACTACTTCCCCAGCCTGAATATTGATGTCCACTCAATCTGCCATTTACGTAAAACTCAGAAATGCCAATTCCTTTTCCATAGTGGGCCACCGCAGATATCGATACTGGAACTTGGCCTTCCGGCGCCAACCCATCGGACCCAGCACTAGCACAAGCACTTAACTGCAAGGCCAGCAATGCCGGCAACAGCCAACGGAATAAAACGGATCTAAGATTACTTTTCTTCACTATGCATTCCTTGAGTTAAGAATTCACAACATCTTGCGGCGTCGCACGTGCCAGAAACGATATCCAGTCCCGTTTCTGTAATGCCTGACCGTTTGAATTAAATATTTTTTTAGCGAACTGCAACAACACTTCGCGATTTCTTGAGCCGCTTTGCTGCCATGCGCTCACGCAGTTTTGAGCCAAATTCCAATCATCATATAAATGATTTTTCGTCTCTTCCGGCCCCCGCTTGATCTGGTCGAGTAACAGATCCGGCTCGGCCGCATCGATCAGGACCTCCAACTGCTCACTGCTCAACTTAAATTGCTTGTTCTCAGGTGTCAGGCTTTCCCGGCCTTCCGGAAGCGCCAGAACGACCTCCTCACCACGCCGATCAAGAAACACCCACCGACCTACCAGGCTAGTCATTTCGCCCCACTGCTGCGGCGTAAGCACGTTTGGCAAATGCGCCAATATCCGTGTGTCCGCGAAACGGAAGCCGAGCAACAGAAAATTTTCATCATAGAAGCAAGTGAACCGCTGCAGATGATTCGCCAAGGAGATGAGATCGGCGTCGCTTTGGAGCGTGGAACAGTGCAGTTTTCCCGGAAAGGCATTCATCACTTCAGCAACAGCAGATTGCGCGGCAGTGCCTGCAGCATCGAGCAAAGCCATATCGATCAATATGGGACCGGCCAGCCGGCGCTCCTCTCCTGGCATCAGACACACGTACCAGCTCGCGACCGGATCGACAAAGACAGAATGTGCACACAGCGTCTCGTACGCCAACGCCCCGTCGATCAAAGAATAATCTCGCATCATATTTACAACCTTGTGACAGGGCTGGCCTGTTTCGCAGCCTTCAGCATGCAGGGAATGCATACGCTGGTGGGGAATGTGGGCATGTCGACAGATTTGCTTTGCGGCCCGAATGTGTCATGGTTGGCCGCATGATGCTCGACAACGCCAGGCGTGAACCAGCGGTGACCGTCCGGTGTGATGGTGTACTCAGACCCGCCCACGTTGAAACTAACTCCCTTCTTGGCTTTGAATCGCAGCCAATCCTCGGTGCTGATCATCTCGATGACTTTTTGCGCGATGATATCGATATTGTTGTGCTGGGATTCGATGCGGATCTTCCCGGTAGCCGTCGCCAGTACCAGATCCAGTTTGTGGACGAAGATATAGCACTTTTCCAGAATACTGGCGAACAGCGATTTGCCGGTCGCAATCGACAGATGTTCGCCAGCCGTCAGCGCAATGTGTTCGCCGCTGGCGACGTGGGTGCTGGCTGCCGCAGTTGTGGCGATGCCGGCAGCGCTGGCGAGGACCAGATGCGGTGCGGACAGCTCGGGGAAGCCATCACCGCCGGACCTGCCTTTAATCGCGTCATTTTGGGCCTTCAAGACCTTGCTGACATCGCTCTGATCCTGCTGCTTATCCTGCACGCCTTGCTGCTGCGCGAGGTCTGCCACGGTTTCCTGCGTATCGCGTGCCTGTGTCAGCCGCTGGACCGTTTCAGACATGTCCTTCGCGTGGCCTTGCGCTCCCGGCCTGGCCTCCGTAGTAAGCAGCATGCCCATGCCGGATCTCACCACTCCATGAGCGTCAGTGTGTAAAGCGAACCCTTCACCCCGTGCGTCCTTACGCCCTGCATTGCCTTCAATGCGCGTGATGTAGCCGAGAGAAAGCGTCGAATTCTGGTGATCGCTGTGTACCTGCGTTTGTATCCTATTATTGGAATCGTCAAAAATCACATGCCCGCTGCGTCCGCCTGGCGAGTTGCCGCCATTCGGCGCCAGTTCCCGGCTGCGCATGCCGCTCAGAGCCTGCTGTGTCGGCAAGACCCAGGCCGGCATGTTGACCTGGTTGACCACCGAGCCAGTAATGATCGGACGGTCGCAATTACCGTCGAGTTTCTGCACAATCACCGACTGGCCAATGCGCGGTATAGCGACGAAGCCTTGTTGCGCGCCTGACCAGCCGCTAGCAACACGAATCCAGGCAGAACAGTTTTCATCGCTCTTGCCGACCCGGTCCCAATGGAACATCACCTTCACGCGTCCGTATTGGTCCACATGCAGGTTTTCACCTTTCGGGCCGGTGACCGTGGCGGTCTGGATGCTGAAATCTTTGGTGTCCTGGCTGTTGTAGCCACGGCCTGGGCGCCATGGAATTTTCTTGCGGATGCACACCAGGGAATTGCTATAGTCGGCAATTACATCTGCGTCTTGCAGATAGTTATTGGTCGCATGATGGGTCACGCTGACGATCAGGAATTCGTGATCCTGTTCGTCGCCACCGTGTGACTGACTTTCCGAAAAATGGCCCGTCAGGCGGAACCAGCGCCCCGGCATGGCAAAGCGATTATTGCCGCTACCCTCAAAGTATTTACCAGGGACCTCGATTTCCTCCATGCGTATCTTGCTGATACGCTCGCCATCCTGCTGATTGACAAAGCCGTAGGCGCCAGCATATTCGTAGGACTCCACCTGCGGCACCGTACCCTGCTTGTTAATGGTCGGTGTGCTGGCTTCTTTTGTGCGCGGGTCCTTGAAATCGTAGCCGGACAGAGTGGTCGTCGACGCCGTGAATTGCCGGACCGGCGACCAGTTGCCGATGGCGTCTTCTTCAATCGCGCCGGCATGACGTTGAAATGGAATTTCTGGCCGGCCGTCAATCGGCGCGGCATCGGTGGATCTGTCTGACAGCACCAGCTGATGACCCTTGCTGCTGTGCTCGTACCAATAATGCCAGCCCAAATACTCCCAGCGGCGGTGCAGATAGTTATGCTGCGATTCGTTGCAAAGAAACGCATCGGTCATCACCGGGTCGGTGTCGCGCAACTTGGAATCCCACACGGCATAGGCGCCATAGCCTGAAAATATCTGCTCTGTCTGATCGTGAAGCGTTTTATTGTGGAAGATGTAGTTATCTTTGCGCGCCGTCAGGAAATGGAGCCACGGCCCTAACGTTGCTTCATAGAAGGCGATGCTGCCATCTGTACGTTTGAGCCGCACCGTATGGATATATCCGGTGAAGCAACGCATGGTTCCGTCACCGCGTACCAACTCCACACACAGTA
>NZ_DATMRK010000083.1:0-60657 GCF_035566375.1 Collimonas sp.
CACAGCGGCGAGCCTTTATGCACGGACGCCGACCGGCGGCAAAGCCGCAAGGGGATTGGCGTTCGTGCAGATCGGCCGATTTAACAGGAAACATAAAAATCCAGGAAAGACGGACACCTTTGGCACCAGTCCATATAGCACCAAGTGTAGGTGAAGATTGCATTGTCGGCAATCAATGGACAACCTGAGAAACATGAATGACAGCTAACGGCGATATTGTCGACAGGCAGCTCTTGGCCGGCGCCGGCCATTCCCGGCCAGCACCAGTTTGACCGCTTCAGCCCGGAATTCCGGCGTGTATGTCTTCAATTTCATTTCAGTTCTTCCGTTTGATAAGTTTATCAAACGGAAGTGTCCGAAAATGTCAGGCTACCTCAAATGCTGGAGATATTTTGAAATCAAATGCATCACTTCGGCAGCTGCAGCCACTCGTTGACCCGCTCAGGATGGGCGGTAACCCATTTTTCTGCCGCAACATCCGGCTTTTCGCCATTCTCCACTGCCAGCATCACGCTATCAATTTCACCCGGTTTCCAGGAAAAACTCTTCAGCAAATCATTGATAGGCTTGGCCTTGGTTGCCAAGCCAGGATTGGCAACGCTGTCGACATGCTCAGCATCACCGTATACGTTCTTCGGATCTTCGAGGAATTTTAGCTTCCACTTGGCAAACATCCAGTGTGGAATCCAGCCGGTCACGGCGATAGGCTTGTGAGCCCGGATTGAGCGGTCCAGTTCTGCTGTCATGGCGCTGCCGGAACTTGACATCAGTTTGTAATCCAGACCGTAGTCTTTAATAGCCTGCGCGGTCTTGGTCATGACGCCGGCACCTGCATCAATGCCAACGATGCGCCCTTCAAAAGCCGACTTTTGTGCCTGCAGATCACCGACAGTTTTTGCCGTAACGTAATCCGGCACAATCAAGCCGATCTTAGCATCGTGAAAATTCACGGCCAGATCAACCACCTTATCTTTCAGCTTGTCATAGTAAGCACCATGGGTGGCGGGAAGCCAGGCCGACATGGTGGCGTCCAGACCGCCATGGTCCGCACCTTGAGCGACACCTTGCCACATCAGACCGGCAGCAACAGGGACTAGCTTGATCTCATAACCAAGTTTTTTTCTCATCACTTCCGCTGCGACGAAAGTGGTGGCGACGCTGTCGGACCAACCTTCGACATAGCCGATGCTGATGATGGGCTTTGTTTCTGCGCCAGCAAAACCCGATGCCAGGGTGACTCCTAAACCGACGCTCAGACAGCACAACTTGGTTGCTAAAGAACTGGGTATCATTTTCATCGCGAATCTCTTAAAAGTGAAATGGTAAGAGGATGGATTTTTTATACAGAAACAAGTAATGCAACACATTTACCTTTTTCTATTTTTATCATCGTCTATCGACGAAAAAAAAATATGTCATTTACGACGAAATTTCGAGAAAATGCGACGCCGGTATCAATGCCTAGATGCGCAACACCGGCGGATATGGCTTGCATAAAAATGGCCGCTCAACTACGAATGAGCCAAACAGAGAGTTTCCCCAGGGACGTCTCGCTACTGCCACTAATCGAAAAAATTACAAGATATTGCAGACTGGCGCGGCGAGCTCAAGCAGCGTGACAGTCCGCATTACCCGGATGCTGCTTAGAACTTGTGACGCAATGCTGCCCGGATGGCAAACTGCTTGTCATTACCCGAAAGGCCACCAGAACCAGGAATGTAGGCTTGATCAAGTGACGATCCAGTCAGATCTCCACCAACTTTTTGGTAAACACCTTGCAGATAAACGTCAGTCCGCTTGGAGAAATTGTAATCAGCCATCAGGCCAAGATTAGACCATTTCGGTTTGGCATTACCAACCGTTGTATCGTACTTGGCTTGCGTGTAGGTATATATCGCGCCGGCGTAAAATGCTGGCGTGAATTGATACTTGGCATTGATTTCGTAGTTACGGAACTTGAGCGAAGACAGCGTGCCAAGGACTGGTGCAAACGAGTTGATGTAAGCATTGCCGCCAGTTGGATTGGTCAGATTAGTGCTGGTATACACGAACCCAAGCGTTGCCGCGCCAATTGTGTAATTGATGCCAGCACCGAAAATCTTTTGCTTATCCGCCAGGAAGTTAGCGTCGGTTGGCGTGATGGAGCCGTTGGCAGTAGTCCCGACACGACTCAGATTCATGTACGCCAAGCCAGCAGACAATGGGCCGTTAGCATAGCTTGCCCCCAGACTGTAGGTACGGTTTTTAGTATTGTCGCCGGCTACTTCGCCGAAGCCATACAGGCCACCGAATTGGAAGCCGCTAAAAGTTGGGCTGGCGTACTTGACCGAGTTATTAATGCGGAACGAGTTGTCCGTGTTGTCGTTATCCAGCGGATGCGAAAACAGATAGCCAGCCCAGTTGCCATTCGCTGTCATTGGAGCGAGATAATCGACCACGGAGTCATATTGACGCCCCAGTGTGATGGTACCGGTAGTCTTGCTCGACAAACCGACCAATGCCTGGCGTCCGAACAGCAAGCCTCCCTGTCCCAGCTTACCGGTATCTGCAGAAAAACCGTTTTCGATCTGGAACAAAGCGCTCAAGCCATCACCCAGATCTTCGTTACCTTTGAAACCAAGGCGACTACCTTGTGCGTAGCCGCTTTGCAGTTGAACTACGCTTTTACCACCGTCATTATTGGTGTAGTTCATGCCCAAATCGATAACGCCGTAGATTGTGACGTTGGTTTGGGCTTGTGCCATGCCAGCAATGCCACTCAGCAAACCTGCAGTCAGAATTATTTTCTTCATGTCTGATTCCTAATGATTGGAAAAATCTATTTTTTTACCGTTACCAACCATAACCGCACAACAATGCGCATTACTAGGATTGGCCCTCCCCCCATCGCTCTCCGATCAAAACTGCGCCGGTTGGTGATGGTTAGCGTCAGCATGTCACAGCACAATATTCGAGACCAGTTGGCTTGACTCAAACTATTGCTATCTGTCGTAATAGTTTGATAAACCGTCGCAAAACATCCTGTACATATCAGAAAAAAACAACAAATCTCGGGTACGCACTTAGATCGCATGTATTCCGTTTTGCTAATTGTTGATTTACTGAGATGGACCCGACACCACTAATAGGATCAGACTAGCGTTTCATCCAATTTACGTGTGGGGATCATTGCGCAGACACCTGCTGCTTTCAAGCGCGCCTTGCCAGCCATCCTGGCCAAATGCAAAGGCGACATGAGCAGTACCTTCCAGGCGCTCTTGATTGAATTGCTAGAGCAGATGCGTATTTTGGAGGAACGGATAGCCCGTATCAATCAGTGGATCGCAGCGTTCGTGAAGAATTCGGTGTTGTGTCAGAAGATTCAGGTAATAGGTGGCGTTGGACCGATCACCGCTACGGCAACGGTAGCCGCCGTTGGCGAGGCCAAAGAGTTCAAGAATGGCTGTCACTTGTCCGCTTGGCTCGGCTTGGTTCCTCGACAATATTTTTCTGGGGGTAAGTCAAGATTGCAGGGCGTCAGCAAACGCGGTGACACTTGCCTGCGAACATTATTGATTCACGGCGCCCGCGTAGTATCGTAGTATTGCGCCATCCTGATGGCGTTGACCTCACGGTTCATGAATGACCGCCTGATGCGTGTTGCGACGAGCAGCAAGCGCCCGTATCAGATGGTCAAGCAGGTTCCTTGAGCGTCTGCAATGCAGCGGTTGCGGCCATTGGTTTTATATAACGTGGTTATTGATATCGGCGGTATCTACCAGTCTCGGATGTAATTCTGAACGGCGGATCAACTTCAAATAGCTGCCGTTCGCCGATTCAAACAACAAACATTTTGGCGTCACTGCGTTTGAATGGTCGCTTTCTAAACTTTGAAAGACCGGACCCGACCCCAAGCGGTCATAGCAGTTTCCTGAAACCTGCCATTAAACATTGAGATAAACGAGGCGTCGTCTGCCGAAAATAGCGGAATGAAATCGCAATCGGAGATTCAGAATGACCGGCGGAACTGGATTATGAATTTCTCTTCGCAGGCGATAAATACTGAGCGTCAGACGTAAGGGGCGGCTTTCTCATTACTTGCGTGAACCCGTTGGAACGGAAGGATATGGTGCTATTCCGAGGCCAGTTGATTTCAATCTTCCACGCGAACGAAGAGTAGCCATTGGAGTACGTGACAATCTCCCGGTGAATTTCGTGAATGGCCATTGGTTGAAACGCAGCAGTTGACGAAGCGTAATCAATAGAAATCACCAAGTTCGTAACATCGTGAAATGTCAGGTCCGCAGGAGCCACTCGGAACATAAACGCATTGTTTGGACTTTCTGGGGGCAGCCATTCAACAATGAAATCAATGTCTAGAATTAGCTCACCGCTACATCCGTCCGCACCTTCGACGATGCGGAATCCGTGAATGGCGTTGTCGTGCCAATTGAACTTCTGGAAGTTGTCAGAAATTGTCACGGCATTGCACCAAACAAATAGGTTGACTCGTGCGAAGCGCCAGCATCGACCGACGAGTTAGCGCTCATGCACCTGCCTCCGGGTTGTAAATAACGAAATGTGGCGAACGTTCAAAACCTTTTTGTTTATCTGACAGATGCTCATGTTCCCAGTCGCGGCCTCTTGCTTCCATCCCATCCGCCGAAGCTAAAATAAACTTCGCTATTTTCCGTAGCTCGTCGGGCGTCGCAACGAGCGTAATTTCGGCCAACTCGGCTAAACTCATGTCCGCAAGTGGAAGTCCTTCATCTTTGTATCCGAATATCTTCATTAGAATTTGTGTGTTTAACTGATGTACCAAGCCATACCAATCTTGTGGGATTCGCGAATGTCGCTTTTTGGCCGTCTTGAGTCAGTTGCGACAGGTCATGGAAGTCTCGTCGTTTGGGGCCATCTTTTAAGTTAATTCAGCAGATGAGTTCCCCAAGTTCAACCATATCAGTTGGTTCCAATTTGAAACTGATATTTTGCTTAGGACAAATTTCTTCTTTACCTCGAAAAATATGAATGTCGACGAGAGATGTAAGCTCGGCTTGATTATCCTTACATAGAAAATACTTCGCCGCGTCCTCATTTTCTGGGGTAATTTGCGTCGAGTACGGGCTTATTGATACGTCAAAGCGAGCTTCATATGCTTTAATTGCATCGCCGAGCGTTTCTGCATTCGACTCAAAAGCAAGGTCAGTATGAGGGCATGGACTACCCGTATATGCGTAGCGCGAATTCTTTGGTCCGAAAATTAGAGGCATGTTAGACGCGGATAGTAAATTGCAGTCAGTTTAGCAAACGTTTTCGACTGTCCGGAGTTGGCCGATTTAGGAAGTTCAATCACCTCGCCGCAACTAGAAATTCTTGAGCGAGCCGCTCAGCTTCACCTATTGACTCCACTTGCACGCAATGTTCCTCTGTCCACCACTCCCCAATCAACTGAGGAACACCTGGTACCTTGACATAGCCGAGCACCCTAAAAAAGCTACCGGGAACTTGATAGACACGAGCAAGGCGCTGACTATCGAACGAAGTGTGCGATGCACAGCAATCCCAGGTGACCGGTTCCGTATAGGAGAAATAAGCGCCTTCGATGAGTTCTGGTGTCATAACTTTGCGATATTTACGTAGAGGTTATCACCGGCTGCTATTGGCCGATGCCGGCCAGCTGTAACCGAAAAAACTCAATCGTTTTTAAAATCAAACTGATTAGATGATATTAGCGCTCAGTAGTAAATAATGCTTTCTCAACTTCACAATAGCTTCGACCGTCGAGTTCTGAGCTAACTCATCAGCCACCGCTTGAATAAATTCCCTCGCTTTTTCTAAAGATAATCCGACAACTTGGTTCGGAAGCCAGTCGTCATTGAGCGCCGTCTCGTATGCCTCAATAATATCTACTAGGTATGCGCCATGAGGCGATTGCCGAAATTTAGCGTAGTCGGAAGGCGAGCCCAATCTTTGCGAAAGCTCTTGTACGTGCGCTGAGCCAGGATAGTCTGGATTTAGGCAACGATGGGATTCTGCGAATTCCCGTGCTTCAGCGATGATATGAGGTTCAAGCATGTCGCCATCCTGATAATTGGTTAAATTGAAAGGTACAACGGCATGGCCGCTTCTGGCCGATACTCGCCGAAGATGATGAGGTCGATTTGCAGCCATCAAGGACGCAAAAACGTTTCCTGGCCAGCCCGCACAACTAACGCACAGCACGACGGCGATGAGTTCTCAGGCAGCAGGACATTTAGCAAGTCAACCAACGAGAACTTGAGGCGCTCAAACTCTCCATCCGCTATACCATCTAGGTCCGCGACACGGATAAGGACACTATCCAGCTCATCAAATCCACTCCGCTCAACGTACACCGTACCGGATTTCCCAACCAGGTCCAATACCTGCAGTCTCGCCTTTTCCTCAATCGGAGTACGTTTCTCATGCCGTTCGCGTTGCCGAGTCATTTATATCCTAACAGTACGGTGAGCGTCGATATTTAGGCAAACCACCGACTGCTGTTGGCGGCCGATTGCAGCCATTTATTAGAAACTATAAAACTAGAAATTTTCCACCCTGGCGCTCAAAATCTTGACGGGAGGCCTCTGTTTCTATCCTCGCGAATGTTTCAGGACTATAAATATCTCGATAGAACAGCTGAGGTTTTTTATACACTTTGCGGAATTCTTGAAATGACAGCGTCGTAATGTCGACGTCATAAGTTGGCTCTACAACCGTGACTAGCCACGAGCACACCAAGTCCGCTCTGTTCAAGACATTGTTAACGCGTGACTCAAGTTGGGTATAACCGCTAAAGTCTTTTGATGTATTTTTGAGCTCGTCGCCTGTCATCATCGTAACCACTATCTCGTGATTCAGAACACTAGTCAGCGATACCCAGCCCATAGTTACCATGTCCGTGTCGCCCGAGAACTGGGCGATTGGAAAACTCTTGCCGGTTTTTTCCGATGTTAGCAAAAGGATAGAGTCGTATATTGACTTCGGGACCTTGTTACCAACGAAGAGTTTTTTCAGGATGTTCATACCGCGGGTGCCTCGTTAAGTTCATCGAGCAGTCAGGGTAGTTGCTCGCCAACAATATTCCGGTATCGTGCCACGAAATGATTGGCAAAACAATATTAAATTGGAGGCGGCCGCGAAGGACCGGTTTTGGCCGATTGCTGTCTGAGCGCCGAATGTAAGTGCTGCCGTTGCTATAGCTATTCCTCCGACTGGTTAATTACAATGTTTTTTATCTGGCCTGTTTCGAATGTAAAAAAAACGACCGAAGTATTTACTCCTGATTTGGGAATAAAAAATTCGATTCTCTTGTTTCCCAGCTCGTGAGTTGCTGGAGCAGCATAACCAACGAAGGGAGCTGGCCCTTTAGGATCTGCAGTTTGCAATCGATCCGCTGCTTCCTTTTCAGATAAGGCATCGCTGCTGTCGGAAACAGTCATCTCGCCGCTGCTGCCAAAAACATTTTCAACAAGTTCTACTGTCAATCGAGGATCAGCTGATGTCCCTGGAACCACAACATTTGCATGCAGTATTCCAGAATTTTCATTTTTTTCCTGCAAATCAAACTCAATAGATGTGCCATAAAGTTTTTTGGTGTTCGCAAGAACATCTCCCAAATTTGATACTGCACTTAATATCTCCAAATCATTCTTTTGTGTTCTTACAGTTTGCACCTTTGCCTTGCCGCCAAAAAATCTTTCTAAATTTTCCGCGGTATAGAAATCGGCACGTATTAATAAATTACGGTCGATGGAAAACTTAATATTTTGTAGTAGCTCTCGTGGCGTCGTTGGCTTTTTAACCATGTCGAAAATATCGTACCTTGATATGCTGTCAGAAAAATTCATGGCTTGCGTCGGTTTCGCATGCGGTATGTTCTGCGCCGCCTGCTGGATAGATGCATCAATAGCATTGGCAAATATTGGAAATGTTGTACTTCCAAGAAATATGCCCATCATCAATAATCTATGCGCATTCAAATGGCGAGAGTTGTCTAATAATTTCATATTCAAATTGAACGTTGGATGTCTGTAAATGGCCGGTAGCAAATTTAAGGTGCACGACGGCTCTCAATAGATTCGACAAAGAAGTAGCCGGGATGGATGAACGGAGGTCGGTTTAAATTGTCCCCATACAAACGAATTCTTTCGCCCTGAGTTCCCAGTTCAGGTTTGTCATTCATTGACGCCAATGCTCCAGAAAAACACGAATCTTTACGCGAAACTGAGGCTTCGCCGTTCTGTCCAAGGTCGAATTTACCTTTGATGACTCGTGCGTTAGCAAGAGTCAAAATTTCTGGATTCTCGGCATAACCACACAGCGGGCCATACGGCCCAGTTTCACACTCCTCCTGGCCACCTGTGCGCGTGATGTCGACGACAGTCGCTTCAACAATCCATTCGGCAGCCTCTTTGCACTCTTGTAGATCCTTGCAGCCAAAGTGCAAACATGGATGATGGGCTTCAGCGACGGGGGTGGCGGTCAAAAGTATGGTCACAAATAGCGAAAATAATGATTGATTCATGCGGGTCTTATCCTTAGTTATATAGCGCTGCTGAGTGACCGTTTTTGGATGTCACGGCAACCGGCTGCTTCTGGCCGGATACGGACCGTCACATTATGCGGTGAAATACCAATATCACTAGTTCCCTCAAACCAATCCGGTTTTAGATAAAATCGCGCATCTTCTATCCGTTGGAATCTGAATTAGTACACGTCATTGGACGCTTCCGAGGTCTCCATCAATGCTCAGAAAATCGCCGTTGATGCTCCGAGAGCCGCCTTCCTGCCTCGAAAGCTCGCTGTTCTGCCTCGAAAGCTCGCCGTTCTACCTCGAAAGCTCGCCGTTCTACCTCGAAAGCTCGACGCTCTACCTCAGGAAGTTCGAAGTCCTGCTTCGGAAGCTCAATGTCCTGCCTTGGAAGCCCGACACCCTGCTTCGGAAGCTCGGCGTCCTACCTCGAAGGTTCGCTGGCCGGCTTCTGAAGCAGGACGTCCTGCCTTGGGAGGTTCGACATCCTGCTTCGGAAGTCCGAAGCCGAACTTCAGAAGCACGACGCCGAGCTTTCCCGGCCCGACGCCGCACCTCGCAAGCGGCTAATGCTCTGCGGCGCTTGCACATCTGCTGTTGAGCACTGCAATACGCCGCTCAGCTTGTTCCGATAGCGTGCTGGCGGCGGCCATTGCCATGCGGGTCAGGCGCTCGGTGTCGGGCACATTCAGTGTCGGCGGGTAGGCCGGATCGCCCTCTTCTCTTGCTTGATTGCTGGCGTGAACCAGTTCCAGACAGGTTTTAATCCCTTGCGTTATATCCAGGGTGTGCGCCAGGAATTGCATGGAGGAGTCGATGCGCAACTCTTCGGCCAGCCATGAAAACGGCTGGTGGTCTGCTTTAATTGCGGAAGGTGAAAATAGCGGGGGCGTGCTGGTGCTAGTCATAGCCGACTCCTTTGCTAGTAATTACGCCGCTGTCCGCTGCAAAACGGGAGGGCGGCAGATGGCAGGATTTGCAGACCGGCATAACAAAGGAAAAACCGGCAGCCCGAAGGCTCCCCACCATCGCCGCCCATAAGGACGTGCAAAGGTGAGCACAAACCACGTGGAGCGGTCTGTGCACTTTGTTATAGGTCAGGCTGCAAAACCCGTTCCCTTCTTTTTCAGGGACGGGGACGACTATAAACGCTATCAGCGGCGATGACAATCCACCCACAGCTCAAAAATATTCGATAACGGCAAGCTCAATGCCAGGCCACGCATACGGCCGAATTGAATCGACCGTCTGTTCACTTGAACCCAAGCGGAATCAAGTCGCCTTACACAACTCCGCCGTCACCCGCAAAAATTTATCAATGTCCTGCGCTGAATTGCAATGCAGCGGCGATATCCGCACCGCGCCATCCATATCGAAGGATTCCAGCATCCGCTTTGAATAAATGCTGGCCGCCGCCCGTTCATAGACGATCACCCCTCTCTTCTCATATTCCCTGACGGCCTGGGTGTGATCCAGATTATCAATACCGATGGCAACGATCAGATCGCGTTTCGACAGGTCTTCATAATCCAGGAATACCTTGACGCCATTCAAGCGCCTGAGGCCGGCGATTTCGGCAGTACCGTTGAGCATCCTCGACAGCAAAGCCCGTTCGTGCAACGCGATCCGCTCAATCCCGCTAACGAACAGCGCGCGCCGCTCATCGCTATCGATGAATTTGGCGCCGAGCCAGCACACATAATCGACGATTTCGGTCACCACGGAAAACTGCCAGGGAGCGGCGCTGCCGAGATCCCAGAAATTGGCTTTCTTTCCGCCTAGTTTGTGGTGCGGCAGTACCGACGCCCTGTCGGACAGCCATGAAATGCCGGAGCCGCGGCAGCCAAAGAATTTGTAGGGGGCAATGTTGATGCCGTCGACCGGTGTTTTTTGAAGATCGATCAGGCCGTGGGGGGCATGTTGTACCGCATCTACCAGGATATATACGTCAGGGTTGATCTGGCGCGCCTGTTTGACGATGTTTTCGATATCCAGCTTGGCGCCTGAAATATTCGATGCATACATCACGTTGAGCAGGCAGGTATCGCTATCCACCAGCCTGGTGATTTCTTCTACATCGACGCCACCGGTGACTGGATTGCTTTTGGCAACCCGCAGTTCCTTGCCGAGTTTTTCGGCGTAGAGCGTCATCGCGTCAAAGGCGGAGGGATGCTCCAGCACGGTGGTCACCATATTGGTACCGCTAACATTTTCAGCGACTGCTCTTACCATGTCGAACATGGCTGCGGAAGCGGTCAGCGAGGAATAGACGCTGCCGCCAGTGGCGTTCAAGATGGTCCGGACATCCGCGGTGCCGGCTTCCTGCATCTTTTGCAAAGACAAGGCGGTTTGGTGAATCCGTTCCGGGTTGTCTGGAATCGAGTCTGCCTTGGCAAATTGTTCGACAGCTTTCTTGAGCCGGAAGGAACCTCCGGCATTGTCAAAATACAGCCGCTCGCGGTCGGCTGGATCGCTATCGACGTAGTGGAAACGGCTCTTGATCTCTTGCATCAATTCGTCGGAAAAAAATACTCCTTGGCTCACATCCATGACTAATATTTCCTTTTTAAAAAGCGGTCGTTCCGGTATTGCGGCGACCAGAGTCAAATAGTTCAAATGGTTTTTTTTCGATAAACCAGCATGTAAAAAAGGGGCGAATCTCTAGTGAGAGCGCAGATCGGACAGGAATTTTTGAGCGCGCTCGCTTTGCGGCCGCAGGAAGAAATCCTCGGGGGTGCCGGTCTCGATCAGGCGGCCGTGATCCATGAACCAGACCCGGTCGGCGACTTCGCGTGCGAAGCCCATTTCATGGGTGACGCAAATCATCGTCATGCCGTCGCGCGCCAGGCTTTTCATCACTTGCAGCACCTCGCCCACCATTTCCGGGTCGAGCGCGCTGGTGGGTTCGTCGAACAGCATGGCGGGCGGATTCATGGCGAGGGCGCGGGCAATCGCAACCCGCTGTTGCTGGCCGCCGGAGAGTTGGCCGGGGAAGGCGTCAGCCTTGGCTGCCAGGCCGACCCGTTCTAACAATTCGCGGGCGTGGATGCGCGCCTGGGCGCGCTTGGCGCCGAGCACATTGACTGGCGCCACGATGATGTTATCCAGCACCGACAGATGCGGAAACAGGTTAAAACTCTGGAATACAAACCCAACCCGCGCACGGAACTGATTCAGGTTGAGCTTGGGGACATGGATATCTTCTCCGTCAAACACGATCTTGCCTTTTTGAATCTCTTCCAGCCGATTCACGGTACGGATCAAGGTGGATTTGCCGGAACCGGACGGACCGCACACCACCACCACTTCGCCTCTTGCAACTTCGGCCGACACATCCGCCAGTGCATGGTAGGAGCCGTACCATTTGTTGACGCTATCAAAAGTGATCATATTCGGGGAACTGATACTGTTGCCAAAGGGGGTAAGTGTCATGATTGAGATATTTCAGTTTAAGGAGCTGCGCTGCGCGGTTATCCAAGATATTCAAGTTATTCGACCGCCTGCGCTATCACCAGATTGACGTCTGGTTCAGCCGGTTTTTTATTGCCGGCACCGACGCCAGCCCGCTTCTTGCTGATTCGCCGCTCCAGGAAATGTGCGAACTGCGATAGCGAGAAGCACAGCAAAAAGTAGATCAGCGCCAGCAGCATGAATACCGGGAATGGCTTGGTCAGCAAGGTGGAGTTGACCTGGTTGGCGGCAAAGGTCAACTCATTGACGCTGATCACATACCCCAGGGAAGTTTCCTTGATGGTGGACACAAACTGGCTCACCATCGCCGGCAGCATGTTGTACAGCGCCTGCGGCAGGATGATGTTGACGATGGTTTGCATATAACTCATGCCCAGCGCTCTGGCTGCCTCGCTCTGCCCTCGGGGCAATCCCTCAATGCCGGCTCGAATCACTTCGGCCAGGTAGGCCGCCTGATAAATGACCAAGGTGATCAGCATCGTGGTGAAGCCGCTGACGGTACTGCCAATCAGCAGCGGCACGAAAAAATAGACCCAGAAGATAAACATGATCAGGGGTACGCCGCGCACCACATACACCACCACCGTGGCGGGCAGCCTGATCCAGCGTAGCGGGCTGACGCGGGCGATGGCCAGCAGGATGCTGACCGGGAAAGCCAGCGCCAGTCCGGCCACCGACAGCAGCAAGGTAATCGCCAGGCCGCCCAGCGGGCCGTTTGGATATTGCCCGATCAGCAGCAAAATCCAGTTGTCGCGCACGATATTTATAATGTCGATCATGATTACCTGGCCTTGATCCGATAGCGGTGTTGCAAGCCGGCCCCGGCGGCCATGATCAGCAGTGATATCGCGAGATAGATGGAAGTGGCCACGATATAAATTTCGATGGTGCGAAACGATTGGCTTTCAATTTCGCGTGTGGCGTAGGTCAGTTCGGCGACGCCAATCGCCATTGCCAGGCTGGTGTTCTTGAACAGCAAAACGGTGTGGCTGATCAGTGTCGGCAGCGCTATCCGCACTGCCTGCGGCAAAATGATCAGGCGGAACGCCTGCAGGTAACTCAAGCCCAGCGCGCGCGATGCTTCAAGCTGCGATTTGGGTATCGAACGGATGCCGCTGCGCAGGTCTTCCGACATATACGCGGCCATGCACATGCCCACCGCAATGAAGGCAAACAGGAATTCACTGCGCTGGGCATTGATCCAGTGCTGGACAGCGGGCGACAGCAAAGTCGGCACGCCGAAATACCAGATGAATATCTGCACCAGCATCGGCACGTTGCGGTGGTATTCGACGTAGACCGAGACGGCGCGTTCAGCCCAGCGGTTTTGCGTCATGCGGATCAGCGCCAGCAGTGTGCCGAGCACGATTGCCAGCAGCCACGCAAAAGCCGTCAGCTGCAGCATCGTGACAATGCCGTCGAAGATCCAGTGCCGATACACAGGGTCCAGCAAGACCGAAAAATCAAGCTTCGAGTTCATGGCGAAGATGTCTTATGAATTGACATGCCCCTATCCTTCCCAGCGCAGCAGGTGACAGGGGCGATGTATTGTTAGCCCTTGATTGGCTCGATCTTGAAACCGCGGTGCAGCTTGTAAGGGGAATTGGCGCCCAGCCATTTGTCGAATATCTGCGCGGCCTCGCCGGATTTCTCCATCGATTCAAGCACGTTGTTTACCTGTTTGATGAGCCCGCTCTCTTCCTTGCGCATGCCGATTCCCCATGCTTCGTTGAGCACGGCTGGTTCGAGGATGTCGATAGGGGTAGTGGCTTCGGTTTGCTGCTTGAATTTAAGCAGCATCAATTCAGAAACGGCAAAGCCGTCAACCTTGCCTTGCTGCATCGCCAGAAAGGCTGCCGGAGGATCTTGGAAGGTGACGGTGGTCGCCGTCGGAATAGCCGAGCGCACCGCCATTTCGGAGGTTGAGCCTTTGGGCGCGCTGACGCGCTTGCCGGCCAGGTCTGCCGGCTTTTTGTAGCCGTCGGAGCGTTTGGTAGCAACCTTGGTCAGGCTGACGTAGTAACTATCGCTATAGGCGATTTGTTGAGCGCGCTCGGCAGTCCAGCCGAGATTGGCGGCGAGCACGTCTATGCGGTTCTGCTGCAGTTCGGGGATGCGGGCGGCTACCGAGATCAGTTTCAGCTCAAGCTTCACGCCCAGGCTCTTAGCCACGGCCTTGCAAAAATCCACGTCGTAGCCCTGCACTTCACGGGTGGCCGGGTTGGGAAAACTGAATGGTTCAGCGGTGCCAAGCGTGCCGCATACCAGTACCCCCTTCTGCTTGATATCGGCCAGCTGGTCTGCCGCTGCCGAAGCACTGACAAGCAGTAGCACGGCGGCGATGGATGCGGCTCTTTTAATGTTAAACATGGTGTCTCCTGTTCCGGTTGGGTGAATTCGTTTAGTAATCAATCAACAACAGCTGCCGACAGCAGAACCGGCGGCGTTGTTTGTAGTCCGCTTTATAGCCGGTTTGCAGCCCGTTTTGAGAATAATAAAAGGTCTCAATAATTAAAAAAAGCGATATTTAATTATGAGTTAGCATCGCTTTAAGTGATGTATTATCCTTCATCGGCAGCGTTGAATTCAGGAGATGCGCAATCATGTTTTCTTTCAAGCAACTGGAAGCAATCTACTGGATCGCCGAGCTGGGCGGCTTTGACGCCGCTTCCAGGCATCTCAACACCACCCAATCCGCCATCTCCAAGCGTGTAAAAGAGCTTGAAGCCGCGCTCAGCACGGAGCTGTTCGACCGCAACCATCGGCAAGCGCGCTTGTCGGAAAAAGGCGAGGAAATGCTGCTCATCGCCAAGCGCCTGCTGGAGCAGCGGGATTTGGCGATCGAACAGTTCAGCACCCCGGAAATCGTGGAGAGACGCTTGCGCATCGGCGTCACCGAGTTGACAGCCATGACCTGGCTCCCTCGTTTGGTGCGCCTGGTGCGGGCGCACTATCCCAAGGTGGTGATAGAGCCGGATGTCGATCTGAGCGTGAATCTGCGCGACAAGCTGCTGGCCGACGAGGTCGACATCATCATCACTCCAGACGCCTTTGCGGAAGCCAGGTTTTCCCTGATCCCGCTGGCCATGGTGAAGAGTGTCTGGATGTGCAAGCCCGGCTTGCTGCCTGTCTCACGCGTATTGCGCATGCATGAGCTGGCTTCATACACTATCCTGACCCAGGGCAATATGTCCGGAACCGGCATCATTTATGACAGGTGGCTCAAATCGCAGACCATTTCAGCGGCCAATTCCATCAGTTGCAACAGCCTGGTTGCCCTGATCGGGCTGACCGTATCGGGGCTGGGGATCAGCTACCTGCCGCAGCAATGCCTGAGCTCGCTGGTAGAGCGAGGAGCGCTTGAAGTGGTGCAAACTTCCCCTGCCCTGCCGGAAATTTCATATGTCGCCATGTACCGAGGCGAGCGCAAAAGCGTATTCATTTCCTCGATCATCATGCTGGCGCAGGAGTGTTGCGACTTCTCTGATTTATTTCAGACGGATGAGGCAGTTATTGACGGTGTCAGCAGCAAGACGACAGGGAGATCCGGGGTCGATTTGTTCTAGGCTCTGCTAACAATCCGTGTCGCCTCTCAAAGAACTCTCCGAGGATCTGGACGCCATGCTTAATTGATGCGGAAATGTGCTGCGGCATTAGCCGAGGTTCGAAGAAACGATAAATTGCTCGAAGACTGCGTTCGCGTCCGGCTGCATCTCTTCGCTCATGCAAGCCTGGCAGACGTCGACGCCCAGGAGAATAGCAATTTTTGGGCTTGGCACTGCGATGAAGGCAACGACTACACCGAGCTGGAGCTCAGCATCTTTCGACCAGGTATCATTTCCAGACAAAGATGCAGACCCCCGCGGCGGACGACTTGCTGCGCCCGCCACAGAGGGTGCTGCGCGAGCAACTCCCCGCCCCGCCACGCAATCGCCGTTAAGCGGCCTGCGCTCATGGTCGGCAACCACGTCCGGTGAAGCAACGGCGACGGGTCATGGATCGGCAAGCAGTGCAAAGCGCCGGGCGCCGCCGGGCAAACCTGCATCGCCCAGACTATCCAGCCAGCAGCCGGCACGGCTACTCACCCGTACCGGCGCTCTGGCCGCAGTGGCAAGCGCGCCTGACATCCGCGAGCGGATTGCCGACATGAAAGGCTATCTCGCGGACTTGCATGCCGCCTATGCGGCGAAGGTCGAACTGCGGCCATCGAAGCGCCGTGATGCACAATTTTTGGATCTGCTGGTTGCGGTGGAAAATGCGCGTGATCCCAAGCTCAATTTAAGCTCTCATACCATCGACTACAAACGTCTCAGCAAAGGAGACGATCCCTCCGCAGCCATTGATCTTGCGCGTCGACTGGTTGCGGGGATGCACCAGCCCGATGCCTGGCATGCCATCGTCAGCATGAACGGGTTCGAGGTCGCGCTCTCGGCAAAGCATGACCCGAAGCGACCCATGCATGTGTCGCTTGTCGTTGTTAGCAGCGCGCACGAGGATTCAAGAGATTGGAAGATGGTCGCAAGTACGCTGGTCGACCACCTGAACGAAGCATTGGACGAAGCCGGCAAGCCGCGCCAGGCAAAGGTCTTGGTCAATTGCCTGAATACTTCAATTCAGAAGACCGATGAAGGCAGCGCCATTTTCGCGATCGCGGCCGCAAGAGAAATGCCCGGCGACCCCGGCATCGGCCAGGTACATGAGGAAGCGCTGACCCAGGCAGCCGTTGAACCCAGGGATTTTACCGTGCACGAACACAGCGGCGACAAGCTTCTCGGGCCGCGCTTCTTCAAGCACATGACGTTGAAATCCAGTATGGATGCACTGCTGGAGGCCCGTCCCGATCTGGCAGACGAGCCGATCAATAAACAGCAGCAGACGCTGCGTGAACGGCAAGCGGATCATCTTGCCGAGCACAAACCGTCTTCTCGCTTTTCTTTTCCTTCTATTTACAGCGGCTCTTACGAAAAGAAGCGCCTCAACATGTACGCGCAGGCGATACGGCATATCGAAACCGTGGCAGCCCCGGCAATCGTTGCTGCACAGGTCAAAGAAATGCGGGCCTACCTGCACGATCTGCAGCGCGCTTACAAGGGAAAGGCCGCACTGCCGGCGCCGCGCGATGCCGAGTTCCTCGACTTGCTTATCGCTGTAGAAAATGCGATGGACCCGCAACTGCACCTGTCCGCACATAAGATAGAAGTGCCGAAGCTCGCGGAACGGGATAGCGCTGCCATAGCGGACTTATCGGGTTTCCTTGCAGACGGGGTGCGCAACGCCGCCGGCTGGCAAGCGACACTCGATTTCGACGGTCATCATGCCGCGCTTTCCGCCCGCCACAATCCGGAAAACACCGCGCATGTCTCCATTGCAGTACTCGATGGCACAGAATCGCCGTTGCCGCGCGAGCACTGGCAAAACCTATCCATTGTGCTCGATCAACGCTTGCAGCAGATATTGCATGACACTGGGGATACGCGCTCAAGCAAGCTTTGGGTGACGTATTTCAGCGCTCCGGCCCTTGCCCCAAACAGCGCGCTGTCCACGCTACTGGCGGCGATAGGCATGAAAGATGACCCACGCGTAGCGCAACTGCATAGCGAAGCACTGGTTCAAGTCGCAAAAGAACCCGGCACCGCCGCCTTGCTCTATCTGAAGGATAACGGCGATCCGCTGATCGAAGCAACAGAGGATGGCGACGATCTGCTGATCGACCAAATTGAGATATACCGCGCTGCAATCGGCCATTTCGAGCGTTCGCTGGCGTCGAAGTCCTGATCTTGGATATCACATCCCGGACGCCAGACAATGCCCATGCCCGGTTGCGCTTAACAAACGCGGCTAACTGGGGTCAGAGTGAACTTTCTGCGCGCTTTTTGCAGAAACTTCACTCTGACCCCACTTAGCGGGCCACGGAGTACCGGCCTCATGGTTAAAAAGAACAAAACCGCGTTGTGCGCCCTGTCTTTCTCCGAATCCGTCATGTGGGGTCAGAGTCAAGTTTCGCGATGAAGCGCTGCAGAAATTGACTAACCCCGTTGACTCTGCCCCCAGATGACTCTCGCCGTGGCGATGCCATGAATGACGAAACTCTCAATAGTCGTCTCGGCGGCCAGGGATACGGTCATATTCCAGGGTTCTGGACTTCCGGCAATGGAACGCCGTCCCAGTGCATGACGAATTGGGCGAACTGCTTGGCCGGCATTGGCATCCCAAAGTAATAACCTTGCATCAGGTCGCAGGAAATGTCTTTCAGGAAGTTGAGTTGCGACTCGCTCTCCACCCCCTCGGCCACCACTTCCAGGCGCAAGCTGTGGGCCAGCGCGATAATACTTTTGACGATGGCGGAATCATCCAGATCCTGGGGTACGTCGTGCACGAAAGATTGATCGATCTTGATGGTGTCGACCGGGAAGCGTTTCAGGTAAGCGAGGGAGGAATAACCTGTGCCGAAATCGTCGATCGTCAGCCGTACCCCGAGGCTATGCAGCCGGTGCAAGGCCTGCAAGTTGTCTTCGGCATTTTCCATGAGAGTGCTCTCGGTGATTTCCAGCTCCAGCAATTCCGGCGGCAGCCCGATTTCCGCCAAGACGCCTTCCACTGTGGTGGTGAAATCGTTCTGCAGCTGGCGCACCGAAAAATTCACCGCCATCCGCATGGCCGGCATGCCGGATTTGATCCAATGCTGCAGCTGGGTGCAGGCGGTGCGCAGAACCCATGCGCCGATGACGCTGATCAGGTCAGTCTCTTCAGCCAGCGGAATGAATTCTCTTGGCCCGACCATGCCGCGCGTTGGATGATGCCAACGCACCAACGCTTCCATGCCGACGATCTGATGGGTATCGAATCGCACTTGCGGCTGATAGTAAACTTCCAGTTCCTGCCGGTTCAACGCTTCCCGCAGGTCGCTCTCCATGCGCATTTTTTCGGAAATCGCTGCTTCCATCGACGCTTCGAAGAATTTGAAACCGGAACCGGTTTTCTTGGCGCGATACATGGCGGTATCGGCGTGCTGCAGCAAGGTTCCGACGTCGGCGCCGTCCAGCGGATAGAGCGAGATGCCGATGCTGGCGCTGACGAAGATCGCGTGGCCGTCGATGGCAAACGGCCCGGACAGAGAATTACAGATGTTCTGGGCGACGGTGCTGGCGCCATTGGGGGCTGTCATGTCGGCCAGCACCACGGTGAATTCGTCGCCACCCAGGCGCGCCACGCAGTCGACGATGCGCACGCTGCGCTGGATTCGCTGCGCTACCAATATCAACAGCTGATCGCCGACATCGTGACCGAGGGTGTCGTTCACATATTTGAAGCGATCCAGGTCGAGGAACAGTACCGCCACCGTTTCGCCGCTCTGTCTGGCATGCTCGACGCTGCGCTTTAGCTGATCGAAGAACATGGCTCGGTTCGGCAAACCGGTCAAGGAGTCTCTGAAGGCCAGGTCGCGTACCCGTTTCTCCGCCCGGTTGGCCTCGACGATGCGCCGCACCCGCTGCGACAGGACTGCGAAGTGGATCGGCTTGGGGATATAGTCGCTGGCGCCGGCAGTGAACGCCCGCTCTACCGAAAGATTGTCTTCCAGGCCGGTAATCATCAGCACCGGGATGTGTTGATGCGTGGGCAACTCCTGCAACCGGGCGCAGGCGGTGAAGCCGTCCATCACCGGCATCACCGCATCCATCAGGATCACCTCTGGCTGTATGCGTTTGAGCACGCGCAGGGCTTGGGCGCCATTTTCAGCCTCTGCCACCCGGAAGCCGTCCCTTAGCAGGGTATAGCGCAATGCGCTGCGGGTGCTGCGATCATCGTCCACCACCAGCACCAGGGCGCTCCCTTCCACCGGTTTGGCGCTGCGATAGTTTTCGTCATACACCTCGCCGTAAAGCAGTGCCGCGACATTGTCGAAGGCTGAACGCAACTGCGGCAGCAGGGAGCCGATTTCATCGATCTGCTGGTTGAACGCCAGCTCCTCTGCTTCCTTGGCCAATTGCGCCATGCTGGCGGCGCCCAGGTTGCCGCTGCTGCCCTTGATGGTATGCGCCGCGGCCCGGGCCGATTCTGCATCTTTCCGATTGACTGCCTGTTCCAGTTGATCCAGGTAGGCCGGTGTATCTTCCAGGTACGGCGTCACTGCCTGTTGCAAAGCGGGCCCCAGCACTTCCCGCAGCTTGTCGAATACAACCAGGTCAAGCGGGCTGTAGCCGTTCTCGGCCAGGCCAGCCATCGATACCCCAGGCAACGCCGGCGCGGTATCGGCGGGACCCTGCATCAGCCAGCGCTCCAGCTTGCGCCGCAACTCAATCAATGTGATGGGTTTTGCCAGATAATCGTCCATGCCCGCGGCCAGGCATTTTTCGACATCGCCGGCTTGGGTATTGGCAGTCATGGCGACGATGGGCGTGCGCCGCCCTTCCGGTTCTTCAAAATTGCGGATGCGCGAAGTGACCTCGTAACCGTCCATCTCCGGCATATTGCAATCCATGAGAATCAGGTCGAAACGACTGCGCTGAACGGCTTCGATTGCCTCCCAGCCGTTGGAGGCGGATTCGCACTGGCAGCCGCTGGTGACCAGCATGCCGCTGGCCACCACCTGATTGGTGCGATTGTCATCAACTACCAGTACCCGATATTCCCTGGCTGCGTCAGGCAGCTTGCCGGGCAGTTGGATCGCAGGCGGCTCGGCAGCGGCGATTGGCCCGCCTGGCAATAGATTCCGGATCGCGTCCAACAGACGATTCAAGCGTAGCGGTTTGCCCAGATGGCCGTCGGCTTCCAGAGGTTTGTCACTCTTCGGAGAACCGTAGCGCTCTAACAGCAACAGGCGGGTCGGCGACAGCGCCGGATCGGAGCGGATATGCCGGGCCAGGGCCACATCCAGATCCGCGCCCTTGCCTCCAAGCGTATTGCGATCGACGATGACCAATGCGTAGGGTGCATGCTTGCTGTGCTCCAGTTCTGCCATCAGCTCGGCAGCGCTGCGGACGGTACGGCACTGCATCCCATGCCGCGTCAGGCTTTGCTCCAGGAAGCTGCGTACGACTTCGCTTTCTTCCGCCACCAGCACCCGCATTCCGGACAAGGCGTGTTCCGCGGTGGTCAGGGGCTGTATTTCACCCAAATTCGCGCCCAAATTCGCACCCGATTCGTCCGCTTCGCAGATAATCGTGAACCAGAAGGTGGATCCTTGTCCGGGTTGGCTGACGACGCCGATCTCGCCGCCCATAAGTTCCACCAGCTGCTTGCAAATTGCCAGGCCGAGCCCGGTGCCGCCGTATTTGCGGGCAATGGCGGTGTCAGCCTGGGCGAACGATTCGAACACATGCCGAGCCGCGTCCTGGTCCATGCCGATGCCGGTGTCGCTCACCTCGACGCGCAGGCCGAAGCCTGCGCCGCTGTCCTCGACGCACGAAATGCGTACCGCGACCTCGCCTTGCTCGGTGAACTTCAAGGCATTACCGACCAGGTTGATCAACACTTGCCGCAGGCGCATCGAATCGCCTTTGATCCGATCGGGCACGTCGGGCGCCAGCAGGTAGCCCAGCTCTAGTCCCTTTTGCTGCGCTTGCTTGGCCAGCAGGTCGAGAATTTCCTCCACCAGTTTGCGCAAATCGAAGTCGATTTTCTCCAATACCAGCTTGTTGGCGTCGATCTTGGAGAAATCAAGAATGTCGTTGATTAAATCGATCAGTGTGTGGGCTGAGTTCCAGGCCACTTCGACGCATTCCTGCTGCGGTTTGGTGAGACGCATTTCCTTGAGCATGTCGAGCATGCCCACCACGCCGGTCAAAGGAGTACGCACTTCATGGCTGACGGTGGCGGCGAATTGCGCCTTCATCATCGCCGCGTGCAGCGCCTGGTCGCGCGACTGTTTCAATTCCGTTTCCCGCTCTTCCAGCACTGCCATCATTTTATTGAAGGCTTGGGCCATGTCGATAAGGTCGCGCGGCCCCTCCGGCGCGGCGCGCATGCCAGACTCGCCGGCTTCGGCGCGCCCCATCAGAGCCGACAAGGCGTTCAATGGCCGAATCAAATGGCGTGCCAGCAGACGCATGACTCCCAGCAGGATAAGAGCGAAGGAGAGCGTAATGGCCAGATTGACGAGCAGCAGCGATAGCACCAGACGACTCACGGTTTCCTTGCCGAGAACGATATGGACATAGCCAAGAAGTTGCGGCTTGAGTTCCTGCACTTCGAACGGCGACGCCCCTTGATGGCCCTGGTAGACCGGTGCGCCGAACCGCCATTCATTCTCGGTTTCCTGTTCCAGCATGGCTTGGGTCGGGACGCCGTCCGGCGGCAATCCATGATTCGGGGTGACTCTCGCGCCTGGCTTGGTTTCTGACAGCAGGACCTTATGGTCGGCATCGGTGATCTCTACCTGGAGCACGTCTGGAAACGCGAGCGAGGTGGCGACCTCTTCACGCACATTGTCGGCAGAGTGGTAGAGCAGAGCCAGGGTGCTCTGGCGCGCCAGGTTCTCGGCAATATGGCGGCCTTGCTCGATCAGATAGCCGCGCATGCGGCGGCTGGTTTCCCACGAGTTCATCAAAGACGAGAACAGCGCCAGGCCCAGGATCGAGACAGTGACGATCGCCATCAGCTGGCGGCGGAATCCGGTACGGCGCAAATAGGCCTGCAACATGATGGGCTCAAAAAAATGTGAAAAAGGAGCCGTCGCGTACTGGACGGCCGCGCGTTTTACATCTGCATACCATGATAAGAACGCATTTCGTGCATCAAGGCTCCGGAAAAATAAAATCAAAACTGCGCTGCAACCGATAGTCGATGTTCAAACCAATGTGGCTGGCGGTACGCACATTCACCGCCGTGAGCACCTCGCGCAACGGTGACACGCCACGCTTGCGGGGTTCTCCCGCGAGCACGCCGAGAGCAGTGATAGCCAGGTCGTGGCCCAACCCCAGGTTGTTCGGATACAAGGCAAACAGAGCGCCCTTCCTGACGTGCAGGAAGCTGCTGGAAAAGACCGGCACGCCACGGCTCCAGGATTCCTTCAGGACCAGCGGCAAAATCGTGTCCTCGTCCACCGTGGTAGCGTCCTGCAGCAGCCAGATGGCGTCAGTCCGGCTATCGGCTGTGGCAAAAGCGGCTTCGTACAAATGCGCCGCCGAGGCCAGATCGTGCGCTTCATGCATCACCAGGTCGATGCTTAGGGCCTTGGCTGCTTCGCGCGCCAGTTTGATTAACCAATCGTTGTGCTGCGGATCGTAGACTACGGTGATTCTTTTTATCCCTGGCAACAGTTTTTTCAGGAGCGCGAACAGCAGGGCCGGGTCGGGTGTCAGGCTGATGCCGGTCAGGTTGCGGCTATCGCCTTCGGGCACTGAAAGCACGCCGCCGACCACCACCGCGATATCCCGCTCCAGCCCGGATACGGCCTTCAGCCCTTGCCGTCCGAGCGCAATCACTACCTTGACGCCGCCACGCGTCAACTGCGCACTGAGCTCGGCCGGATTGCTGTTCGGTCCGACCGGGTAGGTACTTACCGGCACCTTGGCTTGCTCCTGGATGCCTTCGATAATCTTGGCAAAGATACTGCGATAGGGTTCGCCGATATCCGGATAAATCACGGCAATCGCGCCTTTGCTGTCGCTGATGTCCTGTCGCTTTGGCGCGGCGTCCAGGGCGGCCAGCATGATCGGCGTCGGTTCAAGGTTCAACATAGGTGCGCCGGCAAGGTTTTCACGCCAATTCTGGAACTGCTCTTTTACGGTCTCGGCACGCCTGCCGGCCTCAAGCGATGTGCTCTCCTGCTGGCCGGCGTGGCCGAGGGTACATGCGAGCAGCAGGATCAAGCCGGTCTCGATCCGCGCTGCGGCTGCATATCTCTTTCTGCTGGGGCGGATTACCACGACTGGCTCACAACTTGTGTTGCAACTGTACATAGAAGGTGCGGCCCGGGAGCGGCAGATCAAAAGGAATATTGCCCGGGGCGAAGCTTGGATCCCTGGCGTCCCGGTTGAATACATTCAACACCGTGGCACTGACATTCCAGTCGCCGATCACCTTCTCTTTCCTCAAAGTCAGATCTAGCGTCGTATAGTCTGCAATCGGCGCCCGGTTGTCGCCCGGCTGGCGCTTGCGGTCGGCCACATGGTTGACCGTGGCGCCCAGCTGCCAGAGCGGCGCAAAGCGCCAGTCGGATCGCGCGAACAGCCGTTGACGCGGCGCCAGGCCGGCATCCTTGCCGGTGGTCTGGTCAGTGGAATGTTGCAGTGAGTAGTTGCCGGTAAGCCGCAGATTGCGGCTGGCGTCCCAAATCGCCTCCAGTTCCAGGCCGCGTCCGGTCTGGTCGCCGGTATTTTGCGCAGTGGAACCGGTCGATGGGTCGGCATTCGGCACAAACTGAATGATGTTGTGCATGCGGTAGTAGAACAAGCTGAGGTTGGTTTGCAGCGTTTGCGTGGGCTGCCATGCGAACGCCAGTTCGCGGGTGTTGATGGTTTCCGGTTTAAGGCTGGGATTGCCGATCGTGACCGGGTTGTTGATGCTGTATTGCTCGGTGTATGACGGCGCCCGGAAAGCGCTGCCATACAGCGCCTTGACTGAAAAATTATAAGCAGCATCCCAAACCAATGCCAGGCGCGGATTGAGCGTACCGCCGAAATCGGAATAATGGTCCTCGCGCACGCCCGAAGTCAGGGTCCAGTCTTTCGCCAGGGTCCACTCATCCTGCACAAACGCATAACTGACAGTGCGTTTATGCGGCGTCAGGAATACGCTGCTAGTACCGTTTACATCCACGATGCTGCCCAAGGGAACGAACTCGACGCCAACCCCCGGCACCGCCACGATCCTGAAATTCTTGCTCTCGCTGGTCTGGTACATGTCTTCAATCCGGTAACCGGCGCCGAGCCGGATCCGATGCTTGTCGAAGCCGGTATAGAATCCCGACAGGCTGAACTGGCTATCGCGTTCAGCGTGTCCGGGATTGCCGATGACGCCGTTCGGGAAGGCTCCGGCGAAAGCTCCCGGCGGAAACAGCACCGTTGCCGGCGATGCCTGCAGCTCGTTGACATTCTTCACCGATGCCTGCGCGGTGACATCCCAATTGCGAGAGAAATTCGGATTGGAGTAAGTCAGATCGGCATTCCAGCGTTGCGCTCTCACCCGCGCATCGGGATCCAGGCTGCTTGCCAAGCCGACGCCGGTGCCGGTTTCCTGGTTCTGGTAACCGGCGCGAAAACGCCATAATTCGTAGGCGACATCGACCCGCATATCCAGGTTGCCGCGCATCATTTGCTCGTGGCCGGGGGCCAGCGAGGCATGCGTTCCGAAGATCTTATCCAGGTTGGTTTGGGCGTCTGCGTCTATCGTTTTATTGGCGCCGTCGGTATGGCCGCCGCCCAGATAGAAGGCCACGTCCAGCGGGCCCATTTTGCCGCCATGCTGGAGCCACGCGGCGTAGCTGCCGAATGATCCGGCCCGCACGCCATACTCGGTGCCGTTAATCTCGGCCGCGGTCTTGGTGATGACGTTGATGACTCCGGCGAATGCATCGGCGCCATACAGCGCAGATCCAGGGCCGCGGATAACCTCGATGCGGGCAATATGTTCGATCGGTACGCCGCCCCAGGCCAGGTCACGGTTGCCAAGAAAGGCGTCATTGACGGGGATGCCGTTAAGCAGCATCAGTGTCTGCGGGTTGTATAGGGTGGTAATGCCGCGGAACGAATATATCGGGTCGTTGTACAAACCTGAATAGGAGACATGCAGGCCGGGTACGCTTTCCAGCACTTGATTCATATTGGTTGCGCCCATGGCCTGGATATCCTGGGCGGTAATCACCGAGGCTACCGCCGGCGCTCGGGAAATGTCTTGCTGGCTGCCGGTGGCGATGCTGACGACAGCCTTCTTGCCGTAAGAAAGGGCCAAGTCATCTTCTTCAGCATTTTGCTGAGCCCCAGCCACGGCGGCGCTCAGACACAGGACGGCAGCGCAGGGAATTTGAGATTGCCAGTGTTTTTTCATTGTCGATCCATTTGATGGAACACAAATGCCGCCAAGAGACGCCGGACCGCCATCCCTCACCTCGCCTCCTGTCAATCTCCCCGCTGTCCTACCCTGTAACCTTTGTTGTTCTTTTTGTTGTTCTTTTTATTATCCTTGCTGCCAAAGGCGCCGCGCCGGCCCTTCATAACGCAGTTGGGAACATCGAAGCGGAAACGTCGCGCCTTCAGGACGCTGGCTGGCTTCCTGATAACAGGGAGGCATGCCCGCCATGAATGAAGGCAGCAAGAACAGATAGCATTCGCGCGGAGAGAATCCCATGTCGAGCGGAATCGCCACGACTACGCCGCCGTAGTTGATCGGCAGGCGTCGTCCCATCTGGGCCAGGCCTCGCTCTATTGCAAAGGCCAGTTGCAGATACGGCCCCTGCGCTATTTGTTCCTGCTCCATACGGGCCAGAATCGCCGGTATGCGTTCGTCTACTTGAAGCGAGGCCACCGGCCGGCCATATCCCAGGATGCGCTTGTGCAGTTGCAGCTCCTGCTCCAGGATTGCTTGCAAGGTCTCTCCCGCAAGCATGCGCTGATGGGCGCGGACCAGGAAATCCGCCGCGGAGAATTCCGGCTGCCAGCCATAAATGGCGGCTTCTGAAACTGCAATCGCAGCGGCGACGCCAAGCGCGCCGGTACTGCGGGCGCTACCTGCCAAGGCAGCGACGCGGTTGTTCCACAACCGGGGATCCGGATAGCTGGTGTAGGTCCAAAGAGCATGCAGCAGCGTCGTTTGCTGTGGTGAAAAGCGGCGGCCGGTAATGCCGAAGGCATACAGTGCGATCCAATCCATGTCTTTCAGATCGGCATGCAGATCGTGGCCTCGGAACACCGCCCGCTCGCCCGGAAAACATGCGCCCATGCGGGTGCGCAAGGGCCCTTCATAATCCAGCAAAGTATTGTTCATGCGTGCCCCTCCGAGAAAGCCGGACCAGGATCGTTTTCGAGATCCAGTGCGAAGAAAGGAAATTGGCGAAAACCTTGCTTGCCTTGTTCCAGCGCGTGAGCGGCGGCGCCGGGCAGCCGCAGCAGCAGGGTCAGCATCTCGCCTTCGGCAGGTGAGAAATCCAGATCCGCCAAGGCAGCCGCGGCCACGCCAGTCATTGCCAGCGGCTTGCCGGCGGCGCTTTCCAACGCTGGCCTCTCCTGCGCCAGCCACGCCAGACGCCCTGCCGGCAGGATCTCGACCAGATGCGCCAGGGTCTGGCGCACCGGCTTGGCGCATTGCTTGCCGTAGGGATCGAAGCCAGGGGGATGCTCCGGCTCAGGCCATACCTGCTGGCGGGTCGGCGCAGCCGGATCAGCCAGGCTGGAACGCCAGCTTGCCAGTTCAGTGCCGTTATTCTTCCATGCCTCCAAAGCCAGGAAGACTTCGCGTGCGCCACCGTAGGAACCGGCGCCGACAGCCAGCGCCGCCATCAGCACCGAGGCGGCAGTTGAACCGCCGACCCCGGCCGCCATCGCGGCATGCACCGAGGGGTCGCGCGGACCGGGGTTGGCTAGCGCCACCGCCAGGATTTCCAATGCCGCTATGACGTTCGGCGTTGGACGCTCGCCTTTGAACAACAGATACAGGTATTCGATGTAGCGGGCTTTGCCAAGCAAGTCGCCGTAGACGTCGTAACCTCGGCAATAGCAGGCTGCAGCAGCGAAAGGATTGTCGGCTTCCGGCTCTTCATGCCAGATGCTGGTGTGAATGTTGTTAGGATTTTCATGGCCGCTCATCTGATCCCCTATCGTTGCAGAGTTAAAGATATTGCTAAAGCAGGCTCATGCCGCCATCGACAACAATTTCCTCGCCGACCAGATAAGCGGAGTCCTCAGAAGCAAGGAACAGGGCAACCTTGGCCACCTCTTGCGGAGTACCGAAACGCTTGCTCGGCGATTTTTGCTCGATCTCGCTTTTTATTTCCTGGGCCATGTCTGGCGGCAGGCCGAAGCGATCGAATATGGGAGTCGCGATGGGGCCGGGGCTGATCGCATTGATCCGGATTCCGCGCTCGATAAGTTCCAGGCCCAGCGATCGCACCAGAGAGCGCAAGGCGGCCTTGCTGGCGCCGTAGACGCTGAAATTGGGCACGCCCAACTGGTTAGCGATGGAGGTGGTGACGATAATGGAGGCGTTGGCGCCGAACAACGGCAGGGCTTTCTGGATGGTGAAGAATACCCCCTTGAAGTTGATCCCCATGATGTCGTCGAACTGGCTTTCGGACACCAGTTCAATCGGCGCTGCAGTAGCGATACCGGCGTTGACGAACAACACATCCAAGCGCTTGAAATGGTTTTCTACCTGCTGCATCGTAGTGGCGATTTCGGCTAAATTTCCGGCGTCGCTACGAATGATCAGAGTTTCGCTGCCCAGCTCCTCGCGGGCACGCGCCAAGCCGTCCGGGTCGCGCCCGGTAATCGCCAGCCGGGCGCCGTGCTCCAGGAACAGTTTGGCGCTGGCTAAACCGATGCCGCTCGAACCGCCGGTGATCAACACCGTCTTGCCTTTGAGTTTATCCATTCTGATTCCTTATAGATTGGCGGCTAAAACACGCATGCGAACATTCATTGGCGGCACCTCTTCGCCATCAACCAGCACGTCCAGCAAGGTTGGCCCTGGGCGCTTGCACATGGCGGCGATATCCAGCTTGACCAGATCTTCCGGGGCCCGGATGGTATGGGCTTCGGCGCCCATGGCGCGCGCCAGGGCGGCGAAATCGGTGGGCGGTAAATCGCAGCCGATACGTTCAGCTCCGGCCAGCCGCTGGCCGTGCTTGACCATGCCCAAGGCCTGGTCGTTGAGGACGACAAAGATGATGGACAGCTTTTCGGCGACCGCAACCGAGATTTCCTGGCCATTCATCAGAAAGCTGCCGTCGCCGGTGATGCATACCACCGGCGCTTTCGGACTGCCGGCGGCGGTGCCGATGGCGCCGCCGATGGCCCAGCCCATCGGCGCGAAGTTCATGACGGCCCGGATCCAGCCGCCATAGGTCTTGCGGCGCCCCGGCGCGCGCGCGCTGCCGCCGCCGCCTTGCCGCCGTTCAGCTATGCGGCGATCCTTGAGCTGCAGATAATGAATGGCCCAGGCAACACTATTGCCGGTATCGGCGAGAAAGCGGGTGGCGGGCGGAAATAGCCGGCCCAGTTCGCGCATCAGCCGCTGCGGCAGGATCGGTATGGCGCTGCTCTCGTATTTGTCCGGACTCGCCAGCATGGTATCCGGCTGCCAGTTGTCGCTATGCTGCTTGCGCACGAAGCGCCGCTGCTCATATTCGAAATTCCCGGAGCGCCGGACATCATGCATATGCTTGTTCAGGCGGTTGAAGATCGACAGTAAGCGTCCCCGCATGTGAAAGGACGCCATCGGGGTATCGGCCAGGTGTTCCTCGGAATCGTCGATATGCACCAGCCGTTCATTGAGCAGACTATCGTTCCAGCCGCCGCTGTTCCATTCACCCATGCCGGTGCCGAGAGCCATGATCAGATCGACCGAGTCGTCGCGCAGAGCTGCTTCTGCCGAGGCATGGCCGGCAAAGCCGAACACGCCGCGAAACAGCGGATGGCGGGGACTCACCAGGCCCTTGGCGTCCGGCGTGGTAATCACTGAAGCACCGGTCAAATCGGCGAACTGGAGGATCGCGCCGATCGCTTCGCCGCAGCCCGCGCCAATCAGCACAACCATATTTATTGCCCTGGACAACATCAGTTGCAGTGTTGCCAGCGCTTCGTCGTCAACCGACGATGACGGCTGCAACAGCGCCCGCAAGTCGTAGGAGGGAACCAGTTGCGTGTTGGTGCTGCGAAATACATCCACCGGTATGCTTAAGTGCACTGGTCCCATGGGCGCCCTGATGGCGCGCTGCAAGGCAGTCACGAGTTTGTTCTCGAACTGCTGCGGGTGGGACACCAGCGAATTGTAGTGAGTACAGTGCTGTAACATGCCCAGCGTATCGATTCCGGTACAAGTGGATTCCTGTAGCGGATGCTTGCCGAAGGTAGGCAAGGCCGACTGCGCCGTGATCACCAGCATAGGAATATTGTTGTCGTAGGCGCAGGCAACGCCCGTGATCAGGTTGGTGGCGCCGGGGCCCGTAGTGGCGCAGCAGACGCCGATTTTTCCGGTTTCCCTGGCATAGCCGTCGGCCATGTGGGCAGCTCCCGCTTCGTGGCGCGCCAGGATGTGGCGCACGCCGCCTCGGCGGCCACTTCTGGCGAGCGCATTGAAAAGCGGCTCGATGGCACCGCCGGGAACGCCGAAGACATATTCGACTTCCATTTGGTCAAGATAGGCCAGCAGCAGGTCTGCTATTTCCATAGGCGGCTCGGAAAGCAGCTCCAGATGCTTGCGTGACATATCGTCGTACACCTGCAAATTATCGGCACTCATGTCGAAATCTCCCTTGGTGGCAGGAAGCTTGCTGTGTTTCTGTGCTTAGTCGGCGCGCATCGGACATCGTCATGGGCATGTCGATGCAGAATGAAAACATTTCCCCGCGGAAATTATTGTAATCCTCTCTTCGCAAACCGCAAAGCGAATAATCAAATCTCTGATTGGCTTGCCTGCTTGTGTCGATGCCTATCAACAATGACAGGTGTTTTCTGACGCCGAATGAGTTACTGCCAATGGAAAACCAAAACTCTTCAAGTTACCGTGCGAGCGGCAGCTTTTTACCTGGCGCTGTCAACCGACTGCCCTGCCGCTTGCGTTAACGACGTGCTGCTGTCAAAACAAACGCCATCACCCTTCAAAGGAAACACCATGAACTCGAAAATCATTGCAACAATGTTATGCGCACTGGCGCTTGCCGGCACGGCCACCGGCGCCAATGCCAAAGGCTGTTTGAAAGGCGCTGCGGTTGGCGGGGTAGCCGGCCACTATGCAGGCCACCATGCGGTGGCCGGTGCGGTTGGCGGTTGTATCGTCGGCCGCCATATGGCTAACAAGAAAGCTGCTGACCAAGCCGCTGCCGCTCATGCGTCCGCTCCGGCTGCGCAACCTGCCCCGGCAAAACAATAAGCCGGCAATCGCCGGCCCGGCCAGGCGCAAGCCTTGCCTTCAGACCCGCGCAGACTCAGGTTTGCGCGGGTTTTTTCATGGGTTTTTCATTTTTCCAAGCGGCAGCAGGCTATCAAGCATGTTGGCATAATGTGCCTCTGTGCAACTCCTTTAGGCATCATGAAATTCCTCGCCATCTCGGGCAGCCTGCGCGCTGCCTCCCACAACTCCGCCCTGCTGCGGGCCGTGGCGCGTCTGGCGCCGGCCGATGCTGGTATCAGCGTTACGCTGTACCGCGGCTTGGGCGATTTACCGTTGTTCAATCCCGATATCGAGGCCAGCGATCCTGCGGCTGTGGCGGATTTGCGTCAACAGATCACGGCCGCCGACGCCTTGCTGATCGCCAGCCCGGAATATGCCCACGGCATTACCGGCGTGATGAAGAACGCGCTGGACTGGATGGTGGGTTGCGAGGCTTTTGTGCTGAAGCCGGTGGCGTTGCTGAATGCTTCGCCGAGAGCAGTGCATGCGCAGGCGTCATTAACGGAAATCGTGACGATGATGTCGGCACGGATTGTCGAGGCGGCGTCGGTCACGGTGCCTATCCTTGGTTCGCATCTGAGCGAAGACGAGATAGTTCGACATCCGGATATTTCCGCAGTGCTGCGCAGCGCATTGCTGGCATTGCGTGGCGCCGTGCTGGCGACACGCCCGCAGCCTCGATAACCACGAACATTATCGGCTGAGCACCAGCAAACCCAACGCAATAGCAGCCGGCACCGCCTGTATGTACAAGATCTTGCGGCTGACGGTGATGGCGCCGAAGATGCCGGCGACGATCACGCATGCCAGGAAAAAGATCTTGATCGACCAGCCTGGCGCACCCAGGCACACTCCCCAAGCCAGGCCGGCCGCCAGGAAACCGTTATACAAACCCTGATTGGCGGCCAGCGCTTTGGACTGCGCTGCAAACTCTGGCGTCAGCCTGAAAGTCTTGATGCCGAACGGCTTATCCCACAAGAACATTTCAAGCACCAGAAAATAGACATGCAACAAGGCGACCAAAGCAATCAGCAGGCTGGTGACAGTATTCAAGACGAACTCCGTTTTTTTAAGGTTTTAAGTTTTAGTTTTTGGCTTCGGCTTGCCTGGCGTGCTGCGCTGCCAGTTCCGCATCCAGCGCGCCGACGCGTTGCACTGCCGGCCGCGCATTGACGCGGTCGATGTAGGCCTTGATCACCGGTGACATCGGCACTATCTTGAAACCGGTGGTCCAGGTCAACGCGGTGCCCCACAAGACATCGGCGGCGCTGAATTTTTCGCCGAGGATATAGGGGCCTTTTTCAAGCTGGTCGGTCAAGGTTTTCAACATGGTGTCGAAATCGCTGTAGGGGCACATCGACGGTGGCGCCGGCGGGTGCTTTTGCGCGCGATCGACCAGCGCCGGTTCGAAACAAGAACCGTAGTACACCATCCAGCGCAGATACGGGCCGCGCAAGGGATCGTCCAGCGCCGGCGCCAGCGCGGCGTCCTGATACAGATCGGCCAGATACAGGAAGACCGCCACCTGTTCGGCAATCAGCGCTTCGCCATGCCGTATCGCTGGCACTTTGCCCATCGGATTGATCGCCAGATAGGCCGGCTTGCGCTGTTCTCCGGCTTTCATGTTGAGCGCGTGCAGTTCATAGTCGGCGCCCAGTTCTTCGAGCAGGATACGGGCGCCCGTGGAACGCGTATTGGGTGAATGGAAAAACGTTACGCGGCGGCTGAGCGTCATGGCGTCTCCGGTTTTTTTGTGAGTGGCGCTTGGATTTAGCGGTGGTTCGACGATGTTTCAATAATATAGCCCAAGCGCTGCCGACACATAAGGAAACAAACAGATAATATTTTTCGCTTGCGCTAGTCGAAACCCTCTATTCCGACTGCACCGAAACATGATTTATTAATTTATTCGCAAGCCGGATTCTGGCATTGCGGAGATCGCGCTGAGCGGCAGGAAGCCCACGGCTTCATAGAGAAATCGCGCCAGGATACCGCCCTGCCCGCAATCGACACGCAGTTCCTGGCTGTAAGTGGAATGTGAAAAGTGTAAGCAAATGCACGCGACACATTTTGGCAACTCTGGCTTCGTACAATCGATAGCACTGAACACTTTCAGGAGCGCAAATTGAAACACCCACTCAGCATCGCAGCGATCATTGCCGGACGCTTTTCATCTTTAGTCAAGCCGCCGCCAAAGCATCAGGGCATGCCCGATATTGTTCTCAAAAATGCGCCGCCGGCGCCTAAGCAGGAAGCCGAGCCAGGCCCACGCGCCGGCCTGGTTTGGAGCCCGGGATTCTGGAATTATGTCGGCGGCTGGTATGTATGGGAAGCCGGCCATTGGGAACTGGACCGGGCCGATCAGTCATATCTGAAACCCGGCTGGCAGAAAGTGATACACGGCTGGAAGCTGCAACGCGGCGAATGGCGCGTCACATCGGTCAGTTTTATCAAAAAGGGAAACAGCGCCAAAGACCAGGATAGCGCTGCGGAAGCGCATTACGATCCACTGGCGGCGTTTCGCTAGAGCGCTTTATCGAGCGGCCTGTGCTTTATTTTGCCAGCGCCTCGCGATGCAGCCGGCTGCGCTCCTGGCAGCGGAAACAAACCCAGCGCTTGGATTTGTTGCGGACCACGAAAGCGCCCTCCGCTACCGCGACCTCACCTTGATGATGCGAGCAGAAGCGCTTGCCGGTAACGTTTGCCGTGGCCTGGGTTACCAGCGCCAGCCGGTCTTGTCGCTGCAGATATGCGGTCATGCCGATTGTTCTTTCATTGTCTTCTATCAATGTCTTCTACCAATACGCGCTCGCGTCAAACGGGACCAGGGGCGCTGCCTATTTTCCAAATGGATTGATGCTGACCGCCTCTTGCGCCTTGCCGGACAACGCAGACGCCGCCAGCGGGCCGGGTAACGACCTGCCCGACCTGCCGTGATCCTGAGCCGCAGCCACAGTCTGCGGCTTGCTCTGCGCGATTGAGTCATCCGCCGAAAAAACGGCGTATACGCCGCCAGCGCCCACAACAAGGGCTGCAGCAGCCCAGGCTAAATTGGTTTTATTCATCTCCGGCTCTCCTTGCACAGGCGCATTCTGTCTAGCAGCCGCTGCAGATCAAAACAATCCACAGCGGCGCTTACTCGCTACTTACTCACTAAGCAGCTACAGGTATCCCGGACGATTAACGTGCAAAGTCCGAAGTGTTGCTGACGAAGGTATTGAGGTTGGCAATGTTCAGGCTGCCGAAGCCTGTGGTTGCATCCCAGCCTTTAGCTGCTTTGTAGCCGTAGAGACTGCTGGCGCCGTTGGTGCCGGAGATTACGTCATGCACCAGCGAAGCGTTAGCGGCCAATTTCAAATACTTGTAGAAGCTGGCTGCAGGGAAGCCTAATGCATTGTTGTTAGCCGATTGCAGACGGGCCCAGACGCCGGAGAAGATAGGCGCTGCCAGGCTGGTGCCACCTACCACGTTGCCGCTGCTGCCGTTGATGACGATATCGGCGCCGCTGGCGCTGGCAGCGTCGAACGCGATGTCAGGCAGGCCGCGAGTGGTTTTGCCGGCGGCAATCACACCCGATTGATAGCTAGGCGCTGCTTCAAATTTACTGTAGCCGCCGCCAGTCGCCCACAGGCGCTTGGTGGCGTCGTAGTCGCCTGCGGCGTCGTAGGTGCCGATCGGGCTCAGGCCTTCATTCCACACGACTTCACTGCTGTAGGCGCCGCCGTTGGTGTACAGGGCAGTGCCGCCGACGGCGATCACGTAAGGCGAGCTGGCTGGTTCGCTGACGTCGTAAGTGGTTTTGCTGGTCGGTACGCCAGGCGCGCCGGAAATCGAACTGACCTGGCAGTTATAAGCACCGGCGTCGCCAGTCGAAATGGAGAAGGTCTGACCTTGCGCCACGGCTTGCTTGAAGACATTGTCGTCGGCTGCCTGGGTGCCGTCGGCATGGGTATCCGATTCGCAACCGCCGAGCGAGACGTTGATGACCTTGGCCAGGTTGTCGGACACGGCCTGGTTGTAGGAAGTGGTGATGCTGCTGAATTGCATGTCAGGTGATGCGTAGAAGATCAGCTGGCTGACACCGCCGGAAGTGCCGGTGATGGACTGGCTGTCCAGATTCCATTCGACCTGGCCAGAAGTATCGCTGTAGTCGGCGCCGGCGGGGCCGGTTTGCACTACCGAGGTATTGACGGTAGCCAGGCCGTTATTCGCAGTAAACGTTCCCAGATCGGCAATCGTCGGATCGATATTTCCTTCCGAGATGATGCCCACCACGGTATTCGATCCGGTTGGTGTGTTGCCGGCGTTATAGATGGTTGGGAACTCTGCCGGACTATGCGAGGTTTTCACCGGTGTTGCATTGGTTCTGGCTGAGGCTTGCAGGGTTGCTGTCGCAGCGGCTTCCGCCTTTGGCAACAGGCGATGATGAGTTTGCGCGATGGCGACGTTTTGCAAACCCAGCACCGAGCCGACGATGTGGCCCAGTGCGCTCGGCACTTGCGCTGCATCGGTATTGGCAAACACCTTGCGGCCGTCTTGCTGGAAGCGTTTCAATCCAGTACGGAAGCCGGTCTGCACCGTGGCGGCAGTGCCGTCGGCCGACACCAGTTGGCGATTTTTCGCTACCTTGATGTTAACAAAACCGGATTTCCGCAGATGCGCAACCACTGCCGCCACGTCTTTTTGAGCCGGGCCGTATTCTGCGGCGAACTGGGCCGGTGTCAGAAATTTACCGAAGGCGGCAGTGCCTGGCGTATGCAGATCCTGCAGGAATTTATCGAGCTTGGCTTCGTTGCGCAGATTCAGGCTGACCGTCACATGGACCGGCTCACCTTGCGCCAGTTGCACCGCGGCCGCCGCTGGCGTAGCCACGCTGGCGTCAAGCGCCGCGCTCTTTTGAGCGGCTTGCACTTGCGGCAAGAACGCCTGGGTCTTGGTGGCGACCCAGGTGCTGGTGTCGGCCCCGGCTGCGAAAGCAGATCCGGACAAGGATGCAAAAACCAGGGACAGCGCTAATGACAGTGCCGAAGCCTGGAAACTTCCTGCTAATGTTATCGCTGATGTTTGCGCTGAGTTTTCCGCTGAATTTTCTGATTTCATATCGCTAATTCCTCTTGAATGGAACAGATAAAAGACGCCGCAGCTCGGCATTGCGATCGGCAATGCAAAGTTGATCTGGCGCTGGATTCTGCATCACCGGTCGTGATGCAGTGCATAACGGGCCTAAAGCCTGGAATCTAAGGCCCGTTAACTTGGACGGCCGCAGCGTTAGCGCTGACAGTGCCGGAAGATGGGGGGAGACGTAATGCGGTGCGCAGCGTCTGGCGCGCAGCGCGGGGAAATGAAAATTGCATTGACTCTGGTGCAAATCATGGGACTTCCCTCTTGAGGATTAACCACGGCATTGAGTACCCTTTTGGAGTGAACGCCGTGTAAAAAATCAACGCTTTGTCTCCTGCGTTTTACATCCTTTTTTCACGATTCAAATTCGTCGATTTGATGATTCAGAATAATGCATTTATTTCCATTTGGAAATAAAAACAAACTAAAACATACTGATATTTCCTTCTAACAAATCACGATTTTCGTTGGTGTTTTTTGTGTCGGAAAATTTTTCAGCTCATTGGCTGGAATCAATCCCGGCGCCGGCGATGGGCGCATTTTCCGGCTTGATATTGCGCGCCGAAAAAAGTGCACCAGGATTAAACACCGAACGCGGCAAGGTCGCCCACAAGGTGGCGCCGACAATCAGCGCGCCGCCGATCCAGGACATGGCGCCGAGCTTTTCGCCCAGCCAGAAAGAAGCAAACAGCGCACCGAAGACCGGCTCGCTTCCCATCAGCAGAGAAACCCGGGTCGGGTTGCTGCGCCGGACGCCATAGTTCTGCGCAAAAAAAGCAAAGATGGTGCAAAACAAGACCAGGTAAGCCGTGCTTGCCCAGAAGCTGGGATCGCTCGGCAGAGGCGGCAGCCCGCCTTGCATGAACAAGCCGGCGACCAGCAGACAGCCCAATCCCACCACGCCGGATTGCACCGCGGTCAGAGTCAGGTTCGACATGTTCTTGCCGACTGTGAGGCGCTTGGTCATGACCATCATGAAGGCGCGCAGCACCGCCGCCGCCAGCATCAAGCCGTCGCCCAGATTGAAATCCAGATCGCTGCCGATGGTCAGCAGCCAGGTGCCAGACAGCGAGATAAACGCCACCACAAAGGCGCTGGCCTTGGGGCGCTGCGCCATCACCAGCCATTCGACGAACGGCGTAAAGACTACGCACAGGCTGATCAGGAAAGCGGCGTTCGAGGCTTGGGTCAGGGCCACACCGAAGGTTTCGCAAATAAAGATGGCAAGCAGAATCAGGCCCAAGGGCAAGCCTGCACGCAAGGCTGCACGGCCTTCCGGTTTGGCTAGCTGCCGCAAGCTGGGCAGCAGCAATAAAAAGGTCATGCAGAAACGGATCGCCACAAAACCCAGCACCGGGTAAAACACCAACGCATCCTTGGCAACCCCATAGCTGGTGCCCCAGACGATCGCGACCAGCAATAGCAGCAAGTCGGCGATCCAGAGACCTTTGGTGGAAGAATTACCGGCAGGGTTGATGACAGCGCGGGCAGATGAGTTGGTCACTTCGCTTTACTCCAGATAGCGCTAACAGCGCTATCGTTTAAGAAAAAAAACGTTCCGCCTAGGTGGAGGCTGAGCGGAACAAACGGCGGGAGCACCGAGGATTTTGGTCAGGTCCGCTTCGTTACGAGGTTCTGGTGTAGGCAATCACCAGCACGTCTCTAAAAGCTTCACGTCTAAGTTCGTACGGCAGCACCTTGGTCACGCCGTGCATGGTGCGGGCGTCATCGGCCAGCATCAGGTCGAGCGGATCGGTCAAGGTATAGCGGCACAACAGTTTGCCGGCGACATCGGTAATATAGGTTTCGCCGCCGGCCACGTTGTGACGGCGCACCATCATGGTGACGATGTAATCGACGCCGTCACGATGCAAGCCTTCCGGCGTCGGATTGCCGGGCGCTTGGGAACTGGCGCGTATGCGGTAAGGATGGAGCCGGATATTCCATTTGCCGCCGCTGCCTTCAACCTGGTCAAACACTTGCGCCAGAGACTGCAGCAGGCCGGACAGGAAAGGATTCTCGACAAACTGCTGCTCCAGCGGCTCGAAATGACGGGCGATGTCGCCATTCAGCTTATTGATGTAGCTCGGTTGCACGTAAGGCGCATGCGGCAGCTGCTGCAGCACACCGTCGGCCGCGTCCAGCTCGAAAGCGCCGTAGCGGCGGAAGCGATAGCTGCCGTTGTCGCCCATGTATTTGTCTTGCGGCAGGTTGTTCCAGCAAGCGGCGAACTCGTCCCAGGCAGCCGGATCGACATCGCAGGCGGCTTGCACGGCGCGGCCGGAAAGCACGGTGAACAAGCGCTTGCGCAACTCGCCGCTGAGATGATCGATGATGGGCGGCGCGATCTTCATGGGCGCCAGGGCATCGATGTGCATTTAGTTTTCCTCGGCCAGCAGCTTGCTTGCATCCAATACCGAATTGGATGGCAAGGATAAGTGCCGGCTGGAGCGTTGCGCCGCAATCTCTTTTTCCCAGCTGTCGCGATCGGTCAGATACAGCGGCGCATCGGCCCGGATCGCACAGACATCGGCAGCGCCGGCGCGCAAGCGGTAATTGACGGTGCCGCTGACGTATTGCGCGGTTTCGAGGATGAAGCGGTCGGTGGCGGCGCGCAGCGGCGTGAACCAGCGCCCTTCGATCGCCTCGCGCACCCAGAGTTGCTCCATCCTGAGTTTTTCGCGCAGCAGCTCGGCGTCCAGCACCGCGGTTTCCAAGTGCCGATACGCTTCCAGCAAGGCCATGGCGGCCGGCGCTTCGCGTACTTCCAACACCTTCTCACCCTGCTCCAGATGCTCCAGGCCGCAATAGCGGCCGATGCCAAATGCACCGACGCGGCGGTTAAGACGGGCGATCAGTTCCACCAACGGCAGGCTCTCGCCGTCGACCGCGACCGGACGGCCGCCATCAAACCGAATCGAGAGTTCAACATTGGCCAGCGCCGGATCGGGCGCCGCGGTCCAGTCAAACAGCGATTCCGGCACCCAGAACGATTCTGGATTATCGAGCGAGCCGGATTCGAATTCGCGGCACCACAGATTGGCGTCGCCGCTGATGCCGCGTGCCTGGAAATGCGGCAGACCGGCGGTGCGCAAGGCTTCGATTTTCTCTTCGCGGGAAATCGCGGTGTATTCGTAAGGCGTGCCGTAATAACCGCCATAGCCGAGCTGGGCAATCGCGCCATTCAGGCGGCGCAGGGTGTTCTGCGATTGATTGGCGGTGTGGACGATGGCATTGCAGCTCAGGCGTAGCGCGGTTTCGACCGCAAAACGGGCGATGATCGGGCGCGACAGCGAGGAACTGATCGGATACATGCCCATATAACGGGCGTTGGCGCGAATCGCCGGCAGCACTGCATCTTCGGCAAACGCTTGCTGGCCATCGATCACCAGCAGCTCGGCGCCGAAGTGCGCAGTGATCTGCTGCAGATCGGCGGCATTCACGCCCTCGCCCAGATCCACCGTCAGCGCCGTCACCCGGCAGCCGCTGTCGACCAGGCATTTCAAGGCGTAAGTACTATCCAGGCCACCGCTGAACAAAGTCAGGACGTGCTCGCAATGGCCGGCAACCAGTTTCAGGTCGTCGATGCTGCGTATTCTTTTTAGCGGCTGAATCATGGGGCGCTCCGGCATGCGAAAAATGGGGTGTCAGATTATTTGCGAAGCACTGCACTAAATAGTAGGAATAAATCAATAAAAGAAATCATTCGGTGTAGGCTATTATGTTTCATTCTAGAAATTACGATAATCTACGTATTCAGAACAACACTTGTGCGCGGCGGGAATAAATGGGAGCTAATCGATACATCAAGCTGATGCCGGATATGGCAGTGTTTGTGCGGGTGGTGGAAACCGGCAGTTTTTCGACTGCGGCTCTGGAGCTAGGCATGACGCCCTCGGCCGTCAGCCGCCAGGTGTCACGCCTGGAGCAGGCCTTGTCGGTCAGATTGCTGGAGCGCACCACGCGCAAGCTGCGCCTCAGCGAATCCGGCAGCGAGGCTTATCAGCGCTGTCTGGAGATGGTGAATGCGGCCAAGGCGGCGATGGAGGTCGCTGATAAGTTCGTGGCGCTGCCGCAAGGCTTGCTGCGGGTCGGCATGCCGAAAGCCTTCGGCAAATCGGTGGTGACTCCGCTGATACCGGGTTTCCTGGCGAAATATCCGCAAGTCGATGTGCAACTGATCCTGACCGATCGCCATGTCGACCTGATCAATGACGACGCCGACCTGGTGATCCGCATCACCAGCCAGCCGGCCGACGGCCTGGTGGCGCGGCCGCTGATGTCGATCGACCAGGTGCTGTGCGCCACTCCCAGCTACCTGGCCCAGCACGGCACTCCCAGGCAACCGCAAGACCTGTGCGGCCACAGTTGCCTGTACCTGGGCGAAAACGCGGGCGATTCCGACTGGCACTTCATGCGCCAGGGCGAAACCACGATCATCAAGGTGCGTGGCCGGTATGTGGTCAATCACAGCGAAGCGCGGCTGGAAGGCGTGCTGCAAAACCTGGGGATCGGCTGCCTGCCCTATTTCATCGTGCGCAACGCCCTGGAGCAAGGTTTGGTAAAAGCAGTGCTCACCGATTGGGAGTTCGTCGCCGCTTATCAGGGCACGGCTTTCATACAATATCTGCCGACGCGTTATCTGGCGCCCAAGATGCGGGTCTTTATCGATTATCTGGCGGCCCATATGGAGGCCGACCTGAAGCCGCTTGACCGGCGCCGGCTGGCGGCAGATAAATGAGCAAAGCTATTCTGGCCGTGGCCGTCGCGATTGGTTTATATAACCTGCCGCTGGCCAGTTGCGGCGCCCGGCAAGTGGTGGTCGATACCGGCCATACGGCGGAAAGTCCCGGCGCCATCGGTCCCAACGGCCACCGTGAATTCGATCTGAACCGGCAATTCACCGTCGCCCTGAGCAAGGCGTTGAAAGCGCAAGGACTGGACGTGATCGACGTCGCCGCACAGGGATCGCCGGCCTCATTGCAGGCGCGAACCAAAGCCAGCGGCAAGGCGGCGCTATTCGTCTCGATCCATCACGATTCGATGCAACAAGCCTGGCTGGACGCCGGCAGAAGCCGGGAATTTTCCGGTTACGCCCTATTTGTGTCAGCCAGCAAACCGTACTATGCGCGCAGCCTGGAGTGCGCAAAAAGCATCAGTCGCAAACTGCTGGCGATGGGCGAACACCCTTCGCTGTATCACGCCACCCCGATTACCGGCGAAAACCGGCCCTTGCTTGACCGCCAGCTGGGGATTCATCGCTTTGACGATCTGGTGGTATTGAAAACGGCTGAATCTCCGGCCTTGCTGATCGAGATCGGGGTGCTTGCCAATCCCGATCAGGAGGCGCGTCTGGCGTCGCCGCAGTTTGCCACGCAAGCCGCCAATGCGATCGCCAGCGGCATTTTCCAGTGCCTGCCCGCAGCGCCGTGACCATCTGTGTATTGCCAGAACTCATTTCATAAAGCATGACAATGCCCCTGCCCGGTTGCGCTTAACCAACGCAGCTAACTGGGGTCAGAGTCAAGTTTCGCGATGAAGCGCTGCGAAAGTTGACTCTGACCCCAGATGACTCTCAGATGACTCCTGCCGTGGCGATGTCATGAATCATGAAACGTCAACAATAAGCCTCAGCAATTTTTACGCAACGTTTACAAAGCCCTGATCCTTATTTAGAGAATCTTTACGTCCTGCCTGCTAATCTGTAACTACCAAAACGACCAGTAGACACTCTCTATGAATCAGGTATTTTCAGCATCACCGGCATGGCGCTTCTCTTCGCTTCCGCGTGCCGTTCCCAGAACAACCCAGACGCCTGCATCGCCGCCTGCCTCACCACTCCTGCAGCACCAGCAAGCTCTCCCCAATCAAAATGAATGCATGATGTGCATCACCGTGGAAGCCGCTTCGGTGGCTGAACTGCGGCGCGTCATCGTCAGCACCTGCGGCGACCTGATGAGCTACATGCGCGTCAAGCCGGTCGAGCACGCCAGCAAGATGAAGTTCTGGCTATGCCTGAGCAAGACTTCGATCGACGCTGTGATCGGCAACATCATGCGCGCCTTGCCGCAAGCAGAGTTCGGCCGCATTACACCGCTATTAGCGGCAGCCAGCCTTTCCAACACCAACTAAAAAGCAAAACATCATGTCCACCTTTGAAGGTATCTGGGTTCCTCTCGTCACGCCTTTTCGACAAGGCAAACTGGATCTTTACAGCGCGCAGCAACTTGCCTTGAGCCTGTCCGCAGCCGGCGTCCATGGGCTGGTAGTATGCGGCACCACCGGCGAAGCCGCCACCTTGAACGAACATGAGCAGGAAAAAATGTTGTGCGGGGTGACGGAAGCGGTGCAAAACCGCTGCCCGGTAGCGTTCGGCGTCAGCGGCAGCGACACCCGCGCCGTGGCGGAAAAAATCGAACGCCTGAATGCCTTGCGCCCAGCCGCTTTCCTGATCTCGGCGCCGTCCTACGTGCGCCCCTCGCAAGAAGGCATACGCCTGCATTTCGAAGCGCTTGCGGCAGTCGCCGAAAGCCCGCTGATCCTGTACAACATCCCGGCCAGGACCGGCGTCAATATCGACGTCGGCACCGTGCTCGCGCTGGAGCATCGTGCAAATATCGTGGCGATCAAAGAGTCCTGCGGCAATCTGCTGCAAACCATGGAATTGATCAACCGGTCGGATCTACATATCTTGTGCGGCGACGACGCCATGCTGCTCAACACGCTCTGCCTGGGCGGCCACGGCGCCATTTCCGCCGCTGCTCACATCCGGCCGGATTTGTTTGTGCATTTGTTTGAACTGGTGCGGGCCGAACAAATCGGCCCGGCGCGCAGCCTGTTCAAGCAGCTGCTGCCGATGATACAACTGCTGTTCTCAGAACCGAATCCGGGCCCGGTGAAAGCTGCGCTGGCCATGCAAGGCCAGATACTGGATGAACTGCGCCTGCCGATGACGCCTATGTCGGCAGCGGGGCGTATCAAGCTGGCCAAGGCGCTGGAAAAACTGAAGACGATCCCGCTTGCCGGGCAAACCGCAAAGTCTGGACGCGCCGTCGCCGGTGAACCCAGAATGCTGGGACTGGTGAAATGAAGACCTGACTGTCTATAGCGGGAATCAGGGAGCGATCAGGGAACGAGGAGATTGCTGGTGCACGTCAGCGCTCCGAGCGCAGCGCCTGCATGCGTAAATGGCAATCAGCACTTGCCAAAAATGCCTGATACGTGTTCAATCGCCATATGAAAATTTCCCCTGCACTCCCTATATGGTCCATCGCCGCCCCGCTTGCCGGCTGGCTGCTGCTTGGCGGCGCCAGTTTGAATTTCGGCGGCGCTTATACAATCTTGCTGGTGGCCGGCCTGCTCGGCAGCGTGCTGGCGGCGGTGTATCACGCCGAGGTGGTGGCGCACCGGGTCGGCGAACCTTACGGCACCCTGGTGCTGGCGCTGGCGGTGACCTTGATCGAAGTGGCGCTGATCGTCTCGCTGATGCTGGCCGGCGGTGAAGAAACCACGGGCCTGGCGCGCGACACCGTGTTTGCCGCCATCATGATCATCCTCAACGGCATCGTCGGCATCTGCCTGCTGGTGGGCGCCAGCCACCATAAGGAACAGAGTTTCGGCTTGCTGGGCGTGAGCGCTTCGCTGGCCACACTGGCGGCGATTGCGGTGCTGACCCTGGTGCTGCCTAATTACACCTCCAGTGCGCTGGGGCCGTTCTACAGCCCGAGCCAACTGGCGTTTATCGCCATCATCTCGCTGATACTCTACGGTACCTTCGTGCTGGTGCAAACCGTACGCCATCGCGATTACTTCCTGCCGCAGGAAGCGGCAGGCGATGAAGATGTGCATGCAGCGCCGCCATCGGTCAAAGTGGCGGCGGTCAGCGGCGGCTTGCTGCTGGTTTGCCTGGGTGCGGTAGTGCTGCTGGCGAAATCGCTGGCGCCGACCTTGGAAACTGCCGTGGCGAGCGTCGGCGCGCCCAAGACCCTGGTCGGCATCATTATTGCCGCGGTGGTGCTGCTGCCGGAAGGATTGGCGGCGGTGCGGGCCGCGCGCGCCAACCGCCTGCAGACCAGCCTCAACCTTGCGCTGGGTTCGGCGCTGGCCAGCATCGGCCTGACCATTCCGGCGGTCGCCATCGTCTCGCTGAGCACCGGCTGGACCTTGTCGCTCGGCCTGGATATCAAATCCACCGTGCTGTTGCTGCTATCGTTCATCGTCGCCACTTTATCGCTCGGCACCGGACGCACCACCGTCATGCAAGGCACGGTCCATCTGGTGATTTTTGCGGTCTACCTGTTTACTACCATCGTTCCCTAGACAGAGTATTTGATTCAGGCGCCGATGGCGCCAAGGATGAGGTCAAGATCCGGGACAGCTTAGGCTGTCCCTTTTTTTGCACTAATCAAGATCATTCTTACACCGCCAATGTAGCGCCGCACTATTCAGCACCACGCTGGTGCACCCGTACCGCGACAAAATCCCCACTCACCAAATATGGGCGCCAGCATTCCCGTAAGGCGCCAATATTGCTCCAAATTCAAGTAGCTCCCTCTGAAACCGGCGCCAGACGCCGCCCTCCCCCACTGGCATGCATTCTGCTAAAGCAACTGGGTAATCAGCGCATCTGCACATCAGTTTTGCTGCCTGCTTTCTTAGCCGTGCTTTTTTCTGTGTTGTCATTTTTATCGCCCACTACTGGAGGAGAAATTCATGTCACGTCGCACCGTTCTGAAAGCTACCGCACTCGGCGCTTTCGCCCTTGCCGCCAGCGCCTGGCTGCCGTCTGCGTTTGCTGCCGACACCATCAAGGTAGGCATCCTGCACTCCCTGTCGGGCACCATGGCCATCTCTGAAACCTCGTTGAAAGACGTGGCGTTGATGGCAATCGAAGAGATCAATGCCAACGGCGGCGTGATGGGCAAGCAACTGGAGCCGGTAGTGGTCGACCCCGCCTCCAACTGGCCGCTGTTTGCAGAGAAAGCGCGCCAGCTGATTTCGCAAGACAAGACATCGGTGGTATTCGGTTGCTGGACTTCGGTATCGCGCAAATCGGTACTGCCGGTATTCAAGGAACTCAACAGCCTGCTGTTTTATCCGGTGCAATATGAAGGCGAAGAGCTAGAGAAAAACGTGTTCTACACCGGCGCCGCACCGAACCAGCAAGCGATCCCCGCCACCGAATACCTGATGTCGAAAGAAGGCGGCGGCGCCAAGCGCTTTGTGCTGCTAGGCACCGACTACGTATATCCGCGCACCACCAACAAGATCCTGCGCGCCTTCCTACACAGCAAAGGCGTCAAGGACACCGATATCGACGAAGTCTACACACCGTTCGGCCACTCCGATTACCAAACCATCGTCGCCAACATCAAGAAATTCTCAGCCGGCGGCAAGACCGCCGTGATCTCCACCATCAACGGCGACTCCAACGTACCGTTCTACAAAGAACTAGGCAACGCCGGCCTGAAAGCCACGGATGTACCGGTGGTAGCGTTCTCGGTTGGTGAAGAAGAACTGCGCGGCGTCGACGCCAAGCCGCTGGTAGGCCACCTGGCTGCCTGGAATTACTTTGAATCAGTCAAGAACCCAGTCAACACCGGCTTCATCAAGAAATGGAAGGCCTACGCCCTCGCCAAGAAACTACCGAACGCCAGCACCGTAGTCACCAACGACCCGATGGAAGCCACCTACGTCGGCATCTACATGTGGAAACAAGCCGTAGAAAAAGCCAAATCCACCGACACCGACAAAGTAATCGCCGCCATGTCCGGCCAGAAATTCAAAGCCCCGTCCGGCTATGAACTGGAAATGGACGCCACCAACCACCACCTCCACAAACCGGTGATGATTGGCGAGATCAAGGCGGATGGTCAGTTCAACGTAGTCAACAAAACCAAAACAACGATCCGCGCACAACCTTGGAGTCCTTATATTGCGGGGAATGAGGGTAAGCAAAAGCTCTGACGCCAGCGTACCGAGGCTGTTGTTTTTGCTTTTGACGTTGCAGTTGCAGCTGTTTTTGAAGTTGCTGTTGACGTACCCCGCATTGGGACGTTGCCAAATGTAGCGGGTGTCAGTCGGGAATTGTGGGAGGACATGTCTGAGCGCAGCGAGTTGGTCCTCACACCCGACTGGCACCCGCTACATTTGGGGACCTGACCGAAGGGAAGGCAACGGCTTTGCGGTCGCCTTTTCTTTGCGTACTTTCTTTTGGCGAAGCAAAAGAAAGTATGTAGCTGCCGGGCTACCCCCGGCGTGTACCCACGGAGTAGCAAACGTTTTAAGTAACGACGACCTCTCATCGAATGCCACGGTATGTACTCCGTGGCCCGTTAAATTGGGGTCAGAGTAATTTTCGCAAAAAGGCCGCGAAAAAAAACTCTGACCCCAATTTAACTGATTGGTAAGTATACCGACGCAGGAAAAAGTACAAACCGGCTGGTTAAACAAACTAATGAAAATCTCAAGAAAAATTCTTCTCATTGCAAGTTTGTGCCTGCAAATCACGCTGGCACACGCGGCGATCGATCCGGCGCTGCTCAAGCCGCTGGCAGGCGACGATCCTGACGCCCGCATCGTCGCAGTCAACCAGATCGCCGCACTAGCCAACGACGACGCACTAAAAATTCTCAATGCACTGAACACCGACGCCCTGTACACCCGGCCCGACGGCACGATACTAATCGTCGACGACACCCAAGCATTCAACCCAGCCACCGACCAAACCCAGCCGACCCCAGACGATGCTGAAGCAATCAGCGTCAACAACCGCCTGCGCGGCGTAGTAGAAGGCGCCCTATCCGGCCTGAAACTGTTTTCCGCCAACCGCAACCAACGCATAACCGCCGCCACAGAGCTGATAAAAACCGCCGATCCAGCCCAAATCCCGCTAATCAGCAAAGCCCTGCAGCAAGAAAGCGACCCAGAAATCCAAGCCACCCTGCAACAGGTAATCGCCACCGCCAACCTGCACTCGCCCGACGCCGCCACCCGCAAAGCCGCCGTGCAAACCCTGGCGGGCAGCACCAACGCCAACCTGCGCCAAGCCTTGCAAAACCTGCTCAACAAAAATCCCGACGGCAGCTACCTCGAACCCGATCCGGCAGTACGCATCGAAGCGGTGCGCACCCTGGGCGTGCTGGACCGCCACCTGGCCACCGTCGATTTCATCGGCAAGGTGTTCTACGGCGTCTCGCTCGGCAGCGTGCTGCTGCTGGCTGCGCTCGGGCTGGCGATCACCTTCGGCCTGATGGGCATCATCAACATGGCGCACGGCGAACTGCTGATGATCGGTGCTTACACTACCTATATCTGCCAGCTGCTGTTCCGCCAATATTTTCCAGCCGCGCTGGACGGCTACCTGCTGGTCGCCCTGCCGGCCGCCTTCATCGTCACCGCCGCGGTCGGCATCGTGCTGGAACGGCTGGTGCTGCGCTGGCTGTACGGCAGGCCGCTGGAAACCCTGCTCTGCACCTGGGGCATCAGCCTGATATTGATGCAACTGGTGCGTTCGATTTTCGGTGCGCAGAATGTCGAGGTCGCCAATCCGAGCTGGATGTCGGGCGGCGTCACGGTGCTGGGCTCGCTGGTGCTGTCGTATAACCGCATCGTGATTATTTTCTTTGCGCTGTTCGTGGTGCTGGCGGTCTGGCTGATCTTGAATAAAACCCGGCTCGGCCTGTTTGTGCGAGCGGTCATGCAAAACCGCCGCATGGCGGCTTGCGTCGGCGTCTCCACCGGCAAGATCGACATGATGACGTTCGGCCTCGGCTGCGGCATCGCCGGCCTCGGCGGCGTGGCGCTGTCGCAACTGGGCAATGTCGGCCCGGATCTGGGCCAGGGCTACATCGTCGACTCCTTCATGGTGGTGGTGCTGGGCGGCGTCGGCCAGCTGGCCGGCACTATCATCGCCGCTTTCGGCCTGGGCGAAGTCAACAAGTTCCTGGAACCGGCGGCGGGCGCGGTGCTGGCCAAGATCGCCATCCTGGTATTCATCATCGTCTTCATTCAAAAACGTCCGCAAGGCCTGTTTGCACTGAAAGGCAGGAGTGTCGAATGAAAACGGCGTCTCAGCATATTGCGCAAAATATCTCCCGGCAAATCGCCGTCGCCAAGACACCGCTGTTCTCGCGTCCGGCGTGGAGCGGGATTATCGTTTGCAGCCTGATCCTGGCGCTGCTGCCGCTGCTCAACCTGGCCTTCCCTGCCGGCCACGTATTGCACATTTCCAGTTACACGGTAGCCTTGGTCGGCAAGTTCATGTGTTATGCGATGGCGGCGCTGGCGCTCGATCTGGTGTGGGGCTATACCGGCATCCTGTCGCTCGGCCACGGCGTATTCTTCGCGCTGGGCGGCTATGCCCACGGCATGTACCTGATGCGGGCGATCGGCCGCGACGGCGTGTATCAAAGCACGCTGCCGGATTTCATGGTGTTCCTCGACTGGAAAACCTATCCCTGGTTCTGGTCGCTGACCGACAATTTCTGGTACTGCATGGCGCTGGTGGTGCTGGTGCCGGGCGTGCTGGCTTTTGTGTTCGGTTATTTCGCCTTCCGCTCGCGCATCAAAGGCGTGTATTTCTCGATCATCACGCAAGCCATGACCTTCGCCTTCATGCTGCTGTTTTTCCGCAACAACACCGGCTTCGGCGGCAACAACGGCTTCACCGATTTCAAGCGCATCCTGGGTTATTCGATCACGGCGCCGTCGACCAAGGCGGTGCTGTACCTGATCACGCTGGCTTTCCTGCTGGGCGCCTTGCTGCTGTGCCGCTGGATCGTCACATCCAAACTAGGGCGTGTGCTGCAGGCGGTGCGCGACTCTGAATCGCGCCTGATGTTCATCGGCTATAACCCGCTCTGGTTCAAACTGTTTGTATGGACTTTATCGGCGGTGTTGTGCGGCATTGCCGGCGCTCTGTATGTGCCGCAAGTCGGCATCATCAATCCTTCCGAGATGTCGCCCGCGAACTCGATCGAGATGGTGATCTGGGCCGCGGTCGGCGGCCGCGGTTCGCTGCTGGGGCCGATCATCGGCGCCTTCTCGGTGAACGGCTTGAAAAGCTGGTTCACCGGCGCCTTTCCCGATTTGTGGCTATACGCATTGGGCTTGATTTTCATCCTGGTAACGCTGTTCATGCCGCAAGGCATTCTCGGGCTGGCTGAAAAATTAAAGAGCAAATCCAAAGGTGAACTGAAAAGCAGCAAGGAGGCAGTATGAGTCAACGCTTTAGCCAGATTTATAACCCGGCGCAGCCATCCGACACGGTCGACAATACCCGCCATGCCGACTACGGCACCTCGTATGCGCGGATCAAACCGGAAGGCGTCGACACCACGCACGGCGCCATCCTTTACCTGGAAAACATCACAGTCTCCTTCGATGGTTTCAAGGCGCTGAACAATCTGAGCCTCGACATTTCGGTGGGCGAGCTGCGTTGCATCATCGGCCCCAACGGCGCCGGCAAAACCACCATGATGGATGTCATCACCGGCAAGACCCGGCCCACGGCCGGCACCGCCTTCTTCGGCCAAAGCATAGACCTGACCAAGCTGACCGAGTACGACATCGCCCACGCCGGCATCGGCCGCAAGTTCCAGCGGCCGACGGTATTCGAACAACACACCGTGTTCGAGAATCTTGAGCTGGCGCTGAAGATGGACAAACGCGTCAAGACCACCTTGTTTTCCCGGCTCAGTTCGGAACAAATCGACAAGATCGACGCCTGCCTCAAGCTGATCCGCCTCAACGGCAACGAACGACGGCTGGCCGGTTTGCTGTCGCACGGCCAGAAGCAATGGCTGGAGATCGGCATGCTGCTGATGCAGGAGCCGCAGCTGCTGTTGCTGGATGAGCCGGTGGCCGGCATGTCGGATGCGGAAACCGCGCGCACTGCCGAGCTGCTCAATGAATTGCGCGGCAAGCATTCGATCATGGTGGTCGAACACGACATGGGTTTTGTCGCCGAAATCGCCCAGGAGGGCAAGGTTACGGTGCTGCACGAAGGCGCGGTGCTGGCGGCCGGCAAGATGTCCGAAGTGCAAGCCGACGAACGTGTGATTGAAGTCTATCTCGGACGTTAAAAGAACATGTTAAACGTTGAACAACTGAATCAGTACTACGGCTCCTCGCATACCCTGCGCGGTATCTCGCTGTCCCTGGAAAAGGGCAAGTGCCTGGCTTTGCTGGGCCGCAACGGCGTCGGTAAAACCACCTTGCTGAAATGCCTGATGGGCGTGCTGCCCAGCGCCAGCGGCAAGGTGCTGCTGGAAGGACGCGACATCACCAGCCTGAAGCCGCACCAGCGCGCCGCGCTCGGGATCGCCTATGTGCCGCAGGGGCGTGAAATTTTCGCCCGCTTGTCGGTGGAAGAGAATCTGTTGATGGGCATGGCCACCAAGTCAGGCAAGAAGGCCTTGCTGATCAAGGATGAAGTCTACGAACTGTTCCCGGTGCTGAAGGAAATGCTGCAGCGGCGCGGCGGCGATCTGTCCGGCGGTCAGCAGCAGCAGCTGGCGATTGCGCGCGCCTTGCTGGCGGAACCGAAGCTGATCATCCTGGACGAGCCGACCGAAGGCATCCAGCCCTCTATCATCAAGGATATCGGACGCGTGATCCGCTTGTTGCGCGAGCGCGGCGACATCGGCATTCTGCTGTGCGAACAATATTTCGATTTTGCGCGTGACCTGGCAGATAACTTTGTGGTGCTGTCGCGCGGTGAAGTGGTTGCCGCCGGCAGCCAGGCAAACATGGATGACGAAAGCGTGAAACGGCACTTGGCGGTATAGTTTCGCATGGATAATTTCACCGCCCCACCTCCGTTGCCGACAGCCGATCTTGTTGCCATTTCCACTATTGCTGCGCCAACCCGGGGGGCTGACAACCAGGCCTGGCTGTCTTTGGCGTTTGCTGACGACCAAGGCACTACGCGCCTGCTGGATCGTGCCCACTACGGCCCCTTGCGGGTACAGAAGGCGCTCTATCCGGAACACCCGTCGATCTGTCACGCCATCATCGTTCACCCGCCCGGCGGCGTGGTCGGCGGCGATCAGCTGACCATCAAGACCAGCGTCGGCGAGCGCGCCCATGCCTTTCTCACTACGCCAGGCGCAGCCAAGTGGTATCAGGCCAACGGCAAGCTTTCGCAACAGCAAGTAAGGCTGAAGATTGCCGATTCGGCGACCCTGGAATGGCTGCCGCAAGAGACCATTTTTTTCGACCAGGCCGAGGTGGCGCTGGAGCATCAGGTGGAGCTGCAAGGCGACGCCCGATATATCGGCGGCGAGATTTTGTGCTTTGGCCGCACCGCATCGGGCGAAGCATTCAATGGCGGCCGCATCTCGCAACAGATCAGCATCCGTCGCGACGGCAAGTTGTTATGGTTTGAACAGGGTGTGCTGAATGGCGGCGACGCGGCCATGCGCAGCCATCTGGGCTTGGCGGCCTGCACCGTTTGCGCCACCTTGATTGTGGCCGGCAAACCGCATTCCGGCACGTTCTCTGGGAGCTTCGTACAACAACTGCGCGAAGCTGCAAACCAGCTGACGAGCGGCCAGGCCAGCGTTGGCGTCAGCCAGACGAAATCAGTACTGGTACTGCGCCACCTGGGGCATTCCAGCGAACTGGCGCGGCGCTGGATGATGCAGGCCTGGCAGTTGATCCGGCCACAGCTGTTGGGTCATGAAGCGCTAATACCACGTATCTGGAACACCTGATATGGCGCGCTTTCCGCCTATGTTAAAACACCACACCATCGTCATAAAAAAGAAAGAAACATCCTATGGATCTGACGCCAAGAGAGAAAGATAAACTGCTGATCTTCACCGCCGCCCTGCTGGCAGAGCGGCGCCTGGCGCGTGGCTTGAAGCTGAACTACCCGGAAGCGGTAGCCTTGATCAGCGCCGCCATCATGGAAGGCGCGCGCGACGGCAAGAGTGTCGCCGAGCTTATGTCCTATGGCAGCAAGATCCTGACCCGCGCCGATGTGATGGACGGCATCGCTGAAATGATTCCCGATATCCAGGTCGAAGCCACCTTCCCCGACGGCAGCAAGCTGGTCACTGTCCACCACCCTATTCCATAGCCATAGACTGGAGCACCCCATGATCCCAGGAGAAATGCTGATCCAGGCCGGCGAGATCGAACTCAATGTCGGCCGCAGATGCTGTACTGTCAGCGTCGCCAACAGCGGCGACCGGCCGATCCAGATCGGCTCGCACTTTCATTTTTACGAAGTCAACCCAGCCTTGCAGTTCGAGCGCGAGGACGCCTACGGCATGCGGCTCAACATTACAGCCGGCACCGCGGTCCGCTTCGAACCGGGCCAGAAACGCACGGTGGAGCTGGTGGAACTGGCCGGCGACCGCATCGTCTACGGCTTCAACGGCAAGGTCATGGGTGCATTGACGAAACGAGCAAAATCATGAGCAAAATCACGCGCCAAGCCTATGCCGAAATATTCGGCCCCACCACCGGCGACCGCATCCGCCTGGCTGACACCGAGCTCTTCATCGAAATCGAAAAGGATTACGCCACCTACGGCGAAGAAGTGAAATTCGGCGGCGGCAAAGTGATCCGCGACGGCATGGGCCAGTCGCAACGGATGCACAAGGATGTAATGGATACCGTGATCACCAACGCTGTGATCATCGACCACTGGGGCATCGTCAAGGCCGACATCGGCATCAAGGGCGGCAAGATCGCCGCCATCGGCAAGGCCGGCAATCCGGATATCCAGCCGGATGTGACCATGATCATCGGCGGCGCTACCGAGATTATCGCCGGCGAAGGCAAGATCGTCACTGCCGGCGGCATCGATTCGCACATCCATTTCATCTGCCCGCAGCAAATGGAAGAAGCCTTGATGAGCGGCGTCACCACCATGCTCGGCGGCGGCACCGGCCCGGCGGCAGGCACCGCCGCCACCACTTGCACGCCTGGCCCCTGGCATCTGCATGCGATGCTGTCGGCGGCCGATGCTTTCCCGATGAACCTTGGCTTCCTCGGCAAGGGCAATATCAGCCTGCCGGGGCCGCTGGAAGAGCAGGTGCGAGCCGGCGCCATCGGCCTCAAGCTGCATGAAGACTGGGGCTCCACCCCAGCGGCCATCGACAATTGCCTTAGCGTGGCCGACCGCATGGACGTGCAGGTGGCGATCCATAGCGATACGCTCAACGAAGGCGGTTTCCTGGAGCACACGCTGGCGGCGTTCAAGGATCGCACCATCCATACCTTCCATACCGAAGGCGCCGGCGGCGGCCATGCGCCGGACATCATCGCGGCAGTCGGCAACAGCAATGTGCTGCCCTCTTCCACCAATCCGACCCGGCCGTTTACCGTCAATACCCTGGACGAGCATCTCGACATGCTGATGGTCTGCCATCACCTGGATTCAGCCATTGCGGAAGATGTGGCGTTCGCCGAATCGCGCATCCGGCGCGAGACGATTGCGGCCGAAGATATCCTGCATGACATCGGCGCCATCAGCATGATGTCCTCCGATTCGCAAGCCATGGGGCGGGTCGGTGAAGTCATCATGCGCACCTGGCAAACCGCGCACAAGATGAAAATTCAGCGGGGCGCGCTGGCCGAGGATAGCAGCAACGGTAGTAAGGCTGACAATTTCCGGGTCAAGCGCTACATCGCCAAGTACACCATCAATCCGGCGATTACCCACGGCATCTCGCATGTAGTCGGCTCGATTGAAGTCGGCAAGATCGCCGACCTGGTCTTGTGGAAACCGGCTTTCTTCGGCGTCAAGCCCTCCACCATTTTGAAGAGCGGCATGATCGCCGCAGCGCAGATGGGCGATCCGAACGCCTCGATCCCGACGCCGCAACCGGTGCATTACCGCATGATGTTCGGCGCCTACGGCGGCGGCCTCAAGACTTCGCTCACCTTCGTTTCGCAAGCCGCGTATGACGATGGCATCGGCGAGCGCCTGAAACTGAACAAACCGGTAGTGGCGATCAAGGACGTGCGCCATTTGCGTAAGCATCACATGATCCACAACGGCGCCACGCCGCATATGGAAGTCAATCCGGAAACCTATGAAGTGCGTGCCGACGGCGAACTGCTGGTGTGCGAACCGGCCAGCATATTGCCGATGGCGCAGCGTTACTTTTTATTCTGATCGTATTTTAATGAGAGCAAGATGTTAATTCTCAACACAAAAGTAGAACATGCCGACCTGGTGCACGGCGAACTGATCCTGCCGTACGAGCTGCGTGAAAAAAGCCGCTTGCGCGCGGCGCTGACCACGGGCGAAGAAGTGGGCGTGTTCACGGTACGCGGTACCGTGCTGCGTCATGGCGATCTGATCAAGGGCAGCGACGATAGCGGCCAGGAACGGGTGATCAAGATACTGGCCGCCGCCGAAGCCACTTACCGCATCGAATGCGCCACGCCGCACGCCCTGCTGCGCTGTGCTTTTCACCTGGGGAACCGGCACACGCAAGCGCATGTCGGCGATGGTTTTTTACGGATACGCAAGGATACGGTGCTGCGCGAAATGCTGGAAGGTTTGCAGGCCACGGTGATCGAAGAACTGGCGGCGTTCGAACCGGAATCCGGCGCATATGGCGGAGGCCATCACCACCACGGCGATGACCATCACGGCTTGCTGGCGCCGGTGCCGCTGCGCCAGAAAATCCACAGGCCCGGCGACCAGAGCGCCGATTGAGCTTGATCAACGATATGCATGCGACTGCGCTACTCCATCTGCTGCAACTAGCCAGCCCGTCGCTGCCTATCGGCGCTTACAGCTATTCGCAAGGCTTGGAATCGGCTATCGACAAGGGTTGGGTCAAAGATCCGGACTCTGCACGCAACTGGATCTGCGATCATTTGCAGCAAGTGGTAACGCTGTTTGAAGCACCGGTTTTATGGCGGCTGTTGCAAGCCTTCGAAAGCCGTGACGGCGCTGCGGTTGAATTGTGGACTGAACGCTTCATCGCAGCCCGTGACACCGCCGAGTTCCGCGCCGAGACCATACAGATGGGCTACTCGCTAGGCAAGCTGGCGCTCGAATTGCAGATCGGCGACGCCGCATTGCTGGCGATCCTGCAAGCAATGCCGGAACTGCCTCTGCCCACCGCTTACGCCTACGCTGCGGTGGCGCTGCAAGTGCCACATGAAGCGGCGTTGCTGGGCATGCTGTTTTCCTGGGCCGAGAACCAGGTGCTGGTATGCGTCAAATCAATACCGCTGGGCCAGGTTGCTGGCCAGCGCTTGCTGTTGTCCCTGCAAGCGGAATTGCAACTGGCTGCAGAGCGTGCGCAAAGCCTGGCCGACCATGAACTCTCTAACTGGTCACCCGGCTTATCGTTATTGTCGATGCAGCACGAAGAACAATACAGCCGCCTGTATCGCTCCTGAAACAGAACATTCACTATTTAATCGGATTTCAAAATGAGCACTTCCTCAACATCCAACCCACTCCGCGTCGGCATCGGCGGCCCGGTCGGCTCCGGCAAGACCGCCCTGTGCGAAATGCTATGCAAAGGCATGCGCGACCACTACGACATGGCGGTCATCACCAACGACATCTACACCAAGGAAGACATGGAAATCCTGCTGCGCGCCAACGCCCTGCCGGCCGAGCGCCTGATGGGAGTGGAAACCGGCGGCTGCCCGCACACTGCGATACGAGAAGATGCATCGATCAACCTGGAAGCGATTTCCCGCATGAGCGCCGATTTCCCCAACCTCGATCTGATCCTGCTGGAATCCGGCGGCGACAACCTGGCAGCCACCTTCAGTCCCGAACTGTCGGATTTGACCATCTATGTCATCGACGTCGCCGGCGGTGAAAAAATTCCACGCAAAGGCGGCCCCGGCATCACCCGCTCCGACCTGCTGATCATCAACAAGACCGACCTCGCGCCGTATGTCGGCGCCAACCTCGATGTGATGGCGCACGACGCAAAAAAGATGCGCGGCGAGCGACCGTTCATCTTCACCAACCTGCGCAGCGGCGACGGAGTTGAACAAGTGATCGCTTTTATTCGTCAGCAAGGATTGCTGGATCAACCCAAATAAGGTGCACTTAACAAACGCAGCTAACTGGGGTCAGAGTGAACTTTCTGCGCGCTTTTTGCAGAAACTTCACTCTGACCCCACTTAGCGGGCCACGGAGTACTGACTCATCGTTAAAAAGAACAAAACCGCGCAACGCGCTCTGCCTTTCTCCGAATCCGTCATGTGGGGTCAGAGTCAAGTTTCGCGATGAAGCTCTGCGAAAGTTGACTCTGACCCCAGATGACTCTGACCCCAGATGACTCTTGCCGTGGCGGCGTCATGAATGACGGTGATTTTTAAATTTTCACTTACAAACAACATCCATCTCTCTTACCAAGGAGTCTCATAACATGCCCCACTCATCAGCCAAAATCTACGGCCGCCTCAGCGCACTAGCCATCGCCGCCCTCGGCATCGGCTCCGCCTTCGCCCACCCCGGCCACCCCGACGCGTTCGGCTTCAACGACGGTTTCATCCACCCCTTCTCCGGCATCGATCACTTGCTGGCGATGCTGGCGGTCGGCTTGTGGGCGGCGCAAAACAAGCGCTCAGCACTATGGGTACTACCGTTGGTGTTTCCGTTAACGATGGTGCTGGGCGCACTGCTGGCGCTTGCCGGCCTGCAATTGCCCGGCGTCGAAACCGGCATTGCGGCGTCAGTCGCCGTGCTTGGCTTGCTGATCGCCTTCGCCATCCGCATGCCAGTCTGGGCCAGCGCTGCAGTGGTGTCAGTGTTTGCGCTATTTCATGGTTACGCACACGGCAGTGAATTGCCGCACGGTGCTTCGGCACTTTGGTATGGCGTTGGTTTTGTGGCGGCGACGGCGCTGTTGCATTTGGCCGGTCTGGCGATTGGCTTGGTGGCCGGCCAGAAAATGGCGGCGCAAGCGGTACGAGTGGGCGGTCTTGCGATTGCTGCGGTCGGTGGTTATTTGCTGTCCGGAGCAATCTGAGCTGTAAGTTTGAGATTTTTCAATCTGATCGCAGCATGCAATCGAACAACTGTGCATGCCGCGTCAGATCCTTCCGAACAACTCCATTAAATAACATTCATAAATCTTCGACAATTTGTGAAGCATTACAAACCAATAAAGAACAAGACAATTCTTATATCTAAATAAAGTCCCGCTTTGTAAAGTCGCAAGTTGTCTCTTTACAAAGAAAGCACCAAATGGGAAAGCTTGCTGCATGGGCCGGGGTTAGCGGAAATCCGCTGACAATTGCAACGAGCGCGGCAACGAGCCTGGGGCTGGCGCTGCTAATGGCAAGCAGCAGCTTTGTCGCCAACGCCCAAACAATCCAAACGCCCGCCAGCGAAGAACAACGCCGCCGCAGCCAGGCCGAAGCGCAACAACGCCAGCAGCAATTGCAAGCGCCGAATGTCGACCTGCAAGGCCCGCCGCCGGTGGAAGCGGCGGATACGCTGCTCCTACCGGCCGAACCTCTCTGTTTTGCCATCAACCGGTTTGTCCTCGACCTGCCGTCACAGCTTTCGCCCGCCAGCCGCCTGGCCGGCGCCAGCGATTTACCACACGATCCCTTCCGCTTCGCCCAAGACTATTTAAATCAATACACCGGCGCCTGTATCGGCAAAGACGGCCTGAACCTGATAGTCAAACGCCTGAGCGCGCTGATCCTGAGTCAGGGCTACAGCACCACCCGCGTCGGCATCGGCGAGCAGGATCTGGCCAGCGGCACGCTGAAGTTGACGCTAGTGCCCGGCGTGATCCGCGCGATTCGCTTTAGCGATCCGGCTCTTTATGGCACGTGGAAAAACGCCTTCCCGACCGGCTCCGATCAGTTGCTCAACCTGCGCAATCTGGAACAAGGGCTGGAGCAGATGAAGCGCCTCCCAAGCCAGGATGTCGACATGCAAATCGTCCCCACCGATGCTCCCGGCGCGAGCGATGTGGTGATTGACGTCAAGCGCGGCAAACCGTGGAAATTGAGCGGCACGCTCGACGATAGCGGCGCCAAAGGCACCGGCAAGCTACAGGCTGGAATTAATTTAGCTATCGAGAATCCGCTTGGCTTGAACGACCTGTTCAACATCGGCCTCAGCACCGACGCCGACCGCAAAGCCGGCCAGCGTGGCACCAGCGGCAATAATATCTACTATGCGATTCCAGCCGGTTACTGGAACCTTGCCGTATCCGGCGGCAGCTACGATTACCACCAGAAAATCGCCGGCAACAATCAAACCTTCGTTTCCAGCGGCAAGTCACGCAATCTGGAATTCAAAGTCGCGCAATTATTCCAGCGCGACGAAGCGCAAAAGAACAGCTGGCAATTCAAGGTCGGCAAACGCTGGAGCAAAGCCTTCGTCGATGACGCAGAAATCGTCGCCAATCAGCGCAACACCACCTTCGCCGAACTGGCCTGGGTGCACAAACATTATTTCGGCGCTGCGCAACTGGATCTCACGCTAGCCAACCGCTGGGGTGTTTCCTGGTTCAACGGCCAAGGTGACCGCGCCACCCGATCCACCGATGACCCGACTTTCCGTTACACCCTGCAAAGCATCGACGCCACCCTGGCCGTGCCGTTCAAGATCATCGACCAGCCGCTGACTTACATCGGCACTCTGCGCGGCCAGACTACTCGCTCGCGTTTGCATCTTACCGATCAATTCAGCATCGGCGGCCGCTACACCGTGCGTGGTTTTGACGGCGAATTGACCCTGACCGCCGAGCGCGGTTTCTTCACGCGTCATGAACTCGCCATGTCCTTGGCGCAAAGCGGTCAATCGGCGTACATCGGCCTCGACTACGGCCAGGTCTACGGCCCCAGCGTGCAGGATTTGATCGGTAACAAACTGGCCGGCGCTGCGGTTGGTGTACGCGGCGACTTTTTTGGAATGACTTACGACGTTTTTTCAAGCTGGTCACTGTATAAGCCGCAAGGCTTTCGCACGGCCGCACCTGCTGTTGGCTTCAACCTGACTTATCAATATTAATCACAACAAAATGGAGATGAACAATGAACACAACCTTGATAAACAAACCGCTATTCCGCCTGACCAACATCGCCGGCCTGATGCTGCTGACAACCTTAAGCGCCTGTGGTGGCGGTGGTAGCGCCAGCGGCGAGCAGGCAATAGCCACGCCTGATGCTGTGGTGACGCCGCCAGCTAGCAACGTCACCTTCAGACGCATGAACTTCGGATTCACTGCAGGCAAAGGAGAGGACACCGGGATCGACCAGGGCGCAACCATTGACGCCGCCGCCAACATCACGTTCGTGCAGCAAACCATCGCTGGGCAGCCTCCTGCCTCTAACTTTACATTTCCCTCGGGTTTGCCAGGCGGCAGCGTGATCGCCAGCCATGTCTTTTCCATCGCCACCGCCAACAAAAACATCATGATACTGACGCCGAATGCAAACAAGATGGTGCAGAACATTTTTGTGCGCAATACCGACGATACACGCCAGTACGAATTCGCCCTGGCCGGCTATCAAACCGATCTCGCTGGATTGACTTGGCCGGCCTCTGGCGCCGCAACGTATACAGGTAAGGCCTTCCAGAAAATTTTTGTCGATACCGATCCTGTTCCTCAGCCTGGCTGGATCGCTGGGGGAACTGGCTTGTATTCGTCGGATGTGGTGGCCAAGGTCGATTACGCCAATAAAAAAATAACCATTACTGTTGGCGCCAATCCGGTTCTGATCGAAAGTAGCGGCGCTCCGCTAGCGATAGACCCCGGAAAATTCCTCAGCACGATCACGTTTACCGACGTCACTTACGCCCAGTTAAACAACAACCGCAGCTTTCCTGAGGAGAGCACTGAATTAGGGCTGGTGGGTGGCAGCACGCTCCCCCTGCTCCGATTTTTTGGTAGCAACGCGGAAGAGATGGGGGGCATTTTTATCTATGGTGGCTTTTTAAAGGGATTGGGTAGCTATCAGCGGGCCAACCAAATGATTTCCTTTGCGCTACGTAAACAATAAACGCCGCTGCACTGCACTCTTGCATCGCAAACGACTGATGCCGTTTGCGATGCTCTCCGATACAGCAATTTTCTTCAGCCGAGATTAGCCATATGAACCAGCAAGCCTATCGTGTCATCTTCAATAAAAGCCGCAGCATGTTGATGGCGGTCGCAGAGAATGTTTCCAGCCACGGTAAAGCCGCTGCAGGCACCAGCAGCAGCGGTAGCCAAGCCGTACCGCTGCTGCGCTTTGCCACACTCGGCCTGCTGGTGGCGATGCTGTTCGGTGGCGTCACCGTAGTACAAGCGCAAATGGTGGCGTACAAGAATGGCGGCTCGGGTCCCACTATCGATAGAAGCGCGAATGGCCGGCCGCTGGTGCAGATTGTTACGCCCAATGCAGCAGGCGTCAGCCACAATCGCTACGAGCAGTACAACGTCGATAGCAACGGCGTCATCCTGAACAACGCCCGCACCATCACCGCAACGCAACTGGGCGGCTACGTCGAAGGCAACCCGAACCTGGCCAATGGCAGTGCCCGC
>NZ_DATMRK010000084.1:0-187437 GCF_035566375.1 Collimonas sp.
TGAGATGCTGCTGGCGGCGCAGGCCTTGACCATGACGGAAGATTTGCTGCCGGGTTTTGTGCTGGGCCAGGGTACGCAGGCGGCGTATCAGGAAATCCGCCGGCAGATTCCGGCTTGCCTGGAAGGCGATCGCTGGTTCCACAACGATATCGCGGTGGCGCAATCGTTTGTGGTGAGCGGTTCGGTGCGCGATGCGGTGGTCAGGCAGATCGGCAAGTTTGCCTAAGAAGATCGGTTAGCGAGTGGCCGCGGGACGCGCAGTATCGGTTTCCTGCAAATGCTCGCTAGCCAACGTCACCAGGCGTTGCAATAAGGACTGGCCATACAGCCAATCGCCAAGATTGGATTCGGCGTTGATATGCCCAAGTGCCCCGGCATCGATGTATTGCGCTCCCCAGATTTGCGACCAGTGACGGGCGCGCCGGCTTTCCATCCACGGATCGTTGAGGCTGCCAACCACAATCGACGGCAGCGGCAGGCGTCCGTTTACTGCCGCGCTGACATCGAATTTATCCGGATCGGCCGGCGCCACCAATAAAGCCCCTGCCAGATTCGGGATCTCGCTCAACCCGCTATGCACCGTGGTCAGGCAGCCGAAACTGTGCGCTACCGCCAGAGTCGGCTGCTCCGACTGCCGCAGTTGCTGCTGCAAGCGTTCCGACCAGACTTCCAGCAGCGGCGCATCCCACTGCGCTTGCTCAACCCGTTCGAAGCTGGGATACAGCCGCTGCCATCGCGATTGCCAATGCAGCGGGCTGCTGTTGTACAGCCCGGGCACTACCAGCACACGAAACGATGACAGCGTTGCCATGATCAATCTGCTCCGGTATCAAGCGCTGCGATCGAAATACTGTCTTGCAGCGACGTGGCAGCGGCAAACGCATGCAACGCCGCTTGCGGCAGATCCCACAGAAACCCCTGTGCATGCAAAGGCGATGCGGCGATTCTTGCCAGTTGCTGCAACACTTCCAGATCGCGTGCTTTTTCCAGGCGTTTGAAAATCACCTGGATCTCGCGCTTGGCGCAGTCTTCCAGCAAACGTGCGGTCTGTTCGTCGTGGGTGACGCCGCGGGCGTCGATCTTGATCACATCCGGCCTGACCCGTTCCAGCAGATTCGCGGCTTGCGCCACATCGTCTGCATTCACCGCCAGCCGGAAATGATTGCGCCGGTAGTTATCCAGCACATAGTTCAGCAGCCAGCCCTGGTTTTCAGTAATGGTCGGCAGTTGCAGCACGATCCGGTCATGCGGCAAACCGAGCAAGTTCAGGATACGCCGGAACGCCATGCCGTGATTGCTGTCGACCGCCGCCAGCAAACGTGCATGCACGCTCAGGTACAGATCACCGGCGAGCGCCTCTGCCTGCCGATAGAAATTGATCGAGTGCAGCATGCGGCACAGACGATCGAGTTCGATCGACTCGTCGTCGCTGGCCGCATGGTCCAGCAGTTTCCATAGATACAAGCCGTTGTCGTTGGCCGAATAACTATGGGCAAAACCTTCATGGCCGATGATGGCGCCCTTGCCAGCACCAACCTCGATCCGGCGCAAGGGCTGGAATACACTGGTCAGGGTGGTATTGAAATAACGCCCCTGAGCACGCCCCTCGCCATCCAGCCAGACCCGGCAATCGCTGCGGGTCTGGTCTGGGGTTGTGTCACCCTTGGCGCCATTCAAACGTGCCAGATACTGCTCCAGAGCGGGAAAGGACATGGCTGATCTCGATATGGTCAATACAAAAACAGATGGCGATCAGATCTTGGCGATCGAGACTTCGGTCGCCTTTACCAGCGCCACCACTTCGGTGCCGATGACCAACCCCAGGTCCTTGACCGAACGGGTAGTAATCACCGAAGTGACGATGCCGGCCGGAGTCTCGACATCGACTTCCGACACCACGCTGCCTTCGATGATAGCCTTGATCTTGCCGCGGAACTGGTTGCGGACGTTAATTGCCTGGATGCTCATGGTTTCTCCTTTGGTCATACGGTTACATTAAAAATTGCTTCAAAATTACATCTTAATCAGATAGCCCAGCCAACCTGGCTGACCGTGCGCTGCAGCGACACATCGCCCAGCGCCGAATCAAGCTGTGCTGCAGGGTGTTTCAATACGCGCGCCAGAATCCGTTCTTCCAGCTGCGCAAAAGCCAGGTTGCCGCGGGCCCGCGGACGGGCCAGGCTGATCCGTTCATCCAGCGTGATTTCACCGTCTTCGATCAACAGCACGCGGTCGGCCAGGGCAATCGCCTCTTGCACGTCATGCGTCACCAGCACGGCGGTGAAGCCGCGTTCTTTCCATAACGATTCGATCAGTTGCTGCATTTCGATACGGGTCAAGGCGTCCAGTGCACCCAGCGGTTCGTCCAGCAACAGCAGTTCCGGGTCATGCACCAGCGCTCGCGCCAGCGCCACCCGCTGCCGCTGGCCGCCGGACAGCACCGCCGGCCATTCGTGAGCGCGCTCTTCCAGGCCGACCTGCGCCAAGGCTTTGGCCGAAGCCAGCGAGGCGCGTGGCAAACCCAGGCCGACATTGTTCAACACCCGCTTCCACGGCAACAGGCGCGAGTCCTGAAACATGATGCGGATCTCCGGCTGAATCTCCGGCTTGACATCGCCGGCGCCAAAGTAGAGATTGCCGTTGCTCGGCTGTTCCAGCCCGGCGATCAGGCGCAGCAGAGTGCTCTTGCCGCAACCGCTGCGGCCGACGATGGCGACGAATTCACCAGCGGCGATTTCGACGTTGAGCGTCTTCAGCACTTCCCGACCGCCATACGATTTCGACACCGAGCGCACCCGGACGCCGACACCACGGCCGGCGCCTAGCTTGGCGGCGGTTTCTATTTCGGCATTTTCAACAGGATCAATTTGCATCTTTGCTTCCATCTTGGTTAACTTTGCGACACAACACACTCACTGGTAACCGGGATGCCAGCGCAGCCAGTAACGTTCCAAGGCGCGCGCCAGGATATCCGCCAGTTTGCCGAGCAAGGCGTATAACAAGATCCCTACCAGCACCACATCGGTTTGCAGGAACTCACGCGCATTCATGGTCATGTAACCGATGCCCGCTTGCGCCGAAATGGTCTCGGCGACAATCAGCAAGACCCACACCAGACCCAGTGCGAAACGCACTCCTACCAATATCGATGGCAAGGCGCCCGGCAAGATCACATCGCGATACAAGGGCCATCCGGACAAGCCGTAACTCTTGGCCATCTCGATCAACCCCTTGTCGACCGAACGAATGCCGTGGAAGGTATTCAGGTACACCGGGAAAAACACCCCTATCGACACCAAAAACAGCTTCGACGATTCATCGATACCGAACCACAGGATCACCAGCGGAATCAAGGCCAGCGCCGGAATGTTGCGGATCATCTGGATGCTGGTGTCGAGTAGGGTTTCGGCCTGCTTGAAAGTCCCGGTCAGCAAACCCAGCAACAAACCCAGGCCGCCACCGACAGCAAAACCGGAAATTGCGCGCCAGGCGCTGATTCGCACATGGGTCCACAATTCACCGGATAAGGCCAACGACCAGGCAGCACGCGCCACCGCCCACGGTTCCGGCAAGATCCGGCTCGACAGCCAGCCGACTTTCGCGGCGAACTCCCAAGCCAGGATCAAGGCCACCGGCAGCAGCCAGGGCAACAGGCGGTCTTGCCAGATCTTTGTCGCGTTACCTTTGCGCGCTGTTCCGGTGCCGGTTCGCGGCCGGCGCAGCGATGCGGGTGCTTCCGCTGTTGTACTGATTGCGTTCATCTTGCCTCCTTCAACTTTGCGACGCCTTCGGCAGCAAGCCGTTGGCGATCACTTCACCGAATGGTCCTGTCAACGCTGGCTGACCGGACGCTGCGCGTCCTTTGCCCAGCAACGGGAAAACCAGCTCGGCAAAACGGTAAGACTCTTCCAGATGCGGATAGCCGGAAAGGATGAATGTATCTATCCCCAATGCGGCGTATTCCTGCATCCGCTCAGCCACCGTTTCAGGATCGCCGACCAGCGCCGTGCCAGCGCCGCCGCGCACCAGGCCAACCCCGGCCCACAGATTGGGCGACACTTCCAGCTTGTCGCGGCGGCCGCCGTGCAAGGCCGCCATGCGCCGCTGCCCTTCCGAATCCATCTTGGAAAATGCGGCCTGCGCCCGAGCAATCACCTCGTCATCGACATGGCTGATCAAATCCTCGGCTGCAGCCCATGCCGCCTGATTGGTTTCACGCACGATCACGTGCAAGCGGATTCCGAAGCGCACACTGCGGCCATGTTTAGCAGCACGGGCGCGGATATCGGCAATCTTTTCAGCGACCGCGGCCGGCGGTTCGCCCCACGTCAGATAGACATCGACCTGTTCCGCCGCCAGTTCATGCGCCGGTTCCGATGAGCCGCCGAAATATAAAGGCGGATACGGCTTCTGCACCGGCGGGTAAAGGGTTTTAGCGCCCTTGACCTTGATGTGTTTGCCGATGAAGTTGTAGCCGCCATCGCCGCCTTCGCCTGACAGGGCGGCGCGCCACACCTTCAGGAACTCCGAGGAAATTTCATAGCGCTCGGCATGCTCGGCAAACAAGCCGTCCGCTTCCAGTTCGGCCTGATCGCCGCCGGTCACCACATTGATCAGCAAACGGCCGTTCGACAGCCGGTCGAAGGTTGACGCCATGCGGATCGCCAGGCCTGGGGTGCTCAAGCCAGGCCGGATCGCCACCAGGAATTTCAGGCGCTGGGTGAAGCCAAGCAAACTCGATGCGACCACCCAGGCGTCTTCGCAGGAGCGTCCGGTCGGCAGCAAGACACCGTCATAACCGAGGGTGTCGGCAGCCACCGCGATCTGCTTCATGTAGTCGAAGTTGACCGGCCGCGCGCCCTGAGAGGTACCGAGGTAACGGCTGTCGCCGTGGGTAGGGATAAACCAGAAAACGTTCATGAGACTCCTGTATTGATTGAGCTTGGGTTCTTCATTGCTGCGCCAGCGGCGCATTCCTGGGTGACCAGACAATGTCCGCCACCTTGATAGCGCGTGGAATCAAACCGATTTCCTTGAAACTGTCGGCGACCCGCTGCTGGTCGGCCACCATGGCCGGGCTGATCACCGTGGTCGGCGACGGATTGGCGCGGCGGCTCAGGAACAGATGCACGGTTGCCAGATTCAAGCCGCTGACATCGGCAATCAGCTGCGCCACTTGCTGGCGATTTTGCTGCACGTAGCGATCGGCTTTGCTCAGTTCATCCAGCAGGTTCAGCACCGTGCCAGAATAATTTTCGGCAAAACTTCTTGCTGCCAGGTAAAAGGAATTATTGTTGGACAAACCCCGCCCGCTACTCAGGACGCGCGGTTTGAAACTCAGCTCGGCGGCGCCGTAATACGGATCCCAGATCGCCCAGGCGTCGACGCTGCCGCGTTCAAAGGCAGCGCGAGCGTCGGCCGGCGCCAGATAGATCGGCTGGATATCGCTCCAGGCCAGACCGCCTTTCTTCACCGCTTGCACCAGCAGGAAATGCGCGCTCGATCCCTTTTGCAAGGCGATCCGCTTGCCTTTCAAATCCGCCAGAGTCTTGATCGTTGAAGTTGGCTGCACCAGCAACGCGGAACTCTCTGGTTTGGGCGGCTCAGCGCCGACGTATAGCAAATCCTTGTTGGCGGCCTGGGCAAATACCGGCGGACTGTCGCCAGTCATGCCGAAATCCAGACTACCGGCAGACAAGGCTTCCAGCAGCTGTGGACCGGCGGGAAATTCCAGCCAGACTATCTTGCTGTTCTTGAACCTCTGCTCCAGCGTATTACGCTGTTTCAGCAGCACCAGATTGACCGCGCTTTTTTGAAAGCCGATGCGTATCTGCTCCGGTTCATTTTTATCGGTCAAAGGCTGCGCTAGCGCCAGCTGCGGTACGCCAACCGCAAACGCACCGGCGGCGACCGCTGAGAGCAGCGCCAGCACCTGGCGTCTTGTGTGTTTGTTTGTGGTCGAGACTGTCATTGCCGGTTTCCTGAATTTTTAGACAAAACGATCCCCTCCACCGGTGACGGCGGTTTTTACACAACGTTGGACGGGTAAATTATTTAGTCAGCTGATTTGGCTGATTTTCTGCTTACACACTACATCGCACCTGCGAAAACGGAATCGGATCGAAATCGTTGTTGCTGATCTTGCGTAGTGCCAGCAAGCTATCCGACAACTGCTGTACGCCCTCATTAATCCGCTGGAAAATATTCTGATCCAGGCTCAAACCTTCCTGCTCCGACCATTGCACCTGCGCTTCCGTCGCATAGATGCTGGGCAGTACATGGCGCGCCGCCAGCGACGACAATACCGGCCGCAAGGCATAGTCCAGCGCCAGCATGTGCGACTGGCTGCCACCGGTAGCCAGCGGCAGCACCAGCTTGCCGCTCAGGCCAAACTGCGGCAGCAAATCGAGAAACGCTTTTAGCGCGCCGCTATACGATGCCTTGTAGACCGGCGTCGCCACCACTACCGCCGTGGCTTGCGCCACTTGCGCCAGCGCCGCCTGGATCGACGTGTCGTTGAAATCGGCCCGCAGCAACGCATCGCCTGGCAGATCCCGTACATCCATCTTGCTGTAACGATGTCCTAACAAAGCCAGTTTTTCACCTGTGAAATGCAATAAACGAGTAGAACGCGATGGCGCCGAGGGGCTGCCGGCCAGTAACAAAATAGTCATCTGTAGCAATCTTGAAACTGCAATCTTGAAGCAGCAATCTTGAAACCGCCCTGCCAGGCATAGCGGCTGAGTCATTACGATCGTTTCGATCAGCCGGTTTATTTCACGCCAGGCTGATAGATCTTGTCGAACACGCCGCCATCGCTGAAGTGGACTTTCTGCGCATTTTTCCAGCCGCCGAAAGTGTCGTCGATGGTAAACAAACTTAGCTTTGGAAACTTGGTGGCGTACTTGGCGGCGACTTTAGGATCGATAGGACGGTAGTAGTTGTGGGCAGCGATTTCCTGGCCTTCCGGCGAGTACAAATACTCCAGATAGGCTTGCGCAATCTTGCGCGTGCCGCGCTTGTCGACCACCTTGTCGACCACCGCTACCGGCGGCTCGGCCAGGATGCTCAGCGAAGGAAACACGGTATCGAACTTGCCTTTGCCGAATTCCGCCTCGACCAGATAGGCTTCGTTTTCCCACGACAACAGCACATCGCCGACACCGCGCTCGGCAAAGGTGACGGTCGAACCGCGCGCGCCGGAATCCAGCACCGGTACATTCTTGTACAGGCGCGAGATGAAATCGCGGGCTTTGGTGTCGTCGTTATTGTTCTTCTTCAGCGCATAACCGTAGGCTGCCAGATAGGCCCAGCGCGCTCCGCCGGAAGTTTTTGGATTGGCGACGACCACTGACACGCCGGGCTTGACCAGATCATCCCAGTCCTTGATGCCTTTCGGATTGCCCTTGCGCACCAGCAGCACGATGGTCGAGGTGTAGGGTGTGCTGTTATGCGGCAAACGCTTTTGCCAGTCGGCCGGCAGCAGCTTGGCTTTTTCGGAAATCTCATCGATATCGTAAGCCAGCGCCAGCGTCACCACATCCGCTTCCAGGCCATCGATCACCGAGCGCCCCTGCTTGCCGGAGCCGCCGTGCGATGCTTTCAGGGTCAGGTTGTCGCCGCTCTTTTCTTTCCAGTATTTGGTAAAAGCCTTGTTGTACTCTTGATACAGCTCACGGGTGGGATCGTAAGAAACATTGAGCAGCGAAAAATCCGCCGCATGCACTAATTGCGCACTCTGCGCCAGCAAGGCGATGGCTATGGCGACTCCCGACCGGACGATTTTCTTCAACATGTTCTGCTTCCCTTGTGAACGTTTTTTGTTTTGAGGAATACAGATTAATGAGGCGGCCTGGAAAACAAAACGAATTCTTTCTTCTCTCCTTATGCGGAAAACAGATATGCATGGACCGGCGCGATGAATAAGGAAAATGCTTATTCCCGCTGAATTGGCATAAAGCTGAATCTAAAACTGGCCGCGAAGTGGTCGGAAAGTGTCAGCGCCGAGCAATGCCGCTGCCCTTGCCCGACGCCCCAAGACGGGCACTTGCCGCGACCAGCAGCAGCGCGCAACCCAAGCCGGCGAAGGCCACGCTCAAGCTGCTGGCGTGCGCCACAAAACCGATCACAGCGGGGCCCGCCAGGATGCCTGCATAACCGATGGTGGTGATGGCGGCAATCGCCAGGCTGGCCGGCATCGCCGCCTGGTTGCCGGCAGCAGTAAACAGGATGGGCACGATGTTGGATGCGCCCAGGCCGACCAGCACAAAACCTAGCAAAGCCACGCCGGCAGTGGGCGCCAGCACCGCCACAAAAAAGCCGCCGGCAGCGCACAGGCCTCCCAGCAGCAGCACACGTTTGCCGCCGAAACGCCTGACGATGCGATCGCCGCTTAAACGGCCGCTGGTCATGGCGATGGCAAAGGCGGCGTAACCGAGGCCGCCCTGGCTAGCGTCCAGTCCGCGCGTGGCGGTCAGGAACAAGGCGCTCCAGTCGAGGATAGCGCCCTCCACCAGGAATACGATAAAGCACAGCACGCCGATAAAAATCACTGCGCCATGCGGCAACACGAACAGCGCACCGCGTTCGCCCAGCTCCGGCTCGCGCAACAAGTGCGGGCCGGCCGCCGCCAATACCGCGGCCACGATCACGGCTGCAACCAGGCTGGCCCACGACGGACTCAAACCGCTCCACAGCAGCAACGCCATGCCGCCGGCGCCGATAAACCCACCGACGCTGAACAGCCCGTGAAAACCTGACATGAGCGCGCCGCCGCTGGCTTTTTCCACCATCACCGCCTGGATATTCATGGCAACGTCGAGAGTGCCGATCGCAGCGCCGAACATGAACAGAGCGAGCGCCAGTTGCAGCGGACTGGCGGCCAGCGACAGGCAAGGCAGCAGCAGACAAGCCAGGCCGCCGGCAACCAGGATCACACGACGGCAACCAAGGCGCGCCGACAGCACGCCGGTCAGCGGCATGGCGAGTAGCGAGCCGACACCCAGGCATAACAGCAGCAGCCCAAGCTCAGCTTCCTCCAGCCCCAGCCGCGTTTTCACATACGGCACCAGCGGCGCCCAAGCCGCCATGGCCAGGCCTGCGGTCAGGAAGGCCAAACGGGTGGCGCGGCGTTGCTTAGGGCCAATATGGTTCATGGCTGGGCTTTCAAATCAGTCAGCGTTTGCGTACAGTAATTGCACGCCTTGGCGCGCAAAACCCTGGGCCTGCTCTTTATCCGTGCCGGGCTCCAATACCAGATGCGTGAGATGGGCGGCTGGCAGCACAGCATAGGGTGCGGCAGTGCCGAATTTCTCGCCGGTGGCAGCCACCAGCACCGCTTTGCTGATGGCTGCCAGGCTGCGTTTGAATTCGGCTTCTTCGTAGTTGAAGCAGGTGACGCCGGCGTCGACATCGACGCCGCAGCCGCCCAGAAAGAAAATGTCAGGCCGTATGCGCTCGGCGTCGCGCAGCGCGGCGGCGCCCAGGTTGGCGCCTGTGCGGCGATCGACCCGGCCGCCGACCATGATCAATTCGATTGCCGGCCGCTCTTGCAACGCCAGCGCGACAGCAGCAGCGTTGGTGATGACCGTCAGCGGCAGTTCCGGCAAAGCTGCGGCGATCGCCAGGTTGGTCGAACCGGCGTCGATGAACAGCACGCTGTTGGCGACCACCAGCGATACCGCCGCCTGCGCCAGCAGTGCTTTGCGCTGCGGCGCCTGGGCGCGGCGTTCGGCCAGCGCGCCCGTTGCGGGAGACAAGGGCAGCGCGCCACCATACACCCGCGTGCACAAGCCGGCTGCGGCGAGGTCGCGTAGATCGCGCCGGATAGTGTCTTCCGAGACGTTCAATTGCTGCGCCAGATCCAGCGCCAGTACCCGGCCGTCGGCCAGCAGACGTTGCTGGATGAATGCGTGGCGCTCTTTGAGAAGGAGATTAATGGTGTTCATATTGACCGATATCATGCACAAACAAGTGTAAATATACACAAACGTGCAAACATCAGCAACAGTTGGCCACGCAAAAGAAGCACGAACAAGCTTTTTTGCGAGATTTATATGGATTGAATCTTCGCCTTGAGTCTTAGCCTTGAGTCAGGACGGGATAGAGAATCACAGCCCAGGTAGCGACGGCAAGCACGCAAGTCAGCAACACCGCGGCGCTGCCGAAATCCTTGGCGTTCTTGGAGAGCGGATTGCGTTCCAGCGAGACCCGGTCCACCACCGCTTCAATCGCCGAATTGATCAGCTCGATGATGATGATCCAGACCAGTACCGCGATCAGCAACAGTTTCTGCAGCGGCGTCACCGGCAGCAACAAGGCGACGATGATGCCCGGGATGACGATCATCAGTTCCTGGCGGAATGCGTGCTCGTTTTTCCAAGCCGATTTGAAACCTTCCGCAGAATAGAAAAAAGCTGAAAAAATTCTCTTGAATCCGCTGGTGCTCTTGAATTCGCTGATCGGCTGCGGCTGTTGTGGCTGCTGCTCTTGCGATTGCGGTGCTTGCTTGTTTTCGCTCATGCTGTGCTGGTTCTACTAGGCTGGCTGTAATGGAAACGCAGGTTTGCGTTAGCGGATTTTAACAGTCTTGCTGCGTTGCAGCTAAATGCTTTTCCTCGGTTAATGAACATTGCGCCGGCTCGTGGCTGCACTCTAATCGATGACGATAACGCAGCACAATTTTTCACATTATGATATAAACATTCCATTGCAATGCACCATTACACCAATGAAAACAGCCACTACCGACGACACCGATAAAATTTCGATCCAGGTTATAGAGCGCATGATTTCGCTGCTAGATACGCTGGCGCTCTACCCTGATCCGGTTAGCCTGAAAGAACTATCGGCAGTCACCGGCTTGCATCCGTCAACCGCGCACAGGATTCTCAACGACCTGGTGGTAAAGCGCTTTGTCGACCGCTCCGAGCCTGGCAGTTACCGGCTTGGCATGCGCCTGCTGGAATTGGGCAATGTTGTCAAAAGCCGGCTCAATGTGCGCGAGGCCGCGCTCGATTTCATGCGTGGCCTGCATCGCAAGACCAATCAGACGGTCAACCTGTCGGTGCGTCAGAGTGATGAAATCGTCTACATCGATCGCGCATTTTCAGAGCGCTCGGGCATGCAGGTGGTGCGCGCCATCGGTGGCCGGGCGCCGTTGCACCTGACCTCTACCGGTAAATTGTTTTTATCCATCGACGATCCGAAAATGGTGCGCGCCTACGCCACCCGTACCGGGCTGGCGGGACACAACAAGAATTCCATCACCGATCTGAGCAAGCTGGAACGTGAGTTGAGCCTGGTGCGCGCACTCGGTTATGCGCGCGATAACGAGGAACTGGAGCTGGGCGTGCGCTGCATGGCCGCAGGCATCCGCGACGACTCCGGCAAGATGGTCGCCGGCTTGTCGATCTCGGCGCCGGCCGATCGCTTGCAAGAGGAATGGGTGGAAGATCTGATCAGCACCGCGAATCAGATTTCCGCAGTGCTGGGATATACGCCGCAGCAATAGTCACAGCGTCGCAGCAAGGCGCAAAAAAACAGGGTTTATTCATCACGAATAAACCCTGTTTTTTTGTGCCGGATGACGATCCGGTCAACACGCGATTCTGGAAAAATCCTAGCTTTGACCGTCCGCGATTTTTACACGCGTCAGGGTGGCAGGATGTGAATCAGCCAGCCATTTGCGGACCCGGTCGGCATCGGCCTGGCGCGAATACTTGCCGCGCGAATCGAGGAACACCATCACGATCTGGCGGCCGTCGATCGTGGTTTGCATCACCATGCAACGGCCCGCTTCGTTGATGTATCCAGTCTTTTGCAAACCGATCTGCCACTCACGATTTTCAACCAGATGATTCGATGTCGAGTACTGCAGCGGCCGGCCGCCCGGCTCCACGACATATTTGGCGTCAGTCGAATACTGGCGAATTACAGGATGCTGATAAGCCGCCATCACCAGGCGCGACAAATCGCGGGCGCTGGCGACATTCAGATGCGACAAGCCGGTCGAATCGACATAGTGCGCTTCAGTCATGCCTAAAGCCTTGGCCTTGGCGTTCATGGCGGCAACAAAAGCCGGCAAGCCACCTGGGTAATTGCGGCCGAGCGCGGATGCGGCGCGATTCTCCGAACTCATCAAGGCGATGTGCAGCATGTCGGCACGGGTTAGTTGCGAACCTATACGCAAGCGCGAGCCGCTGTGTTTTTCGCGATCGATATCGTCATCGGTCACGGTCAGCACTTCGTTCATATCCTGTTTCGCTTCGACCACCACCATGCTGGTCATCAACTTGGTCAGCGAAGCGATCGGCAACGCGATCTGGGAATTTTTATCCAGCAACACTTCCGAACTGTTCTGGTCCAGCACCAGCGCTACGCTGGATTTCAGCTCAAGCGGATCATGCGTCAGATTCAATCCGGCTTGTTCGCCGGCCGACAGAACCGGCGGCAAAACAGGAACCGCCGGCGCGAATGCAACGCGTTGGTAAGTCACCTTGCGGCGACCATGAACCATCACAACTTTCCTTACCAGCTTCTCATTTTTATTAAAAGACGCCGTATTGCTGCTGTCACGCGCAGCGATCACGGCATGTTTTCTGGCACGGGCCTTGGCCCCCGCCTTTTTGTTGGCAGAAGCAGGGGTTTTAGCAGTTTTTTTGACGGTGCTGTCGTTGGTTTGAGCAGCAGCAAGAGCGGCGGGCGCGTTCGCGAGCGCGAGGAAGAGTGACAAAAAAACAATTAGCGCGGATTTGCCCATTTGCGGCTCCCATATTCGGCGGTTATAACTTTGTGGCAGTGTAGGCAAATATCGGAAAAATCGCAAGAAAATTAGGGGCTTAGCGCAGTAAATTAAACGAATTTCTATGTCTTGGCGACGATTTGCGAGATAGATTTTACCGCAACTCGTCGGCCCGTTATTCAATTTAGTATCTACTACCTATACGTGACATTCAAGCAATATAACGTCGATTAAAAAAGAATAATCCGCTTGCAGGTTAAAGTAAGCCGACACTTCCGACGGCGCACTGTCCCACAGTGACTTGATCGCCGCCACTCTTTCCGGCGGGGTACGCATCCTGGCTACCCAGGTATCAAATTGCAGCGGCAATTTCCAGCTTTTATCGACGCTCGGCTTCAAACCGGCCTGGGTCAGCAACTGGCGCCAGCCCGACAGGCTTCGATTGCGCACGTGCGAAGCATCTCGCAGCAATTCGATAGACTGCAAATAGGTGTCGGTCAAGACATCTTCGGGCGATGCCGTATCGATGACGATGCATTTACCGCCCGGCTTCAATACCCGCGCCATTTCAGCCAATGCCTGCGGCAGGTTTTTCCAGTGATGTGCGCTGAGACGGGTACACACGAGATCGAAACTGGCGTCGGCAAACGGCAAATCATCGGCACTGCCCTGCTGTACGTGCAGATTTTTCAAACCACGCTCCACCGCAGCATGCTCTACCACATCAAGCATTTCTTGTGCCAGGTCGTAGGCGACTGCCACGCCCATATGTGGTGCAATGGCAAACGCGGCATGCCCGGCTCCGCAACCGACATCGAGCGCTTTACCTTGCGGAAATTGGCTGGCATAGGCGGCCAGTTGTTGCAAATCGTCGCCTTGGGCGTGGACGGTGCTGGTCAGATAGGCGGCAGCGGTGCTGCCGAATTGTTCAGAAACCACCTTATCGTGGTTGCGTGCGACGGTCATCGGTTCTCTCCTCAAGAATGGGTAATGGCTTTAGAGCAGAGTCCAGTTTAATTATTTTTCATCCTGTTACAAGACTAGTGCTTATACTAGTACCACAAACAACAGGATAAACATGGACCAAGCATGGACCAAGCCGGCAAACGCAAAACACTAGGTGAATTCATCAGAACCCAGCGCACCCAGCTCGCGACCGCGGAATTGCGACTGGGCGGCAACAGCGCGCGCCGCCGCACACCGGGCTTGCGGCGCGAGGAAGTCGCTCAGTTGTGCGATATCAGCGTCACTTGGTATACCTGGATCGAACAGGGGCGCAGCGTCTCGGTATCGGCGGCGGCATTGGCTAGAATCGCCGAGGCATTGCAATTGTCGCGCGCCAAGCGCGCTTATCTGTTTGAACTCTCCGGCAAAAAGGATCCGCAGGTACAGGATGCGCTGATCAAGGAAATCCCGGATGAAATACTGGCGGTCGCCAGCGCCATCAAGAGCCCGGCTTATCTGCTGGATCGCCACTGGAATGCGATAGCCTGGAACCGCGCCGCAAAAACCTTGTTCGTCGGCTGGCTGGACAAAAAAAACGTTAGCAGGAATCTGCTTGAGTACACCTACTGCAGCGCCGATGCCGCGGCCTTGATCAGCGACTGGGAGCAACGCGCGAGCCGTCTTGCGGCAGAATTTCGCGCCGATTGCGGCATGTACCTGGACCAGCCGGAGATTGCTCAGTTGGTGACACGCCTGAGCGCCGCCAGCAGCGCATTCAAGCGCGCCTGGAATCTGCACGATGTGGTTGAAAAAGAAGGCGGCGAACGTCGCTTCAATCATCCGACGCTGGGCCAGCTGTCGTATCGGCAAGTCAATCTGCGGGTGGCCAACCGGCCCGAGCTGAAGCTGGTGATGTTGCTGCCGGTTTAGAGTTACGGCTTTGCGTTAACTAAGCTAAGCGCCGCTTATTTTTTCATGACGAAAACCACACCCAATATCGCCACCGCCATGCCGGCCATGCCCAGCAAATTGAAGACTTCGCCAAACATCAGCCAGGCCATCAACGCCGTGGTCGGCGGCGTCAGGTAAAGCAAACTGGTGACCCGGGTTGCCGCGCTCTTGCGTATCAGTGCAAACAACAGGAAGATCGCGCCTATCGACAAGGCCAGTATCGACCATAGCAGTGCGCCTATGAAGCGCGGCGTCCATTGCACCGTGTCCAGGCTAGGCCCAAGGTGTTCATAGAAAATAGCAAATGGCAGCAACACCACGATCGAGGCGGCAAACTGGATGATGGTGCCGGTGCGCAAATCGAAATGCGGGCATGTGCGTTTCTGGTACAGCGTGCCAAGCGTGATCGAGACCAAAGCCAGCAAACACAGCGCGATACTTTGCCAGGACAAACCGATCAGGGTAATTTTGGCAGCCACCACCAGCCCTACTCCGCAAATGCCAAGCAACAGGCCCAGCCATTGCCGTGGCCGCACCGATTCACCGATCAGGGGCGCCGCAAATGCTGTGAGGATAGGCTGCATGCCGACAATCAGCGCCGACACCCCGGCCGGCATGCCGAGCTTGATGGCGCACCAGACGCCAGCCAGATAACCGCCCTGCAGCAAGATTCCGGCAAACGCGATATGACCGATCCGGCCCGACGGCCAGGGCGCGCGCATGAATAACACCAACGGCAGCAGGACCAGCAGCACGCCGACGAAGCGCAACAAGAGAAACGTCAACGGCGGTGCGTACGGCAAACCGAATTTGGCCACCACAAAGCCGGTACTCCAGAGCAGCACAAACACCATTGGCATAGCCGCTAGCAGGAAATGGGCTGGCCGCGATGCGGAGGGAAGACTGGCTGAATGCATGAATTATCCGGGTTGAGCAGGCCGCTGCGCAGCACTGTGCTGACGGGCGAAATGTGCCGCGAGCGTGATAGTTTGCAGGTGGATCGCTACCGTGTCTTGTATATTCTTGCCGTAGCCGCCGGCCATCGCGATTGCCACCGGTATCGCATGGCGGCTGGCAGTTTCCAGCAGCATGGCGTCGCGCCGGGCCAAGCCGTCAAAACTCAGCTTCAAACGCCCTAGCCGATCACCTTCGTGCGGATCGGCGCCAGCCAGGAAAATGATCAGCTGCGGCGAAAAGCGCCCCAACATGCCGGCCAGCGCATCCTGCAATGCGCTCAGGTAAGCCTCGTCGCCGGTGCCGTCCGCCAGCGCCACATCCAGATCGCTGCACTCCTTATCGAAAGGATAATTGCGGGCGCCATGCAGCGACAAGGTGAAAATCGAATCGTCCTTGGCCAGGATCGCCGCCGTGCCGTTGCCTTGATGGACATCCAGATCGACGATGGCAACCCGCTGCACCCTGCGTTCGGCCTGCATCAGCCGGGCCGCAATCGCCGCGTCGTTGAAGACGCAAAAGCCTGCGCCTTGATCGGCAAACGCGTGATGCGTGCCGCCTGCCAGGTTGATCGCAATCCGCTCGGGCTCCGTCAAGGCGGCGCGACAGGCGGCGATGGTGGCGCCGGCCGAGCGTCGCGAACGCTCCACCATCTGCGGCGTCCACGGGAAACCGATCGCCTTTTGCACACTCTCGGCCAAAGTACCGTCGCTGACCGCAGCAATATAGTGCGGATGGTGGGCCAGGGCCAGCACGCCGTCGCTGGTGGTCGGCGCCTCGTGAAAATCGATATCGCTGATGGTTGCCACTGCGGCTTCGTGGATCAGCCGGTACTTTTGCATAGGGAAGCGATGGCCGGCCGGCAAAGGCAAAACAAAATGGTCGCTGTAAAAGGCTTTCAAGATGGGTGCAGGGAATCAGGTGAATCGATTAGTCTAACATCAGCAAATGTCAACAGCAGAGTGCTCAAAATAACAACACATGGATCCGCTAATAAGTTGATTTCATAAGCTTTGTCTTAATATGTATAAACAATATATTGCAGTGCACAAAAAATCTCTTGACACGGTTTCAGAATAATTTACAATCAAATTGTTGCGTCGCACAATGTTCATTCAAGACCACTGGCAGGCGCAATCGACGGCTAGATTCTAGCCACCCTTAGCCCTATTTATGTCTTTTTTACAGCATCGAATCCTAGGAGAAGCCATGTCTACCGTTGCAGAACAATTTTCAGCCGCCGCCAAAGCCAATTTCGAATCCAACCTGGCCGTATTCACCGAATTCACTACCAAGGCATTTGCCGGTGTGGAAAAGCTGATCGACCTTAACCTGAACGCCGCCAAGGCTTCGCTGGAAGATTCGAACGCCGCCACCCAGAAATTGTTTGCGGCTAAAGATCCGCAAGAATTTTTCTCACTGAGCGCAGCGCTGGCCCAGCCGAACACAGAAAAAGCGATTGCCTACGGTCGTCATTTCGCCAGCATCGCCTCCAGCACACAAGCTGAACTGACCAAGTCGGCAGAAGCCCAAGTTGCGGAAACCAAGCGTAAAGTCATCGAGTTCGTTGACCAGGCATCCAAAAACGTGCCTCCTGGCGCAGAAGGCGCAGTCGCTTTCGTCAAATCGGCAATCGGCAGCGCCAACGCCGGTTACGAACAGTTCGCCAAGAGCACCAAGCAAGCTGTTGAAACTCTGGAAAGCAACGTCAACACCGCAGTCGACCAACTGACGCAAGCGGCTACCAAGACTGCTGCTCGCTCGACCAAGAAGTAATTTGTAATGCAGGCGCGCCTGGTTTCTTGGCGCGCCTGCCTTGAATCTCCTCGGTACCCGGCAGCACCGGTATCGTTCTTACCCCGGCTTACCGGGGTATTTTTTTGCCTGGGCGGTTTATTAGCCGAGGCAGTATCAAGGCTTGACCTGGGCCACCAGTTTCAACAGCCTCTGCAGCGCCGCCTCATCCATCAGGGCCGGCAAGTTACAAATATGCAACAGCTGCTGCTCGATATTTTTCGCTGAGCCGCCCGCCTTCAACGACGCTTGCAACACTTCTACCTGCAACTGCAAACGCTCGCGCGAAAGCGCTGGCGGACTATCGATGCCGGCCAGGATTTCAGCGCGCAACAACTCCTGCTGCAACACAGGGCGCTGGCTTTCCAGAGTGGCGGCGTAGTTGCCGGCATTTTGCAAAGCCCGTTCGAAACGCGCCGCGACGACTTTTTCAAATGCCGGCGCCAGCCGTGGCAATGCTTGCCAGCGGTTGCGCCAGTCAGATTCGATCGCGGCATCGACATTAGCATCGGCAGCGCTGATGATCTCTTCAATTTTTTGACACAAGATCAACTTGTCGCGCAAGGCATCGGCTTGCGCCAATGCGGCCTGGCGTCGACTCTGGTCAAGCCGCGCTTGCAAAGCGCCGAGCGCGGCCTGAAAACGTGCGTCGATTTGCGGCTGGACAGCGCGCGGCACCTGCCCGCTGCGCGCCCATTCTTGCTGGGCCTGTTGCAGGATTTTCGACAACTCCCCTTCCGACTGAGGCTGGGTTAGCGCGGCTTCCAGCGCAGCACATTGCTCTTCACGCAGGCGCAGATTGTCGCGCCGCTCGGCATCGGCGCTGGACGCCGCCTCCTTGCGCTGGGCAAAGATGGCGTCGCATGCATTGCGGAAACGCTGCCACAGTTCCTGCTCATCCTGACGCGGCAAAGGCAGCGCCTTGGCTTGTTCCTGCCAGCGTTGTTGCAATTCCTTCACACGTTCGGCTGTATCGCGCTGGTTGGCAGGCAACTGCCCCGCTTCGGTAATCAATTTTTCGCGCCTGGCGATTTCGATGCCTTGCTGCTGCGCCAGCGGCGCCAGCAAGGTTTGGATAGTCGTGGCGAAATTGCTATCGAGTGCCTTTTTTTCGCTACGATTGATCGGCCCCAGGCTCTTCCATGCCTGCTGCTTTTGCTGGCAAAACTGGGCGATGGCTTTCCAGTCGGGCGCAATCTCTGTCGACAGAGCCACTTGGGCATACTGCTGCACCTCATCGATCAATGCACGGGCGCTGACTTGATTGACTTGACGCTGTTCAGCCTGTTGCTGGAAATGCGCCGCCACTGGCGCGTAGGCCTTAGTGCAGGCCGCGTCAAATCCTTCCCACAGTATTTTTGGTGCGGGCCCCGAATTGCCATCCAGCGATTTCCAGCGCGCCCTCAGGCTGCCGATTTTCTTTGCCAGTTCAGCCGGCGCCAGTGCCTGTTCCGACAATTCCTGGGCGGCCTTGGTCAGTTCTTCGCGCGAGACATTGCCGCCCCAGCGCGCCCAGCCTTGCAGCCGGGTCAGTTCACCACGCGCCTGCGCCAAACGGCTGCTCTGCAGCGCGCTCGGCTTGTGTTGCTTGAAATCGATGGCTCGCAATACCTTGTCGAAATCCATCGCCACTTGCAGCGCGCCGTCTTCCAGGGCTTTTTCAAGGCCATCCAAGGCTTCGTCAATTTGCGGGCGCTCGCTGGTTTCGGTCACCGCTGCCGGAGCCTGGGTCTTTTGCGGTTTGCTAGGGACTATGGCATGTTGCTTCAACAGTGCCTGATAACGTTGCTCCAAGCCGTCGTCAAGTAGTGCCGCTGGCAATCTGGGCAATCCCGACCAAGCGCTTTTCAATGTATCCGGATGCAGCGCCTCGGTCGCCGCTTCCCAGTTTGCCAGCAAATCGTTACGCATTTGCAAAGCAGATTGATGCTGCTGCAAATCCGCCAGCAGTTTGCGCAGCGCTTGCGCTTCTTCCGCAAACTCAAGCGCCAGATGACGCGGCAAAACCTGCGCCTCGGCATGGCTGGTGCAGGCGGCCATTTGCGATTCCAGTGCGTCCAGATCCTGCAGGCTTTGCGCCTCAGCTGCCGTCGACGTTTTGATCTGCAGATGCAATGCCCGCACACTGCTCAACAAACCGATGGCGCTGTGTTGCAAGTCGGCCTGGGCCGTCAGACGCTCGGCCAGCACGGCCCGCAGCTGGGTAAATTGTTGCTGCAATTCAGCAGGCACATCCTTGGCGTTCCAGCCACGGTCCAGCTCGGCAACCTGGTTCGGCATCAGCTGCTGCTCTTGCTGCAGGCGCTGCGCTTGCGCTACGGATGCAGCTGCCTTGCCGGCAATCAGTTGCTGCTGGCGTTCGCTGTCGAGCCGCCCCTGCATCAGTTTGGCAACCCGCCTGTCCGTATTGCGGCATGCCTGCAGCACTTGTTCCAAAGCCGCACGCGATTGCACCTGTTGCGCCGCACACAACCGGGCGTCGGCAAAAGTGGATTGCAAAATGAACGCCACTGCCGCAGCTTCGTCGGTCAGGGCCTGTGCCTGCAGCAGCGCTTGCTCTCTGGCCTGATCTGACACTTGCCGGGCTTCGGCGCGCTGTGCGGCCTGGGGAGCGGGGGCCGGTTGTGGCGTATTGCGGTCGGTACGGTCTGCGCGTTTGAAAAGAAATCCGAACATGTGATGGCAATCAGATAGAAGCGGATTGCCACTAATCGCTAGCGGCAAACGCTGTTGGTTAATCAAGTAAAAGCGAGGCGAAAGTGTGTGAGGTAAAAGCGTAGGACGGAAAATGGCTGGACTCGCTACGACGCCGGCCGGTAATCCACCTTTAGCTGATCCAGGCCAGACAGCATTTTCTTGAACGCTGCCGCACTTTGCTCCGGCTCGCCTTTGACGCCTAGATCAATGTGACGTCGGGTATCGGCATCGCCAACGTGCGGCAGGCTAAACACTTTGACCAAGGGAAACTCTGCCTCGATGGCTTCCATCAATGGCGTCAGCGTCGACTCCATGGCCTCGAACACCAGCACCGATTGCTCCAGTTGCGGATTCTGATGGAAGCGGTCTGCGTAATAGGTATCCAGCACCCACTCGAACATGGGCCACGCCATCACCGGGAAACCCGGGGCAAAATAATGCGCCCCCGCTCCCTGGTGCGGCACTGAAAAACCGGGAATCTTGTTAAACGGATTGGGAATGATGGCGGCGCCCTGCGGAAACTCGCCCATCTTCAGGCGGTGCAGGTTATCGGCTGTGTCGTAGTCCGGCGCCAGTCCGGCATCGCGTGCGGTATCGGCGATCCGTTCGCGGATTTTCTCGCGCGCTTGCGGATGCAGCACCAGCGGCACGCCGAGCGCCGCCGCCGCACATTGACGCGTATGGTCGTCGGGCGTGGCGCCGATGCCGCCGGTGCAAAACACGATGTCGTCGCTGTCGAAAGTACGTTTCAGAGTCGCCGTGATACGGGCTGGATCGTCGCCTATGTATTCTGCCCAGTCCAGGCTTAAGCCGCGGGTGGTAAGCATTTCCAGTATTTTCGGAAAGTGTTTATCGGTGCGCCTGCCTGACAGGATTTCGTCGCCGATGATGATAAGTCCGATTGCCATGGGGATCGCCGTTTAGCTGAGGATGAATAAAGTATTAACGCTATTGCAATCTATGCAGATCTTAATAGGACTTACGCAAAACTGCCCCAGCAACGGGTTTGTCAAACCCTGACGACGAAGACAGTGCACCTGCACGGCTAGGAGGAGCAACGCCGCTGGGGCTGTTTTGCGTAAGTCCCCCTTAACTCTGAACGTCGCCACGTTCAGCCATAATAATAGCAGCCTGTACCCCAGCCCGATATTTGGCCAGCGCCGCCAGGCAATAATATTCAAACCACAAGCCGGTAAATACAAACACCAGTACGTACAGCCAGATGGAACCGGCCGCCAACACCGGAAAAATCACCAGCCACAGGGCGCCGCCCAGCCACAATATGGTCGGCGCAGCGCCCATGGCGCCGGCAATCACGCCGATCAGCAATAGTGGCCAGCGGTGAATCCGCAGCAGCGCCCGTATTTCATCTTTGTCGGCATGCGCCGCCAAGGCTTCGTAGGCGAATACCCGATACGTCAGCCAGCCCCACAATACCAGCGGCACCAGGAAGGCAAACGGCGGGATCAGCCACAGCGGTAAAGTCACCAGCCACAATACGCAGAATAGCAAGAACGCGGAAAATGAAATCCAGATGCTGCCAAGCAGCGAGCCGCCTTTGCGTAGCTCCAGATTGGGAAAGTGGCGACGGCCGACGTGGCGCGCGGTGGCCGGCAAGGCGAACGCGCCGACGAACAGCAAGGCGGTCAGAATCATCAGCGGCAGTAAAGCCCACAACGCCAGCCAGGGCACGATGACGGTCTTGAGCGCGCCCAGACCCAGCCAGGCGGGAACATAGTTGGCAATTCCCCAGCCATCGTTGCCGGCAAAATAATTCTTTTGCAGCCAGTCGATCATCGGCTGCAAACCCCACCACAGGGCCAGCCCCCAGATCACGATCGATAATACAAACGGCAGGAAAGTCAGCATCAGCATGCGGTAATGCAGCTGCGACAATAAAGCCCGGCCGAAGGCTGCCAGTACCGGGCGCATCAGCGGGACGGCTTTCTGGCAAATTCGACCATGCGCTTCAGGCCCAGCCATTGCTGCGACCAGAAACCGCGGCCGTAGTCGCGAGCCGGCCTGCTTGCGGTCGGCAACTGGTCGCGCACGCCGGTAGCTTCGAAGCTCTGGCCGAAATGCGCGCTGCGAAACAAGATATCCCAGAACGCAAACAGCACGCCGAAATTATGGCCGCCCAAAGTACTCCCACCCTTGCTCTCATGGCCAATGCCAATCGCATGATGCCAGCGATGAAAGCGCGGCGAGACCACGATGGCGTCGCCCAGGCGGCCAAAGTGAATCCGTACATTGGCGTGTTGCAGGCTTTGCAACATGCGGGTAACCGATACCAGCAGCACATATTGCGCCGGCTCGACCCCAATCGCCAGCGCCACCATGGCCATGACGACGTCATGGATCAAACCATCGAGCAGGTGATTGCGATCGTCGCTCCACAGATTCATGTTTTGCTGGCTGTGATGCAGGCTGTGCAAACCCCACAGCCAGCCGAAACCGTGCTGCGCGCGGTGGTACCAGTATTCGCACAGATCGAGCACTAGCAGATACACCAGGAAGGTGATCAGCGGCCGGTCGGTAATCCCGGGCAACAGGTTTTCAAGATTGAATGGATTGATCCCCTGCAGATGCAACAGCTCGGTGATCTTTGCCATCAGCGGATCGACCAGGAAGAACACCAGCACCGAAAAAGCGCCGAGGCGATACAGCACGGTATAGATAAAATCGGTCCAGCGCGCGCGGCGTTCGGTAAAATCATGCACCGGGATCATGGCTTCCAGCGGCCGCAGGATGAGAAACAGGACGATCAATTCGCAAACGCCGATCAAGAACCATTCGGTGCCGTCGAAGGCGTCTTCCAGATATTCGCTGAAACCGGCATGGAACATGAGCGGCTGCACCACGGACTGAAACAGCCATGCCTGAGCGCTGGCAAACCAATCTACCAAAGTGTCTGTCATGGTGCCTTTCCTGTTTTAAGCTCGGCGACCGGTCCTTTCAAGTTGCCTTTGTAGTCCGGATGGTCGCGCAGCGTGGCAAAACAAAAACCTTTTTTCTCAAGGCCGCTGATTAATGGCTCCAGCACTGCCGGCGCCCAAGGATCTTTACGCGACCAGATTCCCAGATGCGCCATGACAATATCACCGTCCTTGAGATTTTTCAGGCTGCGCTCCAGCAGCATCTGATTCGGCCATTTATCGCTGGGCAACTCGTCACCGGAGAAACCGGCTGCGGCCCACGCCACATGCTTGTAACCGCAAGCCTCTCCTGCTGCCAGCGTATGCGGCGTCAGATGGCCGCCGGGAGTACGCCAAAAGTGATCGATATGGGCGCCGGTCAGGCTTTGGAAGCGTTGGTCAACGCGATTCAGTTCATCGCAATATTGTTGCGGGGTCCAGCCCAGCAGTTTGCCGGCGTTGGCGCCGAACTGCGGTTTCACTTCAATCTTGCCGTCAGCCAGGTCGCGCTTGGCGTAAACATGGTCGAAAGTATGGCTGCCAAAGGCATGGCCGTCAGCCACCAGGGTTTTCCAGAATGGCGCCCAGGATGGATCCAGGGTGTAATCGCCATTCACGGTTTTTTCATTGGCCATGAAAAAAGTGGCCTTGACGTGATGCCGTCTCAGGGTTTGCGCAATGTACTCGGCCTGCGACTGGCTGCCGGTATCGAAACTCAGGTAGATCGTGCCGCTGCATGCTTTGGCCGCTTGCGGCTGCGCCAACGCCAGCGTCGCCGGCGCCAGCGTTGCCAGCGCCACTACAGTTGCAGCTGCCAGCAAATTACGCCTGCTTGCGGGAACCATGGACATCACAATTCAGAAGCGCGATTATGAAAATAGATACCGTGCGGCGAACGCCCCACTGGAATCGTCTTGATCACTTTACGTGTCGTCAGATCGACTACCGAAACCCGCTTCAGCCAGCGCTGGGTAACCCACATGGTTTTGCCGTCTGCCGTCACTTCCATGCAATCCGGACCGCCGGGAACGGCGATACTGCCAACGCTTTCCAGCGTATCCAAATCGAGCACATTGATGGTGCCCGCAACCCGGTTAGAAACAAACAGATGGCGATTGTCGCCCTGCGGACGGAAATTATGGGCGCCGTCGCCGGTCTGGATTTTCTTGATGATCTTCTGGTTGCGCCAGTCAACCACGGCCACGTAGTCGCTCCCCATCACGCCCACCAGCAAATACTTGTTATCGGGAGTCATGTATACGCCGGCCGGCTGCTTGCCGATCGGCATGGTCCATTTCACCTTTTGCGTAGCCAGATCGACCGCGGCCAGTTCATCGCTGCCCTGCAGGCTGATGAAAGCCAGTCTGCTGTCGGCGGTGAACGCCATGTGGCTAGGCATGGCCGGCAGCGGCAGGCGCTTGGCCAGTTTCAGGTTCTTGCCGTCGTAACCATAGATATCGATGCGATCAAGGCGCAGGCCGTTGGCGATAAACCATTTCTGATCGGGCGAAAAGCCGATTTGATACGGATCGACAATATCCTTCACCTGGTTCTGGATCTGGCCGCTTTTCGGGTCCAGGAACAGCAGAGAGTCGCCGGTAGCAGCGGCTACGATGAGTGATTTGTTGTCCGGTGTCGGCATCAGATGATGTGGCTCCTTGCCGACCGGGAAAGTACCGATTTCCTTGTAAGTTGTCTGGTCCAGCAAAGTAATGGTGGCGTCGCGCGAATTCAGTACAACCACTGTATTAGCATTGGCAGAGGCAGACGGAACAGACGTTACGGCGGCAGGCGCAGCCGCAAAAGTGGAAAATGCGACCAACAAGCCACAAGCGGCGGCAACAGAACGACGAGCAAAAACAGACCTAACTACAGACTTAACAACAGACATAACAAAACTCTGAAAAGCAAAAACGACTATTTTACCGCGCATGAATGACACCCATAGATTTAAATGACTTGGCCGGCCATGGCGAAACGCCGCTGGAATTGCCTTCCGACACCGGTCGCCGGCCGAATTTTGGTTTACACTGCACTACCTGGCAGGACAGAGCAATTCACCACACTGTGGTGACTCTTGATCGCTGCCCTACATTGACGATTATTTAGAAAAGGACTCCCATGTCGACCACCACTACCGTTTCCGGCCTGCAGTACGAAGATGTCACCATTGGCGACGGCGCTGAAGCCAAAGCAGGCGATCATGTGACCGTGCATTACACCGGTTGGTTGCAAAATCCTGATGGCAACGCAGGCAAGAAGTTCGACTCCAGCAAGGATCGCGGCGACCCGTTCGAATTCCCGCTGGGCGCCGGCCATGTCATCAAAGGTTGGGATGAAGGCGTGCAAGGTATGAAAATCGGCGGCGTGCGCAAGCTGATCATTCCGGCAGCGCTGGGTTATGGCCCGCGCGGCGCCGGTGGCGTGATTCCACCCAACGCTACCCTGATTTTTGAAGTTGAACTGCTAGGCGTATAAGCTCCCCTGCACTCCATCTACCTGCAACGGCCGCCCGATGACATTGCCTGCATTTGTTTTGTACTCACGCCGCATGGCGTCGTTGCTGGTGACTCTGCCGCTGTTCGCCGGCTGTACCGTTGTCAGCGTCACCAGCAGTGTGATCGGCGCCGGTGTCAGCGTCGGCAGTGCTGCGGTGGGAGTTGCCTCTACCGTGGTGGAAGGCACCGTTAAAGCAGGTTCGGCGGTAGTCGGCGCCGTAACCGATTGATTCGATTTTCCCGACCCGTTCATACTCATACGAGACTCTAATGACACTCCAAGCCCAATTCGAACAAGCCCAGGCCGACTCCAAGACATTGAGCGAGCGCCCGGACAACATGACCATGTTGAAAATGTATGCGTTGTTTAAACAGGGCAGCAGCGGCGACGTGCAAGGCGAGCGCCCTGGCATGACCGACTTTGTCGGCCGTGCCAAATGGGACGCCTGGAACGAGCTGAAAGGCACTGCAAACGAAGCCGCTCAGCAGCAATACATCGACCTGGTCGAAGGCCTGAAAGACTAAAGCGGAAGGCCGGCTTAACTTAAGGTAACCCGGCCTAGCACTTCAGGGTTGAGCAGGTTCGGCGGCCATTTCCGCTCTGCCGTCGGCAGCAATGCCGCCAGCAGATTATCCGCCGCACAATCGGCCATCGCCCGCCGGGTAGGCTCGGAAGCGCTGGCGATATGCGGCGTCAGCACCACATTCGACAAGGCCAGGAAATCCGGATGCAGCGCCGGCTCGTTCTCGAATACGTCGAGTCCGGCAGCCGCGATTTTCTTGTCGCGCAGTGCAGCGATCAATGCCAGATCGTCAACGATGCCGCCGCGCGCCAGATTGACCAGGGTCGCGCCCGGCTTCATCAAAGCCAGCTCGGCAGCTGCGATGGTATGGTGCGATTCTTGCGAATACGGCAGCACCAGGATCACATGGTCAGCCGCCGCCAGCAATTCTTCCTTGCTGACATAACGGGCGTCGTTGGCGCGCGCTTCCAGCTCGGGCGACAGGCGTGAACGATTGTGATACAGCACTTGCATATCGAATCCCAAGGAACGCCGCGCGATCGCCTGGCCGATGCGTCCCATGCCGATGATGCCCAGCGTGGCGCCATGCACATCAGTGCCCAGAAAACTATCGTAACGCCATTGTTTCCAGTGGCCGGCGCGCAGCCAGTGCTCAGCCTCCGTCACCCGGCGCGCGGTGGCCATCAGCAAAGCCCAGCCGAAATCGGCGGTGGTTTCATTCAGCACATCGGGGGTATTGGTCACCATTACCCCGGCCTTGGTGGCCGCGGCAACATCGATATTGTTATAACCGACGGCTTGATTGCATACCGCCTTCAGACGCGGGCTGGCCTGCAGCAATTCCGCTGAAATGCGTTCGCTGGCGGTGGCGATCACGCCATCCTTGTCGCTCAGTTTTTGCGCCAGTTCGACAGCGCTGAAAATGCGGTCTTCCTGGTTGCTTTCCACTTCGAAGTACTGTTGCAATCTCGCGATCACTTCAGGGAATACTGCTCTAGCCATCAATATCTTTGGTTTCATGCTCACACCACCGTTAGCGGAAAAAAATCAAGGTCATCACAGCAAACAAAGGCAGCAACACCACGCAAGCCCAAGCCATATAGCCGAAGAAAGACGGCATCTTGATGCCGCGCTCTTCGGCGATGGCTTTGACCATCAGATTAGGGGCGTTACCGATATAGCTATTGGCGCCCATGAACACTGCGCCGCAGGAAATCGCCGCCAGCGTCGCCGCCAGCCTGGTCATCAGCTCAAGCGCATCGCCGGACGCGGTATTAAAGAACACCAGATAGGTTGGCGCATTGTCGAGGAACGACGAGAGTACGCCGGTGGCCCAGAAATACATGGCATTGTTAGGTTGGCCGTCGGCGCCGGTGACGGCGCTGACCACCAGACCGAAAGCGCCATGTTCGCCGGCGCGCAGCATGGCGATCACCGGAGCGATGGTGACGAAAATCCCGGCAAACAATTTGGCTACTTCAAGGATCGGCCCCCAGCTGAAATCATTGCCTTCGCGGGCGACTTTGGGAGTCAGCCAGAGCGAAGCCAGAATCACCAGCACCAGCAAGCCGTCGCGCAGCAGATTCTGCAATTCCACCACCGTGCCATAGATGTCATAGCTGATTCCCGGTTTCCAGAAACCGCTCATCAACACCAGCAGCACCACTACAACCAGCAAAACAAAGTTGAATTTTCCTTCGAAATGCAGCCTGACACCCGGTTGCGCCGGATCCGGCTTGGGCGGCAATTCTTCGCCTTTTGTATGGAAATAATAATTATCCAGAAAATAAAAAATCACCAGCAGCGTGCCCCACATGAACATGGTTTGGCCAAAGATATTCTTAAAGGTCCAGGAAAAATCGACGCCTTTCAGGAAACCTAGAAACAGCGGCGGATCACCCAAAGGCGTCAGCGCACCACCGGCATTTGCCACCAGGAAGATAAAAAACACGATGATGTGCACCGTATGCTTGCGGTTTTCATTGGCGTTGATCACTGGCCGGATCAGCAGCATCGCTGCGCCGGTGGTCCCCATCAGACTGGCCAGCACGGTGCCCAGCGCCAGCAAGCCGGTATTCATGGCAGGCGTGCCGCGCAAATGGCCGCGCAAGCAAATCCCGCCCGCCACCACGAACAAGGCGGTCAATAAAATAATGAAGGGAAAATACTCTGCCAGGAAGGCATGCACCACGCCGGCAATCGCGATCGGCACACCGAATCCCAGCGCACATGGAATCACGAAAGCCAGCGACCAGGCCACCGAAATCTTGCCGAAATGATCGTGCCAGAAGACCGGCGCCAATAAAGGGCCAAGCGCAATCGACAGCAGCAAACCGATAAAAGGCACGCCCCACCAGATCGACAATTGGGCTCCGTCCAGTTCTGCGGCCTGCGCCGCCAGAGGCAGGAATGCGATCAAGAGAGCGAGAACTTTTTTATGCAATGTAATCTTCCGGATAAGGTTATCGGCTGGGTGTGCAAAGGGTATGCAACCAAGACAGCGGGCTATTTTATTCTGAAAACAATATCGGATAAATAACAAAGACACCACACACACTAAACCGCGGCGGCTACCGGATCAGCGATCTCGAAAACCTGGCGCAGGTAATTCAGATAGGCCTGGTCGTCGCACATATTCTTGGATGGCGTATCCGATAGCTTGGCGACCGGCTGGCCATTGCAACGTACCATCTTCATCACGATCTGCAATGGCGTGTAACCCAGGTCATTGGTCAGGTTGGTACCGACGCCGAAGGCCACCCGGGTCCTGTCCTTGAAACGCAGGTACAGCTCGTTGACCTTGCCGAAATCCAGGCTGTCGGAAAACACCAGGGTTTTGGTAGATGGATCGACGCGATTGTCTTGATAGTGCTTGATCAGGCGCTCGCCCCATTCGAAAGGATCGCCGGAATCGTGGCGCGCGCCGTCGAACAATTTGCAGAAATATAAATCGAAGTCGCGCAGGAACGCCGCCATGCCATAGACGTCGGACAAGGCAATCCCGAGATCGCCGCGATATTCCTTGGCCCACATTTCAAATCCGAAAATCTGCGAATCGCGCAGCCGCGGGCCGAGCGACTGGCAGGCTTGCAAATACTCGTGCGCCATCGTGCCGAGCGGCGTCAAATTGTATTTCATGGCGAAATAAACGTTGGAAGTGCCGACCAGATGTTGCGCGAAATCGCGCTGCAAAGTCTGCACCACTTCTTCATGCCAGCTGCGCGAAAAGCGGCGACGGGTGCCGTAGTCGGCTACCTTGCAACCGTCCATGGCGGCATCGTCGCGAATCAGAGCCATCTTGCTCTGTAGGCGGCGGCGCCCTTCGGCATGATCCGGCGCACTCTGGGTCGCACGGAAATAGACTTCGTTGACGATCGCCAGCACCGGCACTTCAAACAGGATGGTATGCAGCCACGGCCCTTTGACCACGATATCGATTTCACCGTTGTCCGCAGCCGACGGCTGCACGCTGATGTATTTCTGCTGTAGATGAAACAGGCTGAGGAAATCGATGAAATCGCTTTTGAAGAAACGCATGCTGCTCATATAAGCCAGTTCCTGCTCCTGAAACCGCAAACGGCAGAGGCCGGCGATTTCATCGCGGATTTCGTCGACATAGGGCCGCAGGTCAACGCCCTGGTTACGGCATTTGTAGCGGTACTCGACTTCAGCTCCGGGAAAATGATGCAAGACCACCTGCATCATCGTGAATTTATACAAATCGGTATCGAGCAGCGAAGTAATGATCATGGTCTTTGAATACAGGGCGGTGAGGAAAAATGGCTGGCGAAACCTGGGGGACTATCTGAACCTGTGTTGCATCTTACAACAGGGACTTGGCAACTACCTGTTATGACAATTATCCGAGCAAAGATGACAACATGACAATGTTATTGTACTCGTTGCGCTGCCACGGTTTTTTTATGCCGTCTCTGCGGCAACTGACGGCGGCTTGGCATGATCCGGCTCAAAAAAGCACCAGTGCACCTGCGGCCAACGCTGCTGGATCCCAGCTTCGATGCGGTTGATCGCATCGACCAGCGCCACGTCGGAAGGCTGCGGCCGCATCACGGCTTGCACCGCGATCATCACCTGCTCGCCCCATTGCATCGAAATCAGATTCCTGACGCTCGCCACATCGGCGTCGGCTTCGATGTGCGCCTTGATGGCGGCATGCACCTCGGGCGCGGCAGACTCACCGGTGACCATGGCCTTGACTTCGCGTATCACTATCACCGCGACGATCATCAGCAAGACGCCAACCGCGATCGTGCCACAGGCATCCCATAGCGGATTGCCGGTTACGACCGTCAGCAGCACGGCAACAAACGCCAGCGCTAGCCCCGCCAATGCGGCGATATCCTCCCCTGCCACCACCATCAGTTCCGACTGCCGGGTTTCGCGAAACCATTGCATGAATGGCTTGCCGTCTGAAATCTTGCGGATTTCCACCATCGCGCCGCGCAGGGAAAATGCTTCCAGCACCACCGATACTCCCAGCACACCCAGTGCGATCCAGGGCGCGCTGATCGGCTGTGGATGTTTCAGATGCTCGATGCCTTCCATCACTGAAAACGCGCCGCCGACAAAAAACAGCAGCAGCGCCACCATCATCGCCCAGAAATACACCACCCGCGCGTAGCCCATGGGATGGGATGCGTTTGCCGGTTTCCTGGCTTCTTTCAAGCCGATCAGCAGAAATACCTGATTGGTACAGTCGGCCAGCGAATGGATGGCTTCCGCCAGCATCGCCCCGGAGCCGGTATAGATAGCAGCGGCAAACTTCGCCAATGCAATCCCGCCATTCGCGCCCAAGGCATAAAAAATGGCTTTGGTGGAGCTTTCCGAAGGAGATGACATGATTATTCCGTAGCAACAAAGGCGTTCACGATAGCCATTTTGCCAAGCTGATGCAAGCAATCAGCAAACGATCGCGTGGCAGCCTCAAAACGCTTCGGCCGGATGTGGTAAAACTGATCAAACACCGGCAATTGCGGCTAATGTGATTTTCACATTTGCTTATATGGATTCTATATAACAGCCGTTTGTGAGAAAGCCGGAATTACCTTAAAATACAAGGCTTTGCGACAGGGTGCGTAGAACAGCGCCGCTTGCTGGAAAACACCCGCCGCTTGAAGACTTGCTTCAAGACCCGCTTCAAGATCAAATTTACAGATAGGACTGTTGTTATGACCCACGTTGTGACCGAATCCTGCATTCGCTGCCGCTATACCGACTGCGTGGATGTATGCCCGGTTGATTGTTTCCGCCAAGGCCCGAATTTCCTGTCGATCGACCCCGACGAGTGCATCGATTGCGCAGTCTGCGTCGCCGAGTGCCCGGTCAACGCCATCTACGCTGAAGAAGATGTGCCTGCGGATCAACAGCAATTCATCAAAATCAATGAAGACCTGTCGCGCCACTGGCCGTCGATCACCAAAACCATTGCACCTTTGGCGGAAGCCGAAGAATGGAAAGATGTAAAAGATAAATTGGAATTTTTGCAACGTTAATTTGCAACCTTAAGTTAGAGCTTGGCCGCCCGCCTTTGCATGGAATGGCGGCCAATGCAGCAGCGGCGCCAAGCCGCCAATTTGAGCCAGGCCATTGCCCCCAGCCACAGCGCAACACCTATCGCCGTCAGACAGAAATTCGCGAGAACTTTAATCCAATCGCCGTCGCAGCCATCGTTAGCACACCACAACGACGCGCAACGGCGTTTTGGAGGACCCAACTGAAACAGGAATCAGATCGTCGTATGGATACCAACGTCAAGCTTGCAACACTTAACTCCGCCAACAATACGCCAATCGAGACCGATGCCGTGATCGTCGGCGCCGGTCCGGTCGGCCTGTTCCAGGTCTTCGAACTCGGCCTGCTGGAAATCAAGGCGCACGTGATCGATTCCCTGCCGGTGGTCGGCGGCCAGTGCGTTGAACTGTATCCGGACAAGCCGATTTACGACATCCCGGCAGTGCCGGTCTGTACCGGCCAGGAACTGACCGACAACCTGCTCAAGCAAATCGAACCGTTCGAGCCGACCTTCCACCTGAACCAGGAAGTGACGCTGGTAGCGCGCCGCGAAGACAATCGCTTCGACCTGGAAACCTCGGCCGGCACGCGCTTCATAACCAAAACCATCTTCATCGCCGCCGGTGTCGGTTCGTTCCAGCCGCGCACCATCAAGGTCGACGGCATCGATCAGTACGACAATACGCAGCTGTTTTACCGGGTCAAGGACCCTGCACAATTCCACGGCAAGAACCTGGTGATCTGCGGCGGCGGCGATTCGGCGCTGGACTGGGCGCTGGATCTGGTCGGCAAGGCGGAATCGGTAGTCTTGCTGCATCGTCGCGAAGAGTTCCGCGCGGCGCCGGCTTCAGTCGCCAAGATGAAAGCCATGTGCGAAGCCTACGAAATGCAATTCCTGGTCGGCCAGGTCACCGGCCACGAAGCCAAGGACGGCAAGCTGAGCGAAATCAAGGTCACTGGCCCGGATGGCGTGACCCGCCGCCTGCCGCTGGATACCCTGCTGGTGTTCTTCGGCCTGTCGCCAAAACTCGGCCCTATCGCTGAATGGGGCCTGGATATCGAGCGCAAGCAATTGAAGGTGGTCGATACCGAGAAGTTTGAAACCAATGTGCCGGGCATCTTCGCGGTGGGTGACATCAACACCTATCCGGGCAAGAAGAAACTGATCCTGTCGGGCTTCCATGAAGCTGCATTGGCTGCATTCGGTGCCGCGCCTTACATCTTCCCGGACAAGAAGATCCACATGCAATACACCACTACTTCGCCAAAACTGCACAAGATTTTGGGCGTGGAGTCGCCTGTGTTCGATTAAGCATCAGCTCACACAACAAGAAAAGCCGCCCGCGAGACAATCTCTCGGGCGGTTTTTTTTGACCGCATTTTAATCGTGTAAAAATAAAAATGCCCGGGATGCATCAGCATCCCGGGCATTTTTCATACAGCTAAGTTAATGCGATATTACTGCGCCGCTGCCGGAGCAGCTTCGCCGCCTTCGTCAGACTGCGCTGCCTTCATCGACAGCTTCAAGCGGCCGCGGTCATCCGTTTCGAGAACCTTGACGCGTACTTGCTGGCCTTCTTTCAGGTAATCAGCAACTGCATTCACGCGCTCATTGGCGATCTGGCTGATGTGCAGCAGACCATCCTTGCCCGGCAATACTTGCACGATCGCGCCGAAATCCAGCAGCTTCAAGACGGTACCTTCGTAGACCTTGCCGACTTCAACCGAAGCAGTCAGTTCTTCGATACGACGCTTGGCTTCCTGACCGGCAGCAGCATCCACCGAAGCGATAGTCACGACGCCTTCGTCGCTGATATCGATCTGGGTGCCGGTTTCTTCAGTCAGCGCACGAATCACAGCGCCGCCCTTGCCGATCACGTCACGGATTTTTTCCGGATTGATCTTGATGGTGATCAGGCGTGGTGCGAAATCGGACAGCTCGGTTTTACCGTGCGGTACCGCTTCTTGCATTTTGCCGAGGATATGGACGCGGCCTTCTTTAGCTTGCGCTAATGCGACCTGCATGATTTCCTTGGTGATGCCCTGGATCTTGATATCCATCTGCAGAGCAGTGATACCGTTGGCTGTACCAGCTACCTTGAAGTCCATGTCACCGAGGTGATCTTCATCGCCCAGGATGTCGGTCAGGACCGCAAATTTACTGCCTTCCTTGATCAGGCCCATGGCGATACCGGCAACGTGTGCTTGCATCGGCACACCGGCATCCATCAATGCCAGGCAGCCGCCGCAGACCGAAGCCATCGACGACGAACCGTTGGATTCAGTGATTTCCGATACCAGGCGTACCGAGTAGCTGAAATCTTCCGGCGCCGGCAATGCTGCTTGCAGTGCGCGCTTGGCCAGACGGCCGTGGCCGATTTCGCGGCGCTTTGGGGTACCTACGCGGCCGGTTTCGCCAGTCGCGAACGGTGGCATGTTGTAGTGCAGCATGAAGCGATCCGAGTACTCGCCCATCAACGCGTCGATCTTTTGTTCGTCGCGTGCGGTGCCCAGCGTGGCAACTACCAGCGCTTGCGTTTCGCCACGGGTGAACAGTGCCGAACCGTGGGTACGCGGCAAAACGCCGGTGCGGATCGTGATCGGACGCACGGTGCGAGTGTCGCGGCCATCGATACGCGGTTCGCCTTCAAGGATCTGCGAACGGACGATCTTGGCTTCCAGGTCGAACAGGATGCCGCTGACTTCGGACGAATCAGGTGCAGTGCCGCCAATCGATGCAGCTTCGGCAGCCAGTGCAGCATTGACTTCAGCAGTAGCGTCTTTTAGCTTGGTGGTGCGGGCTTGCTTGTCTTTGGTTTGGTAAGCTTCACGCAGCTTGGCTTCGCCGAAATGCGCAACGCGAGCGATCAGCGCGTCATTCTTCGGCGCCGGGCTCCATTCAACTTCAGGCTTGCCGCCGTCGCGCACCAGTTCGTGGATCGCGTCGATCACGGCCTTCGATTGCTCGTGGCCGAACACCACCGCGCCCAGCATGATTTCTTCCGACAATTGCTTGGCTTCGGATTCCACCATCAACACTGCGGTTTCAGTACCGGCAACCACCAGATCCATAGCCGACTTGGTCAGTTGCGATGTGGTTGGGTTCAACACGTATTGACCGTCGATATAACCAACGCGCGCAGCACCGACCGGGCCGGCGAAAGGAATGCCAGCGACCGACAAGGCAGCCGAAGCGCCGATCATCGCAGCGATATCCGGATCGATTTCAGGATTGACCGACAGCACGTGAATGATGACTTGCACTTCATTCAGGTAACCTTCTGGGAACAGCGGGCGGATCGGGCGATCGATCAGGCGCGATGTCAGGGTTTCTTTTTCGGAAGGACGGCCTTCGCGCTTGAAGAAACCGCCTGGGATACGGCCAGCTGCGTATGTCTTTTCAACGTAATCAACGGTCAGCGGGAAAAAATCCTGACCTGGTTTGGCATCTTTGCGTGCCACAACGGTAGCCAGCACAACGGTATCTTCGATCGATACCAGCACTGCGCCGGAGGCTTGACGAGCGATCTCGCCGGTTTCCAGAGTAACTTGATGCTGACCATACTGGAACGTCTTAGTAACTTTATTAAACACAATATATCCTTTCATTTTGCCGACAGATTTTCAGGCGCTGTCGTTCACCTCACCACAGACGATTGCATCGCTGGCTAACACCAGAGAATTGCCGTCTCCTTGCCTGTAACCAACTTCTTAACTTCTAATTTTTTTTAAACTTGTGCAGAGATAAATCTGCCGCAAAAGCAAAAATGCCCGCATCAGAAACTGATACAGGCATTTTTTTCAACTTATCGACGGACCAAGGACATCGTCACGAAATATCGAAACAAGATGTCGCTGAAAATACCGGAGGTCGACGACGAGTCGCGCACTTACTATTACTTACGCAAGCCGAGTTTTTCGATCAGCGAGCGGTAACGGTTCAGGTCCTTACCTTTGAGGTAGGACAGCAGGCTTTTACGACGGTTAACCATCATGATCAGGCCGCGGCGGGAATGATGATCCTTAGCGTGGGCTTTGAAGTGACCGTTCAGGTCGTTGATACGGGCTGTCAGCAGCGCAACTTGCACTTCTGGGGAGCCGGTGTCGTTTTGACCGCGCGCATTATCAGTGATAATAGCGGCCTTGGCTGTTTTTTCGATAGTCATGCTTTACCTTTCACAAGCGGTGTACAGAGTACGTAACCCTATGCACCGTGAACAAACAATTAAAAAATCCGGTCGAACTCGACCAGACGCGCAGTATATAGCAAAAGCCCTGCCAATTCAAACAGTTAGCGCGCCGTCAACAACAATCTATTTTGGAGTATCGCTATGAAGCAACCCTTTTCCCTTTTCCTGGCCGCCTGCTTGCTGAGCCTGGGCGGCTGCGCCTCGCTGCTGGCGCCGCCGGTCAATCCAGGCGAACCCGAAGCGCAGGTGCTGGCGCGCCTGGGAAAGCCGACTGGAACTTATCAAGACGGCAATGATGTATTATTGGAATATTCGCGCGGGCCGTTTGGCCAGACAACCTATATGGCTAAAATCGGCCCGGACCACAAGCTAATTTCCTACGAGCAAGTACTGACTCTGGAGAAATTTGCCACCATCAAGGTCAATCAATTCAACCAGAACGATGTCCTGCGCACCGTCGGCAAGCCGATCGAAACCATCTACTACAGCCGGGTCAAGCTGAATGGCTGGAATTACGGTTACAAGGAAAGCGGCGTCTGGAACTCGATGATGACGGTCTACTTCGACGACAGCGGGATTGTGCGCAAGCTCGAAAACGGCCCCGATCCGCGTTATGAACATACCCGCTTTGGCATGTAAACATCGCCAGACAGGCTTAAAAGAAAGCGTCGCGCATGATTAAACTTCCGATCAAACTCCCAGAACGGCAACGCATCCAGGCCATGCTGGCCAGCACCCTGCAGGAATGGTTCAAGCAGCGCTCCGGCAGCAAAGGCGCTGCCCTGGCCTTCTATACCCTGTTCTCGATGGCGCCCATGCTGATACTGGTGATTGCGATTGCCGGTGCGGTATTCGGCGAACAGGCGGCGCGCGGCGAAATTTTCGGCCAGCTGGCGGGATTGATCGGCCCGACCGGCGCCGACGCCATCCAGCTGCTGCTGGCGGCGGCCCACAGCAATCGCTCGGGGCCAATTGCGGCGCTGATCGCGGTGGCAGTGCTGCTGATCGGCGCCACCACCGTATTCTCCGAACTGAAGGATAGCCTGGATGAGATCTGGTACGTCGAACGTACCCGCCAATCCGGCATCATGTCCCTGATCCGCACCCGCCTGCTGTCGTTCGGGCTGATACTGGTGCTGGCTTTCCTGTTGCTGACTTCGCTGGTGGTCAGCGCGGCGCTGGCGCTGCTGGCAAAGTACCTGGGCGGCATGTGGCTCAGCGTCACACTGGTTTTTTCGCCGCTGTCGCAACTGTTTTCATTTGCCGTGATCGCCAGCCTGTTCGCCTCGATCTACAAGATGCTGCCGCAGACCAAATTGCCCTGGCGCGATGTGTGGATAGGCTCGATCGGCACCGCCGCCCTGTTCGTGCTCGGCAAATACCTGATCGGCATCTATCTCGGCAATAGCGGTATCGCCTCCAGCTATGGCGCGGCCGGTTCGGTGATTGCGCTGTTACTGTGGATTTATTACTCGGCGCAGATTTTCTTTTTCGGCGCCCAGTTCACGCGCCAGTACGCGCTATTTTTCGGCAGCCTGCAAGAGATCGACAAGGATGCCGGCAATCACTCGACCGCTTCGAGCCGGTCATGATAAGGCTCCAGCCCGCGCTCTGACAGCCGCAGAATGCGGCCGCAGCGGCGCGCCAGTTCGATGTCATGGGTCACGATCACGAAGGCCGTACCCAAGGTTTGCGACAACTCCAGCATCAGATCGAAAGTCATCTGTGCAGTGGCCCGATCGAGATTGCCGGTCGGCTCGTCGGCCAGCACGCAAGCCGGCCGCGTGACCAGCGCCCGTGCCAGCGCCACCCGCTGACGCTCGCCGCCGGACAACTCGCCCGGCACGTGGATTACCCGTTCAGCCAGACCGACCCGCGCCAGAATCTCACGCGCCTGCTGTTGCGCATCGCTACGCTTGAGGCGGCGGATCATCAAGGGCATGGCGACGTTATCCAGCGCAGAAAATTCCGGCAGCAGATGATGAAACTGGTAGACGAAACCGAGTGCGTTATTGCGCAAGTCGCCACGGGTCTTTTCCCCCAGCGTCGTAAAGTCCTTGCCCAGCAGGCTGACGTTGCCGGCGGTCGGTGCATCGAGGCCGCCCAGCAGGTGCAGCAAGGTCGATTTGCCGGAGCCGGAGGCGCCGACGATGGCGACTTGCTCGCCCTTGGCGACATCGATATCGATGCCGTTCAAGACCTTGACCGAATATGCACCTTGGGTAAAAGTCTTGCCCAGGTTGCGGCAGGAAAGAACTGTGGAATTATTTGGTTTATTCATAACGCAATGCCTCAGCAGGTTTCACCCGGGCCGCCCACCAGCTCGGGTACAAGGTGGCCAGGAAAGCCAGCACCACGGCAACCCCGCCGATGGTCCAGACATCCGGCCAGCGCAGGTCTGACGGCAATTCGGTAATCACATACACGCTCTTAGGCAGGAACTGCACGTGCAGCATATTTTCGATAAACGGCACGATGACATCGATATTCAAGGCGATCAGCACGCCGCCGCCGACTCCGATGGCGGTGCCGATCAGCCCCACCAGTGCGCCTTGGATCATGAAAATCTTCATGATCGAACCAGGCGATGCGCCCAGCGTGCGCAGGATCGCAATGTCAGCCTGCTTATCGGTCACCGTCATCACCAGCGTCGACACCAGGTTGAAGGCGGCTACCGCGATGATCAGGGTCAGGATGATGAACATCATGCGTTTTTCAGTCTTGACGGCGGCGAACCAGTTGCTGTTCTGCTGGGTCCAGTCGCGCAAGTACAGATTAGGCGGCAGCGTGGTCGCCAGTTGCTGCACCACCTGCGGCGCTTGCAGCATATCGACGATCTTCAGGCGCACGCCGGACGGCGAATCCTGGCGGAACATCTTTTCCGCATCTTCCAAGTGGATAAAGGCCAGGGTCGAATCGTATTCAAAATGACCAGCCTCGAAAATCCCGGCCACGGTGAATTGCCGCAAGCGAGGAATCACGCCGGCCGGGGTCACCTGCCCTTGCGCCGCCATCAATGTCACCTTGTCGCCGATGCCGACGCTCAAGGCATGCGCCAGCTCTATCCCCAGCACGATATTGAATTCGCCGGGCTTGAGGTTATTGAAGCTGCCTTGCTTGACCTTGCTGGCGACCTCTGACACCTTGGGTTCTTCAGCCGGCAACACGCCGCGTATCGCCACGCCGCGCAAGACGCCTTCACGCACCAGCATGGCCTGCGCATCGACATAGGGCGCCGCGCCTATCACTTCCTTGTTCTTGAAGGCCTGCTGGGCGACCTCTTCCCAGTTCCGCATGGAGCCGGAAGCATCGAACACCTCGATATGGGCCAGCACCGACAGCATGCGGTCGCGCACGTCTTTCTGGAAGCCGTTCATTACTGACAACACCACGATCAGCGCCGCCACACCGAGGGCGATGCCGGCCATCGATATCAGCGAAATGAAGGAAATAAAGCTGTTGCGGCCGCTGCGCTTGCCCGCGCGGGTATAGCGTATGCCGACCAGCCACTCAAACGGTAAATTTTTTATGATGCTCAAAAGGGGGCTCCCGAAATCAGCCCGCAGTTTGCCATAATTTGGCAAACTCACGGGGCTTTCCAGCTGAATAGGCTTACTCTGATCGAAACCGGGGGCTATCGTTCAATGCTGAATCAGTCCTAAACCGCCAATTGCCAAAACGAAATATACTCACGAATACACGGCCGCATCCGTAAAACATCGGGCTAATGCCGGATAACTATCTAACCTGAACAGGATCGCATGATGAAAAAATTCTTCGCCCTATGCCTCGGCCTGCTATTGGCGCAGGCGGTAGCCGCCGCCCCGCTGCCCTACGATGAAAAGGCCGACGCCAAAGCCGACCTGAGCCAGGCCTTGAGCCAGGCCCAGGCCAGCAAAAAACAAGTGATATTGGTATTCGGCGCCAACTGGTGCACCGACTGCCGCGAACTGGACAAGGCGCTGCATGGCAAAAGCGCGGCGCTGATCGACGGCAAATTCATTCTGGTGAAAGTCGACGTCGGCAATTTCGACAAGAATCTGGACGTCGCCGAGTCTTACGGCAACCCGATTAAAAAGGGCATTCCAGCTGCGGTGCTGCTCAGCCCGGACAACAAGATCCTGTATTCGACCAAGGCCGGCGAACTGGCAGACGCCCGCCGCATGGGCGAGAACGGCATCTACGATTTTTTCAATAAAGAGATCGTAAAAAGACAGGGCGGCTAAGCTCGCGCTCAACCGCCCCGGCTTTCAAAATCAACTGCTGGGCGCTTACTTCTTACTTACTTAGGCGCCAGCCGGATCCCGCCATCGAGACGGATCACTTCACCGTTCAGGTAGACCGTCTCGACGATGGTCTTCACCAAGGCCGAGAATTCAGCCGGTTTACCCAGGCGTGGCGGGAACGGCACCATTTTTCCTAGCGCGTCCTGCACCTCTTCCGGCATGCCGAGCAACATCGGCGTTTCCATGATGCCCGGCGCAATCGTCATCACACGGATGCCGTGGCGCGCCAGTTCGCGCGCTGCCGGCAAGGTCAGGGCCACTACCCCGCCCTTGGATGAAGCATAGGCAGCCTGGCCGATCTGGCCGTCGAAAGCGGCAACCGAAGCGGTGTTGATGATCACCCCGCGCTCACCATCCGCGTTCGGCTGGCCCTTGCTCATCGCATCGGCGGCCAGGCGCATCATGTTGAAAGTACCAATCAGGTTGATCTGGACCACGCGGCTGAAATCTTCCAGGGCATGCGGCCCTTCCTTGCCGACTATGCGCTTGGCCGGAGCCACGCCGGCACAGCTGACCAGCCCGTGCAAGCCGCCGAACACCGTAAGAGCGGTGTTGACCGCCTCCGTGGCGCTGGCCTCGCTGCACACATCGGTAGCAACAAAACGCGCATTGGCGCCCAGTTGCGTCGCCAATGCGGCGCCGGCTTCCTGGTTGATATCGGCGATCACCACCTTGGCGCCGCCCTGCACCAGCATGGCGGCAGTTGCCGCACCCAGGCCGGAACTGCCGCCGCTGATCAGGAATACATTATTTTCAATTTGCATGTTTTTCTCTTCTCTTCTATAAATTTAGGGCCGGTTAACCTTTGATTTGGCGATTTCCTGATTGCGCAAGATGAAGCGCTGCAGTTTACCGCTCGGGGTCTTTGGCAGTTCTGTTAAAAATTCAATTTCGCGCGGATAAGAATGCGCCGCCAGACGATGTTTGACGTATTGCTGCAGCTCGGCGATCAGTTCGGCACTGGCTTGATAGTCCTTGCTCAAGACCACAAATGCCTTGACCAGTTCAGTGCGCTCGGGGTCGGGCTTGCCGACCACCGCTGCCTCAACCACCGCTGGATGCTCCAGCAACGCGCTTTCGACATCGAAGGGGCCGATGCGATAACCGGCAGAAGTAATGATATCGTCACCGCGTCCGATAAAGCTGATGCTGCCATCCTGGTTTTTCTCGACCGTATCGCCGGTGATGTAGTAGTCGTTGCTGTCAGCCGCATTGTCTTGCTGCCAATAGCCCTGGAACCAATACACCGGCGAATTGCGGCGATCCACCGCCAGCACGCCCGGCTCGCCCGCCGCCAGCTCCTGTTGATCGTCGTCCAGCACTGCCAGGCGATAACCCGGCATGGCGAGACCGGCCGAACCCAGGCGCACCTCATGCCGCAAGCCATGGTGGTTGCACAACACCATGCCCAGCTCGGTCTGGCCGTAATGATCGTTGATCGGACAAGCCAGATGCTCGCCGAACCAGCGAATCACCTCCGGATTCAAAGGCTCGCCGGCGCTGCTGACGACGCGCAAACGGCCCTTGACCGGCGCCGCCGCTGCTGCACCGGCGGCAATCAGCAGCCGGTATGCGGTGGGCGAACCTGCAAGATTGCTAATTTTGTATTTGTCGATAATCCGATAGCTGCTTTCCACCGTAAACGAGCCCTCATAGAAGGTAATCGCATGCCCCATCAGCAAGGGCCCGGTGACGCAGTAGTACAAGCCATAAGCCCAGCCGGGATCGGCGATATTCCAGAAAGCATCCTCCGGCCGCAGATCCATCGCATAACGCGTATACACGTAAAACGCCAACATCGCCCGCAATGGCACCGCGACACCTTTGGCTGGGCCGGTGGTGCCCGAGGTAAACAACATGATGAAAGCGTCGTCGGCCTTGCGCATCACCGGTGCAAACTCTGTCGATTGGCGGTCCAACTGGTCCCAGAAGCCGAAATCGCCGGCCGGCGCTTGATCGGCGACGGTCATGATCGGCGGACATGCAGGCACTTCTGCCAGCTTGTGGCGGTTATCGGTATCGGTAACGATCAGCCTGGCTTCGCTGGCGGCAATCCGGTATTCAATCGATTTCGAACCGAAGGCGGTGAACAAGGGCTGGTACACCGCACCGGCGCGCCAGGTACCCAGAATGGCAATCAGCAGTTCCGGGGTACGCGGCAGCAAACCGGCTACGCGGTCGCCTGGCTGGACGCCCTGCGCCTTCAGGAAATTGGCAAAACGGCCCGACAACTCCTTGAGCTGGGCAAAGGTATAACTGGCGCTGCGGCCATCCTTGCCTTCCCAAAACAATGCTATATGGTCATGGTCTGATGCGGCGTGCCGGTCGCAACATTCGACGCAGGCGTTAACCCCGGCTTGCAGATTCCCGGACAGTTCGGCAGCAATGCTGTCGGCACTGAAATCCGCATAGAACTGGGCATAATCAGGAATGGTAACTATTACAGCGGCCGGCAAAGCAGATGACATGATTGTTCTCCTCTAACCTAAAATGGCAGGCTTGATCTGCTCTTGTTGTTATGAGAAACGGAAGTGCTGCCGCCGAGTCTAGAATATTTAGTGGCTGGCAACCATGTTAAAACCGATCAATGAATTTGATCGGAATTGCAATACCCAGGTAAATGGAATTATGGAAGATTGGGAAAAGGGAACGATCGCCATCAGTTTTGTCGATGAAGCGCTGCACAGCATGCGCCAACGCGGCATGGATACTGAAGCGCTACTGCTTGAAGCGGGCATTTCTCCGCGCTGGCTGAGCGCGCCGCACGCCCGGGTCGCCGCCGCCAACTACGGCCGGCTCTGGTATCTGATCGCGCACGCCATGGATGACGAATTTTTCGGCATGGATATCCATCCGATGCGGGTCGGCAGCTTCAACATGTTGTGTCGCAGCGTCCTGCATAGCGCCAATCTCGGTAAAGCTCTGGCGCGCATGCTGGATTTCCTGCGGCTGGTGCTGGACGACATGTCGGCGACACTCTCGGAACAAGACGGCCTGGCGCGCATCGCCATCCACGAAACCGGTGCTCCGGGCCGCATGTTTGCCTACGCTACCTTCCTGATGATCGTGCATGGCGTCGGCAGTTGGCTGATCGGACGCCGCATCCAGTTGTTGTCTGCAGATTTTCGTTGCGAGGAACCGCTGGCCAGCCTCGATTACAAGACCCGTTTTTGCGAGCAGGCCCGCTTCAGCCAAACACAGACCAGCATCACTTTCGATGCAGCCTGCCTGGCTTTGCCGATAGTACAAAACCAGCGTTCGCTGCAATCCTTCCTGCGCGAAGCGCCGGGCAACCTGTTGGTGAAATATAGCAATCACGATAGCCTGGCAGCCACCATCCGGCGCCACTTGCGCCAGCTGCCGCTGACCGAGTGGTCAGACTTCGACAGTTTGTCGAAACAACTGCATACGCCGGCGTCGACCTTGCGCCGCAAACTCAGCCAGGAAGGACAATCGTATCAGGCGATCAAGGACAATCTGCGGCGCGACCTGGCCATCAATTATTTGAGCGGTTCCGCCAGGAGCATTGAGGAGATTGCGATCAGCCTTGGTTTTGCCGATTCCAGCGCCTTCCACCGGGCCTTCAAGAAGTGGACGGGAAGCAGTCCGGGCGAGCATCGGCGGGCTTTGTCGGCGGCCTAAATCCGGCTGCCATTGTTCATTTACGTCTAGCCGGCGTGAAAACCCTGCCATGTATCGCCGACAAAATCGCCTCAACCGCCGGGTGCTTGATCTTGCGTTCATTCGATACCGCATAAAATTGCTCATGCACCTGATCCAGTTCGCCAATCAGCACGGCGCCAAATTGTTCCTCGACGTCTGCGGCGAGCGCGAACGGTGCTGGAAACAGGCCCAGGCCGCTACGGCCGAAGGTATTCAGGAGTGCATTGTCGTCAAATTCGCCAACCACGTCCGGCCGCAGATTGCGCGATTCGAACCAGTGATCGATGCGGCCGCGAATCAGGTTATTGCGCGTCGGCAGTAGCATGGGGGCACCGCTCAGGCTGGCAGGAAATTTTGCGCGATAGCGCTTTGCCAGTTCCGTGCTGCCAAACAGCGCGATGTCGCTTTCACCAAGCAAATGGCTGAATACCCGCAGCGCGGTGCCGGAAGGCGCCGGCCTGTCGGTCAGCACGACATCCAGTTTGTGCATGCTCAGATCGGCCAGCAAAGACTCGAATTTATCCTCGTAACACACTAGTTTTACCCGTTGCGGCAGCCGTAAGGCGGCTTCCAGCAGGCGTGAAGAAATGAGTTTCGGCAACGAATCCGAAATACCGACCGCCAGTCGCATGGTGGGTTCATCTTCGGCTGCGGCCAGCGCATCCTGCATCTGCTCACCCAACAGGAAAATCTGATCGGCATAACCTAGCGCCAAGCGTCCCGCCTCGGTCAACACCAGGCGCCGTCCCTGCGGCGCCAGCAGCGACTTTCCTACCGCCAGCTCAAGCAGGGAAAGCTGGGTGCTGACGGTTTGCACCGCCAGCCCCAGGCGCTCGGCGGCACGCGTTACGCTGCCTTCTTTGGCCACTACCCAAAAATAATGGAGATGCCGAAAATTCAATCCCGATGATTTCATTGTTCTGTTTTTCAGAAGTAATTCTTCGATTATCTTCGCTTTTTAAAGTCATGTCGCGGCTATATGATGGCTTTTCCTAAAACGAACTGGAGTCTTTGATGAAACCGACGATCGTTGCAAAAAACGTAAAACTCAGCCGCGGACTGCGCGAGTACGTGATCCGCCGCCTGAGCCTGGCGCTCGACAGAAAGCGATACAGCATCCGGGCAGTGAAGGTGCGCATCAGCGATCAAAACGGCCCCAAGGGCGGCATCGACAAACATTGCCAGATTCACCTGACGCTGCCGGGCCTGCCGCCTGTGGTTGTCACGGAAAAGGGCCGCGATGTCGCCGCCATGGTCGATCAGGCTGCACATCGCGCCGCACAGGCGATAGACCGGCTGCTGTCGCGCGCGAAATCGATTTCTCATACCAGATACACGGTGCCGATAAGCGAAGCATCGCTCATTTAATTTTACGAAGGAACATCATGAATAACCGTTACAACACACTCAGAAACAACAACGCCAGGTATTCCGCCACCACGGTGATGGATGGCGCTGCCCGTCAGGTCTTGCGCAACACCTACCTGCTGTTATCGCTATGCCTGGGCTTCAGCGCGATCGTCGCCGCCGCCTCGGTTGCCTTCAGCCTGCCTGCTCCCGGCATCATCATTACCCTGGCTGGCTATTTCGGCTTGCTGTTTCTGGTGACCAAATATCGTGACCGCGGCCTCGGCGTCGGACTGGTGTTCGCGCTGACCGGTTTCATGGGCTACACCTTGGGGCCGATCATCAGCCATTACCTGAACCTGCCCAACGGCGGCCTGACCGTGATGATGGCGCTGGCCGGTACTGCCATCATTTTCCTGGGAATGTCGGCTTATGCGCTGGTCACCAAGCGTGATCTGTCCTTCCTGGGCGGCATGCTGACGGTCGGCGTGCTGGTGGCTTTCGTTGCCGGTCTGGCGGCGATTTTCTTCAGCATTCCAGCCTTGTCGCTGACCGTATCCGCGGTGTTCGTGCTGCTGATGTCGGGCATGATCCTGTTCGAAACCAACAATATCGTGCGCGGCGGCGAGACCAATTATGTGATGGCCACCGTCAGCCTGTTCGTATCGATTTTCAACCTGTTCACCAGCCTCTTGCAGTTGCTGGGATTTGCCAACAAAGAGTAAGCCGCACGGCAGGCTCAGCAAGACCTGCCGGCATTACGTTTGAATAATATGGAGAGTGCCTATGTATTGCCCTGTATGTAAAGACAAAGAGCTTGTGATGAGCGAACGTCAAAGTATCGAGATCGATTATTGTCCAGGCTGCCGCGGGGTCTGGCTGGACCGTGGCGAACTGGACAAGATCATTCAGCAATCTACACAGGAAATGGCGCGCGCCAGCGTACCACCGACTGCACCCGCGCGGCATCAACCCGAGTATCGCTCTGGACATCACGGATCGCAATACGACGATTATCGCCGGCCTAAAAAGAAGGAGAGTTTCTGGCAGGAGCTGTTCGACTGACAGTTCGGCAGTTCGTACGAAAATCGGGATTTAATTAGTTGGGGGACAGAGTCAAGCACTGTGGCTGAACTCTGTCCCTCAATCACTTACGCTTCCTGCTTGGCAGAGATAGCGTTCGCCACCACCAGCGCAGTCATGTTGACCACCCGGCGCACCGTCGCCGATGGATTCAAGATGTGCACCGGAGCTGCAGCACCGAGCAGCACCGGACCCACCGTAACGCCCTGACCACCGGTCATCTTCAACACGTTGAACAGGATATTGGCGGCGTCCAGGTTCGGTGTCACCAGCACGTTTGCGTCGCCGCTCAGGGTCGATTTCGGCAGGAACTGCGCCCTCACCTCTGCACTCAAGGCGGCGTCGCCATGCATCTCGCCATCGGCTTCGACCTCCGGCATGCGCTTGACGAACAAGTCGCGCGCGGCGCGCATTTTCTTGGCCGACGGCCGGCTGCTGGAGCCGAACATCGAATGCGACAGGAACGCCACCTTGGGTGGCACGCCGAAGCGTTTTACTTCTTCCACCGCCATCGCCGCGATATCGGCCAGTTGCTCGGCGTCCGGATCATCATTGACGAAAGTATCGGCGATAAACAAGGTGTGTTTATCCAGCACCAGGCCGTTCATGGTGGCGAAACACTTGGCGCCTTCACGCAGGCCGATGATATCGCTCACATGTTCCAGATGACTATCGAAACGTCCCACCAGGCCGCACAGCATGCCGTCGGCGTCGCCCAGCTTGACCAGCAGCGAGGCGATGGTGGTATTCGAGCGGCGCAAGGTCGATTTCGCCATCTCGGGCGTGACACCGTCGCGCGCCTTGATCTCGTGATAGGTTTCCCAGTATTGGCGGAAACGCACGTCGTCTTCCGGATTGACCAGTTCGAAATCGCGGCCGGCCTGCAAACGCAAACCGGCGCGCTTGATGCGGGCTTCGATCACCGCCGGGCGGCCGATCAGGATAGGCCGCACCAGCTTCTCTTCCAACGCGATCTGCACCGCACGCAACACCCGTTCATCTTCACCCTCGGCGTAGACGATGCGTTGCGGTTCGCCGCGCGCCGCCAGGAACACCGGGCGCATGAACATGCCGGTGTGGCTGACGAAACGCATCAGCGACTGGCGATAGGCTTCCATATCCTTGATCGGACGTGTCGCCACGCCAGACTCTTCGGCAGCACGCGCCACCGCTGGCGCGATACGCAAGATCAAACGTGAATCGAAAGGTTTCGGAATGATGTATTCCGGGCCGAAATGCAATTCCTGGCCGGCATAAGCAGAAGCCACTTCTTCGCTGATTTCAGCCTTGGTCAGATCGGCAATCTCGCGCACGCACGCGACTTTCATCGCCTCCGTGATGCTGGTGGCGCCGCAGTCCAGAGCGCCGCGGAAAATGTAAGGGAAACACAGCACGTTGTTGACCTGGTTCGGATAATCCGAACGGCCAGTGGCGATAATGCAATCCGGCCGCGCGGCCAGCGCCAGCTCGGGACGGATTTCCGGTTCCGGATTGGCCAGCGCCAGGATGATAGGCTGTGAGCCCATGGTCTTGACCATTTCCTGGCTCAGCACGCCGGGCGCGGAACAGCCGAGGAATACATCGGCGTCGACAATGGCGTCGGCCAGGGTGCGGGCGTTGGTGGCTTGCTGATAGCGCTGCTTGGACACATCCAGCTTGTCTTCACGCTTATCGTGGATCACGCCACGCGAATCGCACACGAAAATATTTTCGCGCTTGACGCCCAGTTCGACCATCAGGTCCAGGCAGGCAATCGCCGCCGCGCCGGCGCCAGAGGCCACCAGCTTGACTTCACCGATCTTCTTGTTGACCAGTTCCAAGCCGTTCAGCAAGGCTGCCGACGAAATGATGGCGGTACCGTGCTGATCATCGTGAAAGACCGGGATCTTCATGCGCTCGCGCAGCTTCTTTTCGATATAGAAACATTCCGGCGCCTTGATATCTTCCAGGTTGATGCCGCCCAGCGTCGGCTCCAGCGCGGCGATGATCTCGACCAGCTTGTCCGGATCGCGCTCGGCCAGTTCGATGTCGAACACATCGATGCCGGCAAAATTATGGAACAGACAGCCCTTGCCTTCCATCACCGGCTTGCCGGCCAGCGGCCCGATATCGCCCAGGCCAAGCACTGCAGTGCCATTGGTGACCACGCCCACCAGATTGGCGCGCGAGGTGTATTCCACCGCCATCTCCGGATCTTCGTGGATCGCCAGGCAGGCATAGGCGACGCCGGGCGAGTACGCCAGCGACAGGTCGCGCTGGTTCGACAAAGGTTTGGTTGGCACCACGGCGATCTTGCCGCGCGTCGGGCTGCGATGATATTCGAGCGCAGCGTCGCGCAGGGCCTGTTCGGCCGCAGAAAGAGTGGTTGGGGTGCTCATTGATGGTCTCCTGGGTACGCTAGTGAAAATTAGTTGGCAGCGACATTAGCACAATGTCCATCGATTCGGTTTCTCGGTGACCGATATCTCTGCGCTTGAAGATGCTTTTGGGAAACGAAATTATTCTGTGAGGTGGCGGTTTGAAAAATGTGACTCATGGCAAATGGTAGACGAATCCCGCGCAACTTGCAGCATCACTTTGTTTTGAACATGCGCGCATCAAAAGTGAATTCTCGCTCAATTGTCAGGACCACTTCGGCATACCTGTCGTGCCTGGGGTTGATGACGGCATTTGTTGCTTCGGGAATAATGGCGGAGGGCAAAAACATGACTAACTGACTTGCCGATGCTAGCCATTGCCGGCCGAATTCCTGGGCCCCAGCCGGAGCCGGCAAGTCAGACCAGTCTTTGGGAAGTGTTGCTAGCGACGGCTGGACGAACAGCTTCTTATCGTCCGGCACTTCGATAGACACAAGTACCAGAGGCGGCGGCGGCGCCCCATCCAGGTGAACAAATTTTTCCAGTGCGCAAATTTCTATCGTCGCGCCCGCATACATAGCAGGGTAAGAAATTGGATTCCAGCGCCCGCCGTATTGCCTGGCGCCGTCGCATCGTTTATCGAGCGCCCACTTGCGCGTTGTGATACGCCATAATTTCATGCAACGCCGCCGGTCTCGATGGCATTGAGCACTTGGCGCACAGCTACAGCACCTGGTTCAGTGTCCATCAAATCCAGCGGTGCGGCATCGCCAAGGGCACGGTTAGGCCGACGCATCCACTCGATGGCCGAATCTTTGTCTGCGAAGACCTCGATCGCCATACGGGTTACCGTCCCCATTCTGTATACGCGCTCGGTGGCTGCTGAATCTATCTTCGATTGATTTTTTTCAAGCCGGCTAGCAGTCGTTGCCGGGACCTGAGCAATAGTCTGGATTCGGGCGTCAGAAACACCGAGAAAGCTGCTGGCCGCTTTCAATACCTGCGCCGGATATCCTTCCCTGATCACCTTGACGGCCGCAAAACCGGCCATAGGTTTGCCTGACACAATCTGCTTAAATATATCAGCGCCATGCGGTTTTGATACGCGTTGAATCACAACATATTCCGCGGCTGAGGATTGCGCCACCCTGCTATCTTCTTGGCTAGCCTTGACGACACTTGAGCGGCGCTTTTTTGAAATGCCGTGCTTTTCAATAGCAGATTTTCCGACAGACATGATATTTCTCCATTTGACGATTGATAATACTCCAAATGGAGATGCTTACAAGTGCTGAGTTATCTCCGTGATAAAACGGCAGAGATGTAGCTCAGCTCTTTCTCTGCATCATTGTTCAAGCTGCCACGCTGCTCTCCAAGGGCTGTTGCAGCAACATGGTTTCATAACTCCAGCGGCTCCAGCTTGAAGCCACCCCCAGGCGTGCCGTGTTGGGGCGGATCTTGGGTTTATGGATCGCGACGCGGATTTCATCGAGCATCGGGAATTCCCGGAACGACAAGCTGGCGACTTCGGACGCCAGCGTCTCCAGCAATCGGGTATGCGGCTTGTCTTGCAGGAAAGTCGTGACCACGCTGCAGTAATGATCGTAGTCGATCACCGAAGCGGCGTTGTCGTCATGCTGGCCGCTGCCGCCGGTGCGATAGGACAACTCGATATCCAGTTCGACCGCCTGCGGCTTTTCATGTTCATGCGGATGCAGGCCGATGCGGGTCGTCACCGACAAACCTTCGACGAAGATTTGCCAGCGTACGCCGCTGGCGATGTTTTCATTTTTCATCGCAGGTATTCCTGGCAGGCATCTAATAAAATACGGCCGAAATAATCGGAAAAGCTGCGGCGGATGATCAGCTCATAAGCGCCGTCGGCCAGCGGCCGCAGCAAGACGCCGGTTTTGAAGTAATGGCTTTGGGCGCATTGGCCGAGCGCGAACACAGCAGGATGGAAATCCAGCGGGCAGCCTTTCTGCAATACCTCGCGCGCCTTCACGCCGCTGAGCACCAGGCTGGTATTGCCGCTGCTGACATCCACCACCGAGGCAAACTGCCCAGCCAGCGCGCCGGCCAGATCGGCGCAAAGCGTGGGCAAGCGCGGTTCTTTTGACTGGATCAGCCATTCATTGGGCGCCAGCCAGTAGATGGTGAATTGCTCGCTCTCGGCTAGCGTATTGGGTTGCAGCGGCAGGGCTGCGCCGGTGAGGCTCTTGACTGCTTTCAGGAGCACGGCCGAATCCGCTTCACCCTTGAGGTTGATCAATTCGAGGAAAGGTTTTTCCTCCATGCTGACCGCCTGGTTGGCGCCAACCGCTAGCGGCGCCAGCAACTGCGTCAGTTCGGTGAAAGGCGACTCTTGCTGCACCTGGAAAAGCTGGGTTTCATTCAACATGTTGACGGACTCCTTCTGCATCGTAAAACACCAGGCTGCTGATCTTGGCCGCAAGATTGCGGCCATTTGCCAGCGGAATACTGACTTCCTGCCCCATCTTGTTCAGGCCGCCCTTGATCAGCGCGAAGGCAATTGAGCGCTGCAGGATCGGGCTGAAATAACTGGAAGTGACATGGCCGATCATGTTGGCAATCGGTTCGTTGCTCGGCTCCGCCAGGATCTGGCTGCCTTCCGGCAGGACGAAATTCTTATCCTCGCTCAACAGTCCGACCAGTTGCTTGCGGTCGTCGCGCGCGGTATCGGAGCGCGTCAAGGAACGCTTGCCGAGGAAATCCTTGGACTTGGCGACCAGGCCGCCCATGCCCAGATCAAACGGCGTTACCGAACCGTCGGTATCCTGGCCGACGATGATGTAGCCTTTTTCTGCGCGCAGCACGTGCATGGTCTCGGTGCCGTAAGGGGTGATATCGAACTCCTTGCCGGCTTCGATGATCGCATCCCAGATGGCGCGCCCCATGTTGGCCGGCACGTTCACCTCATACGACAATTCGCCGGAAAAGCTGATCCGCATGATGCGAGTGAATACGCTGTTGATGCTGCCTTCGCGGAACGACATGAAAGGAAAATTCTGGTTGGAGAAATCGATGTCCTTACACACCTTCTGCAACACACGCCGGGCGTTCGGGCCGACCACGGCGAAGGTCGCGAAGTGATCGGTGACCGAGGTCAGGTTGACTTTCAGATGCGGCCATTCGGTTTGCAACCAGCGCTCCATCCAGTCCAGCACACGCGCCGCGCCGCCGGTGGTGGTGCTCATCAGGAAATGCTGTTCGCCCAGGCGCACCGTGACGCCATCGTCGAACACCATACCGTTTTCGTCCAGCATCAAACCGTAGCGGCACTTGCCGACTTCCAGCTTGTTCCATGGATTGGTGTAGATCCAGTTGAGCAAGGTCACCGCATCCGGTCCCTGCACATCGATCTTGCCCAGGGTCGAGGCATCCAGGATGCCGACGCTGTTGCGCGCCGCCAGGCATTCACGCGCTACCGCGGCGTGCAGATCTTCCTTGCCGCGTGGGTAGTACCAGGGCCGCTTCCAGTTGCCGACATCTTCAAACAAGGCGCCCTGCTCCTGGTGCCAGGGATGGATGCAGGTCTTGCGTATCGGTGTCAGGAACTCACCCAGCTCGCGCCCGGCTACCGTACCGAAAGTCACCGGCGTGTAGTTCGGACGGAAGGTAGTGGTGCCGGTTTGCGGAATGGTCTTGCCCAGCACTTCCGCCAGGATCGCCATACCGTTGATATTGCCGAGCTTGCCTTGATCGGTGCCGAAGCCGAGCGCGGTGTAGCGCTTGACGTGTTCCACCGAGTGATAACCCTCGCGCGCCGCCAGATAGATATCCGCCGCCGAAACGTCATTCTGATAATCGACAAACTGCTTGGGGCCACGCCCCACATGCTTGCGATCGCCCACCAGCCACAAGGGCATGATGGCGGCCTCGGCCAGTTCCGCCACTTTCCAGCTGGGCAGCGCCACCGGCTTCAAGCCGACTGCAAGCATCGCCTGCTGTGCCGCCAAAGCACCGTCGCGCAAGGCTCCGCTCAGGCTGAAATCGCCATTGGCGGCGCCGGCGCTGGTTTCCTTTTGCATCGCCGAACCCGGCACAAAACAGGCTTTATCGTTGTTCCAGTGCGCCTTGCCGCCGGACTGCGCGAACAGATGAATCACCGGATTCCAGCCGCCCGACATGCCCAGCAAATCGCAGGCAATCGAGGTAATGAACTGTCCCGGCACACCATCCTGATGGCGCGCCACTTCCACCATCTTGACATGACGGCCGCCGCTGGCGGTCACCACCACGGCGTCGTTGATGATGTTGACGCCTTGCCGTCTGGCGGCTGCCGGCAAACTGTTGCCGTTGCTATCATTGGCGGCACGCGGATCGACCACCGTCACCTCGGCGCCGTTGCTCTTCAAATCCAGCGCAGTCTGGTAAGCATCGTCATTGTTGGTGAAGATCACCGCCTTGCGCCCCGGCAGCACACCATAGCGATGGATGTAGGTTGACACCGCCGACGCCAGCATGATGCCGGGCAAATCGTTATTGCCGAACACAATCGGCCTCTCATGCGCGCCGGTGGCCAGTATCACGTGTTTGGCGCGTACCTTCCACAGCCGTTCGCGTACCGCGCCGCGCGCCGCCAGCGGCAAGTGCTCGCTCAGGCGCTGGGTCACGGTCAGCAGATTGTGATCCTGATAGCCGAACACGGTGCTGCGCGACAAAATCGTCACCTCCGGCGAACACCGCAAATCCGCTGCTATCTTGGCGACCCAGGCTGCGGCCGGCAAGCCGTCAATCACGGCCGGCCCGGACAGCAGGCTGCCGCCCAGTTCCGCCTGATCGTCAACCAGCACCACCCGCGCGCCAGAACTGGCGGCGACCCAGGCTGCCGCCAGCCCGGCCGGGCCGGCGCCAGCCACCAGCACATCGCAATGGGCGTAGGTTTTTTCGTAGCGGTCCGGATCAAGTGCGGTCGGCGCCTTGCCGAAGCCGGCCGCTTCACGTATCACTTCTTCGTATTTGCCCCACCAGCTGCGCGGCCACTTGAATGTCTTGTAATAAAAGCCAGCCGGGATGAAACGGGCAAACAGTTGGGTCACCGCCATCCGGTCGTTCTCGATGCTGGGGCTGGCGTTGACGCTGCTCGCGCTCAAACCCTGATACAACTCGATTTCAGTGGCGCGGGCGTTAGGCACCGTGTACGCACCGGTTTCCAGTTGCACCAACGCATTCGGTTCTTCCACGCCGGCGGTGACGATGCCGCGCGGCCGATGGTATTTCCAGCTGCGCGCCACAAAATGCACGCCATTCGCCAGCAGCGCCGAAGCCAGCGTGTCGCCTTGGTAGCCTTGATAACTCTTACCGTTAAAGGTAAAACCGAGCGCGGCGCCGCGATCTATCCTGCCGCCGCTCTTGAGACGATGGGTTTGACTGTTGCTCATGTGGTTATTGCTCATGTAGCGCTCCCTGTTGCAGTCTTCTCGCCGAATTTGCTGTAGCCGAGGAATTCATAAGTAACGGTATCGCGCTCGGCCATGAACCAGCGCCGGCAGCCATGGCTGTGCAGCCACTGCTCGCGGTGTACGCCACGCGGATTCTTGCGCATGAACAGATAGTCGCCCCATGCTTCATCGCTGATATTTTCGGTGTCCAGCGGACGCGCGATGTCGGCTTCGCCGCCGCAATGGAATTCACTCTCGGCGCGCGGCCCGCACCAAGGGCAGGTAATCAATAACATGGTGGATCTCCAGGGAGGTGGCAGGTTAAGTCTGGACTCAGTGAGCGACAGCGGCGGCGCCGTGTTCGTCGATCAGATGGCCGTTGTAGAAACGGTCTAGTGCAAACGGCGCATTCAAGGGGTGCGGGTTATCGTTGGCGATGGTGTGGGCGAACACCCAGCCCGAACCCGGCGTCGCCTTGAAACCGCCGGTGCCCCAGCCGCAATTGAAATACAGCCCCTTGACAGGCGTCTTGGAAATGATCGGGCAGGCATCCGGCGAGACATCCACAATCCCGCCCCACTGCCGGTTCATGCGCACCCGGCTCAACACCGGGAACATTTCGACAATCGCCTGCAGCGTTCCTTCGATTACGTGATAACTGCCGCGCTGGCCGTAACCGGTGTATTGATCGACGCCGGCGCCGATCACCAGGTCACCTTTATCCGACTGGCTGATATAGGCGTGCACCGCATTCGACATCACCACCGTATCGATGATCGGCTTGATCGGTTCCGACACCAGCGCCTGCAACGGGTGGCTTTCCAGCGGCAGGCGGATATCCGCCATGGCCGCCAGCACGCTGGAATGGCCGGCCGCTACCACCGCCACTTTCTTGGCTTTGATAAAACCTTTGACGGTATCGACCCCGGTCACCGCGCCATTCTCGCGCCGAATCCCGGTGACGCCGCAATTCTGCAAGATATCGACGCCACGCTCGTCGGCGCCACGAGCGAAACCCCAGGCCACCGCATCATGCCGGGCAACCCCGCCACGGCGCTGGAACGACGCGCCCAGCACCGGATAGTGGCTGTTGAGATTAATGATAGGAACGATTTCCTTGACCTGCGCCGGCGTCAGCCATTCGGCGTCGACGCCGTTGAGACGGTTGGCGTTGATGCGGCGATCGGTATCGCGCACGTCTTGCAAGGTGTGCGCCAGGTTCATCACGCCGCGCTGGCTGAACATGACGTTATAGTTCAAGTCCTGCGACAAGCCTTCCCATAGCTGCATGGCTTTTTCATACAGCATGGCCGACTCGTCCCACAGATAGTTCGAGCGCACGATGGTGGTGTTACGGGCAGTGTTGCCGCCGCCGATCCAGCCTTTTTCAATCACGGCGATATTGCGCAAGCCGTGCTCCTTGGCCAGATAATAGGCTGTGGCCAAGCCATGGCCGCCGCCGCCGACGATGACGATGTCGTATTCCTTTTTCGGTTCCGGACTTTTCCAGGCGCGCTGCCAGTTCTCATGATAGGAGAGTCCATTGCGGATCAAGCTGAATATCGAATAATTACTCATACACCCCTCATAATTCCTGAACCATTGTTGTCGCCGACTAGTGGGCTGTAACAGCCGAATCTTGCGTTGGTTGTTACAGTCCGCCAGGACTCAGCACTCGATAACATTTACAGCCAATCCACCACGCGATGTTTCTTTGTATTTTGTCTTCATGTCGGCCCCGGTTTGCATCATGGTCTTGATCACTTTATCCAGCGACACATAATGTTTGCCGTTACCGCGCAACGCCATGCGGGCAGCGTTGATCGCCTTCACCGCGCCCATTGCATTGCGTTCTATGCAGGGAATCTGCACCAGTCCGCCGACCGGATCGCAGGTCATGCCGAGGTTGTGTTCCATGCCGATTTCGGCAGCGTTCTCGATCTGCTCGGTGCTGCCGCCCAACACTGCCGCCAGCGCCCCTGCCGCCATCGAACAAGCAACCCCGACTTCACCCTGGCAGCCGACTTCAGCGCCGGAGATCGAAGCGTTTTCCTTGTAGATCAGGCCGATCGCCGCCGCCGTCAGCATGAAGGTCATGACGCCATCCAGGTTCGAACCGGGAATGAACTTGGTGTAGTAATGCAGCACCGCCGGCAACACGCCCGCCGCGCCATTGGTGGGTGCGGTGACAATCCGCCCGCCGGCCGCATTTTCTTCATTCACCGCCATCGCATACAGGTTGACCCAGTCGAGCATGGATAAAGGATCGGTGAACGATTCTTCGGAACGGTCTTTCAATTGCCGGTACAACTCGGCGGCACGGCGCTTGACCCGCATCGGTCCGGGTAGTTCGCCGCCGATCGAGCAACCGCGCTTGACCGCCGCCGCCATCACGTCCCAGATACCCAGCAGCTTGGTGCGTACCTCTTCGGCCGAGCGCCAGTGTTTTTCGTTTTCCATCATCAGGGCGGCGATGGTCAGGCCGCTTTCGGCGCACATCCGCAGCAAATCGTCGCCTGAGTGGAACGGATACGGCAGATCACCCTCCGCCTCTACACTGCCGGCCTGGACCAGATTGACGCGCTGGCCTTCCTTGCTGACCACGAAACCGCCGCCGACCGAGTAATATTCTTTTTCCGCGATCACGCTATCGCTGGCATCCAGCGCAACAAAACGCATGCCGTTCGGATGCTGCGGCAATGCCTCGCGACGGAAAAACAGCACGTGCTCCTTTTCCACACAGCCGATCGGATGGCTGCCATTCAACAGCAGTTTTTTAGAGCTGCGGATTTCTGCCAGACGCGGCTCGACATGGTCCGGATCGATGTTATCCGGCAGATTGCCTTCCAGCCCCAGCAGCACCGCCTTGTCGCTGCCATGCCCCTTGCCGGTTGCGCCCAGCGAGCCATACAGCTCAACCCTGACCGCATGCACCGCATCCAGCAGACCGGCGTCATGCAGATGAGCAGCGAAGCGATTGGCGGCAATCATCGGCCCCACCGTATGCGAACTAGAGGGGCCGATGCCGACCTTGAATAAATCGAATGTGCTGATGTTCATAGGAAACTCGATGAAAAACTCTGGCAAAACAAGATAAAACCGTTCATTACAACTCCTTGGTGGGTTGAGGTGGTTCCTCGGCAGAGAGAGGCAGCAGTCAATCCGGGGACACCACAACGCCAGAGTACAGCGCAATAGCCTGATGCTGCGGATGCTGATTCAGCCCGTTACCTTCAGTCAATTGCATTGCTATTCCTTGGCATCATTTTGTCCTTGCACAGGCTGGCCTATTTTCCGTAGCTGACAAGTGTTTGTCCTTTTCCGACATGCGCGACACTTTTAATTTTACGACCAAGTCGCAGACGGGAAGCGATGACTTTTTCTTGTAGGGCACAAGTCAAACCGTGAAACATTATCAATTGGATATTTTTAACTGAAATAGCCAACTTGTCTGTGCGCTGGCCCCTGGCGCCAGCATCTTTTACTGCAGTAAGGAGATGGCGCGGGCGGCGGAAATAGCGAATCCGGGTAAGATGGCAAACTCCCATTCTTAAACCGCAAGATATGTCAAACGCCAATCTACGCAGTCAATGCCATACCTTCTTTTCCGGAAGCTCGCCGCGCCCTGCCGCTCAGGATTTTGCCGAGATGGCGGCCTGGTGCCAGGCACATGACGTCCAGCATGACAGCTACGGCGAAGGCAAGCTGATCCAGGATTTCGAAAACAAGGTTGCCACGCTGCTAGGCTTCGAGGCTGCCCGCTTCGTGATTACCGGAACGCTGGCCCAGAGCGTCGCGCTTCGGCTTGCCTGCCAGGACAGGAACAATCAATTGGTGGCTCTCCATCCGACCGCACATGTATTGCTGCACGAAAGCAGCAACTATCAGCTGCTTGAACATTTCATCTCGCTCAATGTGGGAAGCCCGCAGCGGCCATGGACAGTGGATGATCTCAAAGCCTTGCCGGATCGCCTGGGAGCCGCGCTGTATGAATTGCCAATGCGTGAAATCGGCGCTCAACTACCGGCGTGGGAAGAACTGGACGCGATCAAAGAATACTGTCGTGAACAACATATTCATCTGCATCTGGATGGCGCACGCCTATGGGAAGCGGCTGCCGGGTACGGCAAACCATTGGACAGCGTCACAGCTGGTTTTGATAGCGCATATGTGTCGTTTTACAAGGGGATCGGCGGCCTGGGCGGCGCCATGCTGCTAGGCAATCGCGATTTCATCAGCCGTTCATCAGAATGGATGAAACGCCTGGGCGGCAACGTCTATCAGCGCTCGCCCTACGTGGTGGCAGCTGCGATGCGGCTGAATGACAAGCTGGCGCGCATGCCCGCATATCTGCAACGTACCCGGGATGTATATCAACTGCTGACGCGCTACCCGCTGTGGCAAGTCAATCCGCGGCAGCCGCATTGCAATATGCTGCATCTCTACCTGCCGGTCGCGCGTGAAACGGCGAATGCAGCACGTGACCAGCTAGCCCAGGAGCATGGCGTCTGGCTGTTTGGCGACGCCAGGCATGCAGCCTTGCCGCAGCAGAGCTATGTCGAGTGGTATGTGGGAGAGGCGCTGCTGTCTTTGTCCGACGATCGGATTACCACGATCCTGGATCAGTTCCAGGCGCTGCTCGCAGCCGCGTGACATCGACCGCTGACGGCTCAAAAACCAGCCGTCAGCAGGCAATCAGAGCGGCATCGCTCAGGCAGCTTTTTTCAATAAATGATGCGGATCGATCACGAATTTCTTCGGTGCACCGGCATCGAATTGCTGATAACCGGCAGGAGCCTGATCTAAAGTAATCACTTCGACGCCGACGATATCGGCGATCTTGATCCGATCCCAAAGAATTGCCTGCATCAGCTGCCGGTTGTATTTCATCACCGGCGTCTGCCCGGTGTGGAAGCTATGCGACTTGGCCCAGCCCAGCCCCAGGCGGATGCTCAGGCTGCCGCGCTTGGCGGCGCTGTCGACGGCACCTGGATCGTCGGTCACGTACAAACCCGGGATGCCGATCTTGCCGGCGACACGGGTCACCTCCATCAGTGAATTGAGCACGGTTGCCGGCGCTTCCGCTTGTGCTCCGGCATGGCCATGGCCGCGTGCTTCGAAGCCGACGCAATCAATCGCGCAATCGACCTCGGGCACACCCAGTATCTGAGTGATTTGATCGCTGAGGGAGGCATCGGTGGATAAATCCACGGTTTCAAAACCGACGCTGCGCGCATGGATCAGACGCAGTGGATTGACGTCGCCGACAATCACCACCGCCGCTCCCAGCAGACGCGCCGAGGCAGCAGCAGCCAGGCCGACCGGGCCGGCGCCGGCAACATACACCGTGGCTCCAGGGCCGACGCCAGCCGTGACCGCACCGTGATAACCGGTCGGCAGGATATCCGACAGACAAGTCAGGTCGCGTATCTTGCTCATCGCCTGTTCCTTGTCGGGAAAGCGCAGCAGGTTGAAGTCAGCATAAGGCACCATCACGTACTCGGCCTGGCCACCGATCCAGCCGCCCATGTCGACATAACCGTAAGCGCCGCCGGCGCGCGCCGGGTTGACGGTTTCGCAGACGCCGGTGTGCTGTTCCTTGCAAGTACGGCAGCGGCCGCAGGCAACGTTGAACGGCACTGAAACCAGGTCGCCCTTCTTGATGGTTTCGACGTCGGAACCGCACTCGATCACTTCACCGGTAATTTCATGGCCCAGCACCAGCCCGGCCTGCGCCGTGGTACGGCCGCGCACCATGTGCTGGTCGGAGCCGCAGATATTGGTTGAAACCACTTTCAGAATCACGCCATGCTCGATTTTCTTGCCTTGCGGATTATCCAGTTTGGGAAATGGGATAGCCTGTATTTCGACTTTGCCCTGCTCGATATAAACCACGCCACGATTTTCAGACATTGGGTCTCCTCCTGTCAGGATGTTATTGAGGTTAAAACCAGAAACAAGGGCTACGACATTACAAGCCCAGTGAAGCTTTAACTGCCGGCAAGCCGTCCTTGCCATCGAATGTTTTTACCCCGGCCAGCAGCTTGTCCAGAATCGCAGGATTCTTTTTCAGCCATTCTTTGGCCGCCGTCTTGGGATCGGATTTATCCATGATGTGTCCCATCAGCTGGTTTTCCATATCGGTGGAAAATTGCAGATTGGTCGCCAGCTTGTCGGCGTTGGGGCAGCGCGTGGCATAGTCGGTGGCTGCCACGGTGTAGACTTTTGCTTCGCCGTAATTGGGGCCGAACACATCGTCGCCGCCGCTCAGATAAGAAATCTTTTGCTGCACGTTCATCGGATGCGGCTCCCAGCCCAGGATCACAATCCATTTCTTTTGCTTGACGGCGCGTCCCAGCTCGATCAGCATGCCGGCCTCGCTCGATTCGACCATCTTGAAATTTTTCAGATTGAACTGGTTCTTGCTGATCATGCCCTGAATCACGGCATTGCCGTCATTGCCTGGTTCTATCCCGTAAATCTTGCCGTCCAGTTCCTTGGAGTACTTGGCGATATCGGCAAAAGTCTTGAGCCCGGCGTCGTAGGCGTAAGTTGGCACCGCCAGCGTATATTTGGCGCCGGTCAGATTCGGTGTAGCCAATACCTTGAGCGATTTTTCTTTGAGGAAGGGTGCGATGATCGGGTCCATGGTCGGCGCCCAATAACCGAGAAACAGGTCGATCTGTTTATTCTTCACGCCGGCAAAGGTGATCGGCACCGAGGCGATGGTTTTGGTGGTGTGGTAACCCAGCCCCTCGAACAAGGCAGAAGCGAGGCCGGTGGTAGCGGCAATATCGGTCCAGCCGACATCGGCGAAACGCACGGTCTGGCACGATTTCTGTTCCTGCGCGCGGGTCTGCAGCGGCGCCAGCAAGCTGCACGCCATACCGACGCCGGCAACCATTAAGCTAAATGAACGCATTGTTTTTTCTCCTGTGGCAAAGACGAACTCCGATGCTTGCATCGGCATAAGATGAATGGAAATGCGCTGCGCGCCAGCATAGACAAGAAATTACATCGCATCCGGCTTGTCACCTGGAGCGCAGGCGACATGCTATTGCCTGCCGGCGTCAAGCAGCTGGTCCGCCGCCAGCGGCAAATCGTGCAACTCTTGCAAACCCGGCAAACCCGGCAACGACGGCAAAGTTGACAATTCGTCGACCGCAGACAGGTAGGGATGACGCAGATGCCGTTCGCTGCTGGGAGAACGGCCGAACTGGTTGCGATAGGCTTTGCTGAAATGGCAGGACGACTGGAAGCCGCAAGCCACTGTCACGCTCATGATCGACATGGTGGTCTGCAACAGCAGTTCGCGCGCGCGCCGCAAGCGCAGCTGCAAATAATAATGGGTAGGCGTGACGTCCAGGTAGTACTTGAACATGCGCTGCAACTGGCGCTGCGACAAGCCCACCAGCCGGGCGATTTCTTCAAAGGACAGGGTTTCTTCGATGTGGGTTTCCATCAGCCTGGCGACTTCGATCAACTCTTTGCGGCTGAATCCGAGCCGGGCGGCAATCGGAATATGCTGCTGATAAGCGCCGTCGCGGATACGTTCCAGGATGAACTGCTCGGAAATCTCGGCCGCCAGCGTTTTGCCGTAGCGGTTGGCAGTCAGGTTCAGCATCAGGTCGATCGGCGCGGTGCCGCCGGAACAGGTGAGGCGATCGCGGTCCACCGCAAACAAGCCCTCGGAAAACAATACGCGTGGAAATTCTTCGCGCAGGGCCGAAATATTTTCCCAGTGGATGGCGCACTGATAACCGTTCATCAAACCGGCTTTGACCAGGGCGTAACTGCCGGTGCAGATACCGCCCAGCATCACGTTGCGGCGCGCCAGCTGGGTCAGCATGGCGTTCAGCTTATCGTTGACCGCCTCATGGATCTTGACGCCGCCGCAGACGAACAATATGTCCGGCGTGCCGGCCTGTTCCAGGGTCAGCGTCGGCGTGATCGGTAAGCCGTTGCTGGCCAGCGCCGGCGCGCCGTCGACGCTGATCACCGACCAGCGGTACAAAGTCTGGCGGCTGATGTAGTTAGCCATGCGCAAGACTTCGATCGCACTGGCAAACGCGATCATTGAAAAATTCGGCAAAGTGAGGAAGCCGAAGTGAATTACAGGCGGGACTACCGGCGCAGGCGCCGAGGTCTGCGACTGCATGGATATTGACTGCGGCGCTGGTTTCGAAGCGGCTTGTTGCGAAGACATCTTGCCTCCATCAATGGCTACCGGCGCTGGCGTTCCAGCGCGCGGATCACGTTGCTGCAATTCTTTGCTGCGTTTTTTGTCCTGCCTTCATTCTTCCCTCAGCCAGTCGCCAGCGCAGGACTTTTACGAAACCATTTGCGCAACCGGAAAAAGCGCTGCACCTTGCCGGCTTCCGGCGTGCGGCCGAAGCTTTCGGTAATCCGGTCCAGGATGATCGCCAGCAGCACCACGCTCAGGCCGCTTTCGAAACCGAGGCCGATATCCAGCCGCTGGATACTGGCCAGCACATCATTGCCCAGTCCGCCGGCGCCCACCATCGAGGCAATAATCACCATCGACAGGGCCATCATGATGGTCTGGTTAATGCCGGCCATGATCGACGGCAAGGCATTTGGAAACTGCACCTTGTACAGCAGCTGCCAGCCGGTGCAGCCGAAAGCCTGGCCGGCTTCGACGATCTCGTTGTTGACCTGGCGGATGCCGAGCGCGGTCAGGCGCACCGCCGGCGGCATCGCAAAAATCACGGTGGAGATGATGCCCGGCACCCGGCCCAGGCCGAACATCATGGCCGCCGGAATCAGGTAGACGAAAGCCGGCATGGTTTGCATCAGGTCCAGGATCGGCCGCACCACCATCGCCACCCGCTTACTCTTGGCAGCCCAGACGCCGACCGGAATTCCCAGCACCAGGCTGATCAGCGTCGCCGATATGGTGAGCCCCAGCGTAACGATGGTCTGATCCCAGAAACCGGTGTTGTAGATCACAAAGAAAGACACCACGGTAAACAGCGCAAATTTGAAGCCGACGCGCCAGATGCCCAGCACGATGAAAAATCCCATCAGCAGCCATAACGGCAGGATTTGCAAGCCATGTTCTATGGCTTCGGCAAACCAGCTGATGGCGTTGCCGAAGCTGTCGAAACTATTGCCGTGTTTATCCAGTATGTAATGGACGAACTGGTCGACCCAGTGCCCCAAGGGAATGTGCTCAGACATGCGAACCTCGCGTTTTTGACAATGCTTGGAGAACCATGGATTGACTGATCGCGCCGCAATAGCAGCCATCGCCATCCACCACCGGTAACGGACTGCGGCTGGCGATCAGTTTGCCCATGACGTCTTCCAGGCTGCTGCGATGATGGATCGCCTCGATCCGGTCCAGCACGTTGGCCTGAATCTTGCCGCTGGCGTCGGCATGCAAGCGGGTCGCGACTATGCCCTGCACCTTGCGCGCGGCGTCGACCACGAAGGCGTAATCGGAGCGGCTGCGCTGGTACAAATCGCCGTTCGCATACACCTCGCCGGCGGACGCCACCAGCGGCACCACATTGGCTTGCATCAGGTCGCCGGCGGTGAGATAGCGGTTGGTATCGACGCCGTCGAAAAATGCGCGCACATATTCTTCCGCCGGATTGTCGATGATTTCCTGGGCGCTGCCGACCTGCACCAGCCGGCCGCCCTCCATGATGGCAATCCGGCTGCCGATGCGCAGCGCTTCTTCCAGGTCGTGCGAGACGAAAATAATGGTGCGCCGTTGCTCCTTTTGCAAATCCAGCAGCACGTCCTGCATCTCCTTGCGCTTGAGCGGGTCGAGCGCCGAGAAGGCCTCATCCATGATCATCAGCGATGGATTCACCGACAGCGCCCGGGCCAGACCGACCCGCTGCTGCATGCCGCCCGACAGTTCGCACGGCAGCTTGCTGGCAAAGGCTGCCAGGCCGACCTGTTCGAGTACCGTCATGGTGCGCCGCTCGCGTTCTTTTTTTCCGACGCCGGCCACTTCCAGGCCGAAAGCAGCGTTCGACAGCACGGTACGATGCGGCATCAGTGCAAACGACTGGAACACCATGCTCATGTCGCGCCGGCGCAGCTTGATCAATTGCGAATTCGTCATCTGCGCCACGTTCTGGCCGTCGACCAGGACATTGCCGGCGCTCGGATCGACCAGGCGGTTAATCAGGCGGATCAAGGTCGATTTACCCGAACCGGACAAGCCCATCAACACGAATATCTCGCCCTCCTGGACTTCGAACGAGACATTCTGGACGCCGACCACCTGCCCTGTCTCGGCGAATATCTTATCCTTCGAATGCCCTTTTTCGAGCATGCTTAAGGCCAGTTGCGGGTTATTGCCGAAGACCTTGTACAAACGGTCAACCACTACTTTTGCAGACTTCATCACCTGTCTCCTGATTTAGCATTCGACGATATTGCTACACGGAAGTCATTCCGTTCCGCAACATATCGCTAGCGTGCGGGTCTTAAGTAAATGGCATGGCCCGCTTGTTTGATAAACGCCGCTGCAGAGTTTAGGTGCAGTACGGCGGAGAACACAAGCAGCAGGCACGATGCAACGCAGCACAGTTACGGAAAATTCACGGAAACTCACTGGAATTCATCGTCCTAAGTTAGCTATATAGTCGCGACAAAGGTTTTTTGCCGGATGACGATTTACGACAAGCACTTAGTTAAAAACGACGAAGCACTTGTCGTGCCATGACTGTTCCCTGCTGGCCTTGGCGCCAGCCGCCCGGCAAATCATGGGAATGTCGCAATACAGTCGATTTGCGTCGCCAGGGAATCAAAACCGGCAACGCGATAGCTGCCGCAAGGCAAGTCGCTTGCGATTGAGGTAATGCGGGAAAAATCTGATGTCTTATTGGGAGTTGCATGACATCGCCCCGGCAAGAGTCATCTGGGGTCAGAGTCAACTTTCGCAGTGCTTCATCGCGAAACTTGACTCTGACCCCAGTTAGCTGCGTTTGTTAAGCGCAAACTATTGTGCCAGCGGCCCATTGCTCGAAAAAAGCATAGGCGCCCCCGCCTGATTATCGACCACCGCCGTCAGTGCGGCGCGATCCGTACGCTGCTTGCCGCTGAAGCTGACGCCATTGTCGACGCTGAGCAAGGTGACGCCGTCGAGAGCAACCGCAAGCACCGACTTATCCGGCTGCTGGACCATGGCTGTGACCGAACTTTTGAAAGACGTCTTGGACGCCTGCCAACTGTCGCCGCCGTCCGCGCTGCGGTAAATCGTCCCGCGCAACCCGCCCACCAGCAAGGCGCCATCCTGCAAGGCGACCCCGCTCCAGAACGAACCGGCATAACCGGTCTCGACATAGCTCCAGCTGTTGCCGCCATCGGTCGAGCGGATTATCCGGCCTTGTTCGCAAGCGACGAACAAGGCGCCTTTGGCGTCGGCAAAGACCGCATATAAATTACGATCTGCTTTTTTTGTGCCCGGCGGTGGCGGCAGGCTGACGCTAGACCAGGTCGCGCCGCCGTCGGTGGTGTGCAGCATCAGCGACCATAAACCCACGGCCCAGCCTTCTTGCGGATTCCTGAAGTACAGCGAGAACAGCGGTTGGTCGACTTTGTTGTCGCTACGTTGCAGCGCCCATGATTCGCCGCCGTCGCTGGTTTTCAGGATCGCGCCCCAATGGCCGACCGCCCAGCCGGTGCTGGCGTCGGCGAACCAGACCGCGGTCAAGGTCGAACTGACCGGTACCGCCTTGGCTTGGCGGAAGGTTTTTCCATCGTCGTCCGAGAGCAGCACGACGCCATGGTCCCCTACCGTCACGATGCGCTTGCCGGCCCGCGTCGCCGCCAGGATCTGGGTGCTGGCGGCGGCGCTGAAATGCTCGGCCGGCAGGATCTGCAACTGCGGCTTGGGCTCCGGCGCAGGCGCCTGGTCGGCCGCCTGCGAAGTCCAGGAAACGCAGCAAAGGGCCAGCAGGCTGAGCATCGCAGCACGCCCTAGATTTGCATTGATATTTTTCATTTTCAGATTCCTAGTGACTAAACACGCCCGGCGCGCGCACCGCTTTACGGCGTGGAAAAATGCGTTCAAGCACGACCGCCAGCGCAGGCAAGGCGGTCATCGCCATGATCAGATTCACAATGAACATGAAGGCCAGCAACTTGCCCATGTCCGCCTGGAACTTGAGTGCCGAAAAACTCCAGGTGGCAACTCCGACGGCCAGCGTGATCGCGGTGAAAATGGTGGCCATGCCGACTTCCAGGATCGATTGTTCGATCGCCTTGACGATAGGCTGGCCGGCCGCCAGATGACCCTGCAGGCGGTTGTAGATATAGAAGGCGTAATCGACGCCGATCCCTACCGCCAGCACCATCACCGGCAAGGTCGCCACGGTCAGGCCGATCTCGAACTCTTTCATGAACCAGTAACCTATGAAGGTGCCGACCGTCAGCGGCAGGCAGCAGGCCAGCACCGCGCGCAAATCGCGGTAGACGACGAACACCAGCAGCATGATCGCGGCGTAAACATAGAGCATCATCGGCAGCTCGCTTTTCGCCACTTCGTCGTTGATCGCGGCCAGCACGCCGGCGTTGCCCGCCGCCAGCCTGACGGTGATGCCCGGCGTCGGGTGGCTGTCGCGGAATACCTTGATCGCATTGATGACGCGGTTGATGGTGGTTGCCTTATGGTCCGCCAGGTAAAGGTGGACCGCGGTCATGCTGCAATCCTTGTTCAGGTAACCGCGCACCCGCCCGATCTCGGTCGACAGGCCGGCATAGTTGCCGCTATCGATAGGCACCACGTTCATCTTTGGATTGCCTTCGTTATAACCCTGGTTGTAGCTGCGCAGGTTGTCTGCATACGAACTGATGGAGACGATGCCCGGCAGATTTTTCAGCGAATAGGCCAGGTTGTCGTCGAACACGCCGACCGCCGGACTTTCGCAAGACTCCGGCGGCGCCTGGATCACCACCGATAACCAGTCGAGGCCGACGTCGAAACTATTGGCGATGGATTCGGCGTCGCGGTTAAAGCGCGCTTCCGGCCGCAACTCCGGCGCCCCCGGCTGCAAGGTGCCGACCACGCGGTCGCGGCTTTGCCACACGGCGGTGGCGAATACGCCGCTCACCAGCAGCAGCGTAATCACTGCGTTGCGCGGCTCGGCCACTCGCGCCAGGGTGCGCAGCCAGCGTGCGCGCTGTTCGCGCTTGAGCATGGCCTTGTCGGCGTAGGCCTTGGTGAAATTAAAACAGGAAGCGGCCACCGGCAGCATCACCAGGTTAGTGATGATCTTGTAACCGACCCCGAGCGAGGCGGTGATCGCCAGTTCGCGAATCATCGGAATCGGGATCAGCAGCAGCGTGATGAACGATACCAAAGCCGTCACCAGCGCCAGCGTGCCAGGTATCAAGAGCCCGGTAAAACTATGCCGCGCCGCATCCATCGACGACTTGCCGTGCGCCAGTTCGCGGGTGATGAAATTGATCTGCTGGACGCCGTGCGAGACGCCGATGGCAAACACCAGGAACGGCACCAGCACCCCGAGCGGATCAAGGCCGAAACCCAACAGCCGCAGCGTGCCGAACTGCCATACCAGCGAAGTCAGCGAACAGACTATCGGTAGCACCGTGAAGCGCAGCGAGTGGCAGTACCAGTACACCGAGAGCGCGGTCAGCAGCAAGGCGATGGCGCAGAATACCAGCACCGATTTGGCGCCGTCGGCGATGTCGCCGATCTGCTTGGCGAAGCCGATGATCTGGATCTCGAAGCCGGCGTCCTCATATGGCTTGCGCAGTTTTTCTTCGAGCAGTTGGTTGTACTGGATGTAATCGATTTTCTTGCCGTCGGCGCCGGTCTCGCCGATTTCTGCCGTGATCATGGCGCTGCTCTGGTCGCGCGACACCAGCGAACCGACGAAGCCGCCTTCCGCCGTCGATTGCTTGATGCGGGCGATATCCTCCGGGCTCAGGCTGTCGGGCGTGACGGTGCCCGGGATGATCGGCTGCGAACGAAATCCCTCCTCGGTGATCTCGTTGATGAAGCTGTTCGGAGTCCACAAGGACTGCACGCCGAGGCGATCGACGTTGGGCAGATAGGCGGCCGCCTGCGTCACATTGTAGAGCCGGGTCAGCCCTTCCTTGGTCCAGATCGTGCCGTGCTTGGCCCTGACCACGACCGTCAACCGATTGGCGCCGAACAGGTCGGCGCGGTATTGCTGGAAGGTCCGCACGTATTCGTGACCGATCGGAATCTGTTTCTCGAAACCGGCGTCCATCCGCAACTGCAATGCAAAAAACGCCATCACTGCGGTGAGCGCGGCAAGTGTGCCCAGCACCAGCAGGCGGCGGGAAAAGAGCCAATGTTCCAGGCTTTGAATGGTTCTGTTTAACACGTGCGTTCCTCGTTCTCTATGTCACATTGCTCACGCTTCTGACAACACTGGCCGGATTACGTCCGGCCAGCGCGCACAGTTAAAAATTACGTGTCAGGAATGCGCCGATGAAATTGCGGTCGGAATACGGTTGCGACACTGCATTGCCGCCGTAGTACGCGGTGAAGTTGATCCCGGCCTGCCACACCTGCGGATTCTGGTTGAACAGCAGGTAGAAGTTGACCGATTTGGCGCCGGCCTCGTAGTTGGCGGAGAAGTTCGGCGTGTAGCCCTTGACCGCGTCATAGAAAGTAATGCCGGGCGTCACCTGCCAACCCGGAATCAAGGTGCCGTCGTAGGTCCAGTTAAAGTCGATGGTGGCGCCGAGCGAGGTCGAGCTGCCCTGCCCGGCGGCGATTGGATAGCCGAGCCCTGAGTTGTTGTTCAGCCAGGTGCCGTATGCTGCATCGGCCATTTGATACACCTGTTGCCCGTTCACGGTGCTGGTATATTTGGTGTTGGCGTTGACGCCGGGATATTTGATCATCGTCAGTTCTGCCGTGAACACCGCCAGGTCGGCGTTGATCAGTTTCAGCAGGGGCTGGGTGGTCTTGGTCATGTTCAACTGCGCGTTAATGTCGAACTGCACCTTCTTCATATCCTTCCAGGCGCGGCAGTTGGCCCCGCTCAGCAGGTTGGTATTGGCGTCCGCCGGTCCGCCTGCCAGATAACATCCCGACATCGCTACGGCATCGTGCGGCCGGTACGACAACTCGGAACCGATGGCCCATTCGCCCAGCGCAAAATTGGTGCTGACGCCAAGCAGGCTGCGATTCTGCAGATACGACCATTGCGACGAACCGTCGGCCAGATAAGACAGTACCGGCGCCTTGTCGGTGTAGTTCTCATAGTAAAAACCGAAATTGATGTCGGCGCCGTCAGGTTTATAGCCGACCTTCAGCCCGAACTGCGGCTTGTTGCCAGGCAAAACCGTTTTGTACTGGGCGCCGGTAGCGTTAAACGGTGCGCCGGCATAGACGCCATTCAGCAGATTCTGGTTGACGCCGTTCAGGAACTGGCTGTTCTTGCTATTCGGCCCGGCGATGGTGCCGGCGTCGATGCCAGCGACGTTGAAGTTCTGCGAATTGAACGACGCCGGTCCGGCGCCGCGCCCGAAGACGTCGGAAGCCGACCAGTAAGTGCCGACCGGCGGGTACTTGTTGCCGTTCCATTGGAATTGATAATAAGCCTCGGTCGAAAAGCCGGCCGGCAGGCTGCTGGCAAAGCTGAGCATCGGCGCCGGCAGCAAAGCTTGTTTCAGCTGGGTGCCGGGAATCAGCAATTTCTGGATATCGACCGAGTTGGTGGCGTTGATCCCGCCCGCGGCGAAATAACTTTCGCCCCAGTTGATCACCTGGTTACCCAGCCGCATATGGGCGCGCTCCTCGCCGATATTAAAGTCTTTCTGCCCCCAGAAATCGAGCAGTTGAATACTCTGCACGGCCTGGCTCTTGACGTCCGACGCCAGCGGCGTGCGCTCCGTGCTGTTGGCGGCAAAATCGTACATGCCGGTGCCGCGCACCAGGAATTTGTAACCCTCTTTCGGCATCGTCAGCAGCAGTTCGCTGGTGAAGCTGGTGTAACCGGTGAACGCCTGTCCTTTGCGGTAGTTCAGATTGCCGTCGTCGCCGTTGGCCCAGACGCCGGTGTTCGCCGCACTGCCGCAGCCGTGCGCATTGGGGTCCCCTGTCAGGCTGCAACTCGGGTTCTTTACGCGTACCCCAAGTCCACCTGTAATGTTCGAGACCCACGCCGCCTGCATGTCGCCAATTCCGGTATCGAAAGTAGTGGCACGCGCATGGCCGTAGGCCAAAGCCCCGCACACGGTTACCCCAACCAATCGAGTCATTGATTTGTTCATGTCTACTATCCCCAAATTCGTAAAAAAATCAGACCGGCCGTCTTCTTGAAAAGTATCGGCCAGGCCGGCGTTGCGCCCTACCCGCAACGCCAGCCGGTTTGCACCAACGCCAGCGACTATTCCTGCCGCTGGCGCTGGCGTTGGCGGCTATGCGGACTCAACGGTCGCTGATCGCGCCCAGGTTCTCGCCGGTGAAAAAGTTATCGGTCAAACGCGGATCGCTGGCTTCTGGAGGATAAAATTTCAAATCCTTGCCGGTGCCGACAATCGTTTCGTCAAACACATAACGGCCGCTGATCAAATCGTTGTAGACCGAAGCCACCGGCACGCAGGCGCCGATTTCGGATTGCGCGGTGATGTAGTTTTCCTTGGCCTTCCAGATCTTGCCCTGGGCGTCGTAATCGTCGCCAACCGTGACCAGCCAGCTATCTTCATCGACATACAAGGTTTTCTTGGGCGTCGAATGACGCACGCCGGCCTTCACCGTGCCTTCGATCTCCCACACCCGATGCAGCTCATAGCGGCGTAGCGCCGGCTTGACGAAATTCGGCCCCAGCGCGTCGTCCATCTTGGTATTGAAGCGCTGCATGGCGAAGTTGTTATACGGTACGTAGACTTCCTTCTTGCCGACGATCTTCCAGTCGAAGCGATCCGGGTTGCCGTAGAAACCGAAGGAAATATCGGCCGGATACTGGTTCTCGTAACCGATCAGCGGCGCATCGTAGGCATAGCTTGGCAGACGCCGCACCCGGCGCTGTCCGGTGAAGTAATAGTAGGTATCTGTATCCTTGTTGAAGTAATAACGCTGGACCGTGCCTTGGCCGGCCAGCGCGGCAGGTTCGGAATAGAGGTAATAAAAACCGTTTTGCAAACCCTTGGAATCCTGTGGCGAGTGCTGGCCTTTCTTGGCCCACGGATAATAGGACAATTGATTCCAGCGCGTGACGATGGGGTTGGTGGTTCCCGGACGCGGTGATACCACGGTATAACCGTCCGGCCACTCTGCCGCCACACCCTGATAGCGCATCAGCCAGTTCCACATCACCTCGATGCCCTTTTGCGGTACCGGGAAAGGCACGCCCGGCATGGTGGCGTTCTCCAGCGACCAGCCGTCCTTGGCAATCGACGCTTTCAGCGCACCGTCCTTGGTGTTCTTCTCGACAGCCTCAGGCAAGCCGCATTCGCGGTGGCTGGCATAGACCGGCATGGTGTAACCCTTGACCTGCTTCAGCATCTGGATCTGGCCCGGCGTCAGTTTGTCAGCGTATTTGTCGACGTTGGAGGCATCGATCACAAACAGCGGTTTTTCTGCCTTGTGTTTCCAGTAATCTTCGCGCAGCTTGCCGTACGACCAACCCGGCAACGGACTTTGCGTACCTGAAAATTCCGGGATCGAACTGTCCTTGTTGGCGGCCTTTTCGGCGCCGACCGCGGTCAGATCCTGCCCCAGCCGCGTCACATCCGCCGCTGTCACCGCCCACGCATTTCCGGCAATCAGACCCAACGCCGCCAACGCCCTCACAACATGTTTTGCTTTCATGATCCAGCTCCTCGCCAAACTTTCAGATGATGTGTCTTATAAAATCCCTCGACCCGGCTAAGGATCTTGAGTTTCTGTTGCGCTTTTCAGGCCGGCGTTTCGGATTGAAACATCGAGCTGAAACAAGCTTGCGGGAATCAAGCCAACGCAAAGGTGCCATGTTTTCATGCCGGATTAAGAAGGTACGGTGCACCACTGCACAGCCTAGAAATTACACGCTAAGCCGGGCCCAACTTGGGTATATTGCGACATACAATTGTCCGCCTGCGTCACACCTTGCCCAGTGTGGCAAGGCCGACAACTACCCGGCGCGCGATGCATTGCGGCATCAATCTGCCTCATCCGAAAATATCGCAGGCAATACGATAGCGATGCCGCTTTCTCCTTGTTTCGAGTCGCATCCGGCTAATTGATCATTGCCGCCTTGGCGCAGGATGTTGGGCAGGAAGCAAAAAAGAGAGGAGAAACAATGTCCAGAATGCTGTCGGTATGTGGTGTGATGGTCGGCGTCATGCTGATGGCTTGCGCTAGCGCTGCGCCGGCGCGCCCTTTCAGCAGGATTGTCGTGTTTGGCGACAGCTATTCGGACGCCGGCAACGCCAATGGTTCGCAAGCCCTGTCCAGATCGCTGCTGCAACCGAATGGCCCGGTCGCCGTGGATGCCGCGCTCAGCCAGGTCGAAGCACCGGACCGGGTGCATTATTGGCAGGGTCATTGGTCGAATGGCAAGACTGCCGTGGAGAAGCTCGCTGCGCGCTACAAAATTGCCTTGGATGACTATGCCGTGGGCGGTGCAAAAAGCGACGCCGGCAACTATTACACCTGGCTCACCCCATACATCAAGACCGGCGTTCTCGGCCAGATTGAACGTTTCAAGAAAACCTTGGGCAGCAAAGCCGGCGATCCGGATGCGCTCTGCGTGATCTTTATTTCCGCCAACGACTTATTTCTATACGTGGATAGCAATGTTGCCGATAGCAGCGCAATGCCGCTGACCACTTCGGCGCTGCAGGCGCTGGCAGACCAAAGCGTCGCCAACATCGACACCGCCCTGCAAGCATTAACAGCGCTGGGGGCGAAGCGCGTGATGGTGGTTGGCGTGCCGGATCTGAGTTTGCTGCCGTGGGCTCGCGGGCAGAATTTTCAGGGCCTTGTGAAAAAACCCGTGAATTTTGTCAATGAATCAAAGACCTTCCAAGACCGCATCAACAGCCGCCTGGCGTCCGAATTGCCGTCAAGCGCGCATCGCCTTGGGATACAGGTCTACTACTTCGACTACCTCGCGGCGAGCGTCGAGATTCGGAAGAATGCTGTAAAGAACGGCTATCGCAATCTCACAGATGCCTGCCAGCCGGGAGGCTCCACCGGTAACTTCCGCGCTGCGTGCAGCAACCCGGACAGTTACTATTTCTGGGACGAATATCATCCTACCCGGCGTACTCATCAATTGATCGCGAACGCGATGTACAAGGCCCTTGAGCGGCGGCCTTGACGGCGTCGCATTAACTCCAGACCGCCCCGGTTCGGCAATTTTCCTGCCGATGAAGCCTTGTTTCCGCCCTGCGGTAATCGCTTGCATGGTCCTGATCGCGCAAAAGCAATCAACAAAGCGATCGACAAAACAAGCAATCGATATCAAAATGGAAAGATATTAAAAGGGGGAATTGCCCAGATGCTTCAGAAATTCAGTAAGACCGCCATTTGCACATGCTGTGCCGCAGCCTTCACACTCGCTTATCAAGTACCGGCGCTGGCGCAAAGCGCCGATGGCGGCGCAGCCGCCGCGCCAGTCACCGCCACCCCGGCTTTCTCCGCCAATGCGACCATCGCCTCGCAATATGTGTCGCGCGGTTTCCGTCAGACCTGGGGCAATCCTGCGATCCAGGGCGGTGTCGATTACGCCCAGCCAAGCGGCTTGTTTGCCGGCACCTGGATGTCCAGCGTCAGCGATCATTTCATTGAAAACGGTTCAGTCGAATGGGATTTGTACGGCGGCTATACGGGCAGCGCCGGCGACCTGACATACACCGGGCAAATTTACTACTACCTCTACCCGGGTGCGGAAATCTCTTCTGCCAAAACCAGATACAACTACGGCGAAGCGGTTGCCTCGCTCACCTACAAATGGTTCAACGTCAAATACTGGCTGACCTACACACCCGATTATTTCGGTTATAACAGCGCCACGCTTGGCATCGGCAGCGGCCTGCACAGCCGCGGCTCGGGTTATCTGGATCTGAACGGTACTTTCGATCTGGGCAACGGTTATAGCCTGCTGCTGCATTACGGTAACGAGCGGGTGCGGAATTTTTCGGCTTACAGCTTTCAAGATGGCAAAGTGGCGCTCTCCAAGGCTTTCGACGGCGGTTGGACAGTGACCGGCGCCGTCACCAAGGGCTGGGGCAAGAACGGCGTGTATGACCGTTACACCACCGGCGTGCTGAATTCGGCCGGCGTCGCCGCTGTCTCCAATCCACTGGCGACCACGGTGGTGCTGTCGCTGACCAAGACCTTTTGATCGATCAGCGTATTAGGGCGTGTTGACCTAGCGCATGGCAAAATATTCGCGATGAAAACGCTGGGCCGGCAAGCCCATTCCGCGCCAAGCTTTTTTCAAACTGTCTCCAAACGCAGCAGGTCCGCAAAACCACAATTCTGCTTGCCGCGGTTGCTGCAAGCTGGCGGCAATCCGCTCAAAACCCAGATAACCGTCGCGCTGGCTATCGACCACTTCCAGACGCACGCCGACGGCGCCGCATGCTTGCTGCAAGCGCGCCACATACGGATCTTTGCCGGCGCCGCTGGTACAGTAGAAAAATACGATCGAGGTCTGCTTGCTTCCCTCTTTTGCCAAGTCTTCAAGGCGCGACAAAAACGGTGTAACGCCAATCCCTCCAGCCACCCAGACTTGTTCCGCTGCGCTTCCGGCAAAATCGAAACGGCCATACGGCCCTTCCACCCGCAGCATCTGCCCCGGATGCAAACGCGCAGCCAGGGTTTGCGTGTAATCGCCCAGCGGTTTGATCGCAAAACGCAGCGTATTGGGTGATGCTGCTGACGATGCGATGGTGAACGGATGGGCGCTCTCACCGTCGAAACGCAGATAGGCAAACTGGCCGGGCCGATGCACCAGGCCGTTGCCATCCAGCCGGCATTCGATTTCCAGCACGCCATTGCTCAGGGTATCGATCCTGCTGATGGTCCCGCTGACTTGGCGGCGGCGCCCGATCATGCCAGACAGCGACAGCAGCGCCGCTGCCGAACCGGCCAGCGCGCACAACGCAATCAGCATGCCGAGCGGCGTCAACCACAGCTTGACCGGCATCAGCATGACGGCGTGATAGGTCACCGCCAGGAAAGCCACGGCAAACAGGCGATGTATCTTGCGAAACCAGTGATAGGGAATCATCCGCAGCAGCGCAATCGCGATCATGGCCAGCATCAGGTAAGCCATCCATTCCCCCATATCCTTGGCCAGGCTGATCCATGCCGACACCGCGCCGTGGCCGCCGCCGTTGCCTGGCTTGGCCGCGATCCAGCCCCAGCCCGCCAGCCACTTGGGAACCAGTTTGATCATCCAGTGGGAGAAAAACAGCAAACCAGCGCCGATCCCGGCCCATTTATGCAGGCGGTAAGCTTTATCCATGCCGTTGACTTTTTGCTCCAGCCAGGCAGGACGGGTCGCCAGCACAATCACAAAACTCATCATCGCGTAAGCCAATACCCCGCTCATGACGATGCCTTCGCGACGCATGGCCCAGATGCCGCTATCGGCAAAGGCGTCCGGGTACACGCTGCAAGCCCACAGCAGCAGCGGTACAAGTATCAAACCCAAAAACCATTTCTTCATCAGATTGCTCCGTACTATTTGGTCGTCAATGGCAGGATGATAAAAAATTAGTCTTAAGCTAAGCTTATGCCTCAAACAGAAAGCGCCCTGGAGCGCGGCTAGCGGCCCGCCTTCCCCCAGGCGCTTCTTAAGATTCCCTTAACCAAGCCTTGCTAGGATTCATCCCATGCGCATCCTCCTCGTAGAAGACGACCCCTCGCTCGGTGCTACCGTGCAGTCCTGGCTCCAGCTTGACGGCTATGCGGTCGACTGGGTGCAGCGCGGCGATTCTGCCGCAACCGCCTTGCAAACCCACAGTTACGATTGCGTGCTGCTCGATCGCGGGTTGCCGGGCGCTTCGGGCGATCAGCTGCTCAGCGGCTTGCGCGCCGCCAGGGACGTGGTGCCGGTACTTATCATCACCGCCCGCGACACGTTGGCGGACCGGATTGAAGGCCTGGACCTGGGCGCCGACGACTATCTGGTCAAACCGTTTGACCTGGAAGAAATGTCTGCCCGCATCCGGGCCGCGATACGGCGTCATGGGCTGCACGCCGACAATCTTTTAAAACACGGCAACATCGAACTCGACAGCGCCGCCAAGCGCGTGACGCTGGGCGGCGCACCGATAGAACTGACCGCGCGCGAATTCGCGGTATTGCATGCCTTGATGCTGCGCCGCCGGCAGATAGTCACCCGCGCCCAGATCGAGGAAACTTTGTATGGCTGGGGTGATGAAGTGGAGAGCAATGCGATCGAAGTGCACATCCATCATCTGCGCAAAAAACTTGGGGCGGCGTCCATCGTCACCCTGCGCGGCCTCGGCTATCGCTTAAAAGAAGAACATGCCTGAACCGTCTCCAGACCAGACGGTCACCGCCAAGCAGCGCTCGTATTCGCTGCGCTGGCGTCTGCTGTGGACCGTACTCGGCACCAGCGCGCTGCTGTGGCTGGCCAGTCTCAGCATCATGGCATTCATCGCCTGGAACGAAACCAACGACGTCTTCGACGATGCATTGAAGGAATCCAGCTATCTGATCATGGCCGCCACCACAGATTTCAACGATCGCGGTTTGCTCAACGAGGCGGGAATCGGCGCCGGCGAGCCGCGCAAAGTGGACATTCAATATCAGATCGTAGTCGATGGCAGGGTGATCCAGCGCACCGGCAAGGCGCCGGCCACGCCTTTCATTCCTGATTTCGAACAGCGCAAGGGTTTCAAGAATATCGAGATCGACGGCAAGCGCTGGCGCATCTTCGTGGTGCGCAGCAAGGATGCCCATTTTGAAGTACAAGTCGGGCAGAAATTCAAGAAGCGCCTGGATATCCTGGAAGAACTGGCGGATAGCCTGGCCCTGCCGGTATTGCTGCTGCTGGCCCTGTTGGGCCTGGCCAGCTGGTATTGCGTCAGCCGCGTGATCAAGCCGATCAAGCTCACCGCCCATGCCTTGACGCAGAAATCGCGCGACGATTTGAAACCGGTCACCATCGACAATCAGCCGAGCGAACTGCAGCCGATCGTCAGTGCCTTGAACGGTGTATTGCTACGCCTGGATAGCGCACTGCAAGCCGAGCGCCGGTTTACCGCCGACGCCGCACATGAATTGCGTACGCCGCTGGCGGCTCTGCGCATGCATGTACAACTGCTGCAACGCCAGCATGGCGAGCTGGCGCTGCCATTTCAAAAACTGCGCGACGACATCGACCGCAGCACCGCCCTGGTTGAAAATCTGCTGGCGCTGGCGCGCCTGGATCCGCTCAACCAAGGCAGCTTGCAACGCCAGGAAATCTCGCTGCAGCAGTTCCTGCAGGAACTGCTGCAAAGCCATGCCGGCATGGCCGCACAGCGTGGTGTCACGCTGCAACTGCACTGCGATATCGATCACATGCAAATCAATCCCGAAATGATGCAGATCGCCCTGCGCAATCTGCTCGACAACGCCTTGCGCTACTGCCCAACAAACAGCGTCGTGGAGATTCAAGCCGGTCATCACCCCGGCCAGTTGCGCATCGCCATTTGCGATGACGGCCCGGGTGTCGACGCTGAACAACACGCCAGATTGAGCGAACGTTTTTTCCGCGTGCTGGGCAGCGGCGAGAGCGGCAATGGGCTGGGCTTGTCTATCGTGCACCGCATCGCCGAATTGCATGGTGCCAGATTATCGTTTGGCGGCGGTTTGCATGGCCGTGGTCTTGGCGTTTTCCTGGATTTTCCAAATCGGGAACAAGGCCAGCAGGATCAAATGCAATAATTATTTTGTTCTTAAGATAACGTTAAGCTTGGCGGAGTCTAATGGCATCAAGGTCAACGCACAGCAACTAGCGCGCTGAACCGATGCTATGAATAACTCCATCATCGTTATCAAGGACACACCATGAATCGCATCAGCAAAATTATCGCCATCACCGTTCTGGCCGCCAGCTCGACCGCAGTCATCGCCCAGGGCTACAGCGGCCCGTCAGCCACTTCGGTGTCCCCGGCCAGCCCCAGCTACACCGGCCCATCGGCCGTGCCGACCATGACTGCCAAGCAGTTGCTGGCCAATGGCGTGGATGATCAATACGTCACCCTGAACGGAAAACTGGTGCGTCACACCGGTGGCAAGCACTACGTTCTGGCCGACCCCAGCGGTGAAATCCAGGTAGAAATTTCACAGAAATATTTCCCTGCCAACCAAACCATCGACGCCAATACCGCAGTCGAGCTGACCGGAAAATTCGACAAGGAACGCTTTGGCACTTCGAAGCTGGAAGTCAAGCAAATCAAAGTGGTCACAAAATAAGCTGAAGGCAAAAAGGTTCTACCTGCCGCTCTGATGAAACAAAGACAGCGCACCTTATCCATCATTCGTGGAAAACGTGCGGTGTCTTTACTTCAAGATCATCCCGGCTCACTGCCCCGGCTGCAACCACTGCCCCACGCGTTCAGCATTGGCATTGACCCATTTCCGCGCCGCCGCCTCCGGCTTTTCGCCACTCTCTATCGCCAGCATGACGCTATCAAGCTCGCCCGGTTTCCATGAAAAATGCTTGAGCAGATCGTTGACCGGTTTGGCCTTTGCCGCCAGGCCGGGATTGGCGATATTGTCGACATGCTCGGCTTCGCCATACACCTTTTTCGGATCTTCCAGGAACTTGAGTTTCCACTTGGCGAACATCCAGTGCGGCACCCAGCCGGTCACCGCGATCGCTTTGTTATTGCGGATAGAGCGCTCCAGCTCGGCCACCATGCCACTGCCGGAACTGGGCATCAGTTTGTAATCCAAAGCGTATTCCTTGATCGCCAGTTCAGTCTTGGTCATCACGCCGGCGCCGGCGTCGATACCGACAATGCGGCCTTCGAACGCCGCCTTCTGGGCCGGCAAATCGGCGAGGCTATTGGCGTTGACATAGGCCGGCACGATCAAGCCTATCCTGGCGCCGGGATAATTAACGCCCAGGTTGACCACCTTGTCTTTCAGCTTTTCGTAGTACGCGCCCTGCGTCACCGGCAGCCAGGCCGACATGGTAGCGTCCAGATCACCGCGTGCCACGCCCTGCCACATAAGGCCGGCGGAAACCGGCACCAGCTTGACCTCATAACCCAGGTTCTGCCGTATGATCTGCGCCGCGACATAAGTAGTCGCAACACTGTCTGACCAGCCTTCGACGTAACCGATCCTGATCTCCGGCTTCGTCTCAGCGGCAGCCATGCCGGAACTCGCAACACAAGCCAGCGCGGCGGTGAAACAACATAATTTCCGTATCAAATTCATGGTCGGCCCCTATTTAACTACGATGGATATTTAATTGGGGTCAGAGTCAAATTAATCTTGAAAACAATTCCACGCTGACCCCAATTATTTGTCGACTACCAGATTGCTTAGCGGCTTGCTGCAACATAAAAGCACCATGCCTTGGTCGATTTCACGTTGCCGGATGCCGCCTTTGTGCTGCATGTCGACGCTGCCGGAAATCAGCTTGACCTTGCAGGTGCCGCACATGCCTTGTGCGCATGACGACGCCAGCCGCACGCCGGCGCTGCGGGCTGCTTCCAGCACATGCTGCTGCGGGCCGCATATGATCTGGCGCATGCTTTTCTGGAAATTGATTTCGAAACCGGCCGCCGCTGTGATATCGCTGGTGCTTGCCGGCGGCTCGACACTTTGCTGCAAAGTCTCGAAGGAAAAACTTTCTTCGTGATAGCGGGCGCGCTCGAAACCTGCTTCATCCAGCATGGCGCGCACGGCTTTCATGTAAGGCGCAGGGCCGCACACGAAAATCTCGCGCTCCATGAAATCGGGCGCCATCAGCTTCAGCGCCGCCAGCGATAACATGCCGGTCGGGCCTGACCAGTCGCGCCGCTGGCCCAGTCGCTCGCAAATGAAACGGGTCTTGAAATTCTGCTGGCTGGCGGCGATCAGGCCCAGCTCGCGCTCAAAGATGATGTCGTCCGGCGTGCGCGCGCTGTGGATAAAGACGATATCTCTGTCATCGCACAAATCGTGATGCGCGCGCGACATCGACATCAACGGCGTAATCCCCGAACCGGCGGACAGGAACAGATATTTTTCGGCAGGATGGGTAGCGCAAGTAAACTCACCCGCCGCAGGCAATACCTTGACCTTGTCGCCGGCTTTGAGATTGTCGTGCAGCCAGTTCGAGACCGGGCCGCCCGGTACTCTTTTGACCGTAATCGAAATCGTGTGCGGCCGCGCCGGTGACGACGAAATCGTGTAGCAACGGTTGACAGGCGCGCCGTTGATTTCCAGTTCCAGCGTAATGAACTGGCCCGGCTGGAACACAAACGCGCCGTCATCCGGAGCGGCAAAGAAGAAACTCTTCACATCATGCGTCTCGGCGCGCACCTGGCAACAGACCAGCGTCTCTTCGCTGTCGCTGTTCCACAGCGCTGGAATGCTGTCCCAGAAATTCCGGCGATTCAGTTTGTACGATTCCATGACCGGTCCTGGCAAGATTTCGGCTTTCAATTAATTCTCCACGGCGATCGCTATCGTAGTCGCTGAACCACCCGATGAGTTGGCCGATAAGCCGGCTGACAAACGCCCGATATACCAGGTGCAGAATTTTTCCACCAGTCCCTCGGTGAACGGCGAATAAGGGCCCGGCTGATAAGCGCTGCTGCGCGCTCCCTGCTGCGATAACTCAACCAGCCGCTTGTCCTGGTCGTTGGTGGCGTTCCACACCGCGGTCAGATTATCCAGTTGATAGTCGATGCCTTCGCGCGCATCTTTATGCACCAGCCACTTGGTACGCACCAAGGTGCGTTCTGCCGACAAAGGCAAGACGGAAAAGGTGACGATGTGATCGCTCATGAAGTGATGCCAGGAATTGGGCTGGGTCCAGAATGAAAGACCGCCCAGATCAGCGCGCTCGAAATTTCCCAGCAGCTTGTTCGAAGCCACTTTGCCGTCCAGCGTCTGCGATTCGCCGGCGCGGTCCAGCGGCAGGCGCTGGGTGCGGAAACCGCTCACCAGTTCATCCAGCCGCTCGATCTCCGCCGACGGCAAACCACCCCGCTCCCAGTCGGCGCAGCGCTCCGCCGCCAGGCGATCGAACTCTGCGATTTGTTCGGCATTGCCGGGCGCGGATTGATAACCGAAACCGAATTCAAATAAGGAAACGGTCAGCTCAGGATGATTGGTCGCGCAGTGATAACACTCGCGATTATTCTCCATGGTCAGCTTCCAGTTGCCCTCTTCGATCAGATCGACCTGCTTGGCGATCTTGCAATCCTGCAGCCCGTGCGGCAGCAGATACGGCGCCATGGCTTCGCGCATGACGGCAAAATCCTGCGGTGGCTGTTCGGCCAGGCAGATAAATATCAGCCCCGCCAGATTTTCCACATGCACCGATTTGAGACTGTGCTTGCAGCGATCGAACTTCTCGCCCATGTGCTCGGCGTAGATCAGCTCGCCGCCCAGGTTGTAAGTCCATTGATGGTAAGGACAGACCAGATTGCCCACCGAACCCTTGTGTTCCGAGCACAGGCGCGCGCCGCGATGACGGCACACATTGTGATAAGCGCGCACCGCCATATCGTCGTCACGCACCACCACAATCGAATTCAGACCGATTTCGACCGTAATGTAATCGCCCGGTTCAGGAATATCCGGCTCGACCGCGACCTGGATCCAGTGCTTGCTGAAAATCTCCTGGATATCCAGATCGAAAATTTCCGGGCTCAGGTAAAACGGCGCATCCAGGCTATGCCCAGGCAGGCGCTTGGCGATCAGTGATTGAATCTCTTTGGATACTTTCAATTGTTTCTCCATGTGTTGCAGTTATGGGACCGCCACGGGTTCAACGCAGGTTCAAACATTAATAATCGACCAGGTGATGCTCACGTAAATAGGCAAGAACTACTTGTGCTTTATCGGCAGCGCTGCCGTCTTGAACCACTTTGCCGCCCCTGCTTTCGGTCACGGTAGCGGCCTGCATGCGGGCGTGTCCGGAGCGCTTTTCCGGCGCGACCAATTTGCGCGGTACGGCTTTGGCGGCTTCGACTGTCCACTCTTCTGCGCGGTCGCAGACCGATGCGGCAGCTGCGGCAAAAGTCTGCTTCTTGATTTCACCGCGACGCAATCTGGCGTAGGCATAGCGCAGCCTGGACGGCGCCAAGGGATGCACCGTCATCAGGGCAGGCAGTTTGAACGCCACCTCACGACGCCGTCCCTTTGGTAAATATTGCTGGGCGACGACGGCGTCCTGGTCAGGTCGCACGCTAATCACACCCGCCAGCAAAGGCAGATTCAGGCGCGCCGCCAGCAGATAGGGCAACATGCCGCTGCCCACGCCGCCTTCAGCACGGCTACCGCACAACACCAGGTCATACGCTGGCAGCTGCGCTTGTAACGCTGGCAATATGTCTTGCCAGCTGCTGGTCTCTATCAGGGTGATGCAGGCGGCACCCAACGCCAGGTACTCAGATAAGGTCGCAGACAGGGCCGCATGATCATCATGACCGGTATAAGCAACATGGATCACATCGACACAAACGCCAGCGGTACGCTGCGCCAACTCGCTTGCCATACCCAGGGCGGCAGCGTCATTGCGGCTGTAGCGCGGCACGCCGCTGACCGGATGGCGGCCTATCGACACCAGCACCGCAATCCGCTTGATGGCGGCCTGATTCACTGCTTGATCCGCAGCCCGATTGACGGCTCGAATGACAGACGGATTCATAGCCCAACCTCCACGCTACGCGCCTGCCGCACCTGATCCAGCAGCGCCGTCATCAATTCCTGGGCATCGCCGATGATGCTGAGATCGGCACGTTTGATCATCGGTGCGCTGGCGTCCAGGTTGACCGCGATCACATGGCGGCAATCCTTGATGCCCTGCAAATGCTGGACCGCGCCTGAAATGCCAAAGGCCAGATAAGCGCTGGCGCTGACGGTCTTGCCGGTAGCGCCGATCTGCTTGTCGCGCTTGAACTTGCCATCATCGACGGCAACCCGGCTCGCACCCACCGCCGCATCCAGCGCATTAGCCAGAGAATTGAACAAGACGACATCGTCAACCCCGTTGCCCGCCGAGACGATGAAGTCAGCTTCATCGAGTTCCATCTGCGAGGCCGCCATGGTTTTACTGCCAAGGTCCAGAAAGGCGCTGGATGACGCGGCTTTGCCGGCTGCCGCAGCAAGTGCTGCGGCGAGCGATTCCGCTGTCTGGCCGCGGCCGAGAAAAGGCAGGCGGGCATCCACCGTATCCACCTCCAGCAAAACGATGCGCGCCAGGCTGCGCCGCGCCAGCAAACTGCCTTGCTGCCGATAGGCTGCCAAGCCGGTCCCGCTGATTTCGACAACATGGGTGGCGATGCCGCTGTCAGCCTCAGCCGCACCCAGACGCCGCCCCAGATCGCTGGCGGCGACGCCGTTATCAGGAATGAATACATGGGCCGGCTGCAATTCTTCGATCAAGGCGCGTAGCGCCGCCAGTTCGGCTTCGGGCGCAAACAAGTGGCCGCCGTATTGCGGCAGCACGATGCAACGGTCTGCGCCCAGCGTGGCGGCGTCGTCATGCAGCTCGCCAAACACCAGCAGCACTACTTCGGTAGCGCCATCCGCCAGCAACGCTGCCGCAGCCACAGCCTGACGCGCATGTTCATCCAGCGCGCCACGGTCGCTATGCGCCACCGCCAGCAGGCACCGGGTCGTCACGGTATCCGCGGCCAGCCTTAGCGGCTTGCTTAGCTGATGCACCTGAGTGTGAACCGCTGCGGCCATGCTGCCTTCAGCATCACCGCCGGTCTGTCCCAGAACGATGCGTTTGAGACCATCCGCATTCAGCGTAAATGGACGGCGCGGATTGACGCGTCGGATACTGTTCTGCATCGCCGTATTCCCGATATCCATCTTCAATTCTCCAATGCTGCGGCCAGCAATTCAGCGATATCGCGTATTTCCGGACGCGGCCCCACCACCCCTTCCAGCATCGCGGTGCAGTTCGGGCAAGCCACCACCACCGTATCTGCACGTACCGCGCGGGCGTCGTGGATGCGAATGTCGGGGATGCGCTGTTTGCCGGGGATATCGGTCAAGGGCGCGCCGCCACCGCCGCCGCAACAACGGCCGCGCATGCCATTGCGTTCCATCTCATGCAGCGGCAAGCCCAGCAGCTTGAGCAATTCACGCGGCGCTTCGATCTCGCCGTTGTAGCGCCCCAGATAACACGGATCGTGATAGGTAAAGCGGCGCTCGCTGTCGGCGCCGGAATCAGCATGCAGTTTGAGTTTGCCGGCATTCGCCAGCGCCGCCATGAAAGTGGTGTGATGAAACACTTCATAACGGCCGCCGAACGCCGGATATTCGTTGCGCAGGCAATGCATGAGATGCGGATCGGCGGTGACAATCCGTTTGAAACTGAAGGCCGACAACTGGGTGATCAGCTGCCCGGCCATGCTCTGGAAGGTTGCCTCGTCACCCAGGCGGCGGGCGACGTCGCCGCTATCGGTTTCGAGCGCACCGAGCACGGCGAAATCCACATCGGCCGCCTGCAATACCTTGACCAGCGCCCGCAGGCTGCGTTGATAACGCATGTCGAAGCCGCCCTCGCCCACCATCAGCAGCACATCTACCGCCTGGCCGGGATTGATCTGACGGACACCGAGATCGATTGCCCAGTTGTAGCGCACGCCCAGGTCAAAGCCGCCAGCGCTGCCAGTCTCGCGCAAATTCGCCAGCACTTCCGGGCCTTTGCCCGGCACTTCGCCGTATTGCAGGGTCTGGTGGCGGCGCATGTCAACGATGGCGTCAACGTGCTCGATCAGCATCGGACATTCCTGGACACAGGCGCGGCAGGTGGTGCAAGACCACAAGGTGTCACTGGAAATCAAGCCTGGCACAATCGCATCTTGCGGTCGGCCTTGGTGGCGGCCGAGCGGAATCCCTGGATAGGGGCTGCCGGCAAAATTGGCGTCGCTGCCGCCGGCCATGCCGACCACCATGTCTTGTATCAATTTCTTTGGATTCAAAGGCTGGCCGGCGGCGAAAGCCGGGCAAGCCGCTTCGCATTTTCCGCATTGGACGCAGGCGTCGAAACTCAGCAATTGATTCCAGCGGAACTCGACCGGCTTGCCGACGCCCAGCTCGCCCTGCTCCAGTTTCAAAGGCTTGAGTGCGGTAACCGGTGTGCCGTTGCCGTCATGTTTGAAACGTTCCTGGCGCGGATGAAACGCCAGGTGCAGCAAACCGGCCAGCGCATGTTTCATTGGCCCGCCGCGAGTGGCACCGATAGTCAAGGTCCAGGCGCCCAGCCCCAGCAGCAGCACAGTCACCAGCGCACTCAGGCCCGATACAAATTGCAGAGGAATCAAACCCAGCGCCAGCAGACCCAGCGCGAACGCCGCCAGCATCCAGGGCAAACGCATCCAGGCGCCACGCGACAAACGGGCCGGCGGTGTACGGCGCCGGTGCCAGACGAACAGCACGCCAACCAGCATGACTAATGCAAACAAGGCGATCGCGGTATTCAGGGAGGAGGCGTACAGCATCAAACCGTAGTTGACCGCCACCAGCGCCATCGCCGCAATCGCGCCGCCGGCAGTCGCTACGTGGGTACGGGCGATGTAGGGATCGCGCGCCACCACGTGATGCAGGTCGACGAAATAACGTTTGGGAATAGCCAGCAGAGCGAGCCAGGATACCGATGCCTCGCGGCCGGCGCGCCACAATGCAGCGCGGCGCAGCAAGCCCACCGACAACCCCGCCACCGATAGCCAGAACAGTGCGGTGATGACCTGATCGAGAGGAAAAGCCGAGGCGTTCATGGTCAGAAATCTTTGCACAGGCGCAGCGCATCGTAGATCGCTGCGTGGATGTTATGCATGGAGATGCAATCGCCGACCCGGAACAGCAGGAAGCGGCCGTCGCCCAGATTCTCCGCCAAAGCCGGCTGCGGCTCGGCGGCGAACAGCTTGTTGATATCGATCTGGCCGCGATTGACCGATTGCGGCTTGAGCGACCAGTACAAATGATCGTTCGGCAGGATGCCGTTTTCAATCACCACCTGATCCACCACCCGCTCTTCCTGTTCCTCGGTATATTCATTGCGCAGCACCGCGACCTTTTTGTCGCCCTCGGCGTAGACCCGGTCCAGCCAGTAGTTGGGCGTCGGGATCACGCCTTGCGCATACAGGCGCCGATAGAAAATCGGGAAAGTGGTGCCGCCGGTATCGTCGGCCACCTTGACGTCGGGTGTGACGATTTCGACCAGGCTGCCGCGGCTTGCCAGGAAATCCGCCACGCCGAAGCCGGCGTGGGTGCTGATGCCGTCGTATACCAGTACATTTTTTCCAGGCGCGACTTTACCTTGCAAGATATCCCAGGAGCTGACCGACAAACCTTCGGCGATGCCCCAGGCTTCCACCTGGCTGGTGTAATTGCTGCCGCCGGTGGCCAACACCACGATATCCGGCCGTTCGGCCAGGATCATGGCTTCGTCGGCATTCACTCCCAAACGACGATCAACGCCGAGACGCTTGGTTTCCATATCGAACCAGCGCACGATGCCAGCCATCTGTTCGCGTTGCGGCGCCTTGGCCGCCAGGTTGATCTGCCCGCCCACCGCCTCGCTGCGCTCGAACAACACCACATCGTGGCCGCGTTCGCGCGCCACCCGTGCTGCTTCCAGTCCGGCCGGACCGGCGCCTACCACCACTACTTTGCGTTTCGGGCCGCGGCTTTTGGCGATCTGATGCGGCATGCTTTCTTCGCGTGAAGTCGCGGCGTTTTGCACGCACAACACGTCGAGGCCGTTGTATTGACGATCGATGCAGTAGTTGGCGCCTACGCATTGCTTGATTTCGTCTTCGCGGCCGTCGCGGATCTTGATCACCATGTGCGGATCGGCGATCTGCGCGCGCGTCATGCCCACCAGATCGACCATGCCGGACGACAGTATCCGTTCCGCCTGGCCGGCGTCGCGTATGCTTTGCGCGTGCATTACCGGCACCTTGGACACCGCCTTGATGCTGGCCGCCAGATGGACGAACGGTTCCGGCGGCAAGGCCATCGGCGGCATGCAGTTGGCCAGCGTATTGTGGGTATCGGCGCCGGAGCCGACCACGCTCAAGAAATCGATCAGGCCGGAGCCCGACATGACTTGCGCGATTTGTTTCGCGGTTTCATGATCGATGCCGTCTTCATGGAATTCGTCGCCGCACATGCGCATGCCGACGCAGAAATCGCTGCCGACCGCTTCCCGTACCGCGGTCAATACCTCGATGCCGAAGCGCATGCGGTTTTCCAGGCTGCCGCCGTATTCATCGGTACGCTGGTTCACCCGCGGGCTCCAGAACTGGTCGATCAATTGCTGATGGGCGGCAGAAATTTCGATGCCGTCCATGCCGGCCTGCTTGACCCGTTTGGCGGCGGCGGCAAAGTCAGCGACGATGCGCTGTATTTCTTCAATCTCGATGATCTTGGCGTTGCCGCGATGGACCGGCTCGCGGATTCCCGAGGGGCTGACCAGGTGCGGCCAGTCTTCGCCATGCCAGGCAGTACGGCGGCCCATGTGGGTAGCCTGGATCATGATCTTGGCGCCATGCCGGTGCATCGCTTCGGCCAGGCGCGACAGCGGTTCTATCACCTTGTCGGTAGTCAGGTTGACCGATTTCCACCAGCCTTGCGGGCTATCGATGGAAACCGTGCTGGAACCGCCGCAAATCGCCAGGCCGAGGCCGCCCTTGGCTTTTTCTTCGTAATAGCGGATGTAGCGCTCGCCCGGCAAGCCGCCTGCGTCCGCATACACCTCGGCATGGGCGGTGCTGACCACCCGGTTGCGCAAGGTCACCTGGTTCAAGGTCAAGGGCGAAAACAAAGTCGGATAACGCATGTCTGTCTAAGCTCCCTAGGCCGCCAACGGCTTGACCGTGAACACACAATGCGTGTGGTCTTCGCCGACGCATTGGGTCTCGCTGCAGAACGACGGACGCGGTTTGCCGGCTGTATCGGAAACCCAATCCATGGCGCCGGCGAACCAGCCGGCGAACATGTAGCACAGCTTGCCGTGGGCATCCGGCTGTTGCAGCACAAAAGAGGAATTGACCAGCTTGATGCTGGCGCTGGCGTTTTCGGCGTCGACCTCGGCAAAACTGAACAAGCCCCAGCCGCGCTGTGACAGGCGTTTGAGGTAATGCTCGAATACCGCCAAGCCTGACATGCTGTGTTGCCGGGCCTCCTTGGCGCACCAGTAATACGCCGATTTATGACCGGCGTCGTACAGGATCTGCGCATATTTTTCACGCCCCAGCGCCGCTTCGATCGCAATGTGGTTATTCGTGAAGAAATGCCGTGGCACGTACAGCATCGGCAAGCTATCGGTGGTCCATACGCCAGTGCTGGCGTCGACTTCAATCGGCAATTGGGGTTGCATGACTACTCCTCAGTATTTTTCTACAGTCTTCGCTGGCAGCAGCAGTAAGCGGCAATACGCGGCAACAATTTTCAAGCGTTCCAGACTTCGCCAAACACCCGCAGCCAGTTCTCGCCCAGCACTTTGCGTATGCGGCTTTCTTTCCAGCCGGCGCGTTCCATGGCCGTGGTCAGGTTGGGGAAATCGCCGATGGTGCGGAAGCCTTCCGGATTGATCACCGTGCCAAAATCGGTCAGGCGGCGATGGCGGCCCTTGTCGTGCGTCAGCCATTCGAAGAAGGGCTTGCCGTAGCCTTGCGTGAAATCAGTGCCGATGCCGACGCAATCGTCGCCGACCAGATTGATGATGTAGTCGAAGGCTTCAACGTAGTCGTCGACATTGGCGTTGCTGCCGCGCTTGAGGAAAGGCGGGAACATGGTGACGCCGATGAAGCCGCCGTGATCGGCGATGAACTTCAATTGCTCATCGCTCTTGTTGCGCGGATGCTGTTTCAGGCCGGACGGCAGGCAGTGCGAATAACAAACCGGTTTCCTCGACGCCAGGATCGCCTCGGTGGAAGTATTGCCGCCGACATGCGACAGATCGACCATGATGCCGACTCGGTTCATTTCTTCAATCACCTCGCGGCCAAAGCCGGACAAACCGCCATCGCGTTCATAACAACCGGTGCCGATCAGGTTCTGAGTGTTGTAGCAAAGCTGCACCACCCGCACCCCCAGCTCGGCGAACACTTCGATGTAACCGAGATTGTCTTCAAACGCGTGGGCGTTCTGGAAACCCAGGATGACGCCGGTACGGCCTTCCGTCTTGGCTCGCTTGATATCGTCGACGCCGCGCACCAGGGTCAGCAGATCGGCGTTGTCGCGGATCAGGTTTTTCATGTCGACCACGTTGCCGACCGTGCCCTGGAAATTCTCCCATACCGAAATGGTGCAGTTGACGGCGCTCAGGCCGCCCTTCTTCATGTCTTCGAATACCGGCCGCTCCCACTTGGAGATATTCAAGCCGTCGATGACCAGGCTTTGCTGATGCAGATTGCTCATGCTCTACTCCTCAATAAATCGGGAAGCGCTTGCACAGCGCATGCACTTCGGCCAGTACCTTTTGCTCGACTTCGGCGTCGCCCTCAGGCTTGCGCGCCAGCGCATCGAAAATCTCCACAGTCAGGCGGCCGATGGTACGGAACTCGTCAATCCCAAAGCCGCGTGCGGTGCCAGCCGGGGTGCCCAGCCGGATACCAGAAGTAACGGTAGGTTTTTCGGTATCGAACGGGATGCCGTTCTTGTTGCAGGTAATCCCGGCGCGCTCCAGCGCATGTTCCACTTGTGTGCCTTTCAATCCCTTCGGCCGCAAGTCCACCAGCAGCAGATGGTTTTCTGTACCGCCGGTGACCAGGTCAACCCCGCCCGCCAGCAGCACTTCGCCCAAGGCTTTGGCGTTAGCCACCACATTGCCGATGTATTGCTTGAATTCCGGTTGCAGCGCTTCGCCGAAAGCGACTGCTTTACCTGCGATCACATGCATCAAGGGCCCGCCCTGCAATCCAGGGAAAACCGCCGAATTGATTTTCTTGGCAATGTCTTCGTCGTTGGTCAGCACAAAGCCGCCACGCGGGCCGCGCAAAGTCTTGTGGGTGGTCGAAGTGACCACATGCGCATGCGGCACCGGGCTCGGATGATGGCCGGTTGCCACCAAGCCGGCGATGTGCGCCATGTCGACCATCAGCAAGGCATCGACACTATCGGCAATGGCGCGGAAACGGGCGAAATCGAGCTGGCGCGGATAGGCCGAATAACCGGCGATGATCAAGCGCGGCTTGTGCAGCTTGGCCAGGGCTTCCACCTCGTCGTAGTCGATCAGATAGGTATCGCGATTGACGCCATACTGCACTGCATTGAACCATTTACCCGACATCGCCGGCCGTGCGCCGTGGGTCAGATGGCCGCCGGCGTCGAGCGACATGCCGAGCACGGTATCGCCCGGCTTGACCAGCGCCAGCATGACGGCGCCGTTGGCTTGGGCGCCGGAATGCGGCTGTACGTTGGCATATTTAGCGCCGAACAATTGCTTGACTCTTTCCAGCGCCAGGGTTTCCACCTGATCGACGAATTCGCAACCGCCGTAGTAGCGCTTGCCCGGATAACCTTCGGCATATTTGTTAGTCAGCACCGATCCCTGCGCCTCCAGTACCGCGCGCGAAACGATGTTTTCCGAGGCGATCATTTCAATCTGGTTTTGCTGGCGCTCCAACTCCAGGCCGATGGCTTTCTTGACCGGGGCGTCGCGTTCGGCCAGCGATTGGGAAAATGCAGGAAGTGTCATTTTTATATGTCCAGAAAAATAAGAATGCAAGATTGCGTAGTACGCCTTGAATCAGAATCAAAATCGGAATCGGGATGGCCCTCTGCTTGACATCATTCTTGTCGCAAGCCCCTGCCCGCTATTGATTCGATCTGACGGGAACCTTTCAATTTGCGACATTGCTGTCATTTTTTGGCAGGCGCGGTTGGCAGAGGGGGCCGCTGGATCAGGCGCGATGACGCAAAGCGGCTGGCGGTTTGCGCCGAAATGGATCACATGCACAAAAACCGGGATCGCTGCTGTCTCGTTTTTGCGTCAGCACGGCCGCCGAAACCTGCGTTGAATACGCTGCAAACGGCGGTGTGAAAAATGAAATCCGCCCACCTATGGACGCCTGCGTGCGCCCCCTTTTTTGCGGTCGCGGCCGTTGAAAATAAATCATCTGGTCAGCTTGGCATGCTTATTGCGACGCACAACCGAAAGCATTTGTTGTTCAGTCGTTTCAACGTTACATTGTCCATCGCTGATGTTTGCCAACGGAGCAGGTCATGTCTAAAAGCGCTTCTTCCTTCACCCATTTTGCTTTCATGCCGCTCAACAACTTTACGATGCTGGCATTTTCAAATGCTATCGAAGTGTTGAGGATGGCCAATTACCTGGAAGGGAAAAACCTGTACCGCTGGTCCGTCGTCAGCCCTGAAGGCGGCCCGGTGATGGCCAGCAACGGCCTGTCCGTGACCACCATCCGGGCCGACCAATGCATTGCCGCCGATAATGCAGCCGATGTCGTTTTCGTCTGCGGCGGCACCGACACCGCAGCCGCGATCAACTCCGCCACGCTGGGCTTGCTGCAACATCTGGCGCAACAGGGAATCACCTTGGGCAGCTTGTGTACCGGCGCCTTCGCCCTGGCCAAGGCCGGCCTGCTGGATGGCTACACCTGCGCCACGCACTGGGAAAACCTGTCGGCGCTAAAAAGCGCTTATCCCGCGATTACCTTCGCACCCGATCTGTTTGTGGTGGACCGCGACCGCATCACTTGCACCGGCGGCATTGCGCCGCTGGACATGATGTTGAATCTGATTTCAAGCCAGGTCGGCAAAACCACGATTGCCGCGATCGCCGATCAATTTATCCTGGAACATGTGCGCGACCACAAAGACCAGCAGCGCGTGCCGCTGACGGTACGCATGACGTCCGCCCGGCCAGCCATGGTTGAGGTGGTGTCGCTGATGGAAGCGAACATAGAGGAGCCCTTGTCGCTGGATGAACTGGCGCATTTGTCAAACTCGTCGCCGCGCCAGTTGCAGCGCATGTTCAAGGAACACATGGGCATGTCGCCGACCCATTACTACCTGACGCTGCGCCTGCGTAAAGCCAGGGAGTTGCTGCGCCAGACCGATATGTCGATACTCAGCATCACGGTTGCCTGCGGCTTCCAGTCAGCCTGCCATTTCAGCAAAACCTATCGTGAGGTATTCAGCGTTGCGCCAAGTACCGAACGCCGTCAGCAGACGCCGGTTCCGGCCGCCTTGCTGGCGGCGTCGATGCAGCAGCAAGCAGCAGTTTTCGTTTAGCGGCGAATCAGGGAGAAGAAGAAAAAACAGAACAAAAAGAAAAAGAAACGGGCGCCGCTGGCGCCCGTTTTTATATCTGCTAACGGCAGTTCTCAAAAGCGCCCGGTAGCCACCTTAGCCGTTTGAAGAACCTTCCCACAGATTGATGCCGCCCTCTTTGGCCTGGACGTCGATGGCGGCCAACTCCTCCGCCGTAAAATCCAGGCGTTGCAAGGCCGCCACGTTTTCCCGGATCTGGGCCGGGCTGCTGGCGCCGATCAAGGTCGTGGTCACGCGCGGATCACGCAATACCCAGGCCAGCGCCATCTGCGCCAGGCTCTGGCCGCGGGTCTTGGCGATCTCGTTGAGGGCACGCACCCGCACCAGGTTTTCCGGGCTCAGATGCGCCTGTTGCAAGGAACCGCCGCCCTCGCGATTAATCCGCGAATCCTGCGGCACGCCGTCCAGGTATTTATCGCTCAGCAGCCCCTGCGCCAGGGCGGTAAAAGTAATGCAACCCATGCCTTCCTGTTCCAAGGTATCCAGCAAACCTTGTTCGATCCAGCGATTGAACATGTTGTAGGACGGCTGATGAATCAGGCATGGCACTTTCCACTCGCGCAACAGCTTGGCGGCTTCGGCAGTCTTGGCCGGTGAGTAAGACGAGACGCCGACATACAAGGCCTTGCCTTGTTGCACCGCTGTCGCCAGCGCGCTCATGGTTTCTTCCAGCGGCGTTTCCGGATCGAAGCGATGCGAATAAAAGATATCGACATAGTCCAGGCCCAGCCGCTGCAGGCTCTGGTCAAGGCTGGCCAGCACGTATTTGCGCGAACCGCCGCCCTGTCCATACGGCCCCGGCCACATGTCCCAGCCGGCCTTGGACGAAATGATCAGCTCGTCCCGATAAGGCCGCAGGTCTTCTTTCAGGATGCGGCCGAAATTGGTTTCAGCGCTGCCGTACGGCGGCCCGTAATTATTTGCCAGGTCGAAGTGGGTAATGCCCAGATCGAAAGCGGTATGCACCATTTCCCGTTGCCGCGCCAGCGAGGTGGTATCGCCGAAGTTATGCCAGAGCCCCATCGACAACAAGGGCAGCTTGAGGCCGCTGCGGCCACAGAATCGGTATTGCATGTTGTCGTAACGCTTGCTTGATGCGTGATAACTCATGACTGATTGTTCCCTTAAACGATGTCTCTTCGAAAATCCGGGTTGCCGGCTGAACTTGCATTCGTCGATTCTACAGAGCTATGTTGCGGGCTGCTGAGAGCGGCCCGGCTCAGTTCACGGCCATATTTCCCAACTCCTTTTATTGCGAATGATTATCATTTGTATATAATGACGCCCATTATTAAAAACAAACTATCAATAAATAAGCAATCATCGGGTGAGGATCAAGTTTTGAAAAAGCAACTAGTGGGAATCTGTTCAGCCATGTTGACGCATGGCGCAATCGCCGCCGACGTACAAACACAAACAACCGCCGCAGCCAGCGAAAATGTGCTGCCTACGGTTTCCGTCAAGGCTGACCGGAATAACTCCGCCCAGGCGGAAAACGGCTATCAGGCAAAGCGCGCTTCAATCGCCAGCCGCAGCGACGCCGCCCTGATCGACGTGCCGCAAGCGGTCAGCGTCGTGACTTCGCAGTTCCTGCAAGACCGCCAGCCGGGCAGCCTGGCCGAATCGCTGGACACCGTATCCGGCGTGCGCATGGGCAATACGCTAGGCGGCACCCTGGATGCGATCATCAAACGCGGCTTCGGCGATAACCGCGACAATTCCATGCTGCGCGACGGCATGCTGTCGGTGCAGCCGCGCAATTTCACCCCGACCACGGAGCGCATCGAAGTGTTGAAAGGGCCGTCGTCCATGCTGTATGGCAGCATGGATCCGGGCGGCGTGATCAACGTCATCAGCAAGAAACCGCTGCTGGAAAGCCAGCGTTCGATAACGCTTGGCGGCTCCAGCTACGGTGGCGTCAGCGAACAGATCGACCTGACCGGGCCGCTCGGCGATTCCGGGCTGGCGTACCGCTTGATCGCCGATCACCAGCGCAACAACTACTGGCGCGACTTCGGCGAAACCACACAATCCGTGGTGGCGCCATCGCTGGCCTGGTACGGCCGCGACACCACACTATCGTTCACCTACGAGCACATGAACTATTCGGTGCCGATAGACCGCGGCACCGTCATCGATCCGCGCAGTGGTAATCCGGTGGCGGTACCCAAGGAACGCCGCTTCGACGAAGCCTACAACGTCTCGGCCGGCCGTTCCGACGCCGTCAACCTGCGTTTCGACCACAAGCTCAACGCCGACTGGACGCTGCACGGCGGCTACGGCTTCAGCCGCAGTTACTACAACGACTGGCAGGCGCGCGTGCTGTCGGTCAACTACGCCAGCGGCGTCGCCACCCGGCGCGTTGATGCAACCCAGAACGGTGTGCAATCAGCGCATACGCTGACCTTGAATCTGGAAGGTAAATTGCGCTGGGGCGAGATCCGGCACGATATCGTCGGCGGCGTCGACTATATGCGCAACTACCGGGTGCTGGCCGATCTTTACCGCGGCCCCAGCAACAGCCAGTTCAATATCTACAATCCGGTCTACGGCCGGTTGACACAGGCCGGCAGTAAGATCAGCGCGGCCGACAGCGATCAGACCGACAAGCTGATTTCGCGCGGCGTGTTTGTCCAGGACTCTATGCATCTTGATGAGCGCTGGATCTTGCTGGCCGGAGCGCGCTATGAATATTTCAATGAATTGACCGGCAAAGGCCGTCCTTTCATTGTCGGCAGCAAGGTCACCGCAGGACGCACCACACCGCGCGCCGGCCTGGTCTACAAACTGGCGCCCGACTGGTCGATGTATGCCAGCTACAGCGAATCGTTCAAACCCAATACTTCGATTGCCACGCCCATCGGCACATTGCCGCCGGAGCTGGCCAAGGGTTATGAAATCGGCTCGAAACTGGAGACCGAAAACCTGACCGCGACACTGGCCTTATTCGACATCCAAAAGCGCAACATCCAGACCACCGAAACCATAGGCGGGATCAACTACACCCGCAATGCCGGCAAGGCCCGCTCGCGCGGCATCGAGCTGGACGCCAACGGCCGCCTCAGCCAGAATCTGAGCCTGGTCGGCAGCTACGCCTACACCGAGGCGCGCTACGCCGACGATCCCAAGCTGGCCGGAAATCCCTTGCCCAACACGCCGAAGCATGCGGCGTCGCTATATCTGACGCGTGATTTCGGCATGGCGCGCCTCGGCCCGGTCGAAGGCCGCGTCAGAGCCGGCGCCGGCGCCCGCGTGTTCAGCAGCTTGCCGGTGGGCGACGGCAGCGGCAAGGTCTACCACTTGCCCTATGGCCGTGTGATGGATGCCTTCGTCTCCTGGAACACGCTGATCGGCGGTCAATCGGTAGACTGGCAATTCAATATCAAGAATATTTTCGATTCGACTTACTACACCGCCAGCTGCTGCAGCGGCACGCCGTTCGTCAACATCGGCGCCGGCCGCGAGTTGACGCTCAACGCCAAGCTGAATTTCTGAGGATGGATGGCATGCGTCTATCTTCAACTGCAGCGCTGGGCTGCGCCTTATTCTTCCTGGCCACCACAGCATTTGCTGCGCTGGCGCAGGATGAGGCCTTGCCCGAGTATCAAGCACACAGCGTGGACTTGCCGGCCCAGGCCAGCTATCTCGATGAGCACGGCGCGATCCGCATCGGCGGCGCAGAACATGCGCAATTCATCATCGATCGTTTCAACGCCCTGTTCACCAGCAGCCACCCAGGTATGCGCTTTGCCGATCACGCCAAAGGCACCACCGCCACCATGCCGCTGCTGAGCTATGGCCGCATGCTGTTCGGCCCGATGGGCCGCACGGCCAATGCGGCCGAGTTGCAAGCCTATGAAAAAGAAGTCGGTGCCGCGCCGCTGGAAATTCGCGTCGCCCGCACCTCCGACGATGCCCGACAAGAGATGTCGTATTCGATCGGCATCTACGTCAATCGCGCCAATCCGATCGAGCGCCTGAGCGCAAGCCAGGTGGCGCGCATATTCAGCAACGGCAATCCGCAAGGCGATCTTTCGCATTGGGGCCAGCTGGGCGCTGGCGGCGTCTGGAAGGAGCGGGCGATTCATCCTTTCGGCACGCCTGAATATACCGGCATGGGCACGTATATGCAGTCCGAGCAGTTGCAGGGACGCGCCTTTACGCCGGCGTACGAACAATGGGGCAGCACCGAAGCCATCCTGAAACGGCTGGAACAGGATCCGGCCGGGATTGCCTTTGCCGCCATCGGTCATGAAAACGCTGCGCTCAGGCAGCTTGCCATCGTCGCCGCGGATGGCCGCAGCGAGACACGCGGCAGCCGCCAGGATGTGGCATCCGGCGTCTACCCTTACGGCCGCTATGTATATTTCTATTTGCGCCGTGATCCAGGGCAAGCGCTGGATCCGGTCGCCAGGGAATACCTGCGCTTGGTGTTGTCGCGCCAGGGCCAGGAAATCATCGCCAGCCAGGCCGGCGGCTATATTCCCTTATCGGCGGCGGAAGTCCGCGCTGAATTGCGCAAGCTGGACGGCTTCGCTGCAGGCACCGGCGCTGGCGCGCAGCGCCGCAGCGCATCCGCTGTAACCGTGGCCGGCGCCGATGGCATGACTGATCTGCTCAAGCAGTTCAACGCCATGTTTTCCCAAACGCATCCGGCAACGCCTGTCGACCTGACGCTCAAGGGTTCGTCGACCGGCCTGCCTGCGTTAACCGCCGGCGCTGCCTCCGTGGCAGTAGTCACACATGAGGCAAGCTCTGCCGAAATCGCCGCATTCCGCCAGGTCTGGGGCTATCCGCCATTCCTGATCCGCATCGGCTACGCCGGTTTTGGGCAACGAGCGCCCGCCGTCTACGTCAACCAGCGTAATCCCTTGCCCCATCTGAACATGCAGCAGCTGGCCCAGGTATTTACTGCCGGCGCAGCGGCCGGCAACATCAATTTCTGGTCGCAACTAGGACTTAAAGATGGCTGGCAACAACGACGCATTCATTTGTACGGTTTGCGCGACGATGGCGGCAGCGCCACGGTATTGCGTACCGGACACCTGGGCAAACATCCCTTTGCTGCGCACTACGAAGCGCTCGACAACCCGCAGGCAGTACTAGCGGCGGTCGCCGATGATCCTTACGGGATTGCTTTGCTGGGTCCGACCGACACTGTTCCGATGTCGGCAGCGCTACGCATCTTGCCGTTAGCGCCAGCCGAAGGCGCCGCTGCCGTCACGCCGACAAGTGAAAATGTCGCCGCAGGCAGTTATCCGCTGTCGGTGTATCTGCAGTTGTATATCAACCGGGCACCCGGCCAGGCGCTGGATGAGGCGCTCAAAAATTACCTGAAGACGGCATTATCCCCCGCTGGACAAAAAGCCATCGCGGCGGATCGTCGCCATCTGCCATTGTCAGCCAATGACCTGGCAGCGGAGCTGAAAAAGCTGGACTAATGAGAGTTTCATCATTCATGACATCGCCACGGCAAGAGTCATCTGGGGTCAGAGTCAACTTTCGCAGAGCTTCATCGCGAAACTTGACTCTGCCCCCCACATGACGGATTCGGAGAGAGACAAAGCGCGCCATGCGGTTTTGTTCTTTCTATCGATGAGGTAGCTACTCCGTGGCCCGCTAAGTGGGGTCAGAGTGAAGTTTCTGCAAAAAGCGCGCAGAAAGTTCACTCTGACCCCAGTTAGCTGCGTTTGTTAAGCGCGCTGAAAGCCGAGCGCCGGCCAGCGCGAATTTCCCCTCCATCCCGGGATGCCCTACAATCGCGCCATGAGTAATTTAACTATCCTATTGCCATTCGGCCTGCCACCGCCGGAACTGGCGCGCGATTTATTGCGTGAATTGAAACTGCCGGCCCTTGCCACGCTGCTGGCGCGCAGCAAAAGCGGCCCTCAGCGCCGCCAGTTTGACGATTTTGCCAGGGCCCTGCCGCACGAAATGTGGCTGGCTTCCCAATTTCCCCTGCCGCCATTCGGCCAGGACGCCCAGAACAGCCCTGCCCTCGCCTGCGCCGCCATGCGCGCATTGGGCTTGCGTGTTGACGAAGGCGTCTGGTTTATATTGCATCCGGCCCACATCCACATCGCCCGCGACCATCTGGTGCTAACCGACATCCGCCAGATCGGCTTGAGCGAAACCGACTCGCGCGAATTGTTCGAGGCCGCGCTGCCGCTGTGCGCCGAGGCCGGCCGCATGCTGGTCTACGGCAACGCCAACACCTGGTTCCTGCGCGCCGACGACTGGCAAGGGCTGCTGACCTCCACCCCGGACGCCACCTGCGGTCACAACATCGATATCTGGATGCCGCATGGCGACGGCGCCCCAGCCTGGCGCAAATTGCAAAATGAAGTGCAGATGCTGTGGTTTTCCCATCCGCTGAACCAACGCCGCGAAATGCAGGGACGGCAAAGCGTCAACTCCCTCTGGCTATGGGGCGGCGCCAGCGCCCAGCCGTCAACCCAAGGCCAACGCCAGGTATTCAATTTGCCGGACGGCTTCGCCGGCCTCGGCCAATACGCCAGGACTGCACGCGCCGATGCCGCCATCGCCGAAGTGATCGACGCCAAACCTGAGCATGGCCTGCTGGTACTGGACCAGTTGATCCAGCCTGCCCTCACCGGCGAATGGTCGAGCTGGCTGCAGCAGTTGCAAACCCTGGAAAGCGCATATTTCGCGCCATTGCTGCAAGCCATGCAACAGCGTCAGCTGGACAGTCTGTCCCTGATCGTTAGCGACAACACACACACGCTCGAATTAACCACCAGCCGGCTCTCGCTCAAGAAATTCTGGTTGAAGCCGGCCCTCACCAGCCTATTGCCATGACCCGCATCACTACCCGCCCCTATTCCTTCCGCGACTCTGAACGGCTGCGCCAAAGCGGCATTCATCCGGTCCTGGCGCGCGTGTATACGGCGCGCGGCCTGCTCGATGCCAAGGAGCTGGAAAGCGAACTGAACGCCCTGATTCCACCATCCGGCCTGCTGCACATCGACGCCGCTGCCAGCTTCCTGGCCGACGCCATCGCCGCCAGGAAAAAAATGGTGATCGTTGCCGACTACGATTGCGACGGCGCCACCGCCTGCGCCGTCGGCCTGCGCGGCCTGCGCCTGCTGGGTGCGGACATCGATTTCATCGTACCGAACCGGTTTGAATACGGCTACGGCCTGACGCCGGAAATCGTCGAGCTGACCGCGCGCGAAAAATCGCCCGACATCATCGTCACCGTCGATAACGGCATCGCCAGCATCGACGGCGTTGCCGAGGCTAACCGGCGCGGCATCGAAGTGGTCGTCACCGACCACCACTTACCCGCAGATACGCTGCCGGCAGCAAGAGTCATCGTCAATCCAAACCAACCCGAATGCGGCTTCCCCAGCAAAAACCTGGCCGGTGTCGGCGTCATGTTTTATGTCTTGCTGGCGCTGCGTGCAGAGCTGCGCCGGCGCGGCGTGTTCGACGCCCAGAGCCAGCCCAAACTAGACGTACTGCTGGATCTGGTAGCGCTCGGCACCGTCGCCGACGTCGTCAAGCTGGACGCCAACAACCGCATCCTGGTAGCGCAAGGCCTGAAGCGCATGCGCGCCGGCCGCATGCATGCCGGTATCGCCGCGTTATTCCGCGCCGCCGGCCGCGAAGCCCGCCGCGCCACGCCGTTCGACCTCGGTTTTGCGCTCGGCCCGCGGCTGAACGCCGCCGGCCGCCTGGCCGACATGGCGCTCGGCATCGAATGCCTGACCACCGACGATGAAGGCCGCGCCTGGGCCATCGCCCAACAGCTCGACACCATCAACCGCGAACGGCGTGATATCGAAGCCGATATGCAAGACACCGCGCTGGCCCTGCTGGACGATTTCAAACCGCAGGACAGCACCACCATCAGCGTCTTCGACGCCTCATGGCATCAGGGCGTAATCGGCATCGTCGCCTCGCGCCTGAAGGATAAATTTTATCGGCCGACCATCACGTTCGCGCCCGGCAGCGAAGGCCTGATCAAAGGTTCCGGCCGCTCGATCCCAGGTTTCCATTTACGCGACGCGCTGGACCTAGTCTCCAAACACGCACCCAGCCTGATCCAGAAATTCGGCGGCCACGCAATGGCCGCCGGCCTCACCATCCGCGCCGACGCCTTCGACGCCTTCGCCGCTGCCTTCGAAAAAGTCGGCCGCGACTGGCTCGGACAAAGCCAGCTGGAGCGCGTGATCGAAACCGACGGCCCGCTGGAAGACGCCTACTACACCACCAGCTTCATCGAATTGATGGACGCCCAGGTCTGGGGCCAGGGCTTCGCCGCCCCGGTTTTCTGCGACGAATTCAGAGTCGTCAGCCAACGCATCCTGAAAGAAAAACATTTGAAGCTGTCGCTGGAAAGAAACGGCACGCGTTACGACGCTATCTGGTTCGGTCATACCGATGAATTGGGCGCCAAGGCCAGGGTCGCCTTCCGGCTGGACGCCAACGAATATAACGGCGTCACCAAGGTGCAGTTGATGGTGGAGCATGCGGAGGCGATGTAAACACCCGAAGACTCACCCCGCCAACCGCTGCCGGCTAGGCGGCAAGGTCTCAAACTTGCTCCACACCCGCCGCAACTGGCGGGTCGAATTAAATCCCGCCTGTTGCGCCACATGCTCCATATCCAGCTTCGATTGCGTCAGCAACTCGCGCGCCAGTGCAACCCGGATCCGCTGGATATAGTCGACCAGGCTGCTGCCGGTATGCTCGCGAAACAGGCGCGTCAGATGCCGCTCGCTGGTGCAGGCAATATCGGCCAGCTGCTGCAGATTCCAGTCGTTGGCGGGATTGCCGATGATCGCGTCCTGCACCCGATGCACCGCGGGGTGCAAATGATTGCGGCAAGCCAGCCACGGCGACAGTTGCGGATCGCTGCCGGCGCGCCGCATGTACACCACCAGCGAACGGGCAATCGATGCGCTGCGGGCGTGACCGGTAATTTGCGCCACCACATGCAGGGCCAGATCGATGCCGGTGGTGACGCCGGCGCTGGTGTAGACATTGCGGTCTTCGACAAAAATCCGGTTTTCCAATACATGCGCACGCGGTGCAATGCGTCGCAGATCGTCGCAGTGGCTGTGATGGGTGGTGCATTGGCGGCCGTCGAGCAAGCCGGCGTAACCGGCCAGCAAGGCGCCGGTGCAAATGCACAATAATCGATGCGAATCGTTCCAGTGGGTGCGCAACCAGCGCACTGCGGTTTGGTCGGCGGCGCTGCTGAAATCGTCGTCGCTGCCGGTGCAACCGTTGAGCACCAGGATGGCGTTGGCCGGTAAGCTGTGTGGCAATCCATCAAAACCGGTCAAGCCGAGCCCGATGGAAGTACTGATGCTGCTGGCGGCGCTGATATAGCGCACATCGAAAAAATTCGCCCGGCCCTCGCGTTCGGCAATCCGGTTGGCGTAGCGCAGCACCTCCGCCGGACCGATCAGGTCAAGCGCCATGGTGGCGTCACGCAGCAGGAAATAGACCGGGATGGTGATTTCCTCGACACCTGTGTGGTCGGCTATTGCAGCCATCGATACTCCATCTGTTTAGCAGTGGCGGCGGCCAATGCGGCTCCGGCCAGCCGCTCGACCAGATGCAGGCTCATGTCGACGCCTGCCGAAATGCCGCCGGAAGTCACCACTTTACCGCAATCGATCCAAGCCACATCGCGCTTCACTGTCAGCGCCGGGAAGCTGCTCTGCAAATCGTCCTGATCCTCCCAATGCGTGGTGACATCCAGGCCATCCAGCAAACCCGCCTTAGCCAGCAGGAAGGCGCCGGTACAGACCGAAGCGGTGATCACCGCAGCCAGCGATTGCGCAGCAATCCAGGCGATCACCGCGTCGTCATTGAGGATGGCAGTAACATCGCCGCCCGGCACCAGCAGCACGTCAAGCTCGGAGGATGGCAACAGCACGCAATCCGGCAGCACTTTCATGCCGCCTCGGGCGCGCACCGGGCGCATGCTCGGCGCCACCAGGAAACACTGGAACAGATTTGCCGCCGCGTGGTTGCCATTGCTGCGGCCATGCACCCGGGCGGCGGTAGAAAACACTTCATAGGGACCGGAAAAATCCAGAATTTCAACATCGTCGAAAACCAATATTCCCACGCTCAACATGCTTAAACCTCATTCCATCCACGAGCAGTCCGGAACCGGATTGCCATCGTTAAATTCATGTTAAGCCGATAGCCAATATCGCGAAATGCTTCCGGTAGACATAATGCGGACAAAACAGGACATCCTGGCCTGCTATCTGCTAGCACCTTTAGTCAAATATTCCATGTCTATCCACACCAATTGCAATTTATATCCGAACCAGTATAATCAGACCATGAAGCCGGTGCGCTTCCTTGGCGACTCGCTGAAATGCCTACGTGAATTTCCCGAGGATGCAAAACAAGATGCCGGCTATCAACTTGATAAAGTGCAAAAGGGCAAGCAGCCAGACGACTTCAAGCCAATGTCATCAATCGGCATGGGCGTTGAAGAAATCAGGATAAGGGACGATTCGGGTATTTACAGGGTTATATACACTGTCCGGATTGCCGATGCCGTGTATGTACTCCACGCCTTCCAGAAGAAGACGCAAGCCACCGCCAGGCGCGACATTGAGATTGCTAAGGAACGCCTTGCGCAATTGATGAGAGGTAGAAAATGAGCAAGATCGAAAGCTACGCCAGCGTATGGGATGCGCTTGCCAACACACAGGAACAAGCCGCGAATCTACGCGCCAGGGCTGAACTGATGCAACAGATCGCCGACATCGTCAAACAAAGCGCATGGACGCAAACTGAGGCCGCCAGCCACTGCGGCGTAACCCAGCCGCGCGTCAACGATCTTTTGCGAGGCCGGGTATCGCGCTTTTCCCTGGATGCTTTGGTGAACATTGCGGCAGCACTTGGGCGTCGTGTGCATGTCGAACTCGAAGTCGCCTGATAGCGAAACTTCCCCTATCAACGTAAGCGATCTGCCGCAGCAACGCAGCAACGCAGCGACTTAGCGTACCGGCAAAAACTGCAGGAACGTACCGCCCACCAGATTCTGCAGATAGCTGATACCCGCACGTTTATATTTCTCGGTCGTCATCTCGGCCAGTAAATCGATACGGCCGATGATCTTGCCGAATTCTCTTTCAAAACTGATGTTGCGCTCGCTGTCGCTGATGTCATTGGAAAGCAGCAAGGGCTGGCCTGCAGGATTTTTCCGGCTGTTGAGTATCCATGACGCGATCTCCATATTGCGGGCGGCGTTGTACAGATATTGGGCGTCGAAGCCGTCGATCAGGTAGAACCTGGTTTTACCGCCATGGGCGACGATGATCATGTCGGCGGCGGCGTAAATGAAAGCCGCTGCACGGTCGCCGCTGAAATCCGCAGCCAGTGCCAGCGACAACGCTTGTATGTCATGTTTGCCTTGCAGCTCCGGCCACGGCTGGCGCGCTTCGATGGCGTCGCGCACGCGCTTGATCGCCAGTTCCCGGCTGCTGGCGGTCTTTTTCCATTCGGCTGGATTGCGTCGATACAGTTTGTCCAGCAAGCGGTACAGGCTATCCAGATTGTCGCGCATGGCAAGGGTGGCAAAGCGATTGACGTCGGACTGCGCCAGCTCGGCGCCGTTGGTGGAGGCGCCCTGCACCTCGCCATGCGGCGCCGGCGTCGGCGCCAGCATGCCGCAAGCGCCAAGCGCCATACACAGTGGGACCATCAACAAAAACGATGGCAAACCGGCATCGCGGCAATAGATTTTTGCCTTAATCGGCATGAACATAATCAACATATACGGCAAGGCCCGGCAGGTAAATCGGCAGGTAAGTTATCAAACGCGCAATCCATTGTAGAGAGTTGCGGGTTCGATGTGCGCTTTGTTGCAATGGTTCACATTTGTCTATATTTATTGCAAAAAACTCGCCAAAGAAGGGCAAAACACAAACGCCAGCGCCATCTGTCATGGCGCTGGCGTATAATTTAGGGTTTGATTGCAAAAGAGCCGAAAATGGAAGCCGAACGCTTAAATTCCCTACAAAACCTGCTTGCGGACCTGACCAGCCGCGAAGCCGAACTACGGAGGTATCTTTGACTTCGATACGAAGTTAGAGAAACTCGACCAGGTCAACGGCGAACTGGAAGACCCGGACGTCTGGAATGACCAGAAGCGCGCCCAGGACCTGGGCAAGGAAAAGAAATCGCTGGAAGCCATCGTGCTGACGCTGACCAAGATCGAAGCCGATCTGCGCGACACCAGCGACCTGTTCCAGATGGCGCGCGAAGAGCAGGACGAAGACACCATTGAGGCGATCGAAGCCGATACCGAGGGCCTGCGCAAGCTGGTCGAGGGTATGGAATTCCGCCGCATGTTCAGCAATCCAATGGATCCCAACAACTGCTTTATCGATATCCAGGCCGGCGCCGGCGGTACCGAAGCGCAGGACTGGGCCTCGATGCTGCTGCGTCAGTATTTGCGCTATTGCGAGCGCAAGGGTTTCAAGGTCGACATCCTGGAACAATCCGACGGTGAAGTGGCCGGCATCAAGACCGCCACGCTCAAGGTCGAGGGCGAATACGCCTACGGTTTCCTGCGCACCGAAACCGGTGTCCATCGTTTGGTGCGGAAATCGCCTTTCGATTCCGCCAACGGCCGCCACACCTCGTTCTCCAGCTTGTTCGTCTATCCGGAAGTGGATGACTCGATCGATATCGAGGTCAACCCGGCCGATGTCCGCGTCGATACTTACCGCGCATCCGGCGCCGGCGGTCAGCACATCAACAAGACCGACTCCGCAGTGCGTCTGACGCATATGCCGTCCGGCATCGTGGTCCAATGCCAGAACGACCGCAGCCAGCACCGCAACCGCGCCGAAGCGTGGGACATGCTGAAAGCCAAGCTGTATGAACTGGAATTGCGCAAGCGCATGAGCGAGCAGCAGAAACTGGAAGACTCCAAGACCGATGTCGGCTGGGGCCACCAGATTCGTTCTTATGTGCTGGATCAATCGCGCATCAAGGATTTGCGCACCAACTTCGAGAGCGGCAATACCAAGGCCATCCTCGACGGTGATCTTGACGATTTCATCGCAGCCTCGCTCAAACAAGGCGTGTAAGTTACAAACCAGGTTGCAAACCATGCCACGGGCGATGTCCGTGGCAATGCCCTCCAGCTTCTCAGCTGCACCACAGACGTTTCATCGCATCATTTAAAAAGACACTGACATGACGACAGACAATCAGCAACAACCTGTCCCGCAAGACGAAAATAAAATCATCGCGGAACGCCGCATCAAGCTCGGCGCCTTGCGCGCCCAAGGCGTGGCCTTCCCTAACGATTTCCGGCCGACGCATAAAGCTGCCAGCATCCAGGCTGAATATGCCGCGCAGGAAAACGAGACGCTGGACGCCGCTGCGGTCAAAGTCGTGGTCGCCGGCCGCATGATGCTGAAACGGGTGATGGGCAAGGCTTCCTTCGCGACTTTGCAGGATGCTTCGGGCAGCAAGGCCGACGGCCGCATCCAGCTGTTCATCACCAAGGAAAACATCGGCGAAGCCGATTACGACCACTTCAAGCATTACGATCTGGGCGACATTATCGGCGCCGAAGGCACGCTGTTCAAGACCAAGACCGGCGAACTGTCGATCAAAGTCACCACCTTGCGTCTGCTGACCAAATCGCTGCGTCCGCTGCCGGATAAATTCCACGGCCTGGCCGATCAGGAAACAAAATACCGTCAGCGCTACGTCGACCTGATCATCAACGAAGACACGCGCCGCACTTTCAAAGTGCGCACCGCTGCCATGTCGTCGATCCGCCGCTTCATGGAAAAAAACGATTTCATGGAAGTCGAAACACCGATGTTGCACGCCATCCCCGGCGGCGCTGCGGCCAAGCCCTTCATCACCCACCACAACGCGCTGGATATGCAGATGTTCTTGCGCATCGCGCCTGAGCTGTATCTGAAACGCCTGGTGGTTGGCGGTTTTGAACGCGTGTTTGAAGTCAATCGCAATTTCCGTAACGAAGGCGTTTCGCCACGCCACAATCCGGAATTTACGATGATGGAATTCTATGCGGCTTACGTCGATTACCAATGGCTGATGAACTTCACCGAACAGGTAATCCGCCAGGCTGCGATCGATGCCCACGGCACTGCCACTTTGACTTATCAAGGGCGTGAACTGGATCTGAGCAAACCGTTCCAACGCTTGACGATTGTCGGCGCCATCAACAAATATGCGCCGCAGTACCAGGACGCACAGCTGCAGGATGCCGAGTTCATCAAGGCTGAATTGAAAAAATTCGGCGTCAAGCCGCACGCTCACGCCGGCCTCGGTGCTTTGCAACTGGCTCTGTTTGAAGAGACCGCTGAAGCGCAATTGTGGGATCCGACCTATATCGTCGACTATCCGGTTGAAGTATCGCCGCTGGCGCGCGCCTCCGATACCGTACCCGGCATCACCGAACGTTTCGAACTGTTCGTCACCGGCCGCGAAATCGCCAACGGCTTCTCCGAGTTGAACGATTCGGAAGACCAGGCCGCCCGCTTCCAGGCCCAGGTTGCCGCCAAGGACGCCGGCGACGAAGAAGCCATGTTTTTCGACGCCGACTACATCCGCGCGCTGGAATACGGCATGCCGCCAACCGGCGGTTGCGGCATCGGCATCGATCGCTTGATGATGCTGATTACCGACTCGCCAAACATCCGCGACGTGCTCCTGTTCCCGCACCTGCGCCGCGAAGACTGATAAACCGAAGTCATGCGCAGTTAAATGGGGTCAGAGTTTTTTTACGACAGCTTCATCGTCGTAAATTACTCTGACCCCATTTGACGGACCACGGAGTACAAACCCCAGCAATCACCAAAAACAATTTGACTCTGACCCCAATTGTTTTCTTGGTTACAGCCACCCGCTGTCCAAGCGCACTGCCTTGTATGCCGATCTGTATCGTGAAAAAACCACGCTCAATACCACCGGGTATGCGGTGGGCATGAGCCATACTGTCTAAACGTTTGTTGAAAAACTGGCGTGCCGCTGATCGACGCGTCAGTTTTCAGACACATTCAATTATTGCAAGATAATTTTTACTTGCCCCTGGAAATATTTACTCTGTGCCTGAACTCGTTACATTAAGATACAGCTGACACATTATCGGCATGGTTTTGCGCGGTTTAAGCTTCGATAATGGTATCAGTGCAATAAACAATATTTTTCCGGAGGTAATAATAATGGACAACCCAAAACCGAATAATCGCATCCATCCACTGGTCGCCGGTGCGGCCGTGGCAGTGACACTGGCCAGCCTGGTAGCGGTAGCCGCCATGACCGGTTTGTTTCCTAGCTCGAATTCGACACCGGCGCCGGCGCCAGTTGCCGCCATGTCGACGGCGCCTGGGGACTATAACAATCAGCAAGCTGGAGCCTTGCCACAGGCAGGCACTGCGCCAACCGGCCAGAATGGCTACTACGGACAGCAGCAGCCGGCCCAGGCTCAGCAGCCACAGTCCGCTCCGCGCCCAGAATATGCGCAAGCGCCACGCCAAGAATATGCACAAGCGCCACGCCAGCCGGCGCCAGCGCCGCAACCTGCCGTCTGCCACAGCTGCGGCCGGGTTGAATCGATACAGGCAATCCAGCACGCCGTCCCGCCTAGCGGCTTAGGGATTGCGGCAGGTGCGGTCTTGGGCGGTGTCCTGGGCCATCAGGTCGGCCATGGCAACGGCAATACCCTGGCGACTGTCGCTGGCGCCGTTGGCGGCGGCTTTGCCGGTAACGAAGTTGAAAAACGCACTCGTACCAATACCACCTATCAAGTCATGGTGCGGATGGATGACGGTAAAGTGCGCAGCTTCCCGCAATCAAGCGAAGGATGGCGTGTCGGCGATCCGGTCCGTGTAGTCAACGGTCACCTGGAAGGCCGCGGCTAAAACAGCTTCCGCAAATAAAAACCGCTGTCGCTACGATCGTAGTGACAGCGGTTTTTTATTGTATCGACGCTTTTATCTGGCTTCTTCTATCCAGGCCGCTTGTATCGCTTCCAGGATCTTTTCGCCGGAGCGATTAGGCTCATCCTCAAAGCCATCCAGTTCAAGCACCCATTTGTGCAGATCGGTAAAGCGGATCTTTTCCGGATCGATCTCCGGGAATTTGTCATACAAGGCTTCTGCAACGCGCAATGTATCGGTCCATTTCATGGGGGCCTATCCTTTTATCTGATGGGGTTCGCTTAGTGATTTTCGCTGGCGTGGTTGATCGTGTATTTCGGAATCTCGACCACCAGGTCTTCCTCGCCGAGGATAGCCTGGCACGACAGGCGCGAGGTCGCTTCCAGACCCCAGGCCATATCCAGCAGATCTTCTTCTTTATCGTCCAGTTCGTTGAGGGATGCATAACCTTCACGCACCACCACGTGGCAAGTGGTGCAGGCGCAGGATTTTTCGCAAGCGTGTTCGATTTCGATATCGTGCGTGAGCAAGGCATCGCAAACGGATTGGCCGCTCGGGGCATCGATCACGACGCCTTCCGGGCAGAAAGTGGGATGGGGCAGTACGACGATTTGGGGCACTTGGTTTACCTCGGGAATAGGTTGAGTCTTTATGAAGCTCTATGCGTAAAATTTTTTCTTATGACACCTGGTCCAGCGTCTTGCCGGTCAGGGCATCATGCACGCTGCGATCCATGCGACGGGCGGCGAACTCTTCGGTGCCGTGCGCCAGCGCATCGACCGCGGCCTTGATGGCCAGATGATCCGTGCCCTGCGCCTGTACGCGGACAGCGTCGATCAAGCCGGCTATATCCATCCGCTCCTGCTCGGACAACAAGGCAGCGTCGGCTTGCAAGGCCGATTCGGTGGCCAGCACGATACGCTCGGCTTCCACCTGCTCCTCTTTCAAGGCACGTACCTGCATGTCGACATCGGCCGAGGCAAACGATTCCTGCAGCATCCTGGCAATGTCGTCATCCGCCAGGCCGTATGACGGCTTGACGCTGATCGACGCTTCCACGCCGGAACGCAACTCGCGCGCCGAGACTGACAGCAAACCGTCGGCGTCGACCTGATAGGTGACGCGGATTCTTGCAGCGCCGGCCGCCATCGGCGGAATCCCGCGCAGTTCAAACTTCGCCAGTGAACGGCAATCGCTGACCAGTTCGCGCTCGCCCTGCAAAACCTGGATCGCCATCGCAGTCTGGCCATCCTTGAAGGTGGTGAACTCTTGCGCGCGCGCGCAGGGAATGGTGGAATTGCGCGGAATTACCTTCTCCACCAAGCCGCCCATGGTTTCTATGCCTAGCGACAAGGGAATCACATCCAGCAGCAGCCAGTCGTCGCCAGGAGCGCGGTTACCGGCCAGCAGATTGGCCTGGATCGCGGCGCCCAGCGCCACCACTTTGTCTGGATCGATATTCGCCAGCGGCGTGGTTTGAAAATAAGCGCCCACCGCCTTGCGAATACTAGGCATGCGGGTAGCGCCGCCAACCAGCACCACGCCATCCACATCATCGACACTCAATTCAGCATCGCGCAAAGCCTTGCGGGTTGGCGTCAAGGTCTTGGCTACCAGATGGTGGGTAATCTCGTCAAAAATCTCTGCGGTCAACAGCAGATGCACTTGTTCACCGGAACCCAAAGCGGCGTCGATGGTGACTTCGGTTTTGCTGGAAAGCAGTTCCTTGGCTTCGCGTGCCTTGACCATCAGTACCCGCGCATCTTCATCGGACAACGGCGCCAGACCTGCTTCCTGGCTGATCCAGCAAATTACCCTGTGATCGAAATCGTCGCCACCCAGTGCCGAATCGCCGCCGGTTGCCAACACTTCGAACACGCCCTTGGTCAGTTTCAAGATCGAAATATCGAAGGTGCCGCCGCCCAGGTCATAGACCACGTACACACCTTCCGAGGCATTATCCAAACCGTAGGCAATCGCCGCCGCGGTCGGTTCGTTGAGCAAACGCAGCACATTGATGCCGGCCAGTTTGGCGGCGTCCTTGGTGGCCTGGCGTTGCGCATCGTCGAAATAAGCCGGCACCGTAATCACCGCGCCGACCAGATCGTCGCCCAGCGCATCTTCCGCCTGCTGGCGCAGGGTCGCCAGGATTTCGGCCGAGATTTCGACCGGGCTCTTGACCCCGGCCACCGTTTTCAATTGCACCATGCCCGGCACATCGAGGAAATCGTAAGGCAGATTTTCTGCGTAGGCGATGTCCTTCAGGCCGCGGCCCATGAAACGCTTGACCGAGAGGATGGTGTTCTTCGGATCTGTGGTCTGCGCAGCCTGCGCCTTGTAACCGATGTGGGCATTGCCGTTCGGCAGATAACGCACGATGGAGGGCAGCAACGGCCGCCCTGCTTCATCGTTGAGCACCTCGGGGATGCTGTTGCGCACCGTGGCAACCAGGGAGTTGGTAGTGCCCAGATCGATACCCACCGCCAGCCGATGCTGATGCGGCGCGGTGGACATGCCTGGTTCTGAGATTTGTAAAAGTGCCATAGGGTGACTTGCTTTTCGTTTATTGCTTATTGCGGCAGAGCGATGCGAATACCGAGTCCGATAAATGCACAGCCCGCCAAGCGGTTCATGGTAGTGGCGGCCGATTTCTTGCGTTGAAAGAACGCGCCGACCAGGCCGGAAAAAAGGGCGACCACGCTGAAAATTGCCAGCGCCTGCGCGATGAATACTGCTGCCAGCAGCAACATCTGCGCCGGGATATGGCCAGCGCTTGCATTCACGAACTGCGGCAGGAATGCGATAAAGAACAAGGTCACTTTCGGATTCAGCATGTTGGCGATCACGCTCTGCCAATAGATGCGCGACAGCTTCATGTGCTGGGCATTGCCTTGCAAAGGGATCGCTGAGTGCGAACGCAAAGTACGCACGCCGATGTAGATCAGATAAGCGGCGCCGGCGTAGCGCAACAAGGAATACGCCAGCGGCGAAGCCTTGATCAGCGCAGCAAAACCCAGCACCGCCAGCATGGTATGGAAAATCAAGCCGGAACTGAAACCCAGCGCCGCGACCAGGCCGGCTTTGCGGCCCTGCGTTATGCCGCGCGTCAGCACATAGATATTGTCCGGCCCTGGCGCCAGGGTCAGCGTCATTGCGGCAATCAGGAATAACCAGACTTCAGGCATGCTCGTACTCGGTTAAGTGTTTTAATCTTACGACTCAAGAACGGCGAACGCATTGCCGATCTCTTCCCCAAATTTGTCCAGGAACATCAGCTGCCGCACGTATTGCGCTGCCTGCTGGAAATCCTGCGCATCCAGCAAGATGCCGATGCGTTGCAGATCGGCCTTGCGCGCTGCGCGCAATTCACCGTCCAGCTGCTCCAGCGCCGGCAGGCTCTTCGCCGCGCGCGCGTCGTCCAGGGTTTCGCGCCATTCCATCTGCTGCATCAGGAACGCCGCCGGCATCGCCGTATTCGACTCGGCCTGCAGCTCGACGCCATTCAGCTCGCACAGATAGGCGGCGCGCTTGAACGGGCTCTTGAGCGTCTGGTAGGCTTCATTGGCGCGCGTGGTCCATTGCATTGCGACGCGCTTTTCAGCGCTGCTGGCATTGGCGAAACGGTCCGGGTGCGTCTGGTTCTGCACCTCGTGATAGGCACGTTCGAGCGCCGCAGTATCCAGCGTGAAGTGTTGCGGCAGGTGGAATAGTTCGAAATGATTTTGCATAGTTCTTAAAACAAAAGCCTGTTGGAGTGCAACAGGCTTGGTCATCCATCTAGTCCAACGTGATGCAAGGTCAATCGGAGAGTCTCAAATCCAGCGTCAGATCCGGAAACTCTCGCCGCAGCCGCACTCATCCTTGACGTTCGGGTTGTAAAATTTAAAACCTTCGTTCAAGCCTTCACGCGCGAAATCAAGTTCGGTGCCATCGATATACGGCAGGCTCTTGGGATCGACAAATACCTGGATCCCGTGCGACTCGAACACTGCATCTTCGTCAGTCTTCTCGTCCACATATTCCAGCTTGTAGGCCAGCCCCGAGCAACCGGTGGTGCGCACGCCGAAGCGCAGGCCGATGCCCTTGCCGCGCCGCTCGATATAGCGGTTGATATGCTTAGCCGCTTTTTCTGTAAGTGTGATTGCCATATGCCGTCGATCTCTTTTCGCTAGATAAGCTTTTAAGCCGCCTGCTTTTGCTCGCCGTGCTTGGCTTTGTAATCCTCAACCGCAGCCTTGATCGCATCTTCCGCCAGGATCGAGCAATGGATCTTGACCGGCGGCAGCGCCAGTTCTTCGGCGATCTGGGTGTTCTTGATCGACATCGCTTGATCCAGCGTCTTGCCCTTGACCCATTCGGTCACCAGCGACGACGAAGCAATCGCCGAACCGCAGCCGTAGGTCTTGAACTTGGCGTCCTGAATCACGCCGTCAGCGCCGACCTTGATCTGCAATTTCATCACGTCGCCGCATGCAGGCGCTCCAACCATGCCGGTACCCACGGTTTCGTCGCCCTTTTCAAAGGCGCCGACGTTACGTGGATTTTCGTAGTGGTCCAAAACTTTTGCTGAATAAGACATTTTGCTACTCCTTGATTTTGATCCTGCTATTGCAGAAGAATTCTTAGTGTGCCGCCCACTGGATCGTGCTGATGTCGATCCCGTCCTTGTACATATCCCACAGCGGCGACAGCTCACGCAACTTGGCCACTTTGGTCTTGATCAGGCTGATCGTGAAATCGATGTCTTCTTCGGTGGTGAAACGGCCGATGGTGAAGCGGATCGAGCTATGCGCCAGCTCATCGTTGCGGCCCAGCGCACGCAACACATAAGAAGGCTCCAGGCTGGCCGAAGTACAGGCAGAACCGGACGATACCGCGATATCCTTGATCGCCATGATCAGCGATTCGCCTTCAACGTAATTGAAGCTGACGTTGAGGTTATGCGGCACGCGGTGCGCCATGTCGCCGTTGATATACACCTCTTCCATGCTTTGCAGGCCGGCTGCCAGACGATCGCGCAACGCCTTGATGCGGATGTTTTCAGCTTCCATTTCTTCGCGTGCGATTTCGAAAGCTGCACCCATGCCGACGATCTGGTGGGTCGGTAAAGTACCCGAACGCAGGCCGCGCTCATGACCGCCGCCATGCATCTGGGCTTCCAGACGGACCCGCGGTTTGCGCCGCACGTACAAAGCGCCGACGCCTTTCGGACCATAAGTCTTGTGGGCAGTGAAAGTCATCAGGTCGACCTTCCATTTTTCCAGGTCGATCTCGACCTTGCCGGTGGCTTGCGCCGCGTCGCAATGGAAAATGATGCCCTTTTGACGGCACAGCTCGCCGATTTCCGGGATCGGCTGGATCACGCCGATTTCATTGTTGACCAGCATCACCGAGATCAGGATGGTGTCGGGACGGATCGCAGCTTCCAGTTGCTCCAGCGTGATCAGGCCATTGTCTTGCGGTTGCAGATAAGTCGCTTCGAAGCCCTGCCGCTCCAGTTCGCGCACCACGTCCAGCACCGCTTTGTGCTCGGTCTTGACGGTGATGATGTGCTTGCCCTTGGTCTTGTAGAAATTGGCTGCGCCCTTGATCGCCAGGTTGTTGCCTTCGGTGGCGCCGGAAGTCCAGATGATCTCGCGCGAATCGGCGTTGACCAGCTTGGCGACCTGCTCGCGCGCATCTTCCACCGCTTTTTCAGCGGACCAGCCATACATGTGGCTACGCGAAGCCGGATTGCCGAACTGCTCGCGCAAATAGGGAATCATCTTGTCGGCAACACGCGGATCGATAGGCGTGGTGGCCGAATAGTCCATGTAAATCGGGAAGTGAGGCGCCTTCAATGTGTCTATCAGGCTTTTTTCCAAGGGTGCGTTCATACTTTTTCGAGCTCCAATCAAGCAACCAGGTGGGATCTATGCATCACCACCACATTTTGTTCCAGGGTCTTCTTCTGCTGCGCTTGCTGCTGCGCATGTTGTTGGTCTACCAAATCCTTCAGCGACACAGAATCCAGGTATTCGACCATCTTGGCGTTCAAGGTCGACCACAGATCATGTGTCATGCAACGGCTGCCGCCCGCGTGATCCGGGCTATGGCAGTTTTCCTTGCCGCCGCATTGGGTCGCATCCAGCGGTTCGTCGACCGCGATGATGATGTCCGCCACCGTGACGTCTTCAGCCTTGCGCGCCAGGTTGTAACCGCCGCCCGGCCCGCGTACGGATTCAACGATCTGGTGACGACGCAATTTACCGAACAATTGTTCCAGATATGATAAGGAAATCTCTTGCCGCTCGCTGATGGCGGACAAGGTTACCGGACCATTGCCCTGGCGTAACGCCAGATCAATCATCGCAGTTACCGCAAACCGGCCTTTAGTCGTCAGACGCATGTAATCTCCGCTCTCAAACCTATCATCCGTGTATCCCTTTATGCTGGATTACGAAGTGTGACGCCAGTATACCAAACTTGAGTGATTCCGTCAGGTATTGCCAGATTCCCGGAATCCCGCGCCCGGCGTGGCTTTCAGGCAGATTGCCATTTAAACAATTACAACAAATAAGGGTATGGCCGGGGACTGGATTCGTCACAGAAAATTGCCCCTAGCCCACGAGCTGTAGCAACAGGAATAGTGGCAAATGTAAAAATATATTCAAGGAAGCGGCGCTTAAACCTATAATACCGACCCTCCCGCACAGTCCTCTTTTGAGCAGCACTCAGTATGGCCATTCGCAAATCCAAGACACCGCAATCACCGACGCAGAGAGCTGACCAGAAGCGCGTCGACATCCTGAAATCCGCAGGAAAGTGTTTCCGCAAGACCGGTTTTCACCAGACCTCGATGCAAGAAATCTGCACCGAAGTGGGCTTGGGACCAGGCGCGGTGTACCGCTATTTCACCAGCAAGGATGCGATTATTGCGGCCATGGCGGAGGACGAGCGACGCCAGGCACGCACACTATTGTCAGAATTTCACGATACCGACGACCTGCCGCAAGCCTTGTCGGCCATCACCCGCGCCTTCGCCCGCCGCTACGCCGCCATCAGCGACGCCGGCTTGATGACCGAAATCTACGCCGAGGGCCTGCGCAACAAGCGGGTCGGCGCAGTAATCAAGACGGCTGAGACTGAATGGGTAGACGGTTTGGCAGACATGTTGCGCACCGCCCAGGAACGCGGCCAGATCGACCCTGCGCTGGATGCACAGGCGGCGGCGCTGCTGCTGACCGCCATGTGGGATGGCATCGTGATCCGGCAAGCCTACACGCCGGAATTGCCGGAGGCGATGCTAACGCTGTTTGACGATATGCTGAAACGCTGGCTGGCAAGCAGCAGCGCGAGCCCGGGCGGCAGCAAACGTGCCAAGCCTACGCCAACCCCAAAAGCCGTAGCGCCTGCCGCTGAGCCGGAACTGGATCTCAGTCCGGCCGCGCCTGCAGTCGAAAAACCGCTGACTCAAGCGGAAATCGATTTACGGCAAATGAGCTTGATCTAAACTCCTCGCGATTAATTTACGCGCCGCAACAATTGCATCGGCCCGAACAAGGCTTGCATGCCGGCGTTGCCGATAAAACTCAGATTGTAGGGATGCTCGGCGACCGCTTTCGGGAAGCGCGCTGTCACCGGATAGGCGTTCAACTGCTCGGCGATTTTCCCCCACAACACCAGCGTCGGCAAACTCGCGTCGCGCTTGTCTGCAGCATCGGCCAGACCTTGCAACACAGCTTGCATGAAGGGCTGCCAGGCTTTGGCATCCTTGACCGGCGGCACATCCGCACGAAACACCAGCGAAGCGTTTAACAACAAGAAACCCTGCCCCACCATATTGGCCTGCAAATCGGCCAGCAGCTGGATCGCCGGCGAGCTCTCCAGTTGCGCCCGCTGCGCCACTTCCGACATCGCATCGCCGGTGGTGTTCTCCAGCGCCAGCTGGCCATCCGCCACCAGCAGCATCTTCATGAAATTACGCAGGGAGGTGGCGCGATTGACTTGTTTGGACAAGCCCTTCTCCGACCACAGCGAACCGACTGCACCATCCATGAAGCAGACCCCAGTGGCGCTCGCCGCACGCGGATAAGGCCCCTCGCCCACCAGCACATAACGCACCGCATCCAACGGCTGGGTGAAGGCGGCAAACATACGGCCGTCGGTAGGCAGGTAATCGGCCGCGGCCAGATCCCGCAAATAGGCCGGATTAGCCTGCGCTACGGCGCGCAAGCCATCCTCCACAATAGTCAGCCAGGAAGCATGCACACCATCTAAAGCAGCACGGATTGAAGCAGGAAGAAAATCAGTCATAAGCCATTAAAAAACACAAACCAGATTGATAAAACACGCAGGCAGTTAATCGGCCTGCAACTACAAAACAATATTGTCCGCTCCCGGCGCACCGAACAACTGCGTCTTCAACACATGCAGCTGGTCGCGCACTTGCGCAGCTTTTTCGAACTCCAGGTTCTTGGCGTGATCGATCATCAGTTTTTCCAGGCGCTTGATTTCCTTGCTTACCTGCTTCTCGCTCATCGCCTCGTACTTGGCCTGGTCCTGCGCCGCATGCAACTCTTCGCGCGCTTCTTGCGGACTGTAGACGCCGTCGATCAATTCCTTGATCTGCTTGCTGATGCCGACCGGCGTGATGCCATTGGCGGTATTGAAGGTAATCTGCTTGTTGCGGCGGCGCTCGGTTTCGTCAATTGCGCGGCGCATGGAATCGGTCATCCGGTCCGCATACAGGATCGCGGTACCGTTCAGGTTACGCGCGGCGCGGCCTATGGTCTGGATCAGGCTGCGCTCGGAACGCAGGAAACCTTCTTTGTCGGCGTCCAGGATCGCCACCAGCGACACTTCGGGGATATCCAGGCCTTCGCGCAACAGATTAATCCCGACCAGCACGTCAAAGGTACCCAGGCGCAGATCGCGGATGATCTCGACCCGCTCGACGGTTTCGATATCGCTGTGCAGATAGCGCACCTTGATGCCGTTATCGCTGAGAAATTCGGTGAGCTGCTCCGCCATCCGTTTGGTCAATGTAGTGACCAGCACCCTTTCATTTTTCTTGATGCGGGCGTTAGCTTCGGTCATCAGGTCATCGACCTGGCTCAAGGCCGGACGCACTTCGATCGCAGGATCGATCAGCCCGGTCGGCCGCACCACCTGCTCCACCACCTGGCCGGCATGCTGGTTTTCGTAGTCAGCCGGCGTCGCCGAGACGAAAATCGTCTGCCGCATCTTGCCTTCGAATTCATCGAAACGCAGCGGCCGGTTATCCAGCGCCGACGGTAACCGGAAACCGTAATCCACCAGATTGGTCTTGCGCGAGCGGTCGCCGTTGTACATGGCGTTCAACTGCCCGATCAGCACATGTGATTCGTCCAGGAACATCAGCGCATCCTGTGGCAAATAATCGACCAGCGTCGGCGGTGGCTCACCCGGCAAGGCGCCGCTCAAATGGCGTGAATAGTTTTCGATGCCCTTGGTGAAACCGATTTCCTGCATCATTTCCAAGTCGAAACGAGTGCGCTGCTCTATGCGTTGCTCCTCGATTAATTTATTTTCCTTGCGGAAAAATTCTAGCCGGTCGCGCAGCTCTTCCTTGATGGTATCGATGGCGCGCAGCACGGTAGCGCGTGGCGTCACATAGTGCGAACCGGGATAGACGGTGAAGCGCGGAATCTTTTGCCGCACGCGGCCGGTCAGCGGATCGAACAATTGCAGGCTGTCGATTTCATCGTCGAAAGTTTCGATGCGCAAGGCCAGCTCGGCGTGCTCGGCCGGAAACACATCGACCGTATCGCCGCGCACGCGGAAAGTGCCGCGCCCGAAATCGATTTCATTGCGGGTGTATTGCATCTGGATCAGGCGCGCGATCAGGTCGCGCTGGCTGACCTTGTCCTTGGCGCGCAAGGTCAGGATCATCTGGTGGTATTCGTTGGGATTACCGATACCGTAAATCGCCGACACCGTTGCCACAATCACCACATCGCGCCGTTCCATCAGGGATTTGGTGCAAGACAGCCGCATCTGTTCTATATGCTCATTGATCGACGAATCTTTCTCAATGAACAAGTCACGCTGCGGCACATAGGCTTCCGGCTGGTAATAATCGTAGTAACTAACGAAATATTCCACCGCGTTCTGCGGGAAAAACTCGCGAAACTCACTGTACAGCTGGGCCGCCAGCGTTTTATTGGGGGCAAAGACGATCGCCGGCCGGCCCATGCGAGCGATCACATTGGCCATCGTATAGGTCTTGCCAGAGCCGGTAACTCCCAGCAAAGTCTGGTAAAACAGACCGTCTTCCACCCCTTCCACCAGTTTGGCGATGGCGCTCGGCTGATCGCCGGCCGGCAGAAACGGCTGGAATAATTTGTATGGCGAATTAGGAAAAGTGACGATTTTAGACTCGTCAACACTACTGGAAACCTGTGATATGTCAGCCATGGGCCTCGACCTTTGGTAGAATAAGCGGTAGTAAATCCGCGCCGATTAGCGATTTATCTCGTGACCCGGCACAGCATTCAACCCGACTGCAAAATCCGCTTTGCAGCCAACTTTTTATGTTATCACGATGAACGCACCTCTTTCAGCCTCCCTCTTCACCGCCATCGAAATGGCGCCACGCGATCCCATCCTCGGCATTACCGAAGGCTTCAACGCAGATCAGAATCCAGGCAAGACCAACCTCGGCGTCGGCGTCTATTACGACGACAACGGCAAGGTGCCGCTGCTGGAATGCGTGCAAAAGGCTGAAGCGCTGCTGATTGAAAAACTGGCGCCGCGCACCTACCTGCCGATCGAAGGCCTGGCCGCTTACGACAAGGCTGTGCAAGAGCTGGTATTTGGGGCCGACAGCGCCGTAGTTCAAGAGAAACGTGCGATCACCGTGCAAGCCATCGGCGGCACCGGCGCATTGAAACTGGGCGCAGATTTCCTCAAGCGCTTCGCCGCCAGCGATGCGCAAGTCTGGATCAGCGATCCAAGCTGGGAAAACCACCGCGCACTGTTTGAATCGGCCGGCTTCACCGTCAACAACTATCCTTACTACGACCCGGCGACACGCGGCGTCAATTTCAGCGGCATGCTGAATGCATTGAAGACCATGGCCAGCGGCTCGGTAGTAGTGCTGCACGCCTGCTGCCACAACCCGACCGGCGCCGACCTGAGCGATGCCGAATGGACCCAGGTCATCGAAGTCGTGACCCAGCGCGGCCTGATTCCCTTCCTCGACATGGCCTACCAAGGTTTTGGCGACGGCATCGAAGCCGACGGCCAGGTAGTACGCCGCTTCACCGAAGCCGGCGGCCCGCTGTTCGTATCGAACTCCTTCTCGAAATCGTTCTCGCTGTACGGCGAACGGGTTGGCGCGTTGAGCATCGTCGCTGCCAGCAAAGAAGAAGCCGGCCGCGTGCTGTCGCAATTGAAGCGCGTGGTGCGCACCAACTACTCCAACCCGCCGATCCACGGCGGCCAGGTAGTCGCCACCGCCCTGTCCTCGCCAGAGCTGCGCAAACTGTGGGAAGAAGAACTGGCCGGCATGCGCGTACGGATCCGCGAAATGCGCCATCTGCTGGTCAAGAAACTGAAAGAACAAGCCCCAGGCCACGATTTCGATTTCGTCACCAAGCAACGTGGCATGTTCTCCTACTCCGGCCTGACCAAAGCCCAGGTCGACCGCCTGCGCGATGAGTTCTCGATCTACGCCGTCGACACCGGCCGCATCTGCGTCGCCGCACTCAATACAAAAAATATTGATAATGTTGTCGCCGCAATCGCAAAAGTCCTGTAATATTCGGCTCCCGGAGAAGTTGTAACGACTGCTCCGGGAGATGCAGAAAAGTTTAGAAAAAGCTTTGACAACTCAGCCGACTCAAGACTATAATTCTGCTTCTTTCAATTCCCTGATAGCTCAGTTGGTAGAGCGACGGACTGTTAATCCGCAGGTCCCTGGTTCGAGTCCAGGTCGGGGAGCCAAGATATATAAGGGGTTGCATGCAAATGCAGCCCCTTTTCTTTTGTTCTTTTAGACGTTTTGTTAGACACTGTCTAACAAACCTGAAATTTGCCGCTCGATACACCATCTAAAAAATCACAAAATCCGGATTTACGTCTCGGCCGAATTCCGCATACACGATCGCCAAATCGCAATCAAAATAATTTGCGAACGAATAACCAAAAATTACTCAAACTCTAGTCGACTTTAATTTCCGGTCTGCCATGCAATGGCATCTCCTCGTCATCGCGAAATTTTGGATGCCCATCCACCATCGTTATTTTGAAAGGTATTTGTTGCGACAATCTCGCCGCTGAAAACTTTGCACACTTAGTCGGTGCAACTTCTTCATCCACTTCACCAAATACTTCAGTGACCCAAGACAATCGATTTTTCCGGGAGTCCACATCTTCCTGAGCACCGTCCGGACAAATCCTTCCCCCACCTTTTGCGTCTATACATACGACAAGTGGTCCATTGACACCTCCGGCCCCTCTGGCAATCACCGCAAGACAAGGTACATTAGTAGAAAAAGAAATCCCATCCAGATTGAACTGTGATGGATCTTTTGAATCAGCGACGAGCGTACCGTGGTCAGGCAACCAATTAACGAAATCCAGCGGTATTTTATGCATCTCGCATATAGATCGAGTGGCTGCTGTCGTTTCTGGAGTGACACGGCTGCCAAGTACGATTGTGACAATGCAATCGGAAATATCAACATAAAATGGTCCTCGCTTACGCGACCGGATTATCCATCTATATTCGGACTCCTGACACCAATCTTTACTTTTTGAAAAAAATAAGCCGCGATTGAAATTTTCAATATGCCAATCCACATACGCATGTGGATCGCTTTTCCAGTCATCAAGATACACATGTGCTGCCGCCGCAATCGAAGGTGGAAGTTCGCCTGGACCAAAATATGCCACGTCCCCGTAGTAAAAATTATCGTCACCAGCGCATTCAATAATGCGCGCATGCAATAGCTCTTTATTCAAGACTAAGCAAATGCCACCATGATTTCCGCCATAGTGGGCCCACATCCGCGGCTTCAACGCTCCAGACATGCCACTTTGGCCATGCAATGGTTCATAGCCAACTTGATTGATCGATGAGCAAAGCACATAGCTGTGCGCCGCCACATCTTTGCTAATCTCGTTAAAGGAGTCACTTGAGAAATTCAATACAGAAGCAGGATGCCTCGCATAAAAAGTGAAGTTGCGACGCAATTCCTCTTTCGGATCATTTACCCCTAAAAGCGATGAAAGCCTTAGCGTCCGATAAGGAAGTATGAAATCTAGCGCCGTACTAGCCGTCGTGTAATGGAATACATACGCCTGATGGTTATTGCCATTCATTTGAGGCTCCCGACAATAAAATTCTTATGCTACTTGAATCAAATTATTGGCGCGCAAGATTTCATGACGAGTTATTGAAGGTAAAAAATATCCAAATGTGCGGACAAATAACCCAACCCTGAGCATCCATAGCTTATGCAAAAAGTGATGGGTTGGGTTGATGTTCATTGTATTATTCAGCGCCCGGCAAATCCCGCAAGAGATGTTGGATAGAAAAGGCGTACCCAATACCGACGTTGGCGGAACGCCGAATTTCTTGCACTAGGTGGAAAATTTGTTTTTGACTGGCTAGAGCGGGGGCGACGGGATGCATGTTCCAAACCATGGCCCCTTCAGTGCGGGCACGTGTTGCTTCAAGATATTGAATGTTTTGTCGCAATGCAGCTTCCAGTTCGTCGAACACACAAGTCAGCCCAGTTCCCTTGCGCGTGACGATTCCAACCACCGCGCCAGTCTCAGGGTCTACCAACGGACCACCGGAATTGCTAGGATTGACACTGGCGTCAAGTTGGATGATGTCGACGCCGTTGTTCCTATAAAACGACGAAATCGTGCCGGAGTGGCACACCAAGTTTTGGTGATCAAACGGGAAACCCAGAATAACGATCGGATCACTGATGCGTTTCGCCATGTGGTCAGCCGGTTCGAACTGGTAAAGGCCGCGAGCCACCAATTGTGGGACATTGAGAATGGCGTAATCATAATTATTGACGTCAGACCCACCTATGAACTGGCGTTTGAATTCGACGATCCTCATCTGAACTTCCTGGCGACTCGCGACGTCGGCATCAGGTTGCCAAGCTAATTTAACCAAGGTCACGATTGATTGGAGGGCAATCTGGTACACATGATTGTTTGTAATCAAATGATCTCGGCACATGAAACCTGTCCCAGACCCGACTAGCTTACCGTGACTTGAATATTCAATGTGGATCACTCCACTCCTGATTTTTTCCACCAGATCAGCGACAGTCGTCATTACGTCTCTTTCAGTCGGTCAATAAGCCCCCACGCTACGATGGTAATTACAGCATAATTCCCCCCGTTGATGCTGCATGTCATGGTTTATACTTACTGCCAAATAATTAACGAAGGCACGAATGGATCGACGAATCAGTTTGCTACGGGTCGTTGCATGCTTCATGGTGATACTACTGCACGTTTCCGCAGAAAATTTCCACACATTCGGTAACAAATGGTGGGCCGCAAATTTTTTTGACTCGCTGGCGCGTGCTTGCGTCCCGATTTTCTTCATGATCTCGGGCGCGACCCTTCTTTCAAAAAGTGAATCTCTTGGCGATTTCTTTAGGAAGAGATTCGTCAAGACCCTTCCGCCTTTAATCTTTTGGTCGGTCTTTTATCTTTGGTGGCTTGAACACAATGGGGTCCAAACAGGCAACTGGATCGTGGCGATTCTATCTGGCCCGACCATGTTCCATCTCTGGTACTTCTACGCAATCATCGGACTGTATGCAATTACGCCAATCCTGAGAAAGTTCTATCAAAACAGTACCAGGGCAGAACAGGCATCGTTTATTGGACTTTGGCTGTTGGTCGCTTCCGTCTATCCTCTAGGACAATCGTTGTACCAAAATATGCAATGCGTCGACATGTGGCTAAGTACCCTGCCACAAACATATCATCTTTTCTATCTCAGCGGCTATGCCGGATATCTATTGTTAGGCGCATTCATCGTCGAAGGACGCTCGAGCGTCAAGGTTGGTCTGGCCCTGTTTTCTGCTGGGACGGCCGGAACAATAGCCGGGACTTATTTTCTTTCGACACACTTAGGGGCGCCGTGCGAATACCTTTACACCTATTTGTCGCCGTTCGTCGTCCTCGCTGCATGCGGACTCTTTATGGCAATCATGGCGCTTCCGAATGCTGTCCCGTCGAAACCCCTGGCAGCACTTGCCGACTGCTCGCTCGGCATCTATTGTGTTCACGTGATCGTTATCGACCCTATCTTTAAGAGCCACGGCATTTCCGCAACGGTGGGCAATCCTTGGATAACTTCAATGACGACCACCGTAGGAGTATTTCTGGTTTCGTTTGTCGTAATTTTTATCGCAAGAAAGATTAAACCGTTTCGATACGTTACTTAGTCACAGGTGAAACCAAAGCAGTTGCGCCAATAGTACCGCTTGCCTTTTTTTTCCCTTCGACCCAATCCTGTAGGCTACTCAATTGGACTTCGAGGCCTCGAATGTAGGCGGACTCGGTACTGTGCTGGCTCACAACGTCTGAAAGGACAACCCTGCTGGGCGCACCATCAGTTCCGCCGGCAGCCGGGGGGAAGTTGCACACCAGTGTTTGCGGCGTTCCACAGGCGCACAAACCCGTTATTGATAGTGCAGACAGCATTATTTTGAGCGGTGACATAGATGGGTACCTGCTTGGTTATGGTTGCGCCCTGGACGTGGACGATGCGGTCACGGTTGACGTATTGGATGATGGTTTGGGTGGTGACGGCGCCCTGCTGCTCGGCGACGGTCGTGCTGTACTTTGTGAGATCAAATCATCGTGGCGCAGCCTTCGCCTCATCCACATCGAGGAATTCGTCGCTTTGCTATTCGACTTCGCCCTGATATTGCGCTACTTGCAGTGATGGGGGTGGGAGCCGGACCAGCAATTAATCTGACAGCAGCAAAGAAGCAACTGGCCGACGTAGGGATAGAATTTGAGCTGCTTACTCCAGACGCATATGAGGCGGAAGACGACCCCTACTTCAATTTTGACGGCTTAGAGCGAATCGACTTCGTCAGCCAGTCACCAGCTGCGACGAACAAATCTGTTTACGAGATGCTCCTACCTTAAGCCGATCCGGCAATCTTACTTTTAGGAAAATGGTTCGCAGTAACGCGCTCTTGGGGAGCCAAGATTCTAAGGGGCCACATGCAAATATGGCCCCTTTTCTTTTGTCCAGATCAACAGCCCATGAGATTGACGGTTACGACGCTCTCGCTGAACGCTGGGTTCACTAAGAAGAAAGACGCTGCCACCATCCAAAACTTTTCAAGAATAAATCTTTCATAGTCTCTGCATGGATACCTAAAAATATGAAAGGCTTGCGATTGAGAGGTGGCCCCGCTTGTCAGGAATGGTGGCGGAAAGTAAGTTGTCAACAAAAACCCGGGTTCTCCTCATAGAAGCGGGCTTGAGTTGATTAGACCAGACCGTTTTACGTGATGTTGATCCAGATGGTTTTCAGCTCCGTATATTTATCGAAAGCATGCAAAGATTTATCGCGCCCGTTACCGGATTGCTTGTAGCCACCGAACGGCACCGTCATGTCATCGTCGTTGTACTGGTTGACGTGCACCGTGCCGACCCGTAGCGCCCGCGCAGCTTGGTGCGCCTTACGGATGTCCGAGGTCCAGACTGCGGCTTGTAAGCCGAAAGCGCTGGCATTCGCTTCGCGGATCGCGTCGTCCAAAACGGTGAAGCCGAACACCGACAACACAGGCCCGAAGATTTCTTCACGGGCGATCTTCATCGTGCTGTTGACGTTATCGAACAAGGTTGGCTCGATGTAATAGCCACCGGTCGCGGCGCGCACCTGCTGCCCGCCTGCCAGCAGTTGTGCGCCTTCCGTCTTGCCCGATGCGATAAAGCCCAGTATCGAGTTCAGCTGGATATTGTCGACGATGGCCCCCATTTCGGTAGCTTCATCCAGTGGGTCGCCCGGCTGGAAATTCGGTACCAGCGCCAGCGCTTTGGCAATGAATTGTTCCTTGATCGATTCCTCTACGAACAAGCGCGACGGTGCGTTGCAGCTCTCGCCCTGATTGAAGTAGATCGAACCCACCGCGGCTTGCACGGCGGCATCCAGGTCGGGACAATCCGCACACACGATGTTGGGCGACTTGCCACCCAGCTCGGTCCAGACCCGTTTCAGATTGGACTGTCCGGCATATTGCATGATCTGCTTGCCGATCCGCGTGGAGCCGGTAAAGCCGATGCAATCGACATCCATGTGCAGGGCCAGCGCGCTGCCGGCCTCATGGCCATAACCCGGCACCACGTTGAACACGCCTGGCGGAATACCGGCTTCCAGCGCGATTTCAGCCATCCGCAACGCCGACAACGGTGACTTTTCCGATGGCTTCAGCACCACGCTGTTGCCGACCGCCAGCGCCGGTGCGATTTTCCAGGAGGCCATCAGCATCGGGTAATTCCACGGCACGATGGCGGCGACCACACCGACCGGCTCGCGCGTGATCAACGCCAGAGCGGTGTCGGGTGTCGGCGCAATCTCGTCATAAATCTTATCGATCGCTTCGCCGTACCAGCGGATGCAGTTGGCCGCCGACGGCACGTCCACACTACGGCTGTATTTGATCGGCTTGCCCATATCAAGCGTTTCCAGCAAGGCCAGCTCATCCCGGTGCTGTAGCAGCAAATCGGCGAATTTGATCATGGTGCGTTTGCGCAGCGCTGGCGCCAGCCCGGCCCAGCGCCGGTCTTCGAAGGCCGCCCGCCCGGCAGTCACCGCGGCGTCGATATCGAGCGCATCGCAGCGGGCGACGTCAACCAGCTTGCGGCCATCGACGGGAGAAATACAGTCGAAGCTTGCGCCGGACTGCGCTCCGACACGCTGACCGTTGATGAAAGCGCGCCCGTCAAACTTCAATTCCGCAGCGCGGTCATGCCAACTTGTATTCGTCATTTGAATATCCTTAAATAGGTTCCGCCATCCAGGAGGAGCGCGAACTACACCTGTGCAGCAACCTCCGCTGCAGCTCTTTCTCCTGAGAGCACCGCACTTTGCATCGTGGAGTCGTAGATGACCGTATGTTCCCCGGCAAAGTGGATCTTCCCTTCCTGTACAGCTTCATAGCCTGCAAAGGAAGTCATCTGGCCGACCTTGTAATAGTGGTAGGTGCCTCGCTGCCAAGGACTGAGCGACCAGCGGTTCTCGTAGGACTTCCCGGAGTAGGCGGCCGTCGTCCCCGGGTACACGTGCTCGATCTGGCCGAGAAACCAGTTGACATCAGCGACGGGCGTCGGCCCGCGTAGCGGCCCGGTGAGACTGGAATTGGCCGGAAACGTCACCATCAGCGCCGGATGGCCGTTCGCCCCCAAAGGCACCGACTCGTCCCAGGCGGTTTGATAGCCGGACGGACCGGTATTGGTGATGCCGTTATAGCCGAGCGCCGGCCAGGTCTTGGTCGAGAACTGCGACGTAATCTTGGCGCCCTGCCCCATTCCCTGCTCATTGATCGCCTTGCGCTTCAGCACCGACAAACCGGCGCCCGTCAGGTCGACCAGGCGCAAGGTACTGAACGGCAGCGCGAGAACCACATGATCGGCTGTCACGTTCACAGTTGTGCCGCCGGTCTTGAACGTGCAGCAATACGTTCCATCGTTGTTGCGACTGAGTGCAGTCAGTTCGTAGCCCTGCTTGATCGTATTCGCGGGCAGCTGGCTGACCATCCCGCTGATAAGCTGGTCATTCCCGCCCTTGATGTGCAGCGCCTCGTCGAAGCCGCCGGTGTCGAAGGTCTGCGCACTACCCAGAAATTGCACCATACCCAGAGCCGAACTCAGTGCCGCCGTGCCGCCGCCGCCCACCTGAACCGTCTGAATGAGCTGCCCGAGTCTCGAATTCGGATCGAGCCCGATCTCCGCAAAATAATCCAGGCAGGACATATTGTCTATCCGGTAGGCCTCCGGCGTGTAATTGTTATAACTTGTCGTCGGACCGACCAGATTGTAGGTCGCGTTGAAGGCCGGCCAGGCCAGATTGACCCAGTCGGTTTGCTCCTGGGAGCCTTTGTAGACAGTGTTGTTAATCCAGCCAACGTAGTTACCCTTGGTGAGCGCCCCACCATTCACGGTCTCCGTCTGAAGTCCCAGTGATTTGGCCAACGCCAGGATATTGGTATCCGTGGTACTGATGAAAGTCCCACCCTGCTCACTGATCAAGCCGTTATCGAAGAATCCCCGCAACGACCAGCAACGGCCGCCGATATGGCTGGTATCGGCGTCATACACCGTCGCCGCCACGGGCGTGGCGCGATTCCAGAGGCTGTGAGCACAGCGCAGTCCGGCCAACCCGGCACCGACGATCACCACGCGCGGCGCGCTACCCATCGCGTGCGCCACACCACTCCAGCCAGCGGCAAGCGTCACCGCGGCGGCAGCGCCCGTGCCGAGAATTTGTCGACGGGTTACCCCCTTGGTTTTGGCGGTGCTGACCTGATCTGCGTGCGTGATTTCTGCGGGCTGGGTCGGTATGGCGGAAATTTTTTTCATCACTTGCTCCATTTCATTTTAGTTGGTTGATTACGTGAGCTAAGATCAAATAACAGGGAACTCCATAAATAGAAAACCGGGATTTTTTTGCGTAAGTCCTTTGGATATTATTCGCTGGCGGCGCTGCCGGATTTGAGTGGCCCACCCATTGAAAACGCCACCAATTTGCCACCTGGCGCGATCACCGCCGCTGTAATGTCCGCACGATCCGGACGCTGCGCGGTTGAAAACGTGAGGCCCTTGTCGCGACTGGTCAGGACAACACCATCGAGACCAGTTGCCATGACGGCGCCGTCTTCCGTCTGAATGATTTGGGTTATCGAACTTTTTGTCCCGGTTTGGGATGCTTGCCAGCTTTGACCTTGGTCAGTACTGCGCAAAATTGATCCGCGCAATCCTCCCGCGAGCCATGTTCCTTCATCGAGCACAGTACCTGCCCATAGCGATCCCTTGTAACCTGTATCAACATATGCCCAGGTTTTACCGTCATCCTCCGAGCGGACAATCGTCCCACGCTCCGCTGAGATTGCAAGTCCTCCACTGCGATCAGGAAAGATGCAAAAAAGATTCCTGTCCGCCTTTGAAGCGCCCGGGGGCTTGGGAAGACTCACGCTGTTCCAAGTGGCGCCACCGTCTCGCGTACTCAATAACAGCGACCAGAGGCCGACAGCCCATCCCTCATGTTCATTCTTGAAATAGACGGAAAACAATGGCTGATCAACCTTGACATCGCTGCGCTGTAACTTCCATGTTTCACCACCGTCGATAGTCTTCAGAATCGCGCCCCAATGCCCGACAGCCCAGCCGACCTTCGCATCAACGAAATTTACCGAATTCAGCGTCGAAGAAACAGGCACCGATTTTGCCTGGCGAAATACCTGCCCGTCGCTATCGGACAACAAGACGACGCCATGCTCTCCCACTGCGACAATGCGATTCCCCGCCCTGGCTGCCGCCAGCATCATTGAAGTTTTCGCCCCCGGCCCAATTCTGGCTGGAGTGATTTTGATGCTTGGCAACGCTAACTCTGCGGAGCTAGGAGCCGCCTCCTGAGCAGCCTGCGCAAAGACCGTATCGGCGACAAGATACATCGCGCATGCCAATGACATGCGAAGCAACAATGCGTGACTTCGAACCATGCGGAGTAAAAATAGACAGACCATATTCACCGTGAGCTCCTTGAATTAATGACTGAAAAGACCAGGCGCACGGACCGGACTGGTACGCGGAAATATTTTTTCAAGCAGAACAACTAGCGCAGGTAATGCAGTCAGTGCCATGATCAGATTAATCATGAACATGAAAGCCAGTAACTTACCCATATCCGCCTGGAACTTCAGCGCTGAGAATGACCATGTCGCCACACCGATCGCTAGCGTCAGTGCCGTAAAAATCGTCGCCATTCCCTCGAATTCCAATGCGTGTTCCATCGCGCTGTGAATATCTTCACCCATTGCCAGATGCAACGTCAGGCGATTGTAGATATAGAAGGCGTAATCAACACCAATGCCCACCGCAAGCACCATCACGGGTAACGTCGCTACAGTCAGGCCGATCTGAAACTTCTCCATGAACCAATATCCAATCGAAGTGCCGATCGCTAACGGGAAGCAGCATGCAATCATGGCGCGGAAATCCCGATACACGAAGAAGACCAGCAAGATGATCGCTAAATACACATACAGCATCATCGGCAGCTCGCTCTTTTCCAGCACATCATTGGTGGCCGCCAGCACGCCTGCATTACCCGCGGCAAGGCGGATTTTTACGCCGGGGATGGCGTTTTCCGCGCTGTACTGCTTGATGTCGGCTATGACATTCTTGATGGTTGTTGCCTTGTGATCGGTCAGGTACATGTGAACTGCCGTCATGCTGCAGTCTGCATTTGCATATCCCCGAATGCGTCCAATTTCGGTACTCAGGCTGGCGTCGGTGCCCCCATCAACCGGCACCACATTCATTTTTGGGTAGCCTTCGTTATAGCCTTGGTTATAGGTACGCAGCATGGTGGAATACGACGACACCGACGCCACGCCGGGGACGTCGCGCATGTGGGTGCTAAAGTTGTCGACAAACGTTCCAATGGCGGGATTAACGCAGGAGTCGGGCGGCGATTCGACCACGATGGAAAGCCAGTCGAGTCCGATGTCAAAATTCTGTGCAATTGACACTGCATCGAGATTGAAGCGCGAGTCTGCACGAAGTTCCGGCGCCCCGGGTTGAAGCGTACCAACCACCCGATCCCGGCTCTCGTACAAAGACACACCGAAAACAAGCAACGCAATGCAAAGTGTGATGATCGCATTCTTTGGTTCCGCGACAAACGACAGCATCTTTGTCCAACGGATTCGCTGAGCGCGCTTTCTCTCCGCTTTCTTGGCAAAGGTCTCGTCAAATTTCAGGCAGGAAAGCGCGACCGGCAGCATCACCAGGTTGGTCAGGATCTTGAATCCGACGCCGAGCGAAGCGGTAATGGCAAGCTCACGAATCATGGGTATCGGTACCAGCAACAGCGTCATAAATGAAACAAACGCTGTGATAAGCGCCAGGACACCCGGGATGAGGAGTCCACTGAAACTTGCGCGGGCGGCGGTCATGACCGACTTTCCGTTGCCAATGCCGCGAACGAAGAAGTTGATTTGCTGGACACCGTGCGACACGCCGATGGCAAATACCAGAAACGGAACCAGCACCGCCAGCGGATCAAGTCCGTATCCGATCAGTCTCAAAGCGCCAAATTGCCAGATCATCGATGTCAGCGAGCACATGATGACCAAGACTGTCAGGCGCAAGGAATGACAGTACCAAAACACCGCCAAGGCAGTCAGAAGCAATGCAATGGCACAGAACACGAGTACGCCTGAAGCACCTTTTGCGATATCGCCAATCTGCTTCGCGAATCCAATGATCTGAATTTCGTATTTACCGTCCTCGAATTTGCTGCGAATGTCTTTTTCCAGACGCCGGTTGAAATCGATGTAGTCCAGCTTTTTGCCGTCCGGCGCTACTTCATTGAGCTCTGCGGTAATCATCGCTCCGCGCTGGTCACGAGAGACCAGCGAGCCGATATATCCACCCTCGCTTGTCAATTTACGAATTTGTTCAATGCTGTCAGGAGTCAGATTCCCTGGCGTGATGGTTCCCGCAATCACAGGCTCAGCCTTAAAACCATCCTCGGTAATTTCATTCACAAAACTATTCGGCGTCCATAACGACTTTACGTTGACGCGATCAACGCTTGGCAGGAACTGCACTGCCTGGGTGACATCCTCCAAGCGTGTCAGGCCTTCCTTCGTCCAGATCGTGCCAGCGCGTGCGCGAACTACGACGGTAATGCGATTTGCCCCGAAGAGCTCTTCCCGATAATGATTAAAGGTCTCAATGTATTCGTGACCAACAGGCATCTGCTTTTCAAAGCCTGCCTCCATACGCAACTGAACAGCGAAAACCGCCATCACTGCCGTAATCACGGCCAAGACGCTCAACGTCAACGCGCGATGCGAGAAAAGCCAGTTTTCAAACCTGGTGACTAACTTGTTTAGCACTACGATCTCCTCCGTGTTGCTGGTTGTTGCCTGGTTTTTCGGATGTTTTATGAATTTTTTTCTCGAAAAACCAACCATTTGATGCTGATGATTCCGGCACAAGCCGCGACAAACCTTGCCATGCTAGAGATTCTCTATGTGGCGAGGTTTGCCTCCGGCGTGTGTTAAAGCTTGTGTGTTAAAGCTAGTGTGTTAAAGCTATTAACGCTCGCTGATCGCTCTCAGACTTTCAGCGGTATAAAAGCTTTGCTTCATATGAGGATTGCTTCCTGCTTCTACGAGCCAGTGAGCGTCCTTCCCGGTCCCAAAAACAACGTTATCTGCGACAAAGCGACCGTTGTTCAGGTCGTACATATCCAACACAGTCGGAACACATGCACCGACTTCCCAAGACGGGATGTTTTGGTTTTCTTTGTATTTCCAGATTTTTCCCTGAGCGTCATAGTCATCGCCAGCCACAGCAATCCAGCTATCTTCATCGAAATACATCACTTTCTTCGGCGCAGAATGGCGGAAGCCCTGCTTGAGGGTTCCCTCGACAACCCAGACGCGATGCAATTCATAACGGCCGAGAGCCGGGTTGATTATGTGGTCCTGAAAGGCGTCCGATAGTTTGATTTTTCCGTCGCTGAACTTGAAATTGTTGTAAGGGATATACATCTCCTTCTTGCCCACCAATTTCCAGTCAAAACGGTCCGGGGTGCCGCTATACAGGTTGGTTGCATCGACCGGGTACTGGTTTTCAAAACCGATGACGGGCGCGTCATAGGTGTACGCAGGCAGACGTCGCACCCGACGTTGGCCGGTAAAATAGTAGAACGTTTCATCGTCGTTTTTAAAGTAGGCACTCGCAACCAGCCCCTGACCAGCGAAGGCAGCCGGACTGGTATAGCTATAGTACAAACCGAACAGGAGTCCTTTGATGTCTTCCAGGGAATTCGCCCCCTTTTTGCCGGACGGCGTGTAAAGAGCTGATTCCCAACCGGCTTTAATCGGTTCCGTTGAGCCTGGTCGTGGAGAGACGTAAGTCCATCCACTCGGTATTTCCATACCGACGCCAATGTAGAGAGCAAGATAATTCCAGATCACGTCGATCCCCCTTTTTGGGATCGGAAACGGTACGCCAGGCAAAACCACGTCCTCCAGCGACCAGCCGTCGCTCCCAATCTTCGCGTGTGCCACATTGGTCTTGGTGTTGGCCTGAGCGAAGTCCGGATATCCACAGTTGCGGTGGCTCGGATAAATATCCATCCGATATCCTTTGGTCTGCTTGATCAGTACTGTCTGCGCAGGCGACAGCTTGTCAGCATATTTTTCGACGTTTGAGGCATCGATAGAGAACAACGGCTTCTCTTTGCCGTACTCCCAATAGTCTTCGCGGTTTTTGCCATAAGCCCAGCCATCCTTAGGCGCACTTTTGGCTCCGAGTGGCGGAATGGAGCCGTCTTTATTCCCGCCTTTTTCTGCGCCAACCGGTGACAATTCCGTGCCAAGTTTATCGGCATCAGCAGCCAAAACACCACTCGCTATGCACATGGCAATCATGGCGGCGGCAGTTTTCAATTTCATCTCCATCTTCATTTTATTTTCCTTTTATTTATTTAAAGGTTTGAAACATCATTCAGCTTGGCCTGGAGCACCGGGATTAAAAATTCCGGGTGGCGTAAAGGCCAAGGAAATTTCTATCTGCATACGGCTGAGCAAAACCGCTATTGCCGCCATAGAACGCCGTATAGTTAATTCCGGCCTGCCAGGTTGCCGGGTTTTGCGTCAATAGCACGTAAAAATTGGCTGATTTCGCACCACGCGCGTAATTTGCGGTGAAGTTTGGCGTGTACCCTGAAAACGAGTTGGAGAACGTGACGCCAGGCGTCACTTGCCAGCCATTAAGAACGGATCCGTCATAGGTCCAGTTGAAGTCCAGCGTGTAGCCGGCGGACTTCGAAGTACCTTGCCCCGTCGCGATCGGATAGCCACTACCAGAGTTATAGTCCAGCCACGTGTTGTATCCGGCGGCCGGCAATTGATATACAGCTTGTCCATTTGCCGTGCTTGTATACTGCTTGTTCGAATCAATGCCCGGGTAGTAAATCACCGACATCTCTGCAGTAAACTGTGCCTGATCAGCACCCAGCCACTTCACCACAGGATGGCTGGACGGCGTCATGGATAACAGGCCGTTAAGGGTAAACTGGTACCTCTTGTTATCCTTGAACATAGTGCAATTACCTGACGCGCCATTCGTATTCAGATCAGCCGGCCCGCCGGCCAGGAAGCATGAGGACATGGAAACGGCATCACGCGGCCGATAGGAAAGCTCGGAAGAGACCGCCCAATGTCCCAAGGGGAAATTCATGCTGACACCGAACATGTCACGATTTTTCTGATACGAATACTGACCAGCGGTGCCGTTGCCCACGGTGCTCAATACCGGCGACTTGTCCGTATAGCTTTCATAATAGGCGCCAAAATTGACCTGTGCGCCCTGGGGACTATAAGCAAACTTCAAGCCATATTGCGGCCTGTTGTTGGCCACTACGTTGGTATACGGGAACGCCGTTGTGGGATCCAGACCGCCAACATTAAAGTTGGATGGATTAGACAAGGCTGGTATGGCGCCGCGCCCGGTACTATTGGAAATAGACCAGTAGCTACCAACTGCGGGATAAATATTGCCCATCCATTGGAACTGGTAATAGGCTTCCGTGGAAAAACCAGCCGGCAAACTACTCGCGAAACTGAGCATTGGGGCAGGCAGCAATGCCTGCTTAAGCTGTGTTCCCGGAGTCAGTAAAGTCTGCACATCCACCGCATTGGTAGCATTGATGCCACCGATCGCGTAAATGCTCTCGCCCCAGTTGATTACCTGATTCCCGAGTCGCAAGTGCGCGGCCTGGTCATCGATAGAGAAGTCTTTTTGGAGCCACAAGTCGAGTATCTTCGCCCGGTGATCCATCTGTGCGCGTGCATCGCTGGCCAAGGGAGTCGTCTGCGTTTTTTGCGCCATAGGATCCAAAAATGCAGTGCCGCGGGCGAGGAATTTCAGACCCTCGGACGGCATCTTTAACAGTACCTCACTTGTCAGGCTCAGATATCCGGTGAACAACTGGTTCTTCTTGTAATTCAGGTTCCCGTTGTCGCCGTTTGCCCATTGATCCGTGTTGACATTCGCTCCGCAGCCATAGGCATCCGGCACGCCTATCAAAGAACAGCTCGGATCCTTGGTCCGCATCCCAAGACCGGCCGTCACGTTTGAATTAACACTGCCCTGTATCGACCCGGTGTCGAATTCCAACGCCGCTGCCTCGCTAACCGCAAGCGCCGATATTCCGGCGAAAATCCATGCATTTTTCCGACGCATATTCCCATCTCCTTTTAGTTTTTATAATTTATTCTTCATTTTTTCTTAATTCAGTGAAACTGGAATTACTATAACCGAGTAATTGTTCGGCTTTCAAGCGATATTTGCCATCCCTGTGAATTTAAGCAAAAAAGCCTCGGAGACCGCCACACAGCAACCTCCGCGTCGATATCGATGCCGGCCGCGATCTCAGCAAAACACTCCCCGCTGGCCGGGCAGACCACCCACAGGAAGCCGCTGCACGCCAGCTTAAGAAGGTGTCGTCGATAACAGAGCAAGTTGCCTATATGTCCCCTGCCTGCCCCCTACCCGCTCACGCCATACCCAGCGTCAGGCCGATGTTGCGGAAGGTACAGCTCCCAGGTGAACTCCTGAGCACCTCCTCATCAAACCGATTGTTTACTCGGCTTTGGTAAAATATTAACGGAAATAACAAGGCAGGCGCACCGTCAAGGAAAGGCCTGACGGCGCCGAATTACCGTCGGCGCTCACGGTCGTCCGCGCTCGGCTTGATAATCGCGGCAAGCCTGGCCGAAAGCCCCGAACAGGCGCATAGCTTCGGGGTTATCGGCGACTCGCCATTCAGGATGCCATTGCACCGCCATCGTGAAACCGGGCGCAGCGGTGACGGAAAAGGCTTCCACCAGGCCGTCGGCAGCGCGCGCCTCCACGGTCAGGCCGTCGGCAAGTCGGTCGATGCCCTGACCGTGCAGTGAATTCACGCTGAGTTCACCGGCGCCGCCAAAAATCTGCGCCAGGCGCCCGCCGGCCTCGACGACTACGGCATGGGACGGCGCGTATTGCCGCTCCAATGTATCTGCCTTGTTTTCGCGGTGATCGTGCTTTCCCGCTACGTCGTGAACGGCTTGATGCAGGCTGCCGCCCAGCGCCACGTTGATCTCTTGAAAACCGCGGCAGATGGCCAGCAGCGGCAGACCGCGTTCCAGCGCGGCGCGAGTCAGCGGCAGCGTGGTCGCGTCGCGCGCCGCATCTTGAGGCAGCTTAGGGTCAAGTACATCCTGATCGTAATGACGAGGATGGATATTGGAAGGCGACCCCGTCAGCATGATGCCGTGGCAGACGGAAAGAACAGCCTCAAGGTCACTCGAGTCCCCGAGCGCAGGCAGGATCAAAGGTGCGCAGTCCGCGCCGAGAACAACCGCGTCGACGTATTTGGACTGGGCGGCATGACTCTGCTGAACTCCGATTTGGAGGGCGCATGCGGGAAGAATGATAATTGGACGATGCATCATGTTTGTAATCGGTTTGTAATCGGTTTGTTATCGAATTGTTTGTTATTGAATTTATCTGGAACCATTTTTTGGCGAGGGCAGCGGCCGCAGATTCCAGATCGGTTCCAGGCGAAACCAAAGCGGAATCCCCCACCTCATCGAAACCTCTCCATCATCAGGAAATAGCGCATCCCCAGCGCCAATAACTGCCGCCCCATCCAATCCCCCATCGGCACCCGCACATGGCTGAAGCGCTGAAACACATCAAACTTATCCATCGTCCCGCCGATAGCTTTTGCCATCACCTCCCCCACGATATGCGAGGTGGCCAGGCCATGCCCCGAATAACCCTGGGCATACCAGACATTCGGCGCCAGCTTGCCAAGCTGGGGAATCCGGTTGATCACGATGCCCATATCGCAGCTCCACTCGAATCCAATCTCTACTCCGCGCAACTGCGGGAAAGTGCGTTCGATGCACGGGCGCAGTTCGGCGGCAATGTCGCGTGACGGCTTGCCTGAATAATTGGCGCCCCCGCCAAACAGCAAGCGTCCATCGGCAGTCATGCGGTAATAATCGAGCACAAAGCGGCTGTCATAGACCGCAACGTCCTGCGGATTGAGCTGGCGCGCAAGATCCCCCAGGGGCACGGTCGTCACAATTCCACCGGCGGCGGGAAAGATCATGCCGCCCAGCTTGCGCCGTTCCAGCTTGTGGTAAACATCCCCGGCGAGCAGAATCTGGCCGGCGACGATGCGGCCCTTGGGCAGGCGAATCGCCGGGGTCGCGCCGTGGATAATCTCCAGCACCGGCGAATCTTCGAACACCAGGCCACCGAGGCTGGCAAGGGCGCGGGCCTCGCCCAGGCACAGGTTCAGCGGATGCAGGTGCATATTCTTCCGGTTGTAAATACCCCCATGGTAGAGAGGCGTATCGAGGAAGCGGCCGATGTCCTTTCCCTCCACCAGTTCCACCATGTCGGCCATACCGCGCCGGGCCATGTCGTCGTAGGTGGCGCGCATCGCGCGCATGTGGCCGGGGCTGTAAGCGGTGTGCAGATGGCCGAACTTGAGATCGCAGGCGATGCCGTATTTCTCGATGCGCTCGCGGATGATGTCATGGCCGCGCCAGCGCAGGTACCAGATGAACGCCGCGGCGTCGTCCTGACCGACCTGGCGAGCAAGCTGACGCAGGATGGCGCCGTCACCCGACAGGCTGCCTGTAACCTGCCCGCCGTTGCGCCCGGACTGGCCCCAACCAATCCGGTTGGCTTCGACCAGGGCGACCTTCTTGCCTTGCTCCGCCAGTTCCAAGGCGCTGGCAAGGCCGGTGAAGCCGCCGCCGATGACGGCGACATCGACCTTGACTTCACCTTCCAGCTGCGGGAAACAATGGCTGCTGTTGACGGTGGCGTTGTAGTACGAGTCAATACGTTGGATACGCTGGCTGCTCATGTTGGTTTTCCCTTGCAAACGGTCCGGGTTGCGCGCATCACGCGAGTTCAAGGTAGCGCTCCAGTTCCCAGTCGGTCACGCTCTGGTTGAAACGGGCGATCTCCCATTGCCGGGTTTGCACGAAATGGCGCACGAACTCCTCGCCAAACAACTCGCGCGCCAACGGCGAGCGCTCCATCGCCGCCGTCGCCTCGGCCAAGGTGCGCGGCAGGCGTTCGAGCTGTTCAGCGCCGCAGTTGGCGCCGGAAACCGGCGGCTGCTCAAGCGCCAGCTGTTGCTCGATGCCGTACAGTCCGGATGCCAGCGCTGCCGCAATCGCCAGGTAGGGATTGGCATCGGCGCCAGGGGTGCGGGTCTCGAGCCGCATGGCGTGGCGGCTGCCGGGAATGACGCGCAGCGACACGTTCCGATTGTCCACCGCCCAGGTCGGTTTTACCGGGGCCAGGTTATTACCCACCAGGCGCTTGTAGCTGTTGATGAAAGGGGCAACCATCGGCAGCAAGTGCGGCAGGCAATGCAACTGGCCGGCGATGAAGTGGCGCATGGTCTCACTCATGCGGTGTTCGCCCTGCTCGTCGTAGAAGCAGTTGCGCCCATCGCGCCACAGACTCTGGTGAAGGTGCTGGCCGCAGCCGGCGTACGCCTCCGAATACTTGGCCATGAAGGTATTGAGCAGGCCGTGGCGGCGGCCGATTTCGCGCACCGACTCCTTGAACAGGACCGCGCGGTCGGCCGTCTTGAGCGCATCGCCATAGCGGATCGCTGCTTCAAAATTGCCCGGTCCGGCCTCGGTATGTATGGCCTCAAGCGGCACGTCGATGGCGTTCAGGTTAGTGAACAGGTCGCGCACGAACGCCTGCTGGGCATCGATGCGAAACGGTGAATAGTTGGTCATGCCTTGGGTGGCGCTTTGCAGATTGCGATAGTTTTTGGCACGTACCGACAGCTCGGTCTCGGCCAGCGCAAACCATTCGAATTCGGCGCCCACCTGTGCCGAATAGCCCATCGCATCGGCCTTGGCCAGCACCCGTTTCAACAGTTGGCGCGGACAGATCGGCAACGGTGAGCCATCGTTCCGCGTGTGTTCGCCCAGGATCAGCCAGCAGTTGTTGTCCCATGGCAGACGGCGCGCAGTAGTCGGATCGAGCAGCAGGCCGATATCGGGAAGGCCGGTGTGAAAGCCGGTGAAGCTGACGTTGTCGTATAACTGGTCCTGGATATCCCAGCCGAAGACGGCACTGGCGATGGTGCCGCCGCCGTCGAGCATGCTGGCGATCTTTTCGCCTGACAGTTGCTTGCCGCGACAGACACCGTCGATGTCGGTGACCATGAAGCGGGCATACGTCTCGCTGGCGAGCTGGTCTTTGGAGAAGGCAATCGTGTGGCTGGAGTTCATGATCTTGTCTCAATTCTGGTGATACGACCGCATGGCGCGGCGTTCGCCGCCGCCAATGGGCGTTGCCGGCAATCGGATGTTGAGTGGAGGTGTCTGTGGCGGGACGGCGCGGCGCAGTGTACACACCGACGCCGGCTGTCCGCCAGGGGAAGGGATGGAACTTAGGTGACGTCCGGCGGCGCTTCCGGCCGCGGAGCTGGCCAGGATGCTGGCCGGGGATCTGACTGGGGTGCTGCACTGACTGCGGCTGCCGCCGGCCGCGCCTGTTCATTCATCAAGATGAGGTGGCCCGCCAGCGCATGCACGCAGATCCGATGGTGTGTATCAAACAGCGCGGCATGCGCCGGATCGCGCATGATCGATTCGATCAACAGGTAATGGTCGAGGATGGTCATGGTCCGCGCCAAGGCGCTGCACTGCTCTTTCCCGACGTACGGCAGAAGGTGGGAAATCGCATCGGTGAGCAAGGCGTTGACCTGCAGGTCGATCTGGCGTTCCAGCGCATGCAGCGCCGGCACCGACGCCAGCAAGGAAATCAGGACGCTCACGCCCGGTACCTGTTCGTACTGCGGCCGCACCGCGTCATACACCATGCCCATGTAACGGACCAAGTCCACGCAGCCTGTCTTGCTCGGGTGGATGACCGCGATCCCGTCCTTGACGCGCTCGAGCCATTGGCTGGCCAACGCATGGATCACCGCTTCTTTGTTGGGGAAGTATTCATACAGGCCGCCCACCGACAGGCCGGCGGCTTCGGCAATGCGCTTGGTGGTCAGCTTGGCCAACCCGCCGCGCGCGATTTCCTCGCCCGCGGCGTGCAGGATCACTTCAATCGTCTTGTGTCCACGCTCCTGTTGCGGAACGCGCCGCTTGGCAGCCGGCTTGGCTTTGGCCTTGCCGGTGGCGGGCGACTCTGACGAGACCAGAGATTTCTTATTGGGCATGCTGAGTTGCTTCAGTTTGGTAGTTGCAGGTAACGTGTCTGTAGGTAACGTGCCGATTATGCCACACGGCTTCATGCTTGCTGGCCCAGTGCAGGGAACTGCTCGATGAAGAGCCGCGACGTGCCCGCCCGCGCATGATTAGAGGCAACCCGGAACACCGTTTCATCGTCATACGCATTGGCGACAATCTGCATCCCGGTCGGCACACCCAGCTCCGACAAGCCGGTCGGCGCTGCCAGCACCGGATAGCGATTGAGCAAATTGAAAGGCGGTGTCAGACACCATCCCAGGTTGGCTTCGACCTGATGGGCTCCCACCTTTATGAAGGGCTCGGCCACCGGATCCTGGTCGGCCGCCAAGTCGGTCGTCAGCATCGAGGCGCAAATAAAGGCGGTATAGCCCTTGCCCCAGACCTTTTCATGCATGTCGCGGTGCAATTGCTGGCCAAGCGCCGCGCTCGGCATGATGGAAGGATGATGCACGGCGGCCTTCTGGCGCATGTGGGCGGTATAGCTGCACAGCTTGTCTGCGTCAGCGTCCGCGATATCGGTCATGAATTCGTCGACGAACAACGCGTTCAGGCCATCGAGCAGCACCTGGTTGATTTCATCGAGATCCCAACGCAGCGCGACTTCCTCGACGATGGCGCCACGCCGGCGCAGGCCCTCGAGCGCCTGCAGCAGGTTGTGCTCGATGTCGCTCGCCAGCGCCGGATGACCGAAGGCCGGGCTGTAGGCAATGCGCATGCCGCTCAGGTCGCCGTATTCTGTGGGCAGTGCGGTGTAAGGAAGCGTGGTGAAGGAAGTGGGATGGGGGCCGGCCAGCACGTTCTGCATCAGCACCAGGTCGTCAAAGCTGCGCGTCATCGGCCCCACCACTGCCTGCGTCATATATTCAGCACCAGGAGCGCAGGGCAGTCGTCCGGATGGCGGCTTGTAACCATACACGCCGCACAGCGATGCCGGCAGGCGGATCGAGCCGGCCATGTCGCTGCCGGTGGCCAGCGGCGCGACGCCGGCGGCCAATGCCGCACCGGAACCACCGCTGGAACCGCCGACGGAATATGCCGGAGCCCATGGATTGCGGGTGACGCCATACATCTTGCTCCAGGTGTGCCCAAGCACGCAGAATTCCGGATTGGTTGCCTGGAAATAGAGAATGGCGCCGGCGTCGAGCAGCTTGTCGACAATCGGATGGTTCTCGACCGCCACTTTGTCTTTGAACACGAGCGAGGCCTGCGGGCATGGCCAGCCCTTGACGCCGGTCTCTTCCTTGATGATGACGGGCACGCCCTCCAGCGGCCGGGCAGTGCCTTCAGCATAGCGGCGCCGCGACTCGCGCGCCATGGCGCGCCCCTGCTCCAGGAACAAACCGGCGGCGCAGTTGATTGTGGCTTGCTGGCGTTCGGCGGCTGCGGCCAGCACCTCGAAGTAGTCGACCGGGTTCAGGCTGCCGTCGCGAAAGCGCGTTAGCAGATCAGTGGCGGAGAGATAGGTAGTGTCTTGCATGCAGGTTTCTGGTCTAAGAGTGATCATTGAGGTGCGGCCATCTGGGCCGGATAAAAAGATTCGTCGGGGCGCGGCAGCCACCAGTCGTGGATGCGCGGCTGGTGATCGAGGATGACCATCTTGGTGCGGCGAAATGCATCCAGTCCACGCCGTCCGAGCTCGCATCCGAGGCCGGACATCTTGCTGCCGCTGAAAGGCAGCGCATCGTTGTCGATCAGCGGGTTGTTGATCCAGACCATGCCGGATTCAAGCCGGCTGGCCGCTTCCATCGCCTCGGCCAGGTCGGTCGTAAAGACCGAGGCGCCCAGGCCGAATTCCGAATCGTTGGCCAGCCACAGCGCTTGGTCGAAGTCGGCGACGCGGCAGATGGCTGCGACCGGCCCGAAGCATTCTTCACGCATGATGGCCATCTGCGGGGTGACGCCGGTCAGGATGGTCGGCTCATAGAACCAGCCGGGCGGGCAATCGGGCGGAATGCGGCCGCCGCAGACCAATTGTGCGCCCTGCTCAATGGCCTCCTGCACCAGGCGCGCCACCTTGTCGCGCGCGGCCTTGCTGACCAGCGGGCCGATCTCGGCCATGCCCATGCCGTCGCCGACCCGCAGCTGGCGGGTGCGGCGGGCAAACTCGGCGACAAAGGCGTCGTGGATCTGGTCGACGACGAAGAAGCGTTCGGACGAGGTGCACACTTGCCCGCTGAGCAGGAAGGCGGAATTGACGCAGCCAGCGGCGGCCACCTCGAGTGGCGCGTGGCGCGAGATGATCATCGGATCGCTGCCGCCGGCCTCGAGCACGCAAGGCATCATCTGCTGCGCGCAGGCGACGCCCACCGCGCGCGCCGCGGCAACGCTGCCGGTGAATGCCACCGCATGCGTGCCGGGCGATTGGATCAGCAACTGAGCAGTGTCGGCATTGCCGGGCAGGCAGGCAACCAGGCCGGCGGGCAGCGCGGCGAAATGCGCCATGAACTGCAGGGTGCACAGCGCTGTCGCCTCGGCCGGCTTGATGATGCAGGCATTGCCGGCGGCCAGCGAGGCGGCCACCGTCCAGCACAGCAACAGTATCGGATAGTTGAACGGCAAAATGTGCACGCTGACGCCGTACGGCTCATAGCGCATGTGCTGGAACGAACCGGCCAGGTTGGAACCGGCGACCGTGCCGCCATCGTCGCGCGCCATTTCGGCGTAATAGCGGAACACCGATGCGCAGATCGACAGTTCGCCCACCGCGTCCGGGTAGGGCTTGCCCATCTCCCGGCAAATCAGCTGTGCCAGCTCGCTGCGGATAGTCGAATTCTCGATCGCATGGGCGACGCTATGCAGCAGCGCGGCGCGGCTCTGGGTATCGGTGTTCTTCCACTGCTTCTGGGCCAGGTTGGCAGCGGCCACCGTGCGCTCGACGTCGGCTTGCCCGCACAAGGGGTAGCGCCCGACTAGCGCCAGCGTGGCCGGATTAATGGAGTCCTTGTGCTGTTCTGCAAGCGCCGGCGCATAGGCGCCATCGAGGTAAATCTGCGGGTGCAGCGGGTCAAAACAGGAAAGATTCGCAAGCATGGTATATCCAGTTATCTAAAGAATTCATAAAACCGCACATGCGGCAAAACTGCCAGCCACTCATTTGCCACTCAACGCGAGGATGATCGCGCTGGCGCAGCGCTGACCGCTCTCGACCGCACCGTTGAGGAAGCCGGCGTGCTTGACCGACGTATGTTCGCCGGCAAAGTGGCAGTTCCCCTGACGCACCCCCTGATAGCCGTGGTAGCTGGTGAGGCTACCCATTGGATGGGCGGAGTAGGCGCCCTTGGTCCATTCGTAGCCAGGCCAGTAGTTCAGCAGCGCACGACCGTTCCACAAGGGCTTGATTCCAGGGAAGAGCAGATCGAGCCCATTGAGTGCATCCGCAGCTTTCTGATCGGTCGGTTTGTCGTTCATCGCCAGCGCCACCTTGTCACCCGAGAAGCAGGTCAGGATGCCCTCGGCGCCCGGCTGGGCGCGCGTCACTTCCCAGCTGATCTGGTAGCCGGTATCGTTGTCGGTCAGGCCGGTGTAACCCTGCTCGCGCCAGATGCGGCGCTTGAACTGCATTTGGAACTTCGCATGCATGCCCATCCTGAAATTCCGGATAGTCGCGACCTTCATGCTGTCGAAGCCGGCGTTGCTGTAGTCGACCGCGCTCTGAAGGATTGAGAACGGCAGCGCCAGCACCACATGATCGGCCACCACATTGACGCTGCCGCTGGTGTTGCTGACGGTGTTGCTGACGGTATTGCTGAAGGTGAGCGTGTAGCTGTTGTCGCCATTCCTGACCAGCCGGGTCAGGGCATGTCCCTTGACGATCTGGCTGCTGTCGAGGCGCGCTGCCATGCCGCTGACCAGCTGGTCGTTGCCGCCGCGAATGTGGAAGCGCTCGTCAGAACCGTCTTCGGCGAAGAAGCCCACCAGGTTCAGTGCGCTGGCCTCGGTGGCGGCGATGCCGGCCGAGGTGTCCATCAGCAGCTTGAACAACTGGCCCAACTTCGAGCCTAGCCCACCCGGTACATAGCGGCTGATGTAGTCGGTGCTCGACATGTGGTCGAGCTCCAGGCCGCGCTGGGTATGTTTGTCGTAGGTCTGCGGCCAGGGCGCCGCGCGGTTGTCGGCGTCGAACTGGCCGGCGACGGCGGCGAAGTCGTTGACCTGCTGTTCATAGGTATAGCGCTCGCCGCCGATCCAGAAAGTCATCGCGCCGCCCTGCTCCTTGTCATAGGCAGCCAGGTCGTCCAGGGTCAGTCCGAGCTCGGCCGCCAGCTTGCGCAGCTCGACGTGTCCGGTGTCGATCAGTTCGCCGCCGTTCTCGGCCACCTGTCCGGGGAAGCTGGTGGTATTGGAAAAGCAACGTCCGCCAAGCCGGTCCGACGCTTCGTACACAGTGGCAGACAGACCGGCCTTCTTGAGCTCGTAGGCGCAGGCCAGGCCACCGAGGCCGGCGCCGACAACGACGACGCGCACATTGCTACCCCTGCTACCCTTGCTGCCACCGCTGCCGAGCGTGGCCGCCGCCGACAGCAGCGGGCTTGACGCCAGCATCGCCACCGAACCGGCGGCCGACATCTTGAGCAGCTGGCGCCGCTCGTGCTGCAGCGCCAGCGCCGCTTCGGTCGATACACCATGTTCGTTGCGCAGGCGCGCCACGTCCATCACCGAGGCCAGGATACGCTTCAAGGGAGAGTGTGCCATGTTGTCTCTTTCAGGCTTTTATATTTTATTAGGTGGCTTGAGGTGGTTCGGATACGTCGGGACTGCTGCCGGACTCGCAACGGATCTGGCTGGAAGATGCGTTCACGGCGCCATTCCAATAGCGCTTCACAAGCCAGTAGACGATACCGGTGGCGCACCAGCAGGTACCGACAGTCAGAGCCATGGCGTTCAGGCTGGACAGGATCATCACCACCGCCCAGATGCCAATCAGCGGCATGGCCACGTGAGACCGCCAGCTGTGGCCGGGACGACGGCCAAAGTGAGCCAACACGGAAAGATGCACGAACACGAAGCCGGTCAGCGCGCCGAAGCTGATAAGGATCGCGAGATCGCTGATCCGCTCGCTCATGAACAGCGCGATGGCCAGCGAGATGCTGGTCGAGACGATCATCGCCACATACGGATTGCCGTGACGCCGATTCACTTTGGCCAGAATCGAGGGCAAGGTCTGGTCACGGCCCATCGCATACAGCACGCGCGCCACGCCGACCTGCATCGGCAGCACATTCGGCACGCCCACCACCAGTGTCAGGAACCAGGCCAGCCCGATGGCGGCTCCCTTGCCGCCAATGGCGGCCGCCAGTTCGTAGATCACGGTAGCCGGATCGTGTATCGGGAAACCGGCTAGGATGTTACCGATCACCCAGGTGACCAGCACAAAAGTGCCGCCGGTCAGGGCCAGGTTGGTCAGGATCGCCTTGCCGATCAGGCTGGTGTCGCGATCCTTGACTTCTTCGGCCAGGGTCGAGACTGCATCGAAGCCGAGGTAACCCGTCACGCAGACCGCGGTGGCGGCCAATACGCTGCTGACATGGAACTTGCTCGCTTCAAACAGCGGCGCCATCGTCAACGCCGCGCTGCCCATGCCTCCGTGCAGGGCAAACAGCAACAGCGTCACCACGACGGCCACCAGCAGAAGTTGCAGCACGACCGAGACGCTGCTGACCCACGAGGTGACGCTGACGCCGAACCAGTTGACGACGGACGTGGCGCCAACCGTGATCACGATCCAGGTTGCGCGATCGACTTGCGGCATCAGGGTTTCCAGGCCCACCGCGCTCAGGATGTAGATGAAGGCGGGCACCAGCAGGTAGTCAAGCAGGATCATCCAGCCTGAAATGAAACCGGCGAACGGCCCCATCGTATTGCTCGCGAAGCTGTACACCGAACCAGCGCTGGGCATCGCCGACGTCATCACCGCATAGCTGTTGGCGGTGAAGTACAGGCATAACGCAGCGAGCAGGTAGGCCAGCACCGGCAGGCCGCCCGAGACAGCCCAGACGAATCCGGCCATGGTCAGCGGTGTCACCGGCGCGGTATAAGCCAGGCCGTAGAACACCAGATCGCGGTAGCTCAGCTGACGCTTGAGTTTGCCGTTTTGTTCAATCGGGGATGCGGTCGTCATGTTAGGGCACCCCATGCTGATGTGTACCGCTGTGGTCGAAAGTAAGTATTTGGGTAAGCCATTTTCATTGTCTCCAATCTGATCATGGGCGTGCCCTGGCCGGTTATTCCGACAAGACACTTTTTAGTTTTGTCATACGTTGATGCTTACCGGAATCACTATAACCGAGTAATTGTTCGGTTTTCAAGCGATATTTGACATATTTGTGACTTTAGATAAAAAGTCCCGGAGGCAGGGGCACGGTATTACCGGCAGGCCGCTGCTGCCGGCCCGCTCAATCCGGATTTCCGGTCGACTGGTACCAATTCCAGTCCTGGCTATGGTCGAAGCTGGTGATCTGCTTCACCTCCAGAAAGGCTTCATAGCCATTGCGCCCCAGTTCACGACCGATGCCCGAAGCCTTGTAGCCGCCCCACGGCAGCTGGGTGAAGGTCGGTTGCGAACAATTAACCCAGACCACACCCGCACGCAGCGCCCTGGCCACCCGATCGCAGCGCGCCAAATCATCCGACATCACTGCGCCCGCCAGGCCGAAGCGGCTGTCGTTGGCCAGTGCAATCGCCTCCTGTTCCGTGTCAAAGGCATGGATGCAAAGGACCGGTCCGAACACTTCCTCGCGCCAGATCCAGCTGTCGAGCGGCACATCGGTGAAGATGGTGGGTTCGACAAAATAGCCGCGCGCGAGGTGTGGCGGCCGTCCGCCACCAGTGACCAGGCGGGCGCCGCTGGCGAGGCCGCGCTCGATGCCTTCCATGACCCGGCGGTGCTGCAAGGCCGAGACTATCGGCCCCATCTGGACGCCATCCTGATCACCCGGTCCGATCACGATCCGCTCCGCCGCCGCCTTCAAGCGCGCCAGCAGGGTGTCATGGACCGACCGCTCGACCAGCAGGCGCGAGGTCGCCGAGCAGATCTGCCCCTGGTTCCAGAAGACGCCGAACTGGATCCATTCGACCGCTTTGTCCAGGTCGCAATCGGCGAACACGATGAAGGGGGATTTCCCGCCCAACTCCAGGCTGACGGAACGGATGTCGCGGGCCGCCGCCTGCATCACCTGCGAGCCGGTGGCCTGGGAACCGGTGAAGGCGAGCTTGTCGACGCCGGGATGCGCACTCAGAGGTGCACCGGTCTGCTGGCCAAGGCCCGTCACCAGGTTGAAGACCCCGGGCGGCAGGCCGGCCTGATGAAAGTAGCGCGCCAGTTCACCACAACTGAGCGAACAGAATTCGGACGGCTTGAGCACGATGCTGCAACCTGCCGCCAGCGCCGGCGCCACCTTCCATACCGCCATCAGCAAGGGAAAGTTCCATGGCGTGATGGCGCCCACCACGCCGAGCGGCTCCTTGCGCACCCGGCAGGTGAAGCGCGAGTCGCCGACATCGACTGCCGCCTCGCCCTCCGCCTCGACCTGCTCGGCCATGTCGGCGTAGTAGTCGAAGCAGAAGGCCGCATCGCCGATGTCCCAGCGCGCCTCCTTCAGCGGCTTGCCGTTGTCGCGTACCTCCAGCAGCGCGAGCTGCTCGAGATTGGCGCGGATCTCGGCCGCCACACGGCGCAAGACGGCCGCGCGGCTGGCGGCCGGCATCCGTGGCCACGGGCCTTGATCGAAGGCGCGACGCGCGGCCAGCACGGCGGCCTCCACATCGGCATCGGTACCCGCCGCGATCTCGGCGAAGCGTTCCTCGCTGGCCGGGTCGACCACCTCCAGGAAGCCGCCGCACGCCGGCGCAACAAAGGCGCCGTCGATATAGAGCAAGTTGCGCATGGTTTCCCCCTGCCCGATCAAGCCATGTCCAGCGTCAGGGTGATGGCGAATTTGCGCTTCTCGGCTTCCCTGAAATAGGACTGCACATCGAAATACGCCTCCGGCGCGTACACGCCGGGCCGGCGCGTCTCGCTCAGGATCAGCTGGACCGCGATGGAGGCGTTCATCGAGGTAGCCGCGTCCACATAACCGTCGTACATAGGATTGGGGCGGACCAACACTTCGCAGCGCGCGCTGGCAGCTTTGCCGCCGATCCGGCCGCGGCCGATGGCGAAGTGGATCTCATGGCTCTGCTGCTGCGGGATCTGGTCCTGCTTCTCGGCGATGTTGCGGTGGATGACGGCATTGAGCACATCCAACGGACGCACCGGCACGCCATTGACTTCCACCGGCCGGTCGAAATCACCGAAGCCGGCCTTGACCAGGCCGACCCAGGCCTCGTGCTCGCGATGCGGAAGGTGCAGCTTCCAGGTGAACTCCTTGATGCCCTTCTGGCGGATGCCATCGGCCAACGGCACGGTCAGCTGCTCGGAATGCACTGAGTACATGAACTCGCAGCGCCCCCAAGGCTGCGGCAGGTCGATCGTCTCGACGCCGGTCAGGGGCTGGCATTCCACATGACGGCCATCGAGGAACTGGATGCAGGGATGCGCATATTCGGCCAGCACGGTCGACACACTGTAAGGCGGCACCAGGACCGGATTTTCCGGACCGGTCAGGGTGGCGGCCCAATAGAGGTTGATGCTGTCGACCTCGTCGAACTGGTCCGCCACCGCGCGGCAGATCACGTTCGACATGCCGGGATCGGCGCCCACTCCCAGCACCGCCACCACACCAGCCTGGCGGAAACGCTCTTGCCATTCCAGCTGCTTGACGGTGTAGGTACCCAGCCCACCGAGGTCCACATAGTCGACACCTGCAGCCAGAGCGGCGGCGAAGATCTCCATCTGGTGCCCGGCCAAGGTGGGAACGGCGTTGATGCAAATGTCAGCACCGGCGAGCGAGCGTGCCAGCGCCGCGGGATCGGCCACATCCAGGTCATGCAGGGTGAGGCGGGAATCGTCGAGCTGCTCGCGCAGCGCCACCATCCTTGCGCGATGGCTATCGAACAGCCGCACTTCGGCGATATCGATGATTGCCCGGTCTGACAGCAGGTCGCGGATGATGCCCTGCCCCATCATGCCTGCGCCGCCAAGGATGGCGATGGTTGCCTTCTTTTTCATGGTACTGCTCCTTTTCGTTTAGTTATTGCCCCGCCGGCCAGGTTGACCGGAGGGCTAAATCTGGGCGCCACTCTGGGGCAGGCGCAAACAGGGAAACGCAGCAGCATTTCATGCTTGGGCGCCAACCCGTAAAAACACTAAAACCGACTATTTGCTCGGTTTCGGCAAAATATTACCGGAAAAATGCCGCGCGATGCGGAAAATAATAGAAATCGATGACTATTTATTCGTTGAGTTGACACTGGACCTGGCCCTGACCTGCCACAGCACGTAGCGCGGTGTCGTGGAATTGCTGGGCGTGTCCATCAGCGAGGGTAGCGTCCGCAACGTCCATGAAGCGGCGGCCCGCCGCGCCACCTGAGGCGTTCATCTTTGATGGGCTGCTGGGGAAATATGTAAGCGGCTCAAAGAAGCCTGCTGAGACTGTTTTAAGAAAAAAAAAGCACTTCCGCTTATCGGAAGTGCTTTTTTCCCTACTGCCAAGAGAAACGCTTACTGACTAACTACGAAGGTAGCCGGTCCAGCCAGCTTGACATAACCGCCATTGTATAAATACCAGGCCGTATAAGTGCCGGGCGCCAGCGATGCCGTGCTGAACGAAGTCACGCCGCCTTCGGCCGCTACGTATTGCCAAAGCGCGGAACTGTTGGTGCCCGGGCTGGCGCCGGCAGCGTAGATGCCGACCCAGTTGGACGAATTGGTGTTGGCCGGCGTGGTGCTGAAATTGAAGGCGATGTTTTCTCCCTGCTTCACATTGGGCATGGCGACGCTAAACGAAGAGGCCGCGGCTTTTGCGTTCGGCGTGAAAGCGTCGTTGATGGGCTGAGCGTAGGTATCGTTGGCGGTCAGTGGCCCTATTCCGAGCGCGTTTTCAATGGTGCGGCCGACGCTGTAATGGTTGTAGCTTGCAGTACTGAGGGCGCCGCTTCCGACCAGCCCTTGCGAACCGTAGACGATGCCGCCGATGTGGTTGGCGACGCTACCGGAAGATTCATCCCAGGTCAGTATCAGCAACGAGCGCTCATTGATCCATGCCGGCGACGCGAATATCGGCTGCAAGGTTTGCTTCAGCCATCCGTCCTGCACCTGCAGACTGTTGGCAGAGCCGTTGCCCGATGCTTCGCCGTCGGCGTTGTCGTCGGCAGCTATCCACGAAAAATTCGGTGTGGTCGATGCCGACTGCAAGTCAGTGGTGAGCTGCGTGGTGTCGAACAGATGGGCGGCGCAACGCGTCGGGTTGCCCGAGATGTTGGTGTAGTTGATGAACGGCGCGTCATCCGGCTGGTAATAGCTGTCGAAATTGTTCTTGGTGTTGCACGGGGTTCCCATGCCTTGTTCGTAGGCTTTCCAGGTTTTGCCGACCGCTTCCAGGCGGTCGCCGATGTGGCTGGCGCTGACCTTGATGTTCGGGAAGTAGATTGCTCCGGTTACGAAGGTGTCGCCGCCCGAGACCGCCAGGTAGTTCTCATCGCTGGGATGGTAGACGCCACTATAGTTGGTCATCAGGGTACCGCTTTGCGCCAGCGAGTTGATGAATGGCGCATTGGCGGTATCGCCGATTACTTGCGAATAGTCGGTGTTTTCCATCATCACGAAGAACACATGATCGAAGGCCGGCACCGTGGATGCCGGCGCTACCAAGGCAGGCGCAGGCACGGGAGTCGACAAGGTGAGCGACAGATTGTCGGCGTAGCCGACGTTGTAGGAACCCGAGGTATTGATGAACTGCAGCTGCACCGCAATCGAGCGCGTGCCGGCCGGCACCGTGCCGTTGTTCGACTTGACGATGAATGCATTGGCATTGCCGCGCGCGCTGGCCGTGACGCCTGACAGTTCGCCCGGATTGCCCAGTACCTGGCCCGCAGCGCCGAGGAAAGTAGCCGTGACGACGGCTTGCCCCGCATTCCCGGCATAGCCGCCCAGCCAGCCGGACAAGGAGTAAGTCACCGTACCGGTATCGATCGCGCTGCCGGCGGCAGACACGTTGATGGTTTGCATCAAGGCGGAGTCGCCATACGGGCCGTCGGCGATGAAGGCATTGCCGGCTGCCGGTGAGGACGGCGTAGTGAAACTTGCGACGGAATAGCACACCAGCGTCGGACTACCCAGCAATACCTGCCAGCCCGGCACGGTTTTAACAGCTTTCCAGTCGGTCGCGCAGAGGCCGGTTTCGCCGCCGCCGTTGACGATAAGATTGCCACTGCCGGTGGCGTGGACGGCGCCTGCGCAAGCAAGCAGCGCTACACCGGCCACACAGGCCAACGCCGGTTTCAGAATGCGTGCGGCAAACTGCGTCGAAAAATCATTTTTCTTTAAACTCATCATATTCTCCAGTCGATGATTAGCTTTGCGTGCGCAGCAGAAAAAAACCTGTCCCTTGCCGCTATAGCAGGCACGGGACAGGTGATCTACGGTCAGGCTCCGCACGCCAGCTTGATCGATCGCTCTCATAGTGCAGATCGATCAAGATAGTTGGCGGTATTTCGTTATTAAGTTTTTGATGCAGCTGCAACTAGCGCTTTTTTGCAGGTCGGGCAAGCAATCGGCTGGCCGGTCGACGGATCGAGGATCAGCAGCGATGTGCTCGGTGCGTCGCTCAGGTTCAGCATATTGTTCAGGGTGCCGGCAATAGCGTCGTAGGAGCCGGCGATGCGCTGGCCGGACAGCCAGTTGTCTTCGATGAAGCGCAGGATCGAGGTCTGGTCGGTCAGCGTGTGGTCGACATAGTTGGTTTTCGCATACGGCGAGATCACCAGCAGCGGCAAGCGTGGACCGTAGCCGCAGCGGCCTTGGGCGCCGCTCTTGCCGGAAACGCCGGACAACACGGTCGGCATGCCTTGCAGCGAACCCGGGCCATTGGTTTTGCATACGCCCGGGCCGTTCAGCATGTCCGCCACGCCTGGCGCGGTCAGGCCGTTGCTGCTGAAAGCGGCGGCGGCCGTGGTGTTGGACGACGGATTCAGGATAGGGCTGGCCTGGTGGTCGTAAAAGCCGTCCGAATCGTCATAGGCAATCACCACCAGCGTGTTGCTCCAGCCTGGTTGCTGCTGCAGGAAGTTGATTACCTTGGTGACGAAGGCTTGCTCATCGATCGGGTCGGAGTAGCCGGCGTGGCCATCCTGGTAAGCCGGCGCTTTCAGGAAGCTGACTGCAGGATAATTGCCAGCCGATACCGCATCGAAAAAGTCGTGGATGTCGTATTGGTGATTGGCCGGATCCGGCGTTTTGCCATCTGCCTGCAAGGTTTTGCCGATAGCCGATACCGAGCTCGGACGCGCATGCTTCAGGTTCTGAGTGCTCGCATAGTATTGGAACGGCTGGTGATGCGGGATGTAATCCTTCTTGGTGACACCGGTAATTGCCGATGTACTGGTGCGATTGCAGCCGGTCGAGCCGTCGGCATTGGTCACGGTCAAATCAAATCCGCCCTCGAAGAAGCCCCAGCTGACATTTGCTGCGTTGAGCAGATCGCCGACATTCTTGCCGCTCAGCTGCGCCGCATCGCGTGTCATGCAAGCGTCGTTCAAAGGCTGAGCGTCGCCGGCCAGGTTGATACCGCCCATACTGTCGCCGGACAGCTCGCCGTAATAGCCGTCGCCGGCCGCATAGTTGCCAGCCTGGCTGGCCGACAGGTTGGTAGCGATGACGCCGTTGGTCTGGCCGGAAATCAGGTTGATCGCTCCCGGCGCCGACGGGCCGAAAGTGGTGCCGAACGAATTGTCGTTGAGCGCATAATGCTGCGCATAATTCCACAGCGCCGTCACGGTATTGCCGTCGAAGTAACCCATGGTCAGGCCATTGGTGTTGAGCGGCGGCGTCAGCACTTGCGGCGGCGCCGAGTTGCCGGCGCCCAGCGATGCCGGGAACAGATCCATGGCGCCGCCGTTGAAGCCCATTTGCTCGACCTGGTAATCATGATCCTGGTCGGCGATAACGACCTGCGAACGGTCAAGACGGAAAGGATTGATCGCGTTGACGCCGTTGCCGGCGTTTAGCGTCGTCGGGTTGGCTGTCAGCAGGCTAGGCACTCTAAGTGCCGCGAATTTCTGGGTGACATCCAACGGCGTTTGCAGATTATTGACCACCGGCGTATTGGCTGCGGCCGTGAATGCCGGCTCGCCGGCCGGATTGGCGGCATTTGGATAGGTGCCGAAATAGTGATCGAATGAGACGTTTTCCTGGAAGATGACAACCACGTGCTGGATCGGCGTGGCGGCTTGCGCTGCCGCCGTCGAGCCGTTGTTGAGAGCTGACGACGAGCTGCCGGAGCTGCCGGAGTTGCAGCCGCCCAGCAGGCCGGCTGTGATGGCCAGCGCAAGCGCCGGCTTCGCGAAACGATGCTTCGCAGATCTGGAATACAGTTTCATTGATGCTCCTGTTGTAGTTTTTAGTGATGAATGCGCTTGCGCTCGACTGGCAGCTTGCCGGATACCGTCCGGCAGTCGAGAAATGACACAGAGATAGTTCCCAAGAGAAACATTCGGAGCTGGATTGTAGGGTCGGCTTGTTACCGCATCATGACCTGCCGGCCTCCTCACCTGACGCATCGACTCTAATTACAAAGCCCTCAATTTCATCAAGTTGAAATATTTCAGCGCTACTGTGTCGGGTTATTGTTTTCATCCAGATGCGCAACCACGTTCGCAGGCGTTATCAGCGCAATGCATCGCAACGAAAACTTCACCGTCGCACGTCCTTGAGCCTCTATGAAAATCCGGTTTCAGCCGCACCCTGCTCGCGCTGTCCCAGCTTCGCCGCATACAGCGATCCTGCTGCTCGCAACGCTGATGTTTCTCTTGAGCGCTTGTAACCGTCAAGACAAGGCAGGTACTGGTATTGCGCCAGCTGCGGTTGCACCAACAGTTGCGCCAGCAGCTGCACCTGTAACGCCGCTGCCGGCAACCACTGCCCAGGCAGCGCTGGCGCGCCTGAATGCGCCGGTGGCGCCCTTAAGCGCCGTGGCCGAGATCGGAAAAAAGATCTTTTACGATAAATCCCTGTCTGCGTCCGGCAAGCTCTCCTGCGCATCCTGCCATAACCCGGATAACGCCCACGCGCCGGCCAACGGCCTCGCAGTACAGCTCGGCGGCATGCATCTGCAAGCCCAAGGAGGCCGCGCTGTGCCGTCGCTGCGCTATCACGAACACGCGCCGGCATTTTCTATCGGCCCGGACAGCAAACCTGATGAAGACGATAAAGGCGCCCTCCTGCAAGTGGCAGCGGCCAAGGTCAGCCCTGCGGCGCCAGCGGTAGCCAAGGCGACGCTGCAGCCGGCCGCAGCAGTGCAGGAAGTGGTGCCGCAAGGCGGCTTCGACTGGGACGGACGGGCAAGCAACCTGACAGACCAGGCTGGCGGTCCTTTGCTAGCCGCGAATGAAATGGCCAACAAGAGCGCGGCGCAACTGCTGGCGAAACTCAAGGCTGCGCCCTATGCCAGCGACATGCTGCAATTGTTTGGTCCCGCCGTATTCACCTCGTCCAATCTGGCGCTGGGCGAAGCTTATTACGCGCTGGCGCTGTACCAGAAAGAGGATCGCAGCTTCCATCCTTACGACAGCAAATACGACTACTACCTGGCAGAGAAAGTGCAGCTGAGCGAGCAGGAAATGCGTGGGCTCAAGCTATTCAAGGATACTAAAAAGGGTAACTGCGCGACCTGCCATAGCGAAAAACCATCGCACAACGGCCGCTTCCCGCCGGTGTTTACCGATTATCAGTTTGAAGCGCTGGCGGCGCCGCGCAACCAGGCCATCCTGGCCAACCGCGATCCCAGGTATGTTGACCTGGGCATGTGCGGCCCGTGGCGCAAGGATATGGCCGAACAGTTGAACTACTGCGGCTACTTCAAGACACCGACCTTGCGCAATGTCGCCACCCGCCAGGTGTATTTTCACAATGGGGTGTTTCATTCGCTGGAAGAGGTCGTGCGTTTTTACGTCGAGCGCGAAACCCAGCCGGAAAAATGGTACTCGCGCGACCAGCATGGCAAGCTGAAAAAGTACGACGATTTGCCTGCGGCGTATCACGCCAATGTGGACGTGACCGACGCGCCGTTTGATAGCAAGCCGGGGGCGCCGCCTGCGCTGACGGATGATGAGATCAAGGACGTTGTTGCGTTCCTGAAGACGCTGAATGATGGTTATCGGCCAGAGAAAAAGCAAATCCCGGGAAAATGACGAAATGCTCCAATCGCAAGATTGAGGTCCGAATTACTTGCATTTTCGTCCACACATTTCTCAGTGATGTTCAGCCCGTCAACTTCAGAGAAACGCCGGCAATGCGCTTCAACAAGACTTCCTATCGGCCGTCATGCTGATCAATGCTGATCAAAATCGAGCACAAAATATCAAAACCCCGGCTTTGAATTCTCTTATCATTCATCCATTCACTAAGGAGAACCGATGAATTATCTCGATCAAATTCAACGCGGCGTCGACTATATCGAAGCCAATCTTGAACAGTCGATTTCCATCAGTGCAGTGGCAAGCGGAGCCGGCCTGAGCCAATGGCATTTTCAACGTATCTTTAAAGGACTGACAGGCGATACCGTCAAGGACTACATCCGTTCGAGAAGACTCGGGAAAGCACTAGAGCAGTTATTGAACAGCGACAAAAAAATCATCGACATCGCAATGGAAGCGGATTTTGAAAGCCAGGAAAGCTTTACACGGGCGTTTAAATCCGCGTTTGATACTACCCCGGCCGAATATCGCAAAGCAGGAAAGAGACGGCCATTCCCGCAAAAGGTAAAGTTCGATCAAGACTATCTTGAACATATCAACCAGAGGATGAATACCGTCCCCGAAATTTATACGCAAAAGGAAATGCACCTTGTAGGGCTAAGGACAAGTTTCTTTGGTACCGATTCAGAGAAAAATAATATCGGCGAAAAACTTCCGCCTCTGTGGCAGCAATTCATTTCACGGCTGTCCGAAATCAAGAACAGGGTTGGCGGTACGTGTTACGGCGTCGTCAGGCAGATAACGGAGAACAGCGACGAACTGGAATATTTTTGTGCGATTGAAGTGACTGCGCTCACGGATATCCCGGACGGAATGCTGGCGATTGAAATCCCGGCATGCACCTATGCCAAATTTACGCACAACGGCGCCGTCAGCTTGATCGACAACAGCATCAACTATATTTATTCGACCTGGCTGCCGCGCAGCGGAAGAAGACACTCCGCTGCGGCCGATCTGGAGTTCTATGGCGCAAGCTATAACCCCAGCTCGAATGAATCGGTCATGCACTATGCCATTCCAATCAATTGATCACGACAGGAGAAGCAAACATGAATGCAGATCTTAAAAACACCTGGGAAAAATATACCTCCACCTGGAAAATGACAAGCAAGGCGGAAAGGCTGGCGACATTTTCCGAAGTACTCGCCGATAACGCCGTGTACACAGACCCGCTGGTGCAAGCGGCGTCATGGGACGAGCTCATCAATTACATGGAGAATTTGCATCAACAGATTCCCGGCGCCCATTTCGTCACGACCTATTTCATGTCGCACCATCAAAAAAGCATCGCTAACTGGGATATGAAAACGCAGGAGAACATAACTATCGGCACCGGGATCAGTTATGGCGAGTATGACGATCAGGGCAAGCTCGTCAGCATGAATGGGTTTTTTGAGAATAATTCTTGAACTTTAAATAGAGCTCTTTTCCACGCGGAGGCAGATTTCCGATCTGTCGGGGTGCCCGGGAAAATTAGTCAGGTTTACCAATTAGCTGGATCTTAGGCCCGTCCATGACGGAAACGAGGAAATGATTTCTCCCCTCCAGTTTCCTCCGGTATTCCATCGGACGATAGACAGTAAGCCCTATCTTTCGGCCTAACTTTTCTTCAGCCTCGACCAGTTTCGGATAAAGATCTGCGCTACCAATCTCATCGGCAAGCACAAACAAATCGATATCGCTGAACGCGGTGTCCTCATTTTTGGCAACCGAGCCGTAGATGAAGGCAGATTCGATACGGCTCTCAAACGGTAAAAGCATCTCCTTCAAGACCTGTTCCACGCCCTCGGTCTTGCGGATGATCGCGCTCAACTCCGGATAAATTGGAGAATTTGTGTTGGGTTTATAAAGGATGACTTTGCCAAGCTCTTGCCTGGTTAATAGTCCCGCCTCCGTCAGCTTTCCCAACTCGCGCTGAGCCGAAGCAGAGCCAAGTCCGGTATGGCTCATGAGCGCACGCAGGTGCACGCCATCTGGACGCGCGAATACATTGCTCAGAATGGCCCTGGTCGCCTTGGAGAAAAGTGCTTCGCTGATTTTACTCATGAGCCATATTTTGGCTCAATTGAGCCAAAATATGGCACGATTTATTTACTTGAGTAACGGACTCTTAGTTCGTGGCCCACTCGTCAGCAGAAATGCCGACAGGGGCATCTTCAAATTAAGCGAACCCTCTTTCACTTACATCCCGTACGTCATTGAGTCTTCGTCAGGACCACGTGGGCCGCATGCGGCGTGGGGACGTATTCAGTGCATTGATAGCCGAGTTTTGGCAAGTCGATGCCGGCAAGAAGGTGCTCTCCAGAGCCAAGAAGGACCGGAGCAATGGCAAGGTGCAGCTCATCGATGAGTCCCGCACGAAGGTATTGCCGGATCGTGGCGACTCCGCCGCCGAGCCGGATATCCCGGCCGTCGGCAGCGTCGCTGGCGCGCTGGAGTGCGGCATGGATATCATCGGTAACGAAGTGGAATATGGTGCCGCCATCCATCGTGATCGACGGCCGGGCGTGGTTGGTCAGCACGAAGACCTGAGTGTGGTACGGCGGATTGTTACCCCACCATCCCTTCCATGTATCGTCGGGCCAGGCGCCTCTGACAGGACCGAACATATTGCGCCCAATGATCCAGGCCCCAATGTTCTCGAACCCGCGCGCCGCAAAGCTGTCATCTACGCCAGTCGTGCCGCCACCTTTCCCAAACATCTGTTGGAAGGTCCGGGTGGCGAGGACCCATTCGTGCAACGCCATGCCGCCGACGCCGAGCGGATTGTCGAGACTCTGGCTGGGGCCGGCGCCGTAGCCGTCAATAGATATGGAGAAAGCGTGAACACGGAGTCTGGACATGATTGGTGATCCTTTCAATTGGCGCCGATGGCCGGCACATAGTTATATTGCTTAGGAAGGCTTCTAACCCTGCGGGCTTACGGTCATATGCCGGCAATACTTTTCAAGATCCTCTGGCAGACCGGTCGGACAAACGCCGCATTGCTTATTTCCTGGCACGGCGTAATCGATGAACTTCGGATAGGGCAGCTTCAGATTTGCCATGATCTGTTTGAATTCCTCCAGAGTGCGCTCCGCCCCAAGCCGAGGGTTACGCTTCTTTTCCTGCGCTATCGAGGAAACGCGCCGGCCCTGATAGTCGTGCGCCGGGTATACCAGGACGTCATCCGGCAAAGTAAACAGCTTCTCTCTTACGCTTTTGTATAAAGCTTCTGCATCGCCATTCTGGAAATCCGTCCGGCCGCAACCCTCGATAAGGAGGGCGTCGCCGGTAAATACCCTGTCCCCGAGCAGATAGGCGAAATGGCCGTCGGTATGGCCAGGTGTGTACAAGGGAGCCAGCGAAATACTGCCAACCTGAAATGGCTTGCCTTCTTCGATGCCGAAGTCGGTGCACGGCAGCCGATCACAGGCCGGTGCGGCAATTTTGCTTCCCACCGCTGTCTTCAGGTGCAGCGCTGCGGTAATGTGGTCTGCATGAACGTGGGTGTCGAGACTATAGGCAAGAGTAAGGCCAAGCCGATTAAGCTCTGCCAGGTCACGCTCCATCGCATTAACCACCGGGTCGATCAACACCGCCTGGCCGGTTTCCTCGCAGCCAAGGAGATAGGTGTAAGTGCTGGACAAAGGCTCAAACAATTGGCGAATAATCATGAAACCTCCCTGACACATATTGGCGTGGTTCGAGGGGATAAGCGGAGCATTCTATTTTCTGGATGCTGGTTCATGCCCCAATGACAAGGCGCAACCTGGTGCCACAGCGCCCGTGCCACAGAGGAAGGATCACAGCCCCTGCGCTATTTTTTGGCTTGTGGATCGTCTGCCGGATTCAGATAGTTGATGTCGAACGGACCGTCGCCGCTAACCTGTATGAGCGTTGCGGTTTTCGTGTAGGCATAATGGTGGACTTTGCCCGGCAGGTGATGGAATCCGCCGCTCGTCAGTACATGCGCCGATTTCTTGTCCAAGGTGTCGCTCATCCCCAGGTATAGGGCGCCCGACAGTACGGTCAAATTCTCGTCTTTCGTATGAAAGTGCGGAGGCAGGACATAGCCCGCAGGGAGCTTGGCGCGAAACGAAAATGCGCCTTCTTTGGACGGGTCGCCATACAACACCGCAAGCTTCGCCCCCTTCGGGACTGACGGTGGCGCCGTTCCCCATTTCAAGTCTTGCGGGTTCAGAAACGTCGTGTCCTCGGCAAACGTTGTCATTGCCACCAGGAACAACGCTGGAAACAGAAATACATGCTTCATCGCAATCACCCCGCTGTCTTGTCAGTGCTAACTCCTGGCCGGGCTTGCCACCTGCGGAAGTACCTTTGCTGGCGCCACCCATTGCTATTACTTGTCAGTTGAAGTCGATGCAACCCATCAATCTGGCGTTGTTTCATAATAGTCATCGCCCTGCGAGATAGCAATCTCATTAAACTCTTGAACTGCAATCAGCGGGAAATCGGCACATAGATGCGGACGAAAAAAAAGACAGGCAGAGCCTGTCTTTTTTTACTGAGCGACTTGATTACTTCGCTGCAGGAGCAGCTTCTTTCGCATCTTCCTTGGCTTCTGTAGCGGCAGCTTTCGCTTTGGTTTTGGCTTTTACAGCTTTATGGTGAGCCTTGGTTTTGGCTTCCATCGCGTCGTTTTTAGCGTCCGTTACTTTCGCATTTTCCTTGGCGTCGGTTTTCGACTCCTGTGCATTCGCCTTGGCGTCGGTTTTCGCTTCTTTCGCGTCGGCCTTTGCAGCCGGGGTGGTTACAGCGGCTGGCGCTGCTGCTGGTTTAGCCGGAGCTGCCGGTGCTTGAGCGAAAACAGAAGTTGCGAACAGGCCAGCGATCAGAGTAGCAAGTAATTTGTTCATGTGTGCACCTTAACGTTATCTTAAAAAGCTCAGGAGATTCCCGAGGGCTTGAGCTATAAACGACCGGCATCAGGGTAACGTTGACTGGTATTACACACTGTAACAACTCGATAGAAGGAATTTTAAAATCCGTGGTTCCAGGCGCGATTCGCTCTTTTCATTGCTGGAAATATGCGGCAACCACCCTTCCGGTAGTAGCGGTACAAATGTAAAAACGTTCTCATGTCGACACTCTTGTTAAAAGATTGCGATTCAATCGCATTGTTTATCACAACAAACCCTGCAAACCTGGATTCTCTACAAGCCATGTGACAAAAGGATGACAAACGCAAAGCAGCCGACACCATCCGTCTCTTGTTGCAGAAACACATCAATACGCGCCAGGCATCAGCGGCGTCATTGATCTGCAGGCATAAATGAATAACGGCGGATAGGGCAGCAACGATGCCCTATCCGCCGACATCACCGAGTTGGCGCTCGGTTGTCACTCAGTTGTCTATTACTTGCCGATTTGTTTGCTGACGCCATTTTCCTGTTGATTCAATACTGCCTGTTCAGACTTGGTGATGTGGCCGCCGTTTTGTCTGGCCATATCGCGTTCTTCCTGGCGGATAGCATGGTCTTCCTTGTGCAAGGTCTTGGCTTGCGCCTTGCTCATTTCGCCTTCTTTAACTTCGTTCTTGATACGCTTGTTCTGGTTATTCAGCCGGTTGTTGACTTGTTCACGGCGCGGATGATTCTTTTGCCATGTTGTGTCGGCCATTGCACTGCCGGCGGCACTGGCAAACACAGCGACCAATGCGGTGAGAACGACTGCTTTTCCTGAGCGATTAAGCTTGAACATGATGTATCCCCTTGAATGAATGTATCTGGTTTTGAACATTGAATTAACTGGTGCCGCCCTCGATTAACGCCAGCTCGCGTCGCCGCGCCTACAATACAAAATGTTTTTGTCGTAACCGGTTGTAACCGCACGATGCGCGCAGTTAACGCTGTTAATCATCGTGGCCACGGCGGTCGCCGCGATGTTCTCCACGATCATGATCACGATGTTCGTCATGCTCGTGGTGTTCACGGCGCGCTTCATTTTCTCGCCATTCGCGGGCTCGCCCATGACGTTCGCGCCATTCGCCTTCTCGTTCCGGCTCTATGTATACCGGGCGCGGCTCCACATATACCGGACGCGGTTGAACATAGACTGGCGCAGGCGCGACATACACACCCGGCACCCGGATATTGACGCCGACATCAACCTGCGCCATGGCAGGGACTGTCGCGCTCATAAGTGCAGCGCCTGCGATCAATCCTGCAGCTACGGCTAGAAATTTTTTCATTTTGATTCTCCTAAAACAAAAAGGCAGGACCAGCCTGCCTCTTTGAATCAACATCGAACTGCTTACTTAGGTGCGGCTTCTTTCGCATCCACTTTGGCTTCTGCGGCGGCTGCTTTGGTCTTGGCCTTTACAGCAACATGGTGAGCCTTCGCTTTGCTTGCTGTGGCATCGGCCTTGACATCCGCTACTTTTGCATCAGCTTTTGCGTCGGTTTTCAGTTCCTTTGCATTGGCTTTGGCGTCAGCCTTGCTTTCTTTTACATCGGCCTTTGCCGCTTGTGCGGTTACTGCGGCCGGAGCAGCGGCTGCAGGCGCTGCTGGCGCAGTAGCTTGAGCAAAAACTGAAGTTGCGAACAGACCAGCGATCAGAGTAGCGAGTAATTTATTCATTTGTGTACCTTTGCGTTATCTTGGTTATCTTGATTTCCTCAAGAGATTCCTGAGGCCTTGTGCTATCAACGCCTGCTGTGATGATGCTGTTGACCTCCCTTACAATCCATTACAATTGGACATACGCGTGATACATCTATCAAGAAGAGCGCCCACAGGACAAAGACAGGATATGAGAATGAATGAATCGACCGAATTCGAATATGTCGGATTCTGGCTAAGAGTCTGGGCCAGCTTGATTGACACTGTCTTGATGCTGATCGTGATTTTCCCGATATTGTTCGCCGTCTACGGACGTGAAGAATTGGCATCCGGCGTGACGCTAAGCGGGCCGGCTAATATTTTGATTTCGTATATATTGCCGGCGGCCGTCGTCATCGCATTTTGGTATGCAAGGCAAGCAACGCCGGGAAAGATGGCAATAGGAGCCCGCATCGTCGATGCAAAGACCGGAGCAGCACCAAGCTTGCAGCAGAATGCGATCCGCTATGTGGGCTACTTCGTCTCGACAATTCCTCTTTGCCTCGGGCTTATCTGGGTGGGAATCGATAAGCGCAAGCAGGGCTGGCATGACAAGCTCGCCGGGACCGTCGTGGTGCGACGGAAAAATGGCGGCACGGAGCCGGTCAGGTTTGAAGGCTGATACTGGCTTCGTGATCTACGACCTGGCCTCTCGTACTGAAGCCGCCAGCAAGCCGACACCCAAGGTCCCAACAGCGATTGAAGCAACACGATTGAAGCCACGACTCGCAAGTGAATACGCAAGCCGAACCCGATTCCGGGAAAACAGGTAAGCCAGCAGCGAATGCCTGCACAATGAATTGAGCACAATCATCGTCACCGCCGCCACCTGCAATAACGGCGCCGGCGCGACCGGGAATGAAGCAGCAAAGACACTGCCAAAGAACAGTGCGGATTTTGGATTGGTGATGTTTGTCAAAAAACCGAGGCGAAATGCAGCCCTACCGGACACATGCGACGCACCGCCATTCAAAGCCACACCACCCGATCGCCACAGACGACTGGCAACATACAAGAGATACAGACCACCTGCAATCTGAAGCACAAGATGCAGCCAAGGAAATGCCTTGAATATGGCATTGATCCCGAGCACTGCGCAAGTTGCCCAAATGGCCGCACCAGTCGTCACACCTAATGCCGCGAACGCCGCGCTGCGAGAACGATCACTTGCCGCCAATTGCGAAATGAGCAGAACATTGGCGCCAGGAGTCATCATTGCCGCAACATGAAGAAAAAAGACAGTAACGAGAGTGGAGAGCATGGGAATAGGATAAAAGATTGCGAGAAAAATCCGTTTGTTGTACTAACTCCTGCGGCGCCAGGGATACTACCAGCCTAGCCCATGCCCCGTCCGCCATCTTTAGCCGTCGCCATCTCAAACAAATCAAATGCATCGCCGTAGAGGAAGGATTTTTTTACTGGCTGGCCGTACTCGGAAGAGCTGCCGTAAGCGATGACTTTTTGTTCGCAGTCATGCTTTGTTCTAGCAATGATGGCGTCGCTCTTGTCACCTCTTAAATTCGCGGCAATCCAATAAGTCATCTTCATCTTTTCTCCCTGCGTCGATTCGAATTGTTGTCGTTACCACGGTCGTGTTGCACAGCCGTGGCTGGATCCAGATACGAAATCGGGACCGGGGCTTACAGTGACATATTTTGCGGATTTTGTCTTTCAAGTTCGTCACGGAAAAGGCCTGCGAAAGTGACGAAATGTTAGGGGAATTGAAAAAAAAAGAGGAAGCTTCCCGATCGAGAAGCCTCCTCATATCCTGACTTACTTAAAACGCTTACCTAAAACTTTAAGCTGGTTGTTGAGGGGTGTCGTCGCCCTCTTTGTTCTCTTCTTCTTTGTTTTCCAGACGTTCCGTTACCATTTCCACACCCTTGTAACCGGCAACCGCAGCGATGCCCTCGGTCAATATGGATGCATTCGGATCCAGTTTCTTCACGCCTTCAACCGCTACCACCGCACCAATTACTTCTTCCAGTATGCCCATGATCTACTCCTTGAAAAATATCCAACAAATGAATTTTCAGCCACGCAGAACAGCGCGATCGATCATAGCATGAGCGTTAGCCGCCATAGCCAGAGATTCTCCACGACCATCCCGCATTGAAACCTGAAAACAAAAGAGACAGGTTGCCCTGTCTCTCGTGATGCGCACTAACCTGATTACTTAGGCGCGGCTTCCTTGACGTCTGCCTTGGCCGCAGCCGGCTGGACTTCGGCCTTGGCTTTTGCTGCAGTGTGGTGGGCCTTCGCTTTCTTGCTCTTGGCCTTGGCTTTGGTAGTTGTTACCTTGGCGTCAGTCTTCGCTGCAGCCGTGGTCTCGGTTGTGCTTGCTTTCACATCCGCCTTTGCAGCAGGTGCCGTTGTTACGGCTGGAGTTGCCGGTGCAGCCGGTGCAGCAGGAGCTGCGGCTTGAGCGAAAACGGAAGTAGCGAACAGGCCAGCGATCAGGGTAACGAGTAATTTGTTCATTTTTGCACCTTTAAATTGTCTTGGTTACCTCAGGAATTTCCCGAGGGCTTGAGCAATAAACGACCGCCGTGCGGATGCTGTTGACCAGCATTACAAATGATTACAATTCGACAAACGGCTATGCATCTAACGGCCAGAACGGGTGCTGACATCGACCCACACCGCCAGCATCAGGATGCTGCCCTTGACGATCATTTGCCAGTAGGTGTCGACATCCAGCATCGACATGCCGTTGTCCAGGCTGGCCATTACCAGCGCGCCGATCAGCGCGCCATATACCGTGCCCGAGCCGCCGCGCATGGAGGCGCCGCCGATGAAACAGGCGGCAATTGCATCCAGCTCACCCATGTTGCCGGCCGACGGCGAACCTGCGGCCAGGCGCGCGGTATTGACCAGGCCAGCCAGCGCGCACATCACGCCCATGATGCCGAAGATCCACAGCTTCACCGCTTGCACGTTGACGCCCGACAAACGGGTCGCTTCCATATTGCTGCCGACCGAATAGATGCGGCGGCCGAATACGGTCTGCGTGGTGATGTAACTGAACAGCCCCAGCAACGCCAGCAGCAACAGCACCGGCACCGGAATCCCGTCGTAAGTGTTGAGGGTGGATACGAACGCCAGCAATATCAGGCCGATCAGCAGCACGCGCAGTGCATCGCGCCACAACGGCGGCACCGGCAGCGCATGCAACAGGCGATTGCTGCGCTGGCGCCAGCTCAACACCAGCGCCAATGCAAACAAGCCGCAACCGAGCACGACGCCAAAATGCGGCGGCAGGTAACCCTGCCCCAGATACACCAGGTCGCTGGACACCGGGGCGATGGTCAGGCCGCCGGTGACGCCTAGCAGAATCCCGCGAAACGCCAGCATGCCGCCAAGGCCGACGATGAACGATGGAATCCGCATATACGCCGTCAGATAACCGTTGAACAAACCCAGCGCCAGTCCCAGCAGCAGTACCAGACACAGGTTCAACGGCAAGGGCAAGTGATGGCTGACGTTCAGCACGGCGGCGACGCCACCCAGCAAACCGAGCAAGGAGCCGACCGAGAGATCGATTTCACCGCCGATAATCACCAGCACCATGCCGCAGGCCAGGATGCCGGTAATCGACATCTGGCGCAGCAGATTGGAGAGATTGCGCGGCGTCACAAAACCGCCTTCGGTTTTCCAGCTGAAAAACGCCCAGATGATGGCGATCGCAATCAGCAGAGCCATGATCTTGTATTGCCGGAATAACTGTTTGATGCTGATCGTGCGCATATTAATTCCCGAAGTAATTCCAGACTATTGCAGATGCTGCTGTGAGGCCAGATACTGCGCCGACTGGTCGATGGCCGCCGCCAGCACGGTTTCCTGGCTTAAATCGCGATTAATGAAATTGCCGCGCAACTTGCCTTCGCCGATGACCAGCACGCGGTCGGAGACGCCCAGCACTTCCGGCAGCTCGGAGGACACCATGATGATCGCCACGCCCTGCCGCGCCAGGTCCGCCATCAGCCGGTAGATCTCGGCCTTGGCGCCGACATCGACGCCGCGCGTCGGCTCGTCCAGGATCAAGACCTTGGGCCGCGCCAGCAGCATTTTCGCCAGCACCGCCTTTTGCTGATTGCCGCCGGAGAGACTGGTGATGGGCAAGAACGGGCTAGCGGTCTTGAGCTGGAGGCGGCTGATTTCAGCCTGCACGGTTTTCAGTTCGGCTTCGGCGTCGATGTGGGTGTGGCGTGAAAACTCCTTGAGCACGGTCAAGGTGATGTTCTGGCCGACATTGAGATCCGGCACGATGCCATGTTGCTTGCGATCTTCCGGCACCATGCACAAGCCGAGCCGGATCGCCTTCTGCGGTGTGCCGGTATCGACCTTGACGCCTTCCAGCCAGACCTCGGCCTGGCTGCGTCCGGGATAGGCGCCGAACAAGGCCGACACCAACTCGGTGCGGCCGGCGCCAACCAGTCCGGCGATGCCGAGGATCTCACCGCGCCGCAACGAAAAGGAAATGTCGTCGACCCGTTTGCGCTGCGGATTGTCGACATCGTGGCAAGTGACATGCCGCGCTTCGAACATCACCTCGCCGATCTGGTGCTCCTGATCCGGATACATGGCGCTGATTTCACGGCCCACCATTTGCGTGATGATCTGCTCGACATTCATTGCCTGCATCGGCGTGGTGGCGATGTGCTGACCGTCGCGGATCACGGCCACGGTGTCGCACACTGCGGCCACTTCATCCAGCTTGTGCGAGATGTACACGCAGGCCACACCCTTGGCTTTCAAATCGCGGATGATGTCCAGCAATACCGCAATCTCAGACGCCGTCAGCGATGACGACGGTTCATCCAGGATCAGCAGCCTGGCTTGTTTGTTGAGCGCCTTGGCGATCTCCACCAGTTGCTGATGGCCACCGCCGTAGTGCATCACCGGCAGCGCCACATTGATGTCCGGCATTTTCAATGCACGCATGAGTTCTGCTGCGCGCCGGTACATGGCGGGATAGTTCATGCGGCCGCCCGCCAAGGTCAGCTCGTGTCCCATGAAAATGTTTTCCGCCACCGACAGTTCCTGCACCAGCATCAACTCCTGATGGATGATGATGATGCCCGCAGCCTCCGTATCGCGCATGGATTGCGATTTCAACGGCTGCCCTTGCCACAGGATTTCGCCTTGCCAGCTGCCATGCGGATAAACGCCGGACAGCACTTTCATCAGAGTCGATTTGCCGGCGCCGTTTTCGCCGCACAGGCCGAGGCACTCGCCAGCCTTGACCTTGATATCGATGCCATCGAGCGCGCGGACGGCGCCGAATTCCTTGACGATGCCGCGCATTTCCAGCAAATAGTCGGACATGTTTGCTCTCGCGGTAATTGAATGGGCGAATGGGAAAAAGCCAGCCGGCGCACGAACCAAAGTCCGCAGCGCCAGCCGCCGTCTCCGCTGTCTCAGCTCATGCGTCCGGGCTTATTTGCTGCTGATCTGGGCTTCGGTATAGAAGCCGTCATCCACCAGCAGCTTGACGTTGGCGCTGGTCAGCGGCGTCGGTTTCAGCAGGATGGTGTCGACCTTCTTGGCGCCGTTTTCATACTGGGCGTTATAGGAGGGTTTTTCGTTGCGCGCCAGTTGCACCGACAGCTTGGCCGCCTCGGATGCAATCAGCTTGAGCGGCTTGTACACCGTCATGGACTGCGTGCCGGCAATCACCCGTTTGACCGCAGCCAGATCGGCGTCCTGCCCCGAGACCGGCACCTTGCCTGCCATCTTTTGCGAAGCCAGCGCCTGGATCGCGCCGCCGGCAGTGCCGTCGTTGGAAGCGACGATGGCGTCGATCTTGTTATTGTTGGCGGTCAGTGCGTTCTCGACGATGGACAGCGCTTCCGTGGCGCTCCAATCCTTCACCCACTGCTGGCCGACGATCTTGATATCACCCTTGTCGATGGATGGCTTGAGTACTTTCAACTGACCTTCGCGCAGCATCTTGGCGTTGTTGTCGGTGGGTGAACCTCCCAGCAGGTAGTAATTGCCTTTAGGCTTGGCCTTGAGCACGCCCTCGGCCTGCATCTCGCCGACCTTTTCATTGTCGAACGAAATATAGGCGTCGATATCGGCGTTGAGAATCAGGCGGTCATACGACACCACCTTGATACCGGCCTTCTTGGCTTCCTTGACGGTATTGCTCAGCACGGTGGCGTTGAACGGCACGATCACGATGACGTCAACGCCGCGTGAAATCAGGTTTTCGATCTGCGCAATCTGCCGCTGTTCGCTAGCGTCGGCCGATTGTACAAATACCTTGGCGCCCAGTTTATCCGCAGCAGCGATAAAAAAATCGCGGTCCCTGGCCCAGCGCTCCACTCGCAGATCGTCAATCGAAAAACCGATCTTGGGATTCTTGGAATCGGCCATGGCGGCCGTGCTGCTCAACGCAAATACGGCTACCGACATTGCTGTCAATAGACTCTTTCTCATGATCTTGTTCATTGCGGCGTCTCCTGTCATTGGTTTTGATTTAGCTGCTTGTGGCATAAACGTATTAACTTCGGCGTATTAACTTCGACTGCAACAACACTTCACATCAGCCGAAGATGGCCCGATTGACCAGGTTCTCCAGCATTTCCTGACGGCCGCTGACAGCTTGCGGATTGAGCTGCCTGGCAAAAGCATGTTCGGCGATGTCGCTCAGGCTCAGCTTGCCGCCCAATACATCCAGCCCAAAAGCACCATCCCATCCGGCGTAACGCTCGGCCTTGAACTTTGCCAGCAGGTCGTTTTCGATCATGCCGGCAGCGCGCTCCAGCGATAAAGCCAGCACGTCCATGGCGCCGACGTGGCCGTGGAACAGATCGACTTCATCCAAGCTCTGGCGCCTTACCTTGGAATCGAAGTTATAGCCGCCGCTGGTGAAGCCGCCGGCTTTCAGGATTTCGTAGGTGGCCAGCGTCATTTCCTCGACGCTGTTGGGGAACTGATCGGTATCCCAGCCGTTTTGCGGATCGCCGCGATTGGCGTCGATGCTGCCCAGGATTCCCAATGCGGCGGCGGTAGCGATTTCGTGATGAAAACTATGTCCGGCCAGGGTCGCATGGTTGGCCTCGATATTCACTTTGATTTCGCGTTCCAGGCCGTAATCCTTGAGAAAGCCGTAGACGGTAGCGCTGTCGTAATCGTATTGATGCTTGGTCGGTTCCTGCGGTTTCGGCTCGATCAGCAGCGTTCCCTTGAAACCGATCTTGTGTTTGTGCTCCACCACCAGCCGCATGAAGCGGCCCAGTTGCTCACGCTCACGCTTGAGATCGGTATTGAGCAAGGTTTCATAACCTTCGCGGCCGCCCCACAACACATAGTTGGCGCCGCCCAGGCGCTGAGTCGCGTTCATCGCGGTGCATACCTGTGCCGCAGCGTAGGCAAACAATTCCGGATTGGGATTGCTGGCGGCGCCGGCGGCAAAACGCGGATGGCTGAAGCAGTTGGCGGTGCCCCATAGCAGGCGTACTCCGCTTTGTTCCTGCTTGCGCTCCAGCACATCCAGCATCTGCGCGAAGTTATTGCGATACTCGGCCAGGCTGCTGCCTTCCGGCGCTACATCCGTGTCATGGAAGGTGTAATAGTCGACTCCCAGCTTGCTGAAGAATTCGAAGGCGGCGTCAGCCTTCTTGTGCGCCAGTTGCATGGCGTCGCCGCCTTCTTGCCAGGGACGGCGGAAGGTTCCAGCGCCGAACACATCGGAACCGGGCCAGACAAAGCTATGCCAGTAACATGCCGCCATGCGCAAGTGTTGGCGCATCGGTTTGCCCAGCACCAGCTTATCGGCGTCATAGTGGCGGAAAGCCAGCGGCGTTTGCGCCTGTTTTCCCTCGAAGCGGATCGGTGTAACGGAAGGGAAATAACTCATTGCGGATCTCCTGTCGGGTGGTGGTGCGGCTTGCTGTGGGCAATTGGTGAGGGCAATACTAGCAACCGCGGCTGGCGCTCCACAATTACGAAATCCACCAGGCGCACTAGCGATTCTTTCTATTGCAAGTGCACAAAACGCTATTTGGCCTGACGCTGGCGGCACGCTTCGCTACAATCGTGACGCATGGACCGGAACCGGTCCCTAGTAGTGACAAATTGACAAAATGACGAGCCGGCAAGCTGCGTGGCTCTCCCAGGAGACTGCAGGATGACAAGAATACCAACCGTGCATCGCATCGCCCTGCTATTCAACGGCAACAAAATTTTCGACCGCGACATCATCGCCGGCATCGGCGAATATCTGAGCAGCACGCGCGCTTCCTGGGATTTGTTTCTGGAGGAAGATTTTCGTTGCCGCCTGCAAGGCATAGAACGCTGGCAGGGCCACGGCATCATCGCCGACTTTGACGATCCGGCCGCTTGCGAAGCCTTGTCACGGGTCAGTCTGCCGGTGGTGGCGGTAGGCGGATCGTATGCCGACGATGGCGACTATCCGCAAGACACACCGTATGTCGCAACCGACAATTTCAAACTGGTCAAGCTGGCCTACGATCACCTGATAGAAGCCGGCCTGCAGCGCTTTGCCTGTTTCAGCCTGCCGCAAGCGGCAGTGAACCGCTGGGCCCAGGAGCGCGAGAAAGCGTTCGAACATCTGATGTGGCGTGACGGCATGCAAGGTGAAATCTATCGCGGCGTCGGCACCAGCGCACCGTCCTGGGACACTACGGTGGAACAACAGATCGCCTGGCTGCGCACCCTGCCCAAACCGATCGGCATCATCGCCGTCAGCGACGCCCGCGCGCGCCAGTTATTGCAGGCTTGCCTGTGCGCCGGCATCGCCGTGCCGGAACAAGTGGCGCTGATCGGCATCGACAACGACCCGCTGGCGCGCATCCTGACCCGGGTGCCGCTCAGCTCGGTGATCCAGGGCACGCGTGAAATGGGCCGCACCGCCGCCCACCTGCTGCATCAGATGCTGCATGGCGCACGCCTGCTCGGCACCCGCATCCTGGTGCCGCCGGCCGGCATCAACGTGCTGGCGTCCAGCCGCCACGAAGCGCTCAATCATCCGCATGTGATGCAAGCCATGCATTTCATCCGCCAGTACGCCTGCCAGGGCATCAAGACCGAACAGGTGGCTGACTATGTCGGTGTCTCGCGCTCTTCGCTGGAATGGTATTTCCGCCGCGAACTGGGGCGCAGCGTGCATGACGAAATCCTGCGCTTCAAACTGGACGTGGCGAAGGACATGCTGCAAAACAAAGAACACGAGCAACGCAGCGTCGCCGAGATCGCCGTCAGTTGCGGCTTCACTTCGGTGCAATACATGCACGCGGTATTCAAGCGCGAGCTGGGTTGCACGCCGCGCGAATATCAGGACCGGCAGCTTCAAAATGAAGCGGCGCAACAATCACTTAACTAACACAGAGTCGGATAACGATGACCCAGATTCCAATCTCCAGCACGCCCGCCGAACACGGCGTTACCCTGTATACGCTACGCAATGCACATGACATGCGGGTCTTGATCAGCGACCGCGGCGCTACGTTGATCTCATGGTGGGCGCCGGACCGCTATGGCCGGGTGGCCGATATCCTGCTCGGTTATCCGGACTGTGACGGCTATCAAAAGAACCCGCCGTATTTTGGCGGCCTGGTCGGGCGTTGGGGCAACCGCATCGCTAACGGCCGCTTTGCCGTGGACGGCGCAGAGTATCTGGTCGACCGCAACGATGGCGACAATCATCTGCATGGCGGCGACGCCGGCTTTCATCTGGCGCAATGGCAGGCAGAACCGGGCCCGGATGGATTGCGGCTGAGATTGGAATCGCCGGATGGCGACGGCGGTTTCCCCGGCAACCTGCAGGTTTCGATCTTGTACAGCCTCGACGATGACGGCCGCCTGAGCATAGACTACAGCGCTGCCAGCGACGCGCCGACCCCGCTCAACCTGACCTCGCACGGCTATTTCAACCTGAACGGCGGCAGCAGCGACATTTACGATCACATCCTGTCGATCGCCGCCGATCAGTATCTGCAAATCGACCGCCAGCTGATCCCGACCGGCATCGCCAATGTTGCCGGCAGCGCCTTCGATTTCCGCCAGCCCGCACCCATCGGGCCGCGCCTGGCCTGGCCCGATACCCAGCTGAAACTGGCTGGCGGCTTCGACCATTGCTACTGCCTGCATCCGCAAAACCAAGACGCCCAAGTCGCTGGCCAAAGCCGCAGCGTGCAAGCATTAAGGGAGGTAGCGACAGTCTACGATCCCGGCTCCGGCCGTCAGTTGTCAGTCTCGACCACCGAGAATGGGTTGCAGTTTTACAGCGGTAATTTTCTAGCCGGCATACACGGCCGTGCCGCCCAGCCCTATGCGATACACGACGGCTTCTGCCTGGAAGCGCAAGCCTACCCCAACCAGATCAACAGCCCCGACGCCGAAGCCGTCATCCTGCGCCCCGGCCAGATATACCGCCAGACCACCACCTACCAACTAACGGTTCGCTAGGTACGCTAATAACCGGGATCGTAGCTAACCGGGGTCAGAGTGAACTTTCGGCAAGCTTCACGCCGAAACTTCACTCTGACCCCGCTTAGCGGACCACGGAGTACAAGCGCTTGCGTCTTTCGCCTCAGCTAGCCGCCATCGCCGGATCACTAACCCCATGCGCCCCCGTCTCCATCCGCCCCGCAAACCTCCGGCTGAACCCACCCAACGCCACCGTCGCCGTCAAGTCATACCAATTACCCTGCGCCCCAACCGGCCAATGCTGATCCAGCTGCATCCCGGCCGGAACATGAAAAGTCCACGGCCCCGCCTTGCGATAAGCATTCGGCTTGACCGTGACGACACAAGATTTCTCACCCCGATTCGCCATCGTCAGAGCAATCCGTTTGCTGAAGATATCGTAGCTAAGCCGCACTTCAGGCTCAGCCGACTCTTCAGCAGACAACGCGGCCAGATTACCCTGGAACCCACGATGAAAACCATTCGGCCCCAGCACCCACAAATCATAAGCACCGCGATCAGCATTCAGATCCCAGCTATCCTGCCACTCCTTGCCCGCCTCCAGCGCATAGCGACGCGGCACCCGATCCAGATGCAGGCGATCATAAACATGGAACACCGCGGCGGCTTTGCCGGTATTGCGGAAACTCAGCTTGATCCTGGTGTTCCTGAGATCGACCCGGGCGCTGGCGTGCAGCTCGTAAGGCAAGGCACGCGAAGGCCTGACGCCGGCGGCCTGCATCGGAAACACCTGAGTGCCTTCCGCCGGCAACGCAACCTGCTGCAGTTTTTCTTGCTGAGCGCGCATGGCGTCAGCTTCTGCCCGTGTGCGTTTCGGCAGCGTCGGCAAGACTTCGTGATTCGGATTGACAAAGTTGAAGGCTGACAGCAAATCGCCGCAGACGGCGCGGCGATAAGGTGTGATGTTTTCTTCCTTGACATGGAAGCGTGCTTCGAGAAAGCGCAATACCGAGGTGTGATCGAACACTTGCGAATTGACCCAGCCGCCACGGCTCCAAGGCGATATCACATACATCGGTACCCGCGGGCCAGGGCCGTAGGGATGTTTTTCGTAAGCAGCCGCCGCCGCTTTTGAATAGTATTCACCGTCGGTGGCGATGCTGGAATGGCCGGCCAGCTGATCACCTTCAAAAGCCGGAGCGCAAGGCGGCGGCACGTGATCGAAGAAACCATCGTTCTCATCGAAATTAACCAGCAACACCGTCTTGCTCCACACCGCCGGATTGGCTGTCAGCGCATTCAACACTTCCTGGATGTACCAGGCGCCCTGCACCGGGCTGGATGGTCCTGGGTGTTCGCTGTAATCCGCGGGCGCCACGATCCACGACACCTGCGGCAGCGTGCCGGCGCCGATGTCTTCCTTCAACGCCGACAGGAAACCGCCGTCCGGCATGGTATTACCTACCCCCTTGAACAAAGGATTGCTGGCGTCGTCGCTAGGCTGCCAGCCCGGATAAGGCGCACCGGCATTATCGCCGCCGGCGACGTTGCCGCGCTGTTCATTGGACTGGCGATAAGCCACAAAACCGGCCAGCGGATTATCGGTGAAGTTGTCCGGCATGTTCTGGTAGACCTTCCACGACACGCCTTCTTTTTGCAGGCGCTCCGGATAGGTTTTCCAGCTGTAGCTGGTAGCGTCGGTAGAAGGTTCCAGGTGGTCCTGGCTGTTATCGATGACCGGGCCGCCGTTTTTGCCGGCAGGGTCATTGCTCCCGGTCCAGTGGAATATCCGGTTGGGATTGGTGCCGCCGTGGAACGAGCAATGATAGGCGTCGCACACGGTGAAGGCGTTCGCCAGCGCGAACTGGAAATCCAGTTCGGCCGAGGTGTAATAGCCCATCGATTGGGTCTGCTTATAGGTCGGCCAGTTGCTCATGCGCCCCAGGTCCCAGGCGTCCTGTGCGTTATCGTAAAAATGACTGGTGCCGTGGACCCGCTGGGCATTGCCGATCTTGCTATCAAGATGGTAAGGCAGGATCACGCGCGATTGTTTGGTGGTCTTGTCGGTATAAGTCTGTTGCAGCACATTGCGCTTGCCTGCCAGCGGGATAGGGAACCGGTCGCCAAAGCCGCGCACGCCGTTGAGCGTACCGAAATAATGATCGAAGGAGCGGTTTTCCTGCATCAGGATGACCACGTGCTCAACGTCGCGGATAGTGCCTGTGCGGTTGTTGGCGGGAATCGCCAGCGCCCTGCGGATGGCCTCCGGGATGGCCGCACCGGCAGTGGCCGAATAGGCGGTGGCGGCGAGCGCGGTGCCGGCGGTGCGCAAGAAATGGCGTCGGTTTTTCTTGGTCATGATGATCCTGTTTTCCTTATGAGAGTAGGCGTCGCGTGATGAGGGGATTTACTTCGGAGGGGCGGTGTAAGACTGAACTGCGAACTGAACTGCCGGACTGCACTGCCGAATTGAATTGCCGCAAAGCGGCACTGCTGTCTTCGATCTTGTTGGATTTCAGTCATGTAATTGCCACCACGCATCTTTTGGATGTAGCGAAGTATTGCGGTGAAATATTTCAGGGGTATGAAGATTCCGTGACCGTTTTGTCACGATGAGGATGGGGATAGCTGAAGAGTTTGGCGGCGCAGCTCGTCGGCCTGAGCTGGCGATGATGTTGAAGAATCCGGTGACAAAATTTCAAACCTTGCAGGATTCAATACTTGAGATACCGGATAAACGGACTTTTTATCGTCTTCTATAAGAACTTCCTTATCTATAGCATGCATATCTCCCGGACCGGCTTTGGGATCGGCTATGGGGTCGACTTTGGCACACCGACGCAGGAATCCCCCAAGCCGGCTCCTTATTTCTATTAAAACAAATAAAAGAAGTTATCCATGACACCTTCAATCATGCCGATCAATATCGGCAACACCGCATTCATGCTGCTTTGTTCGAGCCTGGTAATGCTGATGACACCGGGCCTCGCATTCTTCTATGGCGGCCTGGTCGGACGCAAGAATGTGCTGGCCATCATGATGCAGAGTTTCATCTCGCTGGGCTGGACTACCGTGCTCTGGTTTGCCTTCGGCTACTCGATGTGCTTCGGCCCGTCCTGGCACGGCGTCATCGGTGATCCTACCTACTACGCTTTCCTGCACGGCATCACCCTGGAGAGCATGTACACCGGCAACGATGCCGGCATTCCATTGATCGTGCATGTGGCCTACCAGATGATGTTCGCCATCATCACGCCGGCGCTGATTACCGGCGCCTTTGCCAACCGCGTCACCTTCAAGGCGTATTTCCTGTTCCTGACCGGCTGGCTGATCTTTGTCTACTTCCCGTTTGTGCACATGGTGTGGAGTCCCGACGGTTTGTTTGCCAAATGGGGCGTGCTCGATTATGCGGGCGGAATTGTGGTGCACAACACTGCCGGTTTTGCCGCCCTTGCTTCGGTACTGTACGTCGGCCGTCGCCAGAAGGTGGAACTCAAACCGCATAACGTGCCATTGATCGCATTGGGTTCGGGCTTGCTGTGGTTCGGCTGGTATGGTTTTAACGCCGGCTCGGAATTCCGGGTCGATGCGGTCACCGCTTCCGCCTTCCTGAATACCGACGTTGCCGCATCCTTCGGCGCCATCACCTGGCTGTTTATCGAGTGGTTCTATCACAAGAAACCGAAATTCGTCGGCCTGCTGACAGGCGGCGTGGCTGGCCTGGCGACCATCACACCGGCCGCCGGTTATGTCTCGCTCGGCACGGCGGCAGTGATCGGAATTTGCGCCGGCTTGATTTGCTTCTATGCAGTTGCGCTCAAAAACCGGCTGGGCTGGGACGATGCACTTGATGTCTGGGGCGTGCACGGCGTCGGCGGCATGGCCGGCACCATCCTGCTCGGCGTGTTTGCGTCGAAAGCATGGAATGCCAATGGCGCCGATGGCTTATTGCTGGGGAATAGCTCTTTCTTCTTCGCCCAATGCGGCGCGGTAATCGTGTCCGGCATCTGGGCGTTTGCCTTTACCTACGGCATGCTGTGGCTGATCAATCTGTTCACACCGGTCAAGGTCGGCGCCGAGACGCAAGATCGCATGGATGAAGAATTGCATGGTGAAGACGCTTACCTGCATGCCTGATATGCCTCCTCTTTAACTTGGATACGGCATCTGGAATTCTCTGGATGCCGCTAGGGCCTGTTGACATTCAATTTGGGAGTGCGAACGCGCGGCAGGCGTTGCGTGCCTAGGCGCGGTGACGCGAGGTAGCGGTGCTACCGAATGTTACGACATGGAGCTGCAACAACGGCATGCGACGCCTGCAGCCGTTCCCGGAGGGTTCAAAGCAAAACGTGCGCTGGCCGCGTTGCATGGCTTGCTGGGGCACCAGCCCCAGCTGCGCCACGCGCCTTGCCACCACACGTTTTGCTTTGAACGCATCTCACAAATTGAATGTCAACAGGCCCTAGCCAAATCGCAGCAAACGCTCTACCGTCCCAACACCCCGAACTGCCAGGCAAAAAACACTGCCAGTCCAACCATGATGGTCAGCAATTGCCGGCGTGTTCCTGCACACACCAGAACCGCAGCGATAGCGGCCACCAATTGCGGATTGCGCCAGCTCAGTTCGATGTCCTGGCCGTGCGGCGCCAGCACCATCGGTACGATAATCGCCGTCAATACGGTGACCGGCACGAAGGCCAGCGCTTCTTTCAGCCAGATCGGAAACGCTGCGCGCTCGCCGAGCATGAAAATCGCCGCCTTGATAAATACGGTGATCAGCGCCATGCCGATTATCATCGTGGTGTACATCATGCTTTTCTCCTCGCAGAACGCTGCAGTGCTTGCCAGTGCGACAGCGCCAGGCCGACGCCGACACCGGCCATGATCGCCGCCAGCAAACCTAGTTTGTAGGGCAGGTCTCGCAAGAACCAGGCGAACACGCCGGCGGCTACCGCAGCAGCCAGCTGCGGCAAGCGAAACAATTGCGGCACCACAATCGCGATGAAAGTCGCCACCATAGCAAAATCCAGACCCAGCGTTTGCAATTGCGGAAACGCCGTGCCGAACAGCAAACCGGCCAATGTCCACAACTGCCAGTTGCCGTACATGGACAAGCCCGATCCCAGGAAATACCAATGACCATTCGGTTCATGGGCGTGCTTCAGATAGTAGGCATTCATCACGGCGAAGGTTTCGTCAGTCAGCAAAAAGCCCAGCAAGAAACGCCAGCGCGCCGGCAAATGGCTGACATGCGGCAGCAAGGTCGCCGCATATAACATGTGGCGCAGATTGACGATAAAAGTCGCCATCCAGATCACCAGCAGGCCTACCTGCCCCGCTGCAAGGCCAACCGCGATAAATTGGCTGGAGCCGGCAAACACACCTAGCGACATCATCTGGCCTTGCCACGGCGCCAATGGGCCGGCAGCCGCCAGCGCGCCGAAAATAACGCCGAACGGCGCGGCGCCAACCAGCATCGGCAGGGTATCGCGGGCGCCGGCGGCAAAACTGGATAGAGAGGTGGGATGCGGCATAAGCTATTCCTTTGTGATGCCGGAATAGTAATGTCAAGCGTTGCTTTGCGCTAGTAGGTTGTTGCGTTATGCGTAACGTGCGTCAAACTTCACCAACAAGGAGTTCGCTTGAAGATATCTGATTTCTTCGGTATGCGGCCGCCTGCGGGGTAGCACTCGCAGGCGGCCGGCGTCGATGACAAATGTCGAATCGTTCTTTTATTTGGGGATCGGATCGCTTGCCATTGCCTTGTCGCGGGCGTCCTTCGATTCCAGTTTCTCTTGTTTCAAATCGGATTTCGCCTCCGCTTTCTCTATTTTCATATTTGCTTTTGCAATTTTTTTCTTAACTTTGTATTCCGTCTTTGCGTCACTGTCAGCTTGCCGCTTTTGCACCAGCGGATCGCTAGGGGAAGCGACGGATGTAGTGGCAGTGGCGTTAACACCGGCGCTGCCTGCCGGCGCAATAACAGCGCCCTCGGCAGAAGTTGCGGTTTGAGCCTGAGCCAGATTAATACATAGCAATGCAGAAACGGCCAACATCAGAGCGTGAATATTTTTCATGGTAAGTCCTTTACAAAGATGATCATGGATCGCTGCGAACAGTCCTGCATTCAATGCAGGCTTGCTGCGCTGACAAACCGCAAGATCGATTTATCGTGTCATTACGCGATCAAGATTAATTGCTAACGCCGATGGATTTTGTGCGCCAGCCAACTTAGCGTGTCGCCTGGGAAAATGGTGATCATCGTCCGCTGCGCCCGGCTTGCAGCCGCATGCAAGCTGCTGTTGCCGCATTGACTGAGATTAAAACTACAGATTCAAACTTTACATTCGCGGTTTTTTGCACAAAGATATAAGCGTCAGCAGTTAAACATTAGCAGTTCGTTTTTATTTTTTTAATGGTGGCAGTTTGACATGCTGCGCCCTTGCAAAGGAGAGAATATGTTATTCAAACAGACACTTATCGTTGCGGCAATTGCCATGATCGCGGTCAGCGGATGTAAAAAAACGGATGACGCCAATGCACCTTCAGCAACAACTCCCCCGGCAGCACAACAGGCTGCACCTGCAGTCGCTCCGCCAGCCGCTGCTCCATCGGCTCCTGACACCACCGCCCCGGCAGCCTCGGGCGCCAGCGCTTCAAGCGGCAGCTAGGGTCTGTTAGCGCTTGATTTCGCTTAATTTCGGGTGATTTTTTCGGCTGATCTGGGAGTGCGAACGCACGGCAAGCGTGCAGCCCCCTAGGCAAGCAGACGCGGTTGGCGCAAAGCGGCAGCCGCGTTTTCTCTGGGCACAATGCCAAGCTGACCGTGTCAGCGCATTCCTACAGCAGAAGAAGACAAGCGCTGATTTCGAAAACCTGCTACCGATGCAATGATCAATACACAGAAATTCCACCACATCCTTAAAGGAGATGGCGATGGCTTACGTATTGAATGGTTGCAGCAGCTTGAAAAAGAGCACGAAAAATAACACGGCACTCCTATCGGTCCTGCGCGGGAAAAACGCCAGCGATCTGATACAACCCGGCACGCAAAACCTCACCTCGCTACGGATTGCCGGACTATACGGTCACAACCCCTTGCAAAATCACATACTCGGCGCCCTGCCGGCGGAGGATTTCAGGCGCCTGCTGCCGCATCTGGAATTTGTCGCAATGCCGTTCGGCATGACCGTATGCGAGGCAGATAGCCAGCTGCATCATATTTACTTTCTGACCAGCAGCATCGTTTCCCTGCTGCACGAAATGAAAGATGGCGGCTCAGCGGAAACTGCGGTTATCGGCAATGAAGGTGTGCTGGGCGTGTCCCTGTTTATGGGCGGCGGCAAGAGCCTGAATCGGGCGATGGTGAAAAGCGCAGGTTATGGATTCCGGCTTAAGGCCAGCGTTCTGGCAGAAGAATTTTCTCGCAACGGCGCCTTGCAACAATTGTTACTGCGCTATACGCAGACACTGCTTGCGCAAATGTCGCAAACCGCAGTCTGCAACCGGCATCATAGCGTCCAACAGCAATTATGCCGTTGCCTGTTGCAGACGCTGGATCGCTTGCCCGGCAACGAAATCAGTGTCACCCAAAGTTCAATAGCTGCGATGCTGGGCGTGCGGCGCGAATCGATTGCCGAAGCAGCCGGCAAACTGCAGGATGAAGGATTGATCCAATATGCGCGCGGACACATGACGGTGCTGGACAGGGAGGGCCTGGAAGCCAGATCTTGCGAATGTTACATGGGCTTGAAACAGGAATACCACGACATGCAGCATGAGGAAAAAGTTTCGTGAAACATATGCAGATTCCGACAGTAAGGTATCCAATATATAAAAATCAGCGGCTTATCCAGCCGCTGGTTTTTTGAATCTAGAATCGATAGTTGCCGCGGACGAAAAACGCACGGCCAACAGCATCGGCGTAACGTGCATCGTAACCACTTTGAAAATTGTCAGTTACGTTGGAGGCCGGTGGATCCGTATTCAGCAGGTTCTTGATGCCGGCGGCCAAGGTCAGGTTCTTGAAGCCGGTATAGCTGCCGGAAAGATTGTAACGAGTATACGAAGCGACCTGATGGTCCTTGTAAGCCGCAGAAACCTGGCTACCGTTTTGATCCCGATAACCGGTAGTGTAAACCTGCTGGACAGCAGCACTCCACGGACCTTTGCTCCAATCGAACGCCGCTGTATGGCGCCAGCGAAAAATCACCATGCCATTCGCATACTCGGCCAGGTTGTTCTGGTAAGGACCGCCCAGTTCGGATTGATAGTCGTATTGGGTGATATAAGTGCCATCCAGAGACAAGCCGAAATTTCCCCAGGCAGTCTTTGGAATACGCCATGCAAAACCAAGATCGAAACCTGAAGTATGGACATTGCCCAGGTTGACCCTGGTGTCGATGATGTGGTTCAAGGAACCATCCGGATTGCGCACGAAATTATCTGCGTACTTATTCGGATCTGCAAAGATATCGTTCTCCGGTATCACGGAAATCTGGTTCTTGATTTTGATATTCCAATAATCGGCGGAAGCGGTCAGATTCTTCGCCGGTTCAATCACCATCCCCAGCATGAACGAATTGGATTTTTCCGGTTGCAGCCGCTTGTTACCGCCGGTCATTCTCATGAATTGCTGCCCGCAGTCGCGCGCGGCAATGCCACCCCGGGCAGCAGCGCCGCCTGGGCACAAGACGGGATCATTGTAAGGAGCCGCTGTATATGTCTTTGAATTCGGATCATTTATTTCATACAAGCTCGGCGCCCGGAAACCGGTGCTGTACGAACTGCGGAACATGATCTGTCTGGCAGGTTGAAAACGCAGCGCCAGCTTGGGATTAAGCGTGCTGCCGACGTCGCTATAACTATCCTGGCGCAATGCGAATTGCGCCTCCAGCGTCTTCACGATCGGCACGCTAAATTCCGTGAACAGCGCTTTTACGTTGCGGTTGCCGGAGGCTGACTTGGCGTCTTGCGAACCGGTACTTTCCGACAGTTTGGCAAGTGCGTAATTAACGTTAAAGTCGGCGCGTTCCTGACGGAATTCTCCGCCCAGTGCAAAACCAAGCGGGCCAGCCGGCAACTGCCACAGTTCACGGCTGGCGGTGAAATCCAGCGAACTCACCTGCGTCTTGGCATTCAGGTTAACACCGCGCACCTGCGCACGATTCAGATAGTCAGCCCCAGCCGCGCTCTGCGGCCCGAAAGGATTGATGACGCCTTGCAATAAGCCGTCTCTGATCATGTTGTTGTTCAGATAGCCGCTGACCAAAGCATCACTGGCTTTGCTCATTGCGTAAGCCAGGCCAGTCTTGTAATCCCAGCCGGCCTGCGTACCGTCCAGGCTGAGCAACAGACGGTCAGTACTGTTTTTGGATTCACTGACACGTTGACCGGCTTCCTCTGAACGCCAGTTGAGCGACAAGGGACCGCCGCTTGCGCTACCCGGTGTGACGCCATGACCCGGGTAATACAGACTGCGGGGATTGATCACGTAGTCGCCGTCGCCACCTGTGCCGTCGCCGGCAAACACGTCACCGGCGATATGTGTCTTGACCTTGCTTTCCGCGTGCAGGTATTCAATCGACGCCGTATTATCGGCGTCCAGCTTGAACAAGCCCTTACCTATCAAAGCGATTTCCTCCGACTTCGGGATAATGCCGATATCTGCCTGGCTGAGATAGCGACAACTGCGGCCTCGCGTAAATGCATATGGCGGCCTGCAACCGGAGGCGGCGTAAGGATTGCCAGACTGCCCGGCATTGATGTCGTAGTAGTTGGCGGGATAGGAATTGCCGCTGCTGGCGTTCAAGCCGACACCAGGATTCTGACCGCCCTGTCTGGCAAAATTGCGATCGCCGGCCTTCACGCCGTTTTGGCTGTGATAGTCGATCACGCCAAAGAAGTTGTAGCGATCCTGGTCCAGGTCGCCGATACCGCCCGACAGGTTGACGCGTTTTTCAGCGCCGCCAGCTTGCTGAGGCAAGACGCCTTCCGCGCTCAGGTTCAGGCCTGTGTACGAACGTTTAGTGATGAAGTTGATGACGCCGCCGATCGCATCGGTACCGTAGATCGCAGAAGCGCCGTCGCGCAGTACTTCAACCCGGTCCAGCGCGGCAACTGGAATCACGTTTAAATTGACTGCCGAGCCGTCAAACGCGCTATTGGCCAAACGGCGGCCGTTCAACAGCACCAGCGTCTTGTTGTCACCCAGACCGCGCAAGTCAGCGGTCGCGCCAGCCGTCCTGCCGGCGCCAACGTTGGACGACGTATTGAATTGAGTCTGGTTGCCCGCGATACTGGACAAGACTTCAGCCGCTGTAGTCGATCCCAGTCTGGTGAAATCGTCGGCCTTGATAACGGTGATCGGCAATGCACCTTGCGCCGCAATCCGCTTGATCGATGAGCCGGTAATTTCAATCCGTTGCAGCGGCGCCTGCTCTTCCGTCTTTTCTTCGGTCTTTTCTGCCGCCCTGCTTTCCTGTGCCATGACCGCATTGCCCGCCAGCCCCAAGCCCACCGCTACGCTGCCTGACAGCATCAGTCGCAAAGCACATGACAATCCTCGTTCCGTCACCATGTTCAAACTCCCCACGTATAAATTCAATGATGGGGAAATATGTCACACGAAAAGCTAATAAATTTACAACACATTTAGAATTACGAAAACTCTTATAAATGCACTGACAGGAAGAAAGAGTGGATGACTGCTGGCGTGCGGCCGTTGCGTAGCTGTTGTGCACAGCTAGCAGCCTGTCGGACTTAGGGGATCGAAGCGAAAAAATAGCCGAGCGAGGACAGATTTTGCCGGGTTCGCAGTGTCAATAGCTAGCTATTGACCAAGAAACCGGTGAAATATGGACCGCTCAGCTATTTTTGCAGCCGATCATCCCTAACGGCTATTCGAGCTCTATCAATTCGCCGATGGCTTGAGCGGCTCGCCGGCAACCGCATCGGCGTTAGGCGCAATATGCATGTCCAGCACCTTGGTCAAAAATCCCCAGCGGTCGGCAACCTCGTCGATCAACTTCGAGGTCGGCTTTCCGGCGCCGTGTCCGGCCTTGGTATCGATACGGATCAGCACCGGTGCAGCGCCGGCCTGATCGGCCTGTTCGGTGGCGACAAACTTGAAGCTGTGGGCCGGCACCACACGATCGTCGTGATCGGCGGTGGTCACCAGTGTCGCCGGATAACAGGTGCCGGATTTCAGGTTATGCAGCGGCGAATAGGCATACAAGGCTTTGAATTCATCGGCATTGTCGGAAGAGCCGTAGTCCGAAGTCCAGCCCCAGCCGATGGTGAATTTATGGAAGCGCAGCATATCCATCACGCCTACTTGCGGCATCGCGGCGGCGAACAATTCCGGGCGTTGCACCATGGTGGCGCCGACCAGCAGGCCGCCATTGCTGCCGCCGCCAATCGCCAGCTTTTGCGGCGACGTGTATTTATTCGCGATCAGCCACTGTGCAGCGCCGATGAAATCGTCGAACACGTTTTGCTTTTGCAGTTTGGTGCCGGCTTCATGCCAGGCTTTGCCGTATTCGCCACCGCCGCGCAGATTCGGTAAGGCATACACGCCGCCCATTTCCATCCAGGCCAGATTGGCGACCGAGAACGCCGGTGTCAGTGAAATGTTGAAACCGCCGTAACCGTACAGATAAGTCGGATTGCCGCCATCCAGCTTCAAGCCTTTTTTCGAGACGATGAACATCGGTACTTGGGTGCCATCCTTGCTGCTGTAGAAAACCTGGCGCGTCTCGAAAGCGCTTGGATCGAAAGCCACTTTCGGTTGCCGGTACAAGCTGCTCTTGCCGCTTGCCAGGTCATAGCGGTAAATCGCCGCCGGCGTGGTAAAACCGGTAAACGAATAGAAGGTTTCCTTGTCATGGCGCTTGCCGCCAAAGCCGCTGGCGGAACCTATTCCTGGCAGAGCCACCTCGCGTATCAGCTTGCCTTCCAGCGTGAATACCTTGACCTGGCTGCGCGCATCTTTCAGATAATCCACTACCAGACGTTGGTCGACCAGGTTCGCACTTTGCAAGGTTTGTTCAGCCTCGGGCACGATCACTCGCCATTTGGCGGCAGCGGGCTGGCGCGTATCTATCGCGATGATCCGGCCCTTGGGCGCATCCTTGTTGGAATTGAACAAAAATACCGGGCCATCGTTATCGATGAAATCGTAGGACGCGTCAAAATCGTCAAGCAAGGGCAGCATTGCCGCATCTTTTTTGCTGAGGTCTTTGTAGTACACGCGATTCTTTTGTTCGGTGCCTTGCGAAATGCTGACGATCAGATATTTGCCGTCGTCGGTAACGTGGCCGGCGAAGCCCCATTCCTTTTGATCCGGCCGGTCGTAAACCAGGACGTCGTCGTTTTGCGGCGTGCCGATTTTATGGAAATACAGTTTTTGAAAATAATTGACGTCGGCCAGCTTGGTCACTTCTTTCGGTGCGTCGTAGCGGCTGTAGAAAAACCCGGAGCTATCGTGGGTCCAGGATGCGCCCGAGAATTTTACCCATTGCAAATGATCGGCGGTGTCCTTGCCGCTTTCGATGTCGCGTACTTTCCATTCGTTCCAGTCGGAGCCGGACGCAGCAGTGCCATAGGCCAGGTACTTGCCATTCGGGCTGACCGCAATCCCTGCCAGCGCCACGGTGCCGTCTGCCGCCAGTTGGTTGGGATCGAGCAGCAAACGCGGCGCGTCATCGGGTTGTTTGACGGTGTATAAGACTGCCTGGTTTTGCAGGCCGTCGTTACGGCTATAGAAATAGCGGCCGCCTTCTTTAAAGGGCACGCTGAAACGTTCGAAATTCCACAGCTTGGTCAGCCGTTCGCGAATCGCTTCACGGGCTGGGATTTTCTCCAGGAAGCCTTGCGTCAGTTTGTTTTGCGCCTCTATCCACGCCTTGGTATCGTCGCTGTTGCCATTCTCCAGCCAGCGATAAGGGTCGGTTACCTTGACGCCGTGGTAGTCGTCTACCTGGTCGATTTTTTTACTGATCGGATAAGTCAGCGCCTGGCTGCCGGCATGGCATTGCTGGGCGATACTGGCGCCGCTGGTGAGGATGGCGGATAAGGCTAGTGCGTGTTTGAGGTGCAGTTTGAGGTGCATGTTTTGTCCGTTGTGATTTGGATGAAATCAGATGAGCAAAGCTGGAGAAATACGCCTCTGGCTGGTGGCTGCGGCGTAAGAGAAGCACCATATCATCGATTCCGCACGATGCCAATCTGACAGCGGCAGCGGCGGCTTTCCCGAAAATGCATAAAAAATTTTGCAATATTGTTTTTTTAGATGCAGTTATGCTATCTTGTGTTTCCGCAATGTAACAACATGTAACACATGGATCTATCGATCGGTATTTAACAACCCGTATTTTCCAACCTTCGGAGACAAAGCAAATAACATCATGAAAAAACTAATATTTTGCGCCTTTATTTTGCCGATTCTGTCTGCCTGCGCAAGTTCTGGCACGGATTCGAACACTGCATCCAGTAGGGAAGAAGTCATCTATGTCACCGGCAGCAGTATCCCGGTCAAGAGATCCAAAGCGACTGGTGTGCAAATGATCTCGGGCGAGGATGCCGCTGCAGCACTGCGCGCGCCCATCAGGATTCCAGATGCTCACTAAAATTAACTACTTGGTTTTTCTTGGACAAGCCATCGTCGCTTCGAATCACTGACCCATAAAAAAACAGAGCCGCTGCGGACAATCGCAGACGACTCTGTCTTCCTGAAGGCTAGGGCCTGTTGCCCCAGCTTCCGCCTTAAATCATTTGAGGGGATGGTTCACCTGCACTATCCACAAGCGCGCCAGATCGGCCGTGCCGTCCGTCCCTTGCACCGACTTGAATGCCTCGATTGCCTTGTCTTTCTGTCCCGCCAGTTGATACGCGATACCCAGATGCAATTTGGCGTCTTCAGTACGCTTCAGCCCGCCTTTTTTCAAACCGCTCTCCATCAGCGCCAGACCCTTGTCAAACTGGCCGGCAGTGACCAATGCATAACCGAGATTGAGTTGGCCGGTGCCTTCCTTGGTGCTGGATACCGAGGCTTCGCTTTGCGCCATGGTCCGCTGATCATCAGCGATCCCTTTGTTAGCCTGGTCGCGCAGACGCTTTTGCTTGGCTGCGTCCGGGCCGCTGCCCAAGACACCCGACTGATAGCCCTGGTCGAGTAACTTTTTCGCTTCGGCCGGGAATCCCGCCAGCAACGCCAGCTGCGCCACATCGGTGAATTCGCCGCTGGTCTGCAGCTGCACGGCAGCGGCTTTCAAGCGATACAGATCCAGGGTGAGGTGGTCAGAAAAGCCTGGTTTGCTCTGGATGCGGCTGAGGATGTCGAGCCAATATTCTTTCTTTGGATAATAGGTGTTGAGCTTTTCCAGCGAGCTCAGATAGGCGGGCTTATCGTTGGCCTTGAGTGCGCAGCTGACCAGCAATTTCAAGGTTTGCTCGGATGGCGTCCGGCCGGCGCTCTCGTCCGCCGCGATGTCTTTTTGCAGCTCGCTGGTGGCGCGTGGAATATCGTTGCTCAGATAGTAGGACTGGATCAGCAGGGTCCGCGTTTGCGGGTCGTTGCCGCCCTCTTTCAGCGAACGCGTGAGCCAGATAATCGCCTTGGGATAATCTTCTGCATCGTAGTACAAGCTGCCTAGCGCGTGCACAATTTTGGCTTGTTCGTCTGGAGTAAGACGCCCGGAAGCAATCACTGCTTCAAACGAGCTTCCAGCCAGCTTGGTATCGCCGGCGCGCGCCGCAGCGGCGCCACGCAGACGGTCGATGAAATAAATTTCGTAAGCTGTCTTATCGCTGACAGCGTCTGTTTCAGCGATCTTGGCCAGCGCTTCTTTGAATTTTTCTTCTTTGAGGAGAGCCTGCGCTGCCTGCAGCGGCTTACCTATTTCCGGACGCACGGTCTCGGCTTTAGCGCTGTCATCCGCGGCATAGGCCAGCGGAGCCATACCAGCCAGGGGCAGCGCGGTGGTCACGCTCACGGCTGCCAACAAGATGAAAATTGGTGCAAATCGTAATTTGGACATAGCTCTTCTTTCAATCGAAAACGAAAATAGGCAGGTGTAAGGACTTTAACCTGTCCTAACCCTGCCTATCCTCTGGTACAGAAAACAAATACTACTTACCTATCCATGAACTGCTCGTTACCAACGATACCGATCTTGGTCACGCCCAGCCGTTGCGCCGAAGCCATCACCGCCGCCACCGACTTGTACTCCACCGCCTTGTTCGGACGCAGGTGCACTTCATCGATATTGCCGCCGGCAACCACCGT